>JANNQX010000272.1:0-7574 GCA_031400975.1 Gemmatimonadota bacterium
GCCGGGATGCCGTGGTCGGCGTCGGACGACATCGCGACCAGACAGGCCAAGTTCGATGCGGCCCTCCGGACCGTGGCACCGGACCAGTTCGCCCAGTTGGAGAAGGAGGTGAGCGGCCGGCGCGCCGGTTCACCTGGCGAAGGCGGCCAGTGCATGCACTGGTCGTAATAGTTCATGTCGTTCTTCCGACCGGCCCACTCCGCTACCGTGAACGGGGCGAACTGGTCCGGTGCCACGGTCCGGAGGGCCGCATCGAACTTGGCCTGTCTGGTCGCGATGTCGTCCGACGCCGACCACGGCATCCCGGCGAACTCGGAACACTGCACCGCAAACCAGACCGCCTGGTTGAACACCGGACCGGCCGAGGCCCCGCTATCCGGTTGCTCGAAGGTGCCGGTCACGAAATACCGGGCCGCCAACGTCTCGAGCGCCGACCAGTTGCCCCGGGCCCCGTCCAGCAGCGCGCCGATGATCGGATCCACCAGGGTGGGGTCGTCGTCGGATCGAGGCCGGGGCGCGGGGATGATCATCCCGGCCAGCACGGCCGGGGTGACGATCACGCCGCCGCCGCTCCCGTCCGCGGCCCGAACCGGGCGCGGGGCCGTCCGGAGCGATTCCGCCACCACGCCTAACGCCCTCCAAGCCTCGCCGCCGCCGCACTGCCGGCTCCGGGCACAGACCTGCTCGAACCGCCGCCGGACGGCCGCGTGCTGGTCCGGGTTGAGGAACGCCCACCCCGCAACCGGCAACGATCCGTTGAAGGTGAGCGTCCGCACCGCCGTGGGGAACATCCCGGCGTACACGGCGGCGAGCAGGGTTCCGTAGGAGAACCCGGCGATGTCGAGCCGGCCGATCGCGAGCGCCCGCCGGACCCGCTCGAAATCACCGGCGGTGTTCGGGGTGTTGAAGTGGATCCGCCGAGGGCCGATCTCCGCGGCGCACCGCTCCACCAAGGCGTTCGGGGTCTGGCCAAACTCCTGGGTTCGCTTGCCGGGTCCTTCCTGAACCGCCGGGCAGGTGAGGTCGGCGGACGGCGCCAGGCCTCGGGGCTCGATGATCAGCATCCCGTGATCGAGGGCCCGGAGCTGGAAGATCCACATCGGGACGTCGCGAAGGCTCTGCAACAGCGGTTGCCCCGGCTCGCCCCCGATCAACTGGAGCGAGAGCCGCCGGTCGGGACGGACCCCCCGGACCGAGAAGTACGCGGAGAAGACGTCGATCTGCTCGCCGCCGGGCGCGTCGTAATCGAGCGGCGCCTTGACCATGCCGCAACGGGCCCCTCGCAATCCCCGGCCACAATCGACCTCGACCAAAGGAATCGACGGGTCGGCGGACACCAATGGCGCACCCCGCATCCCGACCCTGAGGTAGCCAAGGCCGAGACCGGCGATCAGCAAGAGGAGCAGGCCCCCGACGATCCGGAGCGTCGTCTTCAGCACGGGGCCACCACGGGCCGGCCCGGGAGACGGGAGTCGTGGGGCATCTGTTAGGCGAACACTTCCGCCACCAGGTAGAACCGGAACATGGCGATCACATAAAGCGCCACTACCGCCAGGAACAGGAGGTCGAACGCCCGGGCCGATCGGATGGTCGACCAGGTGAGGGGCAGCCCAAGCATCATGGCGGCGAACAAGAGGTAGAATGCCGGGCGCGCGCCGAGGGCGTCGAACCCGAACAGCGGCGCCCAGCTGCCCCCGTTCGCCATCCCAGCCCCGAGCCACCCGGCTCCCCCGACCGCGAGCGCCGCGATGAGCCACTGGAGCCGGCGCCGCCGCCGGACCGAAGGTTCCGCCGGCGGGCGCTTTCCAAGTAACCCCGCGACGGCCACCAGTGGGCCCAGCACCACCACCAACGCGAAGACTCCGAACACGATGCCAAGATGGAGGGCGATGGCCGAGCTGGACCGCCAGGCCGGCACCTTGATCAGGCCGATTGGATTGTTGCCGTAACCGACGAACAGCGTCGCGATCCGGCCGGTCGGGTCCCGGGTGAACGAGAGATAGTCGTTCTGGATCGCGCCGTCGACTTGGCCCGGAACCTTGCGAAACAGGTCCTTCGTGACCTGTCGGTACCTGACGTGGCCGCCGAGGTAATTGAATTCGGGGCTGGTGAAGAGGATTTCGTCCGCGCCGTTCGGCTTGACATGCCACTCGGAGAGGAACGGCCACAGCATCGCCATCGCGTCGCTGCCCTGGTTCCGGAAGCCGTGATAGGTGCCGGCATAATCCGCGACCGGCGCCTTGGCACCGCCCGAGTCCGGCGCCGGGGGAATCGGCTCGGCCTCCGGAAAGGCCCGCTCCATGAAGCGATCGAGCACCGACTGCTGGAAGGCGCCGGATCCGCCGGTGAACGACAGGAAGTAGCCGACCCGATGCTCCGGCAGCAGGATCATGTCGGTATCGGTCCCGTAGTGGTCGCCCCCGTGCCCGGTGTACCACACGTTCCGCCACATACTCTCCTGGAAGCTCCAGCCGAACCCGGGCGTCCTCGGGTTGGCGCGGGCGTGCGGTGCCAGCATGTCGAGCTGGGTCGCCGGCTGCAGATAGGGTTGCCCCCTCCAGGCGCCCCCTCCGAGGTGCATGATCATGTAGTTGGCCATGGCGAGGCCCGTCGCGCGAACGCCGCCGGCCGCGGAGAGCCTGCCGTACACCTCGGGCAGCCGGATGAACGTCTTGGAGGACGCGTCGTAGTCGTAGCCCACCGCCAGATCGCGCGACCACTCGGCCGGGAGCGGATCGTCCGCCAGGGGGATCCAGGCCCGCATCTCGAGCGGCCGGAAGACCTCCTCTTTGATCACCTGGTGGAACGGCTTGCCGGTGATCGCCTCAGCGATCGCCCCGCCGAACGCCAATCCGAGATTGGTGTAGGAGATGAGCCGGCCGGGCGGGGCGAGTTGGGGCCGGGCGCTCCGCTCGATTTCCCGGGTCAGCGAGGCGGAGAAACGCTTCGGATCGGTGGAGAAGACGTCGAGGTAGTCGTCGGGGAATCCCGTCGAATGGGTCAGGATGTGCTTGACCCGGATCGGCTCGGCAAACCGGAGCGGCAGCCGGAGGCCCGGGGCCTTTTTCGTTAACTCGTCGTCGAGGGTGAGGAGACCGCGGTCCTTGAGGCGCATCAGGGCGGTGGCGGTGAACGTCTTGGACACCGAGGCGATCGCGAAGAGGGTCGTGGCCGGGTCGACCGGCCGCACCGCCTCCCGATCGGCCGAGCCGAACCCGCGCCCGAAGATCACGGTGGTGTCCTTGACGACCACGAACACGCCGCCGCCGACCCCGGCCTCCTCGAAAGCCGTCGCGATGTGCTGGGCGAAGAAATCGGCCACGCTGTCGGCGGTGATCCCTCGCGGAGGGGCCGTGGGTCGCGGGCCGTAGGCCGGGTCGATCGTCATCTCGGTGACGGCGGTGCCGTCGTCAGATCTCGGGCGCGAGGCGCACCCCGCGAGGCCGACGCCGATCGGAATCGACCAAACGAAGCGGGCCAGCGCGGTGGACAGTCGCATCGGGCTACCGCGGTTGATAGTCGAAACGCTGCTGCAAGTGGCTCCGCAGCAGCAGAGCGACTCGGTCGCTCGTGTAGCGGTCCGGCTGGAAGATCCGGCCCAGGCCCAACCCGTCGAGCAGAGCCGCCAGAAGATCGGCCTCTACCGGCACGTCACAACGAGTGGGGATGTCGCCTTGGCGTTGGAGACCGCTCAGGTGCCCCGCGAGCATGTCTCGGAGCCCTCGCTCCCGGTCGGCTTCCTGCGCCCTGGCCTCGGGCCGGCCGATCGCGTGGCCGAGAAACGCGATCCATACCTCCCAGCCGATTTCCCGGCCCGGCTCGACCGGCAGGCCGGCGAGGAGGACTTGCTCAAGGCCGGCGAGGCCGTGCTGGCGTTCGAACAGTTCCCCGAGCCGGGCCCGGGAGGCGACGAAGACTTCGTCGCACGCGAATCGGATCAACTCGTCCCGGGTGCGAAAGTAGTGGGTCACGGTGGACACGGTGCCGTGTAACTCATCGGCGATGTCGCGAATGCCGCTTCGGTCGAGACCCTTGCGTTGGATGACTTTCCAGGCCGCCCGGGCCACCTCGCGGCGGCGGGAGTGGTGATCGACTCTGGTCGAGATAGGCATCGTCGAAATACTACCGTCGTAACATTATAATAGCAATGGAGGCAACGGTTTGTGAATCTGATTGGTCAGGCAGAGCAGGCAGAGCAGGCGGTCGGTCCGGTCCAGGCGAGCTGCGACTATCGCTCGCGCTCGGCAATGTCACCCGACCGATGGGGGCCCGGTCCCAACTCCGCCATCGCCCGTAGATAACGCTTTTCGGCTGGGGTCATCCGATCGAACCGGACCCGGAAGAAGCTTTCGTCCAACGCCGCGACCGCCGAGACCGAGGCTTCCTCGACGTCTTCGGCCGTAATCGGCGAGACTGAAGCCGTATCCCAGGCGTGCTTGCCCCACTCCTGCAGAAAATACGGATACCCTTGCGTCTGGTCGAGAACGGCGGCGATGGCGGCTTCGGTGAACACCACGTCATGGGCCGCCACAGGCCGCTCGATCGCGATCCGCGCCGCGGCCGGTGGGAGGGGCCCGACCACTGGAAAGTCGAACAACCGCTCTGCATAGGACTTGGCCCGGCCCATCTGACCGCGAAGCTGCGGCAGGCCGGCGCCGGGCAAAGCCAGTCAAGCCTCGAAGGGCCCGAATGGCCCGATCACGGGCCCGCTCGGTCTTCGAGAGGCGGAGCAGCGCGATCCGGAGCTGCGGTGCCAGGAGCGCCGGCAGCGATCGCCGTTCCGGGGCTTCGATCCGGATCGTGTGGATGCCGGCGGATTCCGCATCTTGCCGGATCTGGTCCAGCAACACGGTCTTGCCGACGCCTCGGAGCCCCACCATCAGGCCGCTCCTTGCCGGAAGCCTGCGGCGAACCAGTTCGAGCGCGATCCGCACTCTTCGCGAAGCTCGTCTCGGCCGGCCAGTTCAGGCGGGCGGCTTCCCGCGCCCGGGGCGAAAGGGTTCTCGACTGGGTTCATTGGCGGACGAAACTATATCGATATTAGCGAAATTATCAAACTTTGATAACTCGACAAATAACTACCTAACTGATGCCATGCTGGACCGTTGAGGTACAAATATCATTGTTTTTTGTCCATTTGACGGTATATTGTCGTTCAATGGCACCGCTCCTAACCCGCCATCTGCCCCCACCGGCCCACCTGCCGACCTTCCTCTTTGGACTTCGAGGCTCCGGTAAGTCGACCTGGGCCCGGCTTACGCTCCCGACCGCAACCACCGTCGACCTTCGCGACGACGCGGTCTATCGGCAGTTGCGGCAACAGCCAAGCCGCCTTCGAACGATCCTCGACGCGGTGCCACTCGGCGAGTGGACGGTGATCGACGAAATCCAGCGCTTGCCCAAACTGCTCGACGTCATTCACCAGGTGCTCGAGCTGGACCAACGTCGGCCGATCCTGATGACCGGGTCCGGAGCCCGAGCCATCGAACGAGCCGGCTACTCGTTGCTCGGGGGCCGCGCTGTCCTCCGGGTGATGCCGCCCTTTCTCGCCGCGGATCTCGGCGCGGCCTTCGACCTCGAGTCGGCCTGCCGATATGGGCTGCTGCCCCAAATCGTTCGCGCCGCCGATCCAGCCACCCAGCTCTCGGCCTATTTGGCGACCTATGTCGAGCGCGAGATCGCCCAGGAAGCACGGGTTCGTGACCTCGACTCGTGGGCCATGGCGCTCCGGCAGTTCGCCCTTCGCCACGGCCGGGTCCTGACCATGAGCACGCTGGCCGCCGATGCCCAGGTGAGTCGGAAGACCGCGGTGGGCTACCTCGATCTGATGCGGGATATGCATCTGGCCGCGCTGTTGCCGGTGTACGGACGAGCCCCGAACACCCGTGATCTCGCCGAGCATCCCAAGTTCTACTTCACGGATAGCGGACTGGCGATGGGTTTGCTCTTCGGGCGAAGTGAATCGTTGGGACCGGCGCTTGGGGAAGCCCTGGAAGGGATCGTGTTCCACCACCTCGCGACCTGGGTGGCTCACGCGCCGGGAGCCCGCCTGGCTACCTGGCGCACATCGTTAGGCACCGAAGTCGACTTCGTGGTGGAGACACCCGACCGCTTGATCGCGATCGAGGTGAAACACGGGACCGGGTTGACAGGCTCGGTGTTTCGCGGTCTTCGGGCGTTTGGGGAACGCTATCCGGCCAGTGAACTGATCCTGGCCGCGCCGGTGTCGGTACCGGAGCGACATGGGACGATTGGGGTGGTCCCGATCGAGGGGCTGCTCAAGGCCTGTGTTCCGGGTCGAGCCTTCCCGGCGTAACTCCCCCGATCCAGCTCTCCGGTCAGTTCGGAATCCGCGCCCCTTCCCGGGTCCCGGATCCTCGGCGAGATTGCGGGTGACGCCCCATCCACCGGAAGCCAATCATGAAACCGTTCGTCCTCATCGGCTCGATCCTGGTGCCGCTCGTTTCCTCCCCCGTGAGGGCGCAGGTGACCCGGCCGGCTCCGGAACAAGCCCTGGTCCGCGCGATCTACCAGGAATTCATCGCCGTCAACTCCGGCTTCAGCACCGGTGCCACCACCCCGGTGGTCCAAGCCGCCGTAGCCCGGCTCAAGGCCGCCGGGTTTCCGGATGGTGATATCCACGTCGATGGCGCCCATCCGAACAAGATGAATCTGGTCGTTCGCTATCGGGGGAGTGGTCGACAGAAGCCGCTGCTGCTCCTGGCCCATACCGACGTCGTCGAAGCCAAGCGCGAAGACTGGACCGTGGATCCGTTCCAACTCACCGAAAAGGACGGCTATTTCTACGGGCGCGGGGTCGGCGACGACAAAGCCCAAGCGGCGGTCTGGATCGCCAATTTGATCCAGTACCGGAAGGAGGGCTTCACACCCGACCGCGACATCATCGTGGCCCTAACGGCCGACGAAGAGGGCGGGGGCCCGTACAACGGGGCCGACTGGCTGCTCAAGAACCATCGCGACTGGATCGACGCCGAGTATGCCCTGAACGAGGGCGGCTGGGGCGAGTCGGTGAACGGCAAGCGGATCGCCAACGACATCCAGGTCAGTGAGAAGTACGTGCTCGGGTTCCGGCTCGAAGTCCTGAACAAGGGCGGCCACAGTTCGCTTCCGGTAGCCGACAACGCCATCTATCGGCTCGCCGGGGCGCTCGACCGGCTGTCGCGATTCAGCTTTCCCTTGAAGACGAACGAGGTGACCGCTGTCTATTTCAAGCAGATGGCGAAGACCGAAACCGGAGCCGTCCGAGCCGATCTCGACCGGGTCGCGGCGGGTTCACGCGAGGCGATGCTCCGAGTGGCCCGCTCGTCGACGCCGTGGAATGCCACCCTCCGCACCACCTGCGTGGCGACGATGCTCGAGGGCGGGCATGCGATGAACGCGCTGCCCCAGTTGGCGGCCGCGACGATCAACTGCCGAGTCCTCCCGGAGGACGAGCCGGACGACGTCGAGGCCGCCCTCCGCAAGGTCATCGCTGATTCGGCGGTTGCCATCAGCCGCGTCAACGCGCTGGGCCGCGGGCCGGCGTCGCCGCTCCGCCCGGATGTGATGAGCGC
>JANNQX010000273.1:0-5110 GCA_031400975.1 Gemmatimonadota bacterium
CTACCAACAAGCCCATACTACCGGACGACGATTTCCAGAAGGCCAAAATGGCGTGGTACCTTGAGGATCGGGGCCGGGAGACGGTCAAAGACCTCGTCGAACTTCTGGAGGCGGCCGGCAAGGGCCCCACCGGCTGCTGATTGGGGCGAATTGGATTCTCTAAGGGGTCAGGGTCCGATTGATCTTGGTGGCATGGTACCGTTCGATCATCCAGCGTCCATTCTGCTTTTCGAAGACCACCGACTCCAGAAAATGCAGGGAGTCCGGCTTGCCTGTCGTCGGGGTCCATACTTCGTCGTTTCGGAAGCTGGTCCACGCGACGTTGCCCCGAACTTCGGTGCGGAAGGCCGACATCTCCGCTGTTTGGCTGCCGGCCTTGAAGCCACCGACGATGGCCTGGATCAGGTCGTCCCTCTCAATCCGGGTGGTATCCTCGAAAATGAAGAATGCCGGAAGCAGCGGCGCGGCAACCCCGGCTGAGTCGTGGGTATTGATGGCGACGTACCACTGCCGGAGTACGGCTTCGACGGCGGTCTTTTCGTCCGGCCTGTCCGCGGCCGCCGGTGGAATGGTGGCTGGTCGGCAGGCCATGAGCAGGATTAGGACGAGAAGGCGGGTCTTCATGGCTTTTCCTTGAGGGCGCGTTCGATTCGGGGGTCTGGGGCGAGCCACATTAACGCCACGATAACATAGATGGCGACCGCGGCCCAACGATTCACGAATGCCAATGGAATCGCCGCGACATACAGGACTAGTGAGATCCGGCCTTTCACGTCGTTACCGACGGCCCCCACCAGCGGGGAGTCCGGGGCATGGTGGGCAACCAAAGCCCGGGTCAGGATGAAGTAGGCCACGCCCGCCATGAGTAGAATCACGCCATAGAGCGCCACCGGCAACTGAGCGAAGTGATTCTCTCCCATCCAGCCGGCCGCAAACGGAGTCAGAGAGAGCCAGAACAGGAGGTGAAGGTTGGCCCATAGACTTGCTCCGCTGACCTGCCGGGCGGCCTGGAGCATGTGATGATGGTTGTTCCAGTAGATCCCGATGAAAACGAAGCTCAGGACATAACTCCCGAACACCGGGCCGAGCGCGAACAGGGCGCTCCAGGATGGATCGTGAGGTACCTTGAGCTCGAGTACCATGATCGTGATGATGATGGCAATCACGCCATCGCTAAATGCTTCTAATCGGCCTTTGGACATGGTCTAACATAGCTCTGGTTTGGCCCGGCAGGCACAGGGTAGTAGGATTCCCGGACCCCATCATCTCGGACTCCACATGATGCGTTGCCTCCGCAGCTTCGTGCTCCTCACCGCGGTGTCCGTCGGCCAGCTTCAGGCCCAATCCGACCCCGAGGCCAAGCTCAAGGAGCTTGGGATCGCTTTACCGGTCGTTGGAGCACCCTTGGCGAACTACGTTTCGACGGTGCGGACCGGCAACCTGGTTTTCTTGTCCGGCCACGGGCCGGCCCAGCCGTGGGGCAAAACGGCCACCGGCAAGCTCGGGCGCGACCTGACCGTGAAAGAGGGCAACGAGGCCGCCCGGAATGTCGGGATCAACCTCTTGGCGTCCCTCAAGGCGGAGATTGGCGACCTCAAGAAGGTGAAGCGGATCATCAAGGTGCTGGGCATGGTGAACGGGGTGGACTCGTTCGCCGAGCAACCCGAGGTCATCAATGGATTCTCGGATTTGATGGTGGCCGTGTTCGGGCCCCGCGGCAAGCACGCGCGCTCCGCCGTTGGGATGGGATCGCTGCCGAGGAACCTCTCGGTTGAGATCGAGATGGTCGTCGAAGTGGAGCCCTAGCGGTTGCGACCGACCAGGGACCATCACCTTCCCCCCGATCCGGCCGCGTATCGGGCCGCCCGGCCCAAAGGCCGGGTCATCGTGATTGCCCCGACCCGGGCCGCGTGCGAGACGATCGAGTTGGCGCTTGGCTCGACGTTCGAGACCCTGCTGATTCGGGAGCACGGCAAGGAACTGATTGAGTGGGCGGAAGCGCGGAAGGGGTTTGGGATTGTGGCTGGAACGGGGACGGGGAAGACCCTCTCGGTTCGACTCTTTGCCGAGGCGATCCTCGGGGAGAGCCTCCGCTACGGGGTGGTGAACCGGGAGCGGGAGGCGACGCCCGAGACCCCGTTTTGGAATGTGATCGTGGTCACCACCGGGATTGCCCGGCGGTGGTTTCAGGATGAGCTGATCACGGCGGCGGATACGCTGGTCGTCGATGAAATCCATCAGACCTCGGCCGAGCTCGAGCTGTGCTTGGCCCTTGGCAAGCGGGCCGGTTGTCGGTTCATCTGGCTCAGTGCGACGGTCGACCCGACCTTTTACGCCAGCTACCTCAAGAGCGATCATGTCCTCGAAACTTCGGCGTTCGATCCGGAGCTGAAGGCGCGAGTCCACGTCTTGGCCAAGGATACCGCCGAGTTCTTCGACGACCGGACCATCAAGCGGCTGGTCCGGGAGCGGCGCGGGGTCGCGGTGTTCGTCCCGACCCGCGCCGAGGTGGAACGGCTGGCGGCAGAGCTGGGGGCGAAGTGGCCCAAACTTACGGCGGCTTTCTATCACGGCGGCGAACCGATTCGAGTCATTCGCCCGTTTCTTGAGGGCCAGGTTGACAAGCCGTTCCTGCTGGCCATGACAGCGGCGGGGCAATCGGCGCTCAACATTCCGGGTCTCGATACGGTGGTGATCTATGACGCCCGGTATGGGAACGTCGTCGACCGGGGGCGGAATGTGCTGCACCGGTTGTACCTGGGTGCCAACGAAATCCTCCAGATGGCGGGCCGGGTCCATGGCCGGGTGGCCAACGGCGAAGTGACCATTCTGTCGGACCGGCCGCTTCGGTTCGAGGATCTCCGCCCAACCCCGCCGGAGTTTCAATTGGCGGGCGATGCCGAGCGAGTCGCGCTGACCTGCGCCGCCATGGGGGTCGATGCGGCTGATCTCGAGTTGCCGATACCGCTCGACCGATTGGCCTATCGAAAATCGGTGGCGTTGCTGACCGAACGCGGCCTGATTGCCGGAGGCCGGCTGACGAAGTACGGTCGGGAAGTCGAGGCGATGCCGGTGGAGCGATCGTGGGGGGAGTTGTTGGTCAGCAGCGAGCCGGAGCTGGCTCCTATTTTGGCGGTAGCATCGGCGGTCGAGTCGACTCATCGGATGACCCGGGAGGAGCGCGATCTTCGAGGGGTGGCGATCCAGGGCAGCGATCACCTAACGGCGTACAATATCTATGCCGAAGCGGTCAACCGGTTCGGCGTGTTGGGCGAGGTTCATGGTCTCGAACGGCACGGGTTCGAAGAAGGGATTGTCGAATGGGCTCTGGAGCGGGGGGTGCTGGTGAAAGCGATTGAGGATGCCGCCATGGGCATGGCCTCGGTCTATCGCTCGCTCGAATTGAAACTGCCTCGGGGTCTCCCGTACGTCAGCAAGGAGCTCAAGGCTCAGTTCGTCGATCTCGTGGCGCGGGTGATGCCGTTCGATCTAGTGATCGATGAGCGGACGGCCGATGGCCAGGAGGCCCGGATCGGAAAGCGGTCGTTTGCGGGATCCTGGGGCGCGGTGGCGGGATCACTTCGGTTCTTCGCGGACCGGTTCGGGGTGCCGCGGGCCTCGGTCGAAGGAACGACCATCTCGTACGATCAGGTCCGCCAGTACGCGAAGCGGGGCGAGGCCCGGGTGAGTGTGAGCGGCTCCCGGAAGCATCAACGCCTCCTGGTCTGCCACACCTTGTCGTATTTCGGGTTTGATCTCGAGACCCTGCAGGAACCCCTGCCGGACCCGATTCCAGAGGCCCTCCGCCCGATTGCGATGGATGCGCTGATCGATGGAGTGATCGACGGGAGCATCAACCACCCGGACCAAGGCAAGATTCGGCGGGCCGCGGGGGAACTCGATGAGTACTGGCGCCGGTCAGGGGGGCTCCTGACCGGGGCGAGCCCCGAAGCGGTCCGTCGCGCGGTGGCCGTCCAGCTCGACGGGGTGGCGAGCTGGGCGGAGTTTCCGAAACGCCGTTTGGAGCTTGATCCGGCTGACAACATCGCCGTTGCCGAACGGGTGGCTTTGGATCGCTTGCCGTCGACCGTGCGGCTGTTCGGTGACGCGACCGCAATCGAGTACGATGTTGATCGTGGGGTGGGTGTTGCCCGGCTTCGGTTGCGAGAGGGTCAGGCACGCCGGATGACGGACGACGACTTGCCGGCGATCGACCGGCCGCTTCGGTTCCAGGTGCTTCGGGGCGAGGATCCGCCCGTCGAGGCCGAGACTCTCGGGATGTTGAAGGCACTGCTGAAGAGCCCTGGTGCTAGGGGCTCGGCGGCTCGGCACTCGGCACGCGGGGCTCGGCCGCCGCGGCGGGGCCGGCGGCCTCGGCGGTAGGGCGGCGCTCGGGGCTTTGGGGCGTTTATTGGGGGGATCATGAGGCCAGAATTGGGGGCAGCGATGATGCGGACGTCAGCGACGGTGTTGGGATTGGTGGTCAGTGCGGCGGTGTCGGCGGCCCAGGTACCGGGGCCGAGTTTCCGGGATGTGATCAGTTTGCAGAACGTCGGCTCGCCGGCGATTTCGCCGGACGGGAAAGCGGTGGCGTACACCATTCGGACCACCGACTGGGCGGAAAACCGGTTCGACACCGAAGTGTGGCTGTGGCGTCAGGGAGGAGGGTCGATCCAGTTGACCCGGACGGCGAAGGGGAGTAGTACCACGCCGCGGTGGTCGCCGGATGGGAAGTGGCTCGGGTTTCTGGCCGATCGGGGCGAGCGGCAACAGCTCTATGTCATCGGGGCTTCCGGCGGTGAGGCGGTCCGGTTGACGTCGCTCAAGGACGGGGTGTCGGACTATCGGTGGTCGCCGGCGGGGGGCATGATCGCGCTGGCGGCCGGCGAGCCCGAGAGTGATGCGGCGGAGAAGACGAAGAAGCTCTACGGAGATTTCTTTGCCGAAGAGAATGACTACCGGATGACGCACCTCTGGGTACTGGATGCTGATCCGGCCCGGTGGTTTGGTGACTCAACCGCGCTGCCGAAGCCGGCCCGGTTGACCGAAGGTACTGCCTTCACGGTGGGGTCATTCGCGTGGTCGCCGGACGGGAGCCGGGTCGCGTTCG
>JANNQX010000274.1:0-4974 GCA_031400975.1 Gemmatimonadota bacterium
AATGAAGTCCCGTCCTTGCCGACGTCCAAGCACACTAGCCGCGGTCGCCACCGCGTCGACCAGGGCGGCGTCCAGCCCGATCACCGTCGTGGTCACCCGGTCGGTCAGCCCGAGCCCGGTCCGCGGGTTGATCAGGTGGGCGTACCGGCGCCCGCCGATCTCGACGAATTGCTCGCCCGTTCCCGAGGTGGCGACCGCCGCGTTGGTCAGGGCCCTGGCTTGCCGCCGAAGACCCTCGTCGCTGATGGCCAGGTCGATTCGCCAACCCCCGGTACCGGGCGGCGCCGCGGAGACGACCAGGTCTCCGCCCGCCTCGATCATCGCGGACGCCACCCCGTGGCGGGCGAGAACCCCAAGGGCCGATTGAATGATGTACCCCTTGGCCACACCGCCCAGATCCAACCGCATCCCCGAGTGTCGCAACCGAATGGCGCGGCGTTCCTCATCGACCTCGACCGCCCGCCACCCGGTCAACGCCTTCGCCGCTCGGATCGCCTCGGCGGACGGGAGTCGCCCGGTCGAACGACTCGCTCGCCACAGGGTGACCAGCGGGCCAATCGTCGGATCGAACGCCCCCCGAGCACGGGCCGCGATCCGGAGGGCCACCCTGATGACCTCCACCGTTTCCCGGCCCACCACGGCCCAACCCGGCGCGGCGCGGGCGATCGCCGCAACGTCACTTGAGGCTCGGTAGTCGGACATCATCGAATCAAGCCGAGCCACCTCGGCGAAGGCTGCTCGCGCGGCGGACCGCGCGGTGCTATCGTCCGGAGCGTACCCGGTAAGCCTCACCTCGACACCCAGGTGGATTTCTGAGTAGACGAAGCGGGCGGGGCCCTGAGCGGCTCCGGCCATCAACAGGAACAACGAGGCAGCGGTGAACATTCGCGAGTCCAAAGTAATCGGCTCGGCCGGGCCCGATTTCTTCCTACGTACGACCCGGCTCGTCGGCATCGGAATGCTTCTCGCCGCCCCGGCCCGGGCTCAGGCCGTCAGCGCCGACAGCATCCCTGGAACGCTGGTCCGATTCGAATTGGTCCAGGTGCCGGGCGGACCGGTACGGCTGCCGGGCCAGACCGACTCGACCTTGGTCAAGTTGTTCTGGCTCGGTCGCACTGAAGTGCTCTGGGACGCCTACGACGCGTTCACGCTGAGCCGGCAGCCATCGCCCCGATACTCACCGGCCGGCGCCGACGCGGTGGCCGGCCCATCCAAACCGTATGGCAATCCCGACTACGGCTTCGGCCACCGCGGCTTCCCGGTCATCAGCGTCACCCGCGCCGCGGCGGAGGCCTTCTGCGGGTGGCTTTCCGTGGTCACCGGGAAGCGGTACCGATTGCCGACCGAGGCTGAATGGCAACGGGCGGCAGACCTCGGCGCGCCGATGGCATCACCCGCCCAAATCGGCGATCTTGCCTGGCATGTCGGCAACGCGGGAGGGACGACCCACCCCGGCGGTTCCCGGGGCGCCGATCGTCTCGGAGTGTCCGATCTATTCGGCAACGTGGCCGAATGGGTCACCACCGCCGACGGCCGGTTGGTGGTGAGGGGCGGCTCGTGGCGCGACGCCCTCGGACTGGTTGGACCAGCAGCCCGGATGAATCAGCAATCCAGTTGGAATGAGCGGGACCCGCAGATTCCCAAGAGCAACTGGTGGCTCAGCGATGGGCCCTTCGTCGGTTTCCGAATAGTTCGCGAACCCTAACGTGTTACCGAGGCATCTCTCATGACCCCTTTTGTCGATCCGAACCGACGTCAATTCGTGAAGGCCTCTGTCGGCGCCGCCGCGGCGCTGACGGTCGCCAAGCCGGCGACCGCCTGGCCGTGGGAATCCGCCGCCACCTTGCGGATCGGACTGATTGGTTGCGGCGGTCGCGGTACCGGGGCCGCCCACGACTGTCTTCGAGGTAACGAGGGAGTCCGGCTGGTGGCTGTCGGCGACATCTTCGCGGATCGGGTCGCGTCGTGTCGCCAGAATCTTGCCAAGGTGGCCGCCGAGGACCCCGCGATCGCGGCCAAGATCACGCTCGATGATGGCCATGCTTTCGTCGGTTTCGACGCCTATCAGCGGGTCATCGACTCCGGGGTCGACCTGGTGATCCTGGCCACCGCCCCCGGTTTTCGGCCCCGCCATCTCGAGGCCGCCATCGGAGCGGGCAAACACGTGTTCATGGAGAAGCCGGTCGCCGTCGACCCCACCGGCGTGCGCTCCATCATGGCCTCGGCAGACCTGGCCCAGAAGAAAGGGCTCGCCATCGTCGCCGGCACCCAGCGGCGCCACGACCCGGCCTATCGGGCGACCATCGAACGGATCCGCCAGGGCGCGATCGGCGAGATCGTCGGGGGCCAAGTCTACTGGAATCAAGGCGGCCTCTGGCACGCGGCCCGGAAGCCGGAATGGTCCGACATCGAGTGGCAGATCCGGAACTGGCTCTACTTCGCCTGGTTATCCGGTGACCATGTGGTCGAGCAGCACATTCACAACTTGGATGTCGCCAACTGGGTCATGGGGGGTCACCCGGTCAAGGCAGTCGGCACCGGGGGCCGCCAATGGCGGACCGGACCTGAGTTTGGCCACATCTTCGATCATTTCGCTGTTCACCTCGAGTATCCGAACGGTGGCCGGGTGGCCAGCATGTGCCGCCAGATCGATGGGTGCGAAGATCACGTCGGGGAGCAGTTTCAAGGGACCAAGGGGACCACGGATCCGTCGGGGTCGATTACCGGCGCCTCACCATTCACCTACCAGGGCGCCAAACCCAATCCGTACGTTCAGGAGCATATCGACTTGATCGCCAGCATTCGGGCCGGCGCCCCGCTCAACGAAGGTCGCCAAGTCGCCGAAAGCACTCTCACCGCGATCATGGTTCGCGAGGCCGCCTACACCGGGCAGGTCATCAACTGGGCCGACTTGTTGATCTCGCCCCAAAGTTTGACTCCACCGGGCATGATTCAGCTCGGACCTTTGGCGGTCTCGCCGGTGCCGATGCCCGGCCGCACCAAGGTCGACCGCCAGTTCGGAGAGGGCTGAGATGCGCCGCCGACACTTCGTGGGCGCCGCCGCCGCCACCATGGTCTCCCTGCCCCGGCTGCCTAACAGACAGCCCAAGGCCCGGCCGTTCCAGTTGAGCTATGCGCCGCATTTCGGGATGTTCCGGGCCCACGCCGGCCCGGACCTGGTCGCCCAGCTCGAGTTCATGGCCGCCGAAGGCTTTCGCGCGCTCGAAGACAACGGCATGCGAGAGCGCCCGCTCGCGGAGCAGGAGCGGATCGCAGGCGCCATGGAGCGGCTCAACATTCGGATGGGGGTGTTCGTCGCCCACACCATCGGTTGGGACAAACCCACGCTCGCCGGCGGTGAACCGGCCCACCGGGCGCAGTTCCTCACCGAAATCCAGCAATCCGTCGAGGTGGCCAAACGGGTCCGAGCCCGGTGGATGACGGTCGTCCCCGGCCACGTGGACGCCCGGCTCGACCTCCAGTATCAGACCGCCCACCTGATCGAGTCGCTCAAGCGGGCCGCGGCAATCCTCGAGCCGCACGGCCTCACGATGGTCCTCGAACCGCTCAACACCCTGCACGACCATCCCGGGATGATCCTGACCAAGACGCCGCAGGCCTACGCCCTCTGCAAGGCCGTGGCGAGCCCGGCGTGCAAGATCCTTTTTGACGCCTACCACCAGCAGATCACCGAGGGCAACCTGATCCCGAACATCGATGCGGCGTGGGACGAGATTGCCTACGTCCAAATCGGCGACAATCCGGGCCGGGACGAACCAGGGACCGGGGAGGTCAACTACCGGAACGTGTTCCGCCACTTGGCGTCGAAGGGATACCAGGGCGTCCTGGGGATGGAGCATGGGAATTCCCGCCCTGGCAAGGAGGGTGAGCGGGCAGTCATTGACGCCTACCTCCGGGCCGACGACTGGTAGCCGCCTGCTGCTTCAACGGTACTCAGAGCCCGAACGGATAGGTGTCTGGAATACCTTCGAGCCTGACGGCGGGAAGGGCCGCGACCGCCCGGGTGTCGTCGAACCAGATGTACTCATCGAACTGATCGGGCAGGACGGCCTGGAAGTAGTGACTTTGCAGTTCGGTTTCGGGCCGGTAGATCACCCCAATCGCCCGCTCGAGTCGCGGAGGTCGTAACTCGGCAATGACATCAGCTCGGGCGGACGGTCCGATCGGAAGGAGCAGCGCCGGAACCCCGGCGTCATGGAAGAGACGTTCGTAGCTTTCGGCGTGGGAGGGTCGGACATCCATGACCTGCATCGGAGCGTCCCAGTCCGAGGCAGCGGCGACGGTCCCGTGGTCGGTGCCAAAACCGACGATATAGGCGCTCCGTCCAAACCGCTCCCGGCAGAGCTGACCGACATTGAATTCGCCCCGAGCGCTCATCTCGGTGGCGGCCGCGTTCCCGACGTGAGAGTTGTGTTCCCAGACCACCGCTTTTGCTTCCGGGCCCCCGTTCGACAACAGCATCTCGAGGGTATCGAACATGTGACGGTCGCGGAGGTTCCACGAGTCGGCCCGGCCGTAGTACATCGCGCGATAGTACCGTTCGGCATTGGCGACGAGCCGGGCATTTTGGGCCGCATCGAGAAACCGGGTCCCGTCCCGGACGGCATAGTCGAGCCGGCGGGCCAGCAGGTCGCGAAGCATCTGGGTGACCGGCCCTTCACAGGTCTGGTATCGGCCCGTGGTAGCCACCCGACCGTAGACCGCGGGATCGCGTTCCCAGGGGCTGAGGCACCCATAGCGGCGTCTGGCAAGAGCCGCTGCCTCGGGATCGACGTCGTCAAGATACCGCAGCACGGCGGCGACCGACGTGAAGAGACTGTAGAGGTCGAGCCCGTAGAAGCCCGCTTGGCGGCCCGGGTCTGGCACAAGGGCGTTCCAGCTTCGAAGCCACTCGACGAATTCGTGAACTTCCCGGTTCCGCCACATCCAGGTCGGGAAGCGGCTGAACGCCGG
>JANNQX010000275.1:0-3817 GCA_031400975.1 Gemmatimonadota bacterium
ACCGTCGATGTGGTTCAGCGGTCGTTCTCTCACTACGCGTCGCCTACCAAGCTGCTTGACGGGACGGAGCGGCCCAAATTCATGGCGGCGGTGCGGGAAGCGCTGGTGACCACCCAGGCCGAGCTCGACCTTCGCACGCCTGAGGAGATCGAGGCGGTGGTGGCCCGAGCGGTCGAGCAACTGGCGCTCCGGACGATCGACATCCCCCGAATCATCGTGGTTCCTACCGGCGAGGTCCGGACCGGGTTTCACGACTTTGACCTCGACACCTCGAAGATTGGCTTTCAGCCGGTCGACAACGACATCCTGATCCAGCATCTCTCGGAGAGCAAGCGAGAAACGCTGTCAGGGGGCAGTTCGTGGGTTGATGAGCCTCGGCTCGAAAACTTCGTGGTCCGCGCCCTCGTGGACAAGGCAGACGTGAGCTACGACGATCACGCCGACCTGCTCTACAAGCTGGCGGGGCAGGTCGTGGCGCGGCTTCGGACCTATTTGCCGGACGAGGACGCCGTCAAGAACGTGCTCCAGTTTTACGAGCGGCAGATCGGGGAGTTGGTGCATGCCCAGCTGGCCGACCACTTCTGGGAGGACGCCGTCGGTTACGAGCCCCGGATCAGCGCCGGGTTCGAACCGCTGCCACCCCAAGCCAGCACGGCCAACCAGGGTGAGCCGGTTCGCGATTTCAAACTGGCGGTGCCCAATCCAAGCCAGATTCGATCGATGCGGTTCGGGTGGTTCAGCAAGTCGATCTACGCCGAGGCGCGGTTCGACGCGGACAACGAGCGCCGGATGGCTATGATCATCGATGCCGCGCCCGAGGTGGTGAAGTGGGCTCGGCTGGCGGGCCCGCCCCCACGAATCGACTGGGGGCACGGGGCAGGATACGAACCGGACTTCGTGGTCGAGACCGGGGACCGGAAGTATCTCGTCGAGACCAAAGCGGCCAATCAGATGGACGACCCCGAAGTCCTTGCCAAGGCGCAGGCGGCGACGACTTGGTGCCGGCACGCCTCGGCGTACGCGGCGGAACATGGCGGCAAGCCCTGGCTCTACGTCCTGGTTCCAGACGCCGAGGTGACGGCCACGGCGACGTTTCCGGGATTGGTGGCCCAGTGGAGTCGACCCTGATTCGCCCTTACCGCCACGGGGTCCCGGCGGATTTGGCTGTCAACCCAGACCGATCGAAACGTATTTGATGTCGAGGAATTCGTCGATTCCCCAGTGGCCGCCCTCCCGGCCAATGCCCGACATCTTGACGCCGCCGAACGGGGCCTGGGCGGTCGAGGGAATGCCGTCGTTGACGCCGACGATCCCGAACTCGAGCGCCTCCGACACCTGATAGGCGCGCCGAAGGTCCGCGGTCCAGAGATAGGCGGCCAACCCAAACGGTGACCCATTGGCGAGCCTGATCGCTTCGTCTTGGGTCGTGAAGGTGAGCACCGGCGCCACCGGACCGAAAGTTTCCTCGGTCATCATCTTCATCGCCGGGCGAATCCCGGTCAGTACCGTTGGCTGATAGAAGAGGCCCGACAGGGCTCGGCCGCCGGTCAGCACCTTGCCGCCGAGGGCCACCGCGTCGTCGAGATGCTCAACGACTTTGGCGAGGCCGGCCTGGTCCACCATCGGTCCGATTTGGGTCGTCGGATCGAGCGGGTCGCCGACCTTGAGTGCGGCCACTGCGGCCGTGAGGCGCTCGGTGAACGCCGATGCGATCGATTCTTGGACGTAAATCCGATTGGTACAGACGCAGGTCTGGCCGCCATTACGGAACTTGCACGCCATCACTTCCCGCACCGCGGCGTCGAGCGGGGCGTCCTCGAAGACCTTCGGGTCCGGGTCCTCACCTTCACCGGCTCAACCCCGGTCGGCGTCCACCTGTACGAGCGATCCGCCCGCACCATGAAGCGGCTGGCCCTCGAGCTGGGCGGGCATGCCCCGTTCCTGGTCTTCGAGGACGCCCCGCTCGACGCCGCCGTGCGCGAGGTCATGGCATGCAAGTTCCGCAACGGCGGGCAGACCTGCGTCTGCACCAATCGGATCTACGTCCAAGAGTCGATCGCTCCGGCGTTTACCGAACGGCTGACGGCTGCGGTGGCCGCACTCAAGGTCGGCGACCCTCTCGATCGGACGACTCAGATCGGACCGATGGTGGATCAAGCCGGCCTCGCCAAGGTCGTTGAACACATCGAGGACGCCGTGGCTCTCGGGGGCAAGGTGTTGACCGGCGGCCGGGCCCTGTCGGGTCTCTTCTATCAGCCGACCGTGCTAACGGGCATTCGCCCCGCGATGAAGCTGATGACCGAGGAAACCTTCGGGCCCGTGGCGCCGGTGCTCACCTTCACGACCCAGGACGAGGCGATCAGGCTCGCCAATGGGTCGCCGTTTGGGTTGGCCGCCTATCTGTGGACCGCGGACCTTCGGCGGGCCTATCAAGTGTCGGAGGCGCTCGAGTTCGGGATCGTCGGCGTCAATGACGGGATTCCCTCGACCGCCCAAGCCCCGTTCAGCGGCGTCAAGATGTCGGGGATCGGCCGGGAAGGCGGTCACTGGGGAATCGACGAATTCCTCGACATCAAATACGTTTCGATTGGTCTCGGTTGAGCGCCAGATCCGCCGGGACCCCGTGGCGGTAAGGGTGAATCAGGGTCGACTCCACTGGGCCACCAATCCCGGAAGCGTCGCCGCGGCCGTCACTTCGGCGTCTGGAACCAAGAGGTAGAGCCAGGGCTTGCCGCCATGTTCCGCCGCGTACGCCGACGCGTGCCGGCACCACGTCGTTGCCGCCTGCGCCTTGGCAAGGACTTCGGGATCGTCCATCTGATTGGCCGCTTTGGTCTCGACGAGATACTTCCGGTCCACGGTCTCGACCACGAAGTCCGGTTCGTATCCCGCCCCGGGCCCCCAGTCGATTCGTGGGGGCGGGCCCGCCAGCCGAGCCCACTTCACAACCTCGGGCGCGGCATCGATGATCATGGCCATCCGGCGCTCGTTGTCCGCGTCGAACCGCGCCTCGGCGTAGATCGACTTGCTGAACCACCCAAACCGCATCGATCGAATCTGGCTTGGATTGGGCACCGCCAGTTTGAAATCGCGAACCGGCTCACCCTGGTTGGCCGTACTGGCTTGGCGCGGCAGCGGTTCGAACCCGGCGCTGATCCGGGGCTCGTAACCGACGGCGTCCTCCCAGAAGTGGTCGGCCAGCTGGGCGTGCACCAACTCCCCGATCTGCCGCTCGTAAAACTGGAGCACGTTCTTGACGGCGTCTTCGTCCGGCAGATAGGTGCGCAGCCGGGCCACAACCTGCCCCGCCAACTTGTAGAGCAGGTCGGCGTGATCGTCGTAGCTCACGTCGGCCTTATCGACCAAGGCGCGGACCACGAAGTTTTCAAGCCGAGGCTCATCGACCCAGGAACTGCCGCCTGACAGCGTTTCCCGCTTGGTCTCCGAGAGATGCTGGATCAGGATGTCGTTGTCGACCGGCTGAAAGCCAATCTTCGAGGTGTCGAGGTCAAAGTCGTGAAACCCGGTCCGGACCTCGCCGGTCGGAACCACGATGATTCGGGGAATGTCGATCGTCCGGAGCGCCAGTTGCTGGACTGCTCGGGCCACCACCGCCTCGATCTCATCGGGCGTGCGAAGGTCGAGCTCGGCCTGGGTGGTCACCAGCGCTTCCCGAACCGCCGCCATGAATTTGGGCCGCTCCGTCCCGTCAAGCAGCTTGGTAGGCGACGCGTAGTGAGAGAACGACCGCTGAACCACATCGACGGTCACCCGCGCCACCCGCTGGTCCTCCGGTGTCGCGAAAGGCGGCGGCGCC
>JANNQX010000276.1:0-11024 GCA_031400975.1 Gemmatimonadota bacterium
GTCGATCTGGGCAAAGACCGCGCTCAACAACTGCGGCACTCGGTCCGGCGCGGAGCCGAAGCTCACGCTCAGCGTGTACTCCTCCCGGGGAATCTTGGTTGCCGCCGGGCTGACGGAGACGCCGTAGGTACCGCCGAGCTCTTCACGGAGCTGCTCGCGCAGCTTGATGTCGAGCACATCGGCCAGACTCCGCAGCAGGAATCGCTCCTGTCGAGAAAACGCGAACGGACCCGAGAACACCAACTCGGTTTGGCTCTTGGGCTCGATTCCTCGTTTAACTTCGCGTTCGATGACGCCGGTCGGGGCTCGAAGCCCGATATCCCGCCCCTGTTCAACCCGACGAGTGGCCGGCAAATTCGCCAGATACCGTTCGACCAACGGTTTCACTTGATCCAGGGTGAGCGAGCCCACCACCACGAAGGTAAAGTCGCTCGCGTCACTAAACCGGTCGCGATACACCCCCAACGAACGATCGAGATCAAACGAATCGACAATGGCCGGCACCAGGGGCCGGCTCCTGGGGTGATGCTGGGACATCGTGGCCACCAAGGTATCGCGGAGCGCCGAGGCCGGACTGGCCCCCCGATTGGCCAATTGAGCCCGCGCGTTGCTCTTGAAGGCGTCAAACGCCTGTGGGTCTCGTCGTGGGGCGGTGAAGTAGAGATAGGTCAGTTGGAACATGGTTTCGAGGTCCTTCGGCGACGCCTGCCCCCGGATTCCTTCTTGGTAAGCCCCAATGAACGGGGCCACGAACACGGCCTTGCCCGCGAGCTTCTTTTGCAACTCAACCAAACTGAAATTGGCCAGTCCGCCAAGCGACACCAGCTGGGTTGCGAACACCGCGGCGGTAAACAGGCTGTCGGGCGCCAGGGAATTGCCGCCGGGACTGTAACCTGAAAACAACACCTCGTCGGCCTTGAACGTGGTGGGTTTGACGATGACCCGGATCCCGTTGCTGAGGGTCCACCGAGTTACCCCGAGTGCGGTGTCGCGGGCCTCCGACACGACCGGGCGGCTCACCAAGGCCTCACTCACGAGCGGGGCGTCGGACACGGTCTCCTGATACGCGGCGACGTCGGAACGATGGACCTGATCGAACAGGCCCAACAACTGGGCCTCCGTTGGAATCGGGACACTCGCCTTGTCGGGGGCGTTGACCAATAGGACCCGGTCCTTGAGCGTCAGCCACTCCTGGGCGGCCCGATTGACCTCGGCTAACGTGATGGCCGGCAGCTGCCGCTTGATCATCGCAAACTCGGCCGCGATCCCGGGCGAGGGATCACCGGTCAAGAAGAGCTGGACGTATTCCTCGACCAGTGATCCGGACTCAGTTTTGTCTCGCTCGGCGAAGGCCTGTTCGTAGCTCCGGAGGTAGTCTTGCTTGGTCCGGTCGAGCTCCGGCGCCGTAAAGCCGTGGCGATCGACCCGCTCGACCTCGGTCAACACGGCGGCAAGGCCTCGAACGATGCCGGTGTCGGATACCGCCGCGCCGAGGGAAAAGGCCTCGGTGCCGCGAACGAAGCGACCGGGGCCGCCGCCGGCACCGATGAACGGAGGATTCGGCAACTGAGCCAGCTCCGACAGCCGTTGTCCGAGCATCGACGCATAGAGTCCGCCGACGAGTGATTTGCGATAGGCCGCCCGGCTCGGGTCGACCTTTCCAGGGCGGAGGTAGTAGGCACCGACCGACGTGCTGGTGGCCTCGGCATCGGTCGCAATCGCGACCGCGGTCGAGTCGCGGGCGGGCACCGAGTACTCGACCCGGGGCCGGCGGCTTCGTCTAACCGGAATCCGGCCGAAATGGCTTCGGATCAGCTGGATGATTTGGCGGGGCTCGAAATCACCGACCGCCACGACCGCCATCAGATCGGGCCGGTACCAGTCCCGATAGAATCGAATCAGCGCCGCAGGGTCGAAGGCCTCGAGCGACTCCTTGGTTCCAATGGGAAGCCGATCCTTATACCGGGAGCCCCGAAACAGGATCGGAAACTGTTTCTTCTGCATCCGGTTGCCGGCCCCTTGGCCAAGGCGCCACTCCTCGATCACCACGCCCCGTTCCTTCCGGATCTCGGCGGTGTCGAAAGTGATACCGTGGGCCCAATCCTCGAGGATCTGAAAGCCCTGCCGAACCAGGTGAACGCTGTCGGTCGGGACCAGTAGCTGGTAGATGGTTTCATCGAAGCTGGTACTGGCGTTTAGGTCAGCGCCGAACCGCATCCCGATCTGCTCGATGTAATCGACCAGCGCTTGTTTCTTGAAGTTCTTAGTGCCGTTGAAGGCCATGTGCTCGACGAAGTGGGCTAGCCCCAACTGATCGTCGTCTTCGAGGATCGAGCCGGCGTTGATTACCAGCCGGAGTTCGGCCCGCTTTTCCGGCCGAGTGTTCTTTTGGACGTAGTAACGCACCCCGTTCGCCAGGCGGCCGGTGGTAACGGCAGGATTGAGCGGGAGGCGATCGGCCGGAGCGGATTGCCACA
This sequence comes from Gemmatimonadota bacterium, assembly GCA_031400975.1. Taxonomy (GTDB): domain Bacteria; phylum Gemmatimonadota; class Gemmatimonadetes; order Gemmatimonadales; family GWC2-71-9; genus SHZU01. Next base: position 2,478 of record JANNQX010000276.1, read on the forward strand.
GTGCCAGCAGCAACGAAAGGGTATGCACGATGAACTCAAGGCAGGAGAATGAAGGTGCGCTGGCTGGTGGCGGTCATGGCCCCGGCCTTTGCTTCCAGACGGAGGAGGTACTTCCCTGGTTTCTGGCGGCGGAGGTCGAGTTCGAACGCCCCACCTCGGGCTTGCCACTGGAGCGTTAACGGGGCGCGTCGCTTGACCAGGCTCAAGCCTTCCCCGAGCCGGCCCAGGAATCCGCGCCGGATCGGAACGATCGAGACGGCCACGTCGAGAGAATCCTGAGTCCGACCAGTGGCTTCCCAAAAGATCCCGACCGGCGTTTCCCTCGAGAACTGGCTCCGGGTGAGGGCTCTGGTAGCGGCAGCCTCGAGAGTTTCCGGAAGATCGTCGCTCACGGAGAAGAATAGCGGGTCGGAGACGACCAGCGGTGCCCCGACGGTTGCGGCCTCGAATGTCAGTCGAGCGACGGCAACTTGCCGGCCGCGACGCGTTCTGGTCTCGAGGCTGGCTAAGGTCGGCGAGCCGGCCATCCGAATCACCAGGCCCCCCGTCCGAGCGGAGTCGGCTCGGACCGTTAGGGAGCCGGTCTGCGGCGGTCCGACGGCGGTCAGAGCAACGGCAGTGTCAGGGCCGACCGCCGCCCCCGCAACGATCAGGGTCGAATCGCCCCGGGGGAATCTGGCAATCTGGGCGTCGTCGACGAGGGTGAACTGATCGGCGTAGGTTGGCGCGTACCGAAACCGGGCCCGCTCGGGCTTCAGGTTCCAGGTCCAACTCTTGACATCGTTATGGGTTGGGAAGAACTGGTACGCCGGCGATCGCTGATGGCCGGTGACCCCCGCGGATTCGTAGGTACTGGTCGGCCGGTCGCCGATCGACCAGTTGGTCGACCAGCCGTACCGCAGCATCAATTCCTCCATGTCTTTGCCCCAGGGAATGAAATGGGGAGACCGGGCAAAGGAGTGGAGCGCCGCCATGGTGCGACGGGCCAGGAGTTCGGTGCGGAGGTCGTTGCCAGGCTCCGACAGTAGGGGCTTTGCCAGGGCGAACAGTGAGTCCGCCGCGCTGCGGCGTTGGTCGCAGTCGAGGGCCTTGATCGGGTCGGCCACTTTGGTCTCGAGCACGACGGTCCAATCGGTCCAGGAGCAGCGGAGCGCCGGTGGCATCTGGGCCAGGGCTGTCTCGAAGGCGGAGTCCGCGGCCGCAAATCGTTCTGCGATATGGAGCGACAGTCCGGCGAGTGCACTGCACCACCACGGGGCCGCCCCACACCGGGCGGCGACCGTCAGCCCGGTGTCCGGCTCCTGGTGCTCGAGGAGGTACCGAATCCGCTGGCCGACCAACCAGTTGCTGGACGGGAGGTCGTTCTGGGCCGAGGCAAGACTGGCGTTCAATCGGGCCCGGGCGATCTTGATCGGCTCGGGCTCCTTGGGGAGGCTGGTGTCACGCTCGTCGTACCAGTAACAGAACCGTCCGATTCGCTCATCACACCGGCCCGAGCTGGTCGCTACGATGGGCAACCTCCGGCGGCGGTCGAACTCGAAGGCTTCTTGCGCGCTCCGGGCCCGGGTCACCGCGCGGGCTGTGTCGGGCGCCAGCCACCGGCTCGGATCCGGCGCCTGGGCGGCGGCCAGAGCGACCAGGAAAGCCCAGGCCATCGACGTCACCGAAACAGATGCTGGTAGCGACGCTTGAACTCGGCTTTCCGGGTCCGTTCTTCTTTCCCGAGAAGTCCGCGGCAGCGGCGCGCCGCGTGAGCATCCCAGCCCTCGGGCCACGACTTGAACACCAGAGTCCGGCATGCCGGACAGCGGACCTGCCGGCCAACCACGACCGACGCGACCAGTTCCTCGGCGTTGACGATGGCGCCCCCGGGGTCGATGCGGGGGAGAAGCGAGGCTTGCTCGATGACCGTTTCAGCTGTGGCGGCGCCGGCCAGGGCTTCGAGGCCTAACGCGCAAGCGGCATTGAGAATGTCGCGGTGAACTTGAGGGTTCCGCCGCTGAAAATCGTCGAGCGAGCCACCCCGGTCGAGGTGGTCGATCAGCGCCTTGATCGGGACTCGGCTTCCAGCGAACACAGCGGTTCCCCGGCGGACCCCGGGCGACCGCGTCACGACCTGGTGGAGCGCCCGCATGGCGGACTTGCCCCTATTGCGACCGGAGTGACCGGACGATCAATCCGAGTCCCGCGGCCAATGCCCCCAGCATCAGCAGGGTGTTGAACAAGCTGGTCGGCCGAAAGAAGATGTTGAGGTTGGCGATGATGCCGACCAGAATGATCAGCGTCCCCGCCAGGGTCAGGAACCATCCGGCCAGCGACTTGCCGCTGAAAAACAGAATGCCGATTCCGATCAGGAGCGGAATCAGCGACAACCCGAAGGCGTTGTAGCCGTAGAAGGACCAGACGCCGGTGGTGACGGTGACTTGATTGAGGATCAGGTAGCCGCCACCCACGACGAGTGCCAAGCCGCCCAAAAACGAACTCAGGCCGCCGGGAGTGCCGCCCGGGCCGCTGGTAGTGGTGGGGATCGGATCGGTCATCGTGCCTCCAAGGCGGCTGGGGTTCCGGCTGAGGCCGCTTTCACGGCCATGTAGCGACGAAAGACCTCGAGCCGGGCATCGGCACCCGGTTGCGAGAGGACCGAACGCTCGAGGTGGTCGAGGTAGTCCGGCAGCCCGGATCGCTTGCGCAATTCGGGCAGAAAGGGTTGCATCTTGGCGTAGACTGCGGGTGCGGTAAAGACCTCGGCCGGCGAGGTGGGATGAAATCGGGCCACAAACCAGTCCCTGGCGTCCCGCAGGGTCGGTTCGCGGTGGAGTTCGTAGAGTTGGAGGATCAAGCGGGCCGAATCGGCTTTGCTCATGGGGTCTGGCTCAAAGGGAAAGGCATCTCGGGGATGGTCCAATGCTAACGCGAACCCGCCCGCTGGTCGAGGTAGCGGTCGATTCGGTGGCTTCGGCGGTCATGGCGGCCGGGCTGGGCGCCGATCGTTTGGAGCTCTGCCAGGATCTCGAATTGGGGGGCACAACGCCGAGCCTCGGGCTGCTCGAGGCGGTGTTGGAGCGAGTGTCGATACCGGTGGTGGTCATGATTCGGCCCCGGGCGGGGGACTTCGTCTACGGGCCGGATGATTGTCGAGTCATGGAAGCCGATATCCGGCATGCGGTTCGGGCCGGGGCGACCGGGGTGGTGGTGGGGCCGTTGACCGCCGAGGCGGGCATAGATCGCGATGGCTTGAAGCGACTGGTTCAGGCTGCGGGGCCGGCGCAGGTCACCTTCCACCGGGCATTCGACCTCGTTGGGGACCCGCTCGAGGCTCTGGAGGTTTTGGTGAACCACGGCGTCGCCCGGCTGCTGACTTCAGGCGGGGGGGTAACGGCCGATGCCGGGCGGGCTCTGATTGGCCGGTTGGCGGAGCGGGCCGGCCAGCGGTTGGCCGTTATGGCGGGCGGTGGGGTCGTGGCCGAGCATGTCGAGGTATTGGTGGAGACGACTGGGGTTCGGGAGATTCATTTGTCCGGGATTGTGCTTCGTCCGGCCATCGGGGCGGGCTTTGGGATGACGCCGGTTCCCAACCCGACTCGATTGAGCCGGGTCATGGACGCGCTCCGAGGCGCCTGAGGAGGTTCGATGGGTTTTGCTTGGCGGGTTGTTGGCGTGGCGATGCTGTTAGTTCCGTTCCCGACGGTTGCCTCCCACATGGCGCCGCCCACCATCGTGTATACCGGCCGGTTCATCACGCTCGACTCCGCCCGGCCCCGAGTGGCGGCGATGGCAGTGCGAGCCGGCCGGATTGTCGCGTTAGGCACTCGTCGGGAGGTCGACGCCGCGGCTGGGCCGACCGCCGCCCATCAGGCGCTTCCCGGTTTCATTCTGCCGGGTCTGGCTGACGCCCATGCCCACCCGACCAGCCTCGGCGATCTGCTGGTGCAGCTCGATCTCCGGTCTCGCTCCAAAGCCCAGATCATTGCGGCGGTTCGGATCGCCGCTTCGAAAGCGGCGCCGGGTAGTTGGATTCGGGGTGGCGGATGGGACCAGGCCTTCTGGCGGCCCGCGGCGTACCCGACGGCGGCGGACCTCGACTCGGTGTCGGCGGGTCATCCGGTGGTGCTCGATCGGATCGACGGTCATGCGATCTGGGTGAACAGTCGGGCTCTCGAACTTGCTCGCCTTACTTCGGCCGTTCCGGACCCAGCCGGGGGCCGGATCATTCGGGATGCGATGGGACTGCCTACCGGGGTGCTGGTCGATCACGCCGCCGGAGCCGTGACCGACATGATCCCGGCGACTCCAGGCCCCGAGCGGGAGCGGCGGCTTCGGGCGGCCCTTCAGCAGTACGCGGCGTGGGGATTTACTTCCGTCCATGACGCGGGAGTGGGCCTTGAGGAGATCGCGGCCTATCACGCGATCGCGAGTGAGGGACCGCTCCCGGTTCGGATCTACGCCATGGCGGCCGCCGGCGATTCAGTGCTGGCGCCGGTCCTGGCCCGGGGTCCTGAAATTGGAACCGCGGACGGCACCTTTGCACTCCGGAGCGTGAAGATCGTCCTCGACGGAGCTTTGGGGTCACGAGGGGCCGAGTTAGCGGCGCCGTATTCCGACGCTCCGACCGAATCCGGACTTTCGCTACTGTCCGACGCCCGGCTCGACTCGGTCATTACCCGGTCGGCCGCGCGTGGGTTTCAGGTGAACGTCCACGCCATCGGCGACCGGGCAAATCATCGGGTCCTCGACGCGTTTGAGCGAGCGGGCCCGGTGGCTCGACGGCTCCGGTTCCGGGTTGAGCACGCGTCGATGGTGCGCGACGAGGACGTACCCCGGTTTGCCACCTTAGGCGTCATTGCCTCGATGCAGCCGGTGTTTGTCGGCGAGTACGCGCGATTTGCCGAGGATCGGGTGGGCAAGGCTCGGCTCCCGTGGGTGTACCGGACTCGCGACCTCCTTGACGCGGGCGCGGTGGTTGCGGCGGGCACCGACTTTCCCGCGTCGGATGCGGGTGATGCCGTGTCGAACCTGTTTGCGATCGTGACCCGGCGGGGCGCGGATGGGACTCCGGTGGCCGGGTGGCTTCCGGGGCAGCGGGCAAGCGTTGACGCTGCGTTGCGAGCGATGACGTCTGGTGCCGCGTATGCTGGGTTCGAGGAGCAGGACGTAGGTATCCTCACCGTTGGCCGGCGGGCGGACTTCACGGTGTTGTCGGCGGATCCGACGAGGATGGCCCCGGATCGACTGCGGCAGCTCAAGGTTCTTCGAACCGTGGTTGGAGGCCGGACGACGTACCGTAGGCCTTGAGATCATGGTGGCCGGCTTAAGCCAGCCCTCTTCACGGCCTGAGAACCCGAGCCAAGAACGCCCACACCTCTCGCCGCGATTCCCTGGCGATTTTGGTGTCGATCATGTTGAAATAGTGGCCGCCCGGCGCGTTCTCGTAAACCTTGGACTCGACCGTTTTTCCGGCCGCCTTGAACGCCTCGAGCAAATGTTGGACTTCCATGACGTTGACGTCTTCGTCGGTGGTGTTGGTGTGGACCAAGAGCGGAGTCCTGAGTTTGTCGACGTGATTGACCGGCGAGCGCTTTCGATACTCGGCCGGATCATCGACAGCCTCTTTGCCGATGAAGCCCTTGAAAATGTCCCGATACCCTTGGGACTTGTACCCCATGCGCTGGACTAAGTCGCTGACCGGCACCCCGGCGTAGGCCACCTGATAGTCGTTCGGCCAATTGAAGATGTTGAACAGGGTGTGGTAGCCGCCGTGGCTCCAGCCGATGATCCCCACCCGCTTGGGATCGACCGAAGCGAGATTGTCGACGGCCCAGTTTCGGAAGTCGTGGGTGTCGTCGATCTCGGCCCCGCCGTAGTCGATCTGATCGTAGAAATCGGCGCCGTATCCGGTGCTGCCCCGGTACTCGGGTGCAACCACGGTATAGCCTTGTTCGAGCAACTCCCGGACGATGTGGCTGTTCAGGTCGGCCCCGAAATCACCATGAACGCCGCCGTGGACGATCACGATCAACGGCCCCTTCTTGGCGCCGAGCGATTTTGGCACGAAGGTGTAGCCGTGCAGCAAGAGCGAGTTGCCCGCACCCTGGGCTTTGGGATTCTCCATCCGGACCGGCTTGCTGCTCGCGATCGTGACTTTGTCGATCAGGGCGAGGTCACCAACCTTCTGGTACCAATAGAGGTCGTCAATTTGCTTCGCCAGACCTTCAAGACCGCGACGTACCATCGAGGCAGACGCCGGCGGCCCAGGCTTAGGATCATCCTGTTGGCCGGCGAGGGGAGCCGCCAGCAACAACAGCAGCGCGACCGTCGGAGCGGCGTTCATGCCAGCCCCAGGTGCTTGAGCACTGCCGGCGGCGGCCCGTCGAACTTCTGTAGCGGAATGTTTCCGATGTACTGGAGGTCTTTCATTCCCTCCCGCGTGGTATAGAACCCGGTCGCCGCCAGGTCGCGAATCAGATCAAAGAATTTGGCCGCCGCTTTGAATTCAGACTTGGCCTTGGGCTCAAAACAGATGTCGTCGCAGATCAGGTTCCGCTCCGACTCACTCAACTGGGCAAATGGCTTGGTGAACCGCCGGATTGCTTCGGTGTTGAGCCAGGCCAAGCCGCCCCGGATCTGAACCAAGCCACCACGCTGGTAGTCATAGGGAGCGCTCGCCCACTCGTTGATGAACTCGGGGACGCCGACCTGGCTCGCGGCCGGGCTCTTCTCGTCGGCCGGGATGATGGCGTCGCACAGCGCCGTGAGGGTCGTCATCTCCGAGGCGGTCAGGACCTTTTCCCACGGGGTCTTGGGTCGAACGAGATCGGGATCGGACGGCGTGCCGGCCGGCCCAATCCACGCCGGGGCCTGCGGGGCCACCGATTGGGTCGGTACCTTGGAGGTCCCGTGAGACAGGATCGGCAACGCCGCCGCCGTCATCCCGACCCTCTTGAGCAAATCTCGGCGTTCCATCAGATGGCCCCCCGTTTCAGTTCAGCCAGGATGTGATCGGTGGTCCGCCAGGCCAGCGCCAAGATCGAAATGGTCGGGTTCTTGTCGGCGTTGGACACGAACGGCGCCCCATCGGCGACGAACAGGTTCTTGACGTCCCACGACTGGCAATGGGCGTTCAGCACCGAGGTACGGGGGTTGTCTCCCATTCGCACGGTACCCACCTCATGGATGATCTGGCCCCCTTTGGCGATCACCTTCGATCCGTCTTTTTCGACCGCTCCGCCCACCTTACCGCCCATGCCCTCGATGATCTGGGCAAACGTCTTGACCATGTGGGCGGCCTGATTGGTCTCGTGCGAGCTCCACTTCCAGTGAAATCGGAGCACCGGAATGCCCCACTGGTCCACCACCGTGGGGTCGAGATCGCAGTAGGAATCATCGTTTGGGATCATCTCACCCCGGCCGTCGAAATACACGAACGAACCGTAGTACCGGCGGGCCTCTTCCTTGAACCGCTTCCCGTAGGCGCCGTTGGTGTAGTTCTCGAGGCCCCAGAAGATTCCGGCGTCAGGCATGTCACGGCCACCGCCGAATTCGACATGATACCCGCGAGCAAAATCGAGCTTACCCGCCGCTTGCTCCTTGTAGAGCCACCACGGGGTGTAGAGATGGAGCCGAGTGGTGCCTTCGTTGTTATGGGGCGGAAGATTCTCGAGCGCCGGGATCTGGCCGCCGATCCCAGCCCCAACCGTATCCATCAATCCCTTGCCAACCAGCCCGGTGCCATTGGAGATCCCGTTCGGAAACAACGAACTCTTCGAGTTGAGCATGATCCGCGAAGTTTCGCAGGCACTCGCGGCCAGGACCACGATCCGGGCTCGAGCGTGCTGATCGGTCCGGGTGGTCTTGTCGATGTAGTTGACGCCAGTCGCGCGACCGCGGCCGTCGACCGTCACTTCCCGGACCATGGCGTTGGTGACGACGGTCAGGTTGTTGGTGGCCATGGCCGGGGGAATCAGTACCGTGGTCGACTGGAAATTCGCCTTGATCGCACAGCCTCGGCCGCAGCCCGTCGCATAAAAGCAGGCCTGGCGCTCCCGCATAGCGTCGCGGACCACGCGCTGGGCCAGCGGATTCCCTGGAAACAGCTTCGCCGGCCACCGGTCGGCGTCCTGCTTCTGGGTCAGGACCGCAATCGGGGCGGGGATGACTGGAATCCCAAGCGGGCCGCAGGTCTTCTTGGTCAGCAAGTCGAACGCCCGGGGCTTTGGCGGCGCCATCTGAGTGCCGTTCCGCGACACCGGGGTATTCTCGAGACTCTGATCGTGGGCATACACTCCGATCAACGCCTCGGTCTTGTCGTAGTACGGCTCGAGCTCCTCGTAAGTCAGGGGCCAATCGACGCCGAGTCCGTCGCGGGAGCGGGGCTTGAAGTCGTAGGGCCCCATCCGAGGAGCAATCCGACCCCAGTGGTTGGTTCGCCCGCCGAGCATCCGGGCCCGCCACCACATGAAATCGGAGCCCGGCGCCACCGTGTACGGCTCGCCCGGCACCCGCCAACCCCCGTCGACCGTGGCGTCGTAAAACCCAAACGGTTTGTCGGCG
>JANNQX010000277.1:0-4610 GCA_031400975.1 Gemmatimonadota bacterium
CTCGAGGCGATGAAGAAGGAAGAGTTGTTGCGCGAACTGGTGGACACAGTCGGGAAGCGCGGCCGAGCGGGGCAGGACCTCCAGAACGTCGTATCGGTGGCCATGCTGTCGGAAGGTTGGGACGCCAAGAACGTCACCCACATCATGGGGCTCCGAGCGTTCACCTCGCAGCTGCTGTGCGAACAGGTAATCGGCCGCGGGCTCCGGCGGGTCAGCTACGACACCGAGAAGGTGGACGGCGAGGACCGGTTCCTGCCCGAATATGTGAACGTGTTCGGAGTCCCGCTCTCAGTATTCCTGAACGTGGGCGACGCGGGTGACCAGGACGACGTGCCGCCGCCGCCCAAGCCGAGCACCCAGATCGACGTGGCGCCGGAAGCGAGCGAGTTGGAGATCCGGTGGCCGAACGTGCTCCGGGTCGATACCGTCACCCGGCCCGCGTTGACAGTGGATTGGACCAAAGTCGAGCCGCTCCGGATCGATCCGTCGACCACGCCGCTCCGCGCCGAGGTGGCCCCGGCCATCGGCGGCGCCGCGCACTGGGACCAGGTATCGGCCATCGATCTGGAACTGCTGCCTGAGGAGTTTCGGATGCAGCGGCTGGTGTTCAAGGCGTCGCGCGCGGCCTTCGTGGAAATGCGGAGCCGCTTCAAGGGGAATAGCGATTACCTCGCCATTCAGCTGGTCCGCCTGGTGGAACAGTTCCTCGCCTCCGACCGCTTGGTGATTCCCTCGAAGTTCCACCAGGAGCCCCTTCGACGGCGCATTCTCCTGATGCTGAATGTCGACCAGATCGTGCAGCACTTGCTGCGGCACGTGGTCGAACAGAACGCCGAGCGGATCGAACTGGTGTTCGACGAGGAGCACCCGATCGGATCAACGGCGGAAATGCGGACGTGGTACACGACCCGACGGACCCAGCCGACCCACAAGTCGCAGATCAGCCATCTGATCGTGGACAGTTCATGGGAAGCCCACGCCGCCAACCTCTTCGAGGCGAGTCCGCTGGTCCAGGCCTACGCCAAGAATGAGCGGCTTGGCCTCCAGATCCACTACCTCTGGGGCGGGTCCCGACGACGGTTCATTCCGGATTTCCTCGTTCGGCTCGCCAACGGCCGGATGCTGGTGTTGGAGATCAAGGGCCAGGATTCGCCTCAGAATACCGCCAAGCGGGATGCGCTCGACCTGTGGGTCCGGGGAGTCAACACCAAGGGTGGGTTCGGTCTGTGGTCCTGGGACGTGGCGTTCGACATGGCGGGGATCCAGGACATTCTTCACCGGTACGCTGAGTGAACACCACTTTGAACCGACTCACGACGGCGCTCAGTGACCGGTACCGGATCGAGCGCGAACTCGGCTCGGGCGGGATGGCCACGGTCAACCTGGCCGGGGCCCTCAAACACCACCGTCAGGTGGCCATCAAGTGCTCCGTCCCGACCTCGAAGGGGCTCCTTCCGGTCGAATCCCTTCAGTCTGTCGGCCCGACAAAGAATGATGGGTCACCGATCATTTTAATCTGAAACCCCCGCGGAGATCCGGCCGTAGACCGAGTATCCCAATGGATATTCTCCTTCGAGATTTCAAGCTCGCCATCCGGAGCCTCCGGCACCACAAAGGCCTGGTTCTCGTGGCCTCGGTGTCGCTCGCGCTCGGCATCGCGGTCAACGTCACCATCTTCTCCGCGGTCAACACCCTGGTCTGGACCCCGCTCGCCTATCCCGAACCGGAGCGACTGGTCCACCTCTGGGAGAACAGCCGGGAGCGCGGATGGGACCAAAGTGCGGTGTCGCTGCCGAACTTCCGGGACTGGCGGACCCAAAGCCGGACTATGAGGCTCGCGGCCTATTCCTCGACGGCCTTCAACCTTTCGACCGGCGGCGAGCCCGAGCGAATCGACGGCATCCGGGCCTCGGGAGACCTCCTCTCGCTGCTCGGCGCCCGATTTACGTTAGGCAAGGGGTTTGCGACGGCCGACGAAACACCCGGCGGGGCACCGGTGGTCGTCCTGACCCACCGGGTCTGGCTTCGCCGGTTCGACGCTGATTCGTCCTTGATCGGCCGCCCGATCCTGCTCGACGGCGAGCCGCATACGGTGCTCGGCGTGCTGAGCCCCGCGTTCCGGTTCGATCTCGAGCCCGGCACCGATCTCATTGCCCCGCTGATCGCCAACCCGGCCCTGAGCCGCGGCGCCAGCTTCCTCCGGGTCATCGGACGGCTGGCGCCCGGCGCCACCGCCGGAAGCGCCGACGCCGAAATCAGCCAGATCGCGGCCCGATTGGCCCGCGAGTATCCGGCCGAGAATGCCACCATCGGCGCCTACGCGATTCCATTGATCGAGGAGGTCGTCGAGGAGCAACCACGCCAGGCCGCGATGATCTGCCTGGTGGCGGTTGCATTCGTACTCCTGATCGCGTGTGCCAACGTCGCCAACCTGCTCCTGGCCCGAGCCACCGGGCGGGACCGGGAACTGGCCGTCCGGGCCGCCATCGGCGCGAGCCGCGGCCGGCTGATTCGAGAAATGCTGACCGAGAGCATGGTGCTGGCCCTGGTGGGCGGAGCCGGCGGGCTCGCGCTGTCGTTCGTGGGCATCGGGTGGTTTCGCTCGATCGTGCCGGCGGACTTTCCCCGGCTCGATCTGCTCGGCATGGACTGGCAGGCCTTCGGCTACGCCGCCGTGGTTACCGTGCTCACCGGATTGATCTTCGGCATCGCCCCGGCGCTCCGCTCGAGTCGCCCCGACCTGGTGACGTCGCTTCGGGACGGGGGCCGGGCCATGACGGGGCTCCGCCATGGAAAATTGTTGGCGGTATTGACCGGCGCTGAGGTGGCCTTGGCGCTGGTCCTGTTGATCTCGGCCGGGTTGCTGATCAAAGGCTCCCGAGGTCTGTCGGCGGTCGATCCCGGATTCGAACCGACCAACGCCCTGTCGTTTCGCACCTCCCTTTCGGAACGGGAATACCCGGATAGCGCGAGCGTTCTTCGGTTCCAAGACCAGCTGCTCGAGCGGCTTCGAGGCCTTGACGGAGCGGTCGCGGCCGGGGCGGTCACCCAGCTACCCCTGACGGGCGGGTCCGGGACCACCTACCTCGTCGAGGGCGAACCGGAGCCCGAGGTCGGGCGCAAGCCGGTGGCGCAGTTCCGGGGCATCTCCCCGGCGTACTTGAGCGCCATTGGCATCCGGTTGCTCAAGGGGCGGGATGTCGTCGCCACCGATCGGGCCGGCACGCCGCTGGTGGTAATCGTCAACGAGGCGATGGTCAAACGGCACTGGGCCGCCACCGACCCGATCGGCCGGCGGATCAAGATCGGCGAGTCCTGGCGGGAAATCATCGGGGTCGTCCAAGACACCCGCGAATTCGGACTCGACGATGAGGCGCCACCGACGATGTTCCTGGCCGCCGGTCAGGGCAATTACCGGCGGATGAGCTACGTCCTCCGCACCACTCGCGCCCCCACGACATTCAGCAGGCCGGTCCGAGATGCCGTGAAGGCTCTCGCTCCCAACCAGCCGGTCTACCAGCTCCAGTCGCTCCAGGCTCACCTCGATGGATCGATCAGGCAGCAACTGATCATGCCGAATTTACTGAGCGTCTTCGGGATTCTGGCCCTGCTCTTGGCCGTGATCGGTGTCTATGGCGTGATGTCGTATTCGGTGGCGCAGCGAACCCAGGAGATCGGGATCCGGCGGACGTTAGGCGCCGGCCGAGGCGCGATCGTCGGCATGGTGGTGCGGCAGGCAATGAAAGTCTGCGGCGTTGGGGCGGTCGTCGGCTTGGTGCTGGCCTCGTTGGTCACCCGGACGCTCGCCACCTTCTTGGTCGGGGTGAGTCCGTTCGACCCCGGGGTGTTCGTCGGGGTGACTCTGGCCCTGCTCGGCGCGGCCCTGATCGCGAGCCTGATCCCGGCGCGGCGGGCCGCCGGGATCGAGTTCCGCGGCTAGGGTCGGCCGGGCTGGTAGGTCCGCTCGGCGTTTTTCTCGACGTCTTCGCGATAGAACAGGACGTCCTTGAACTCACCCTTGGCATACATCCTGGCCTGATCGTAGAAATGGGGTGAGGTTGGGTTGCCGCTCACACCGCCGGCCAGAACGCTCTTGGCTCGGACCCGGGGCCCGAACTCAACGGCGGCCACGAAGCTGTTGCCGCTGGTCCCGTACATCTTCTTGGTCCCATAGAACCGGCTGCCGAACGACGCCAATGACCCCCACTGAGCCGACGCGAACCCAACCGGCAAGCTGGGCAACGAATCGTTGAACGGCTGGATGATGTCCCCCGATACGCGTTGGAACCGGTTTACCTCGCCCCAACCGGTTTTCCAGGTCCCGAAATCCGTGGTCAATTTGGTGACCGCCACCGTAAGCGCCTCGAGGCGGGCTGTGGCCGACACCTTGTTCGCGATGTAGTCAAACACCGATCCGGCTTCGGTGTCGTCCGCGGCCCGCGCCACTCGGACCATCTCCTGGCCCCAATAGATCGCGACCGTCGTCGGCACTGAGGTCACCGAGAACCTCCGATCCCATCGGCGGAGCGAATCGATCGGCTCCTTCAACTGCGCCTTCTGCGGTGACGAACCGGGAAGTTGATCGTAGGCCTTGAACAATCCAGGCAGGA
>JANNQX010000278.1:0-3092 GCA_031400975.1 Gemmatimonadota bacterium
CGCGGCGGCCGAGCAAGGCCTCCGGATTCCCCCGGCGATCGGGTCAGTCGTCATCCCCATCGGCGGGGCGGCCCTCAAGCTGTCCCGGGCGGTTTCGTCACCCGCCAAGCTCCTCTTCCTCGGCCACGTCCTTGGAATCCCTCTTGGGCTCGAACAGATCGTCACCTTCGCGGTCACGATCATTCTCCTCAGCCCCTCGACGCAAGGGATCCCAAACGTCATCAGCCAAAACCGCGGCTTACCGGCTTACATCACCGCCGGTGTTCCGGCACCCTATGTGATCCTGCTCGGCGCTACGAACGCAATTACCGACGTACTGATGACCGTTCTCAATACCACCGGGTATCTCGTCGCGACCGTACTGGTCAGGCGATTCACTCCCGGTGGGGGCCTGGCCTCCGAACCAACCGATCCGCCGATGGCATCGATCGAGGGGGCACAAGCCCCGTGATCACATTCTGGGGATACCAGCCGGGCCTGTTCGGAATCACCAATTATCTCGCGGACCGCGGGGCTCCAATCCGCGAGCTGTTCGAGATCCGGCCGTACCGCTGGTCGACCCCATCGATCGAGGTCCAAGGCGGAGCCCATATCTTCGCCGCCTTGGATCGGTTGACGCCGGCCGGGCGGGACGCCGTCGGGGAGATCTACGAGCAATTGTCCGCCCAGCTGCCCGGTGTTCCGCTGCTCAATGACCCCCGCCGAGCCCTGTTGCGCGAAGGGTTGCTCACCCGGCTTGCCGACCAAGGCATCAATCGTTTTCGGGTCTATCGGGGCGACCAGCCTGAGGCCGTCGGGACCTTTCCGGTGTTCCTGCGGGAGACATCCGGCCACTCCGGGAGTCTAACCGGGCTACTGGACTCCCCTGCCGCGCTCGGCCGGGCACTGCGCTCACTCCGGGTCCGCGGTCGCCGGCCGGCCGATCTGCTGATCGTCGAGTATTGCCACACCGCTGACGCGGACGGTCTGTTTCGAAAGTATGCGGCCTTCAAGGTGGGTCGGGCGATCGTCCCATGCCACATCTTGGCCGGCCGCCAGTGGATGATGAAGGCCGAGAGCGATAAGAAGTCGCTCCAGAACGCCGAGGAGGAACTGGCGTACCTCAACGAGAATCCCCATCGGGACTGGCTCGAGCGGGTATTCGGGATTGCCGGCATCGAGTACGGCCGGATCGACTACGGGGTCCAGGCGGGGGTGCCTCAGGTTTGGGAAATCAATCTCGACCCGACGATCGGACGTCAGCCGGGGAAGCCGCCCCGCCCCGTCAGTCCGGAGGTCGCTCCAGTACGGGACGCAGCTCGATTGGCCTTCCATAGCCGGCTCCGGGCTGCCTTCAGCGCCCTGGTGCAACCGGGGGAACCGGTGCGGTTTCGGGTCGAGCTTGATCCCGCCCTCCTCGCCCGGGCCGGTCGGGAGTTGGCCAGGGCGCGACGCCGCGAAGCTATGGTCGGATTCCTCGTGGCCGGGTATGCCAGGCTCCCATTGCGGGCTGCCTTCCGGCGTCTGTTCCCGAACCGATAGCGATGAGCCCCCACGCCCTCTACGGCCGGCCGCCGCAAGGATTGATCGACATTCACGAGGAGGCGGTCCAATACTCCCCATTGGTACCCGGGAGCCTCCGGCTGGAACAGTCCGCCGATCGGAGCCTGGCCAGCGCCGTCATTTATGCCCCGCCCGGCACCCTCGAGCGGGTTCATGCCCTTGCCCTCGCGGTCCGCGCCCTTGCCGAGGACGCACCGCTGACCGCCCTCGCGCTCAAGGACAAGGGCGGCAGTCGCATCGCTGGAGAACTCCGAGCCATGGGCTGCGATGTGGTCAGTCATGCCCGAAGCCATCACCGGATCGTCACCACCACCCGCCCGCCGCGGTTGATCGGACTGGACGCGGCCATCGAGGCCGGTGGCCCCCAGCAACACCCGCCCGGCGGCCGCTGGACCCAACCGGGCATCTTCAGCTGGAACCGAGTCGACCCGGGCAGTGCTCTTTTGCTCCAGCATCTGCCTCGGCAGAGTGGCCGCAGCGCTGACTGGGGTTGCGGCAATGGCGTGCTTGGAGCCGCAGTCCTCGGCTCGCCCGCAGTGACCGCGATGACCTTGATCGACATCGACCGGCGCGCGGTGGAAGCGGCCGAACGGAACGTGGTCGATCGCCGCGCTACCTTCCTGTGGGGCGACCTTCGCACCGATCTCGTGCCACGGGCGTCCCTAGATTTCGTGGTCATGAATCCCCCGTTCCATGACAGCGGGGTCGAGGACCGGTCCCTTGGCCAAATGCTGATCGAGCGAGCGGCTGCGGCCTTGGCGCCCGGCGGGCAATGCTGGCTGACCGCAAACCGTCACCTGCCGTATGAAGGATCACTCGCCAAGCTCTTTGGCCGAGTCCGCCTGGTCGATGACGCCAAGGGCTACAAGATCTTCGCGGCGGAGAAATAAGTGGGCACCGGCAGGCGCCTTGATCGGTTGCTCGCCAATCTGGGCTACGGTTCCCGTCGCGAGGTGGCCGCAATGGTCCAGCGAGGGCGGATCACACTCGACGGCGTAGCGGTCGCTGACTCGGACGGGCGGATAGCCCTCACCCCGGACCTTCCAGCCCGGATGACGGTGAACGGCACCCCCCTCGACCCGCTGCCCGGCCTCGTGGTGATGCTGAACAAACCGCTCGGGGTGACCTGTTCGCATCGAGAATCCGGCGGGGTGATCTACGATCTGCTGCCTCGACGCTGGAGGCGCCGCGACCCGCCGCTTTCGAGCATTGGGCGCCTCGATCGAGAGACCACCGGTCTCCTGCTCCTGACCGATGACGGCCCGCTCCTCCATCGCTACGCCTCCCCGAAGCAGCTGGTCCCGAAACGGTACCTCGCGACCCTGGCTCGCCCGCTTCGGGGGGATGAAGCCGCGGTGTTCGGGAGCGGAACCCTGATGCTGGACGGGGAAGACAAACCCCTCCTCCCCGCTGAATTGGCTATTATTTGTCCAGTATCCGCCCAGGTCACGATCCGCGAAGGGCGGTACCATCAAGTCCGGCGGATGTTCGCGGCGGTCGGCAATCATGTCGAAGCGCTGCATCGGGAAACGGTGGGCGGCCTGGCGATG
>JANNQX010000279.1:0-8690 GCA_031400975.1 Gemmatimonadota bacterium
TGACGATCGCGGCGTTTGACGCCCTGGCCGCGACCGTCGGCGGCGATTCGCTCGACGCCACCCTCAAGTGGATCGCCGCGGGGTGCAATGTCCGGGCATTGTCGGCCGAGATCGAGACCGCGGCGGGACGGATCAGCGACCTCGTCGGTGCGGTCAAGGGGTTCACCTACATGGATCACGCGCCCACCCCGGGACCGGTGGACATCCGCCAGGGCATCGCCGATACCCTCACGATGCTCGGGGCCAAGACCCGCGCCAAGTCGGTGGAGGTTGTGGTCGCCCTCGCCGACAACCTCCCGGGTGCCCACGCGGTAGGCGCCGAACTCAACCAAGTGTGGATGAACCTGATTGATAACGCGCTCGACGCGGTCGGAGTGGCTGGGCGGGTGGTGGTAACCGCCGCCGAGGAGATGGGGCGCCTGGTCGTTCGAATCACCGACGACGGTCCCGGCATTCCGGCCGAGATTCAGGCGCGGATCTTCGAACCATTCTTCACGACGAAGGGCGTGGGTACGGGCACTGGGTTAGGGCTCGACATCGTGCGGCGGCTGTTGCAGCGGCACGAGGGGGAGATTGCGGTGGAGTCGGCACCGGGACGGACCGAATTCCAAGTGCGGCTCCCCGTGGCGCGGTAACCGCTGGCCTGTCATCCCGGGACTCCGAAATGGGCGGCTCGGAGTAGATTCGAGTCATGACGACCCTCGACGCAGACGCCAGTGATCCGGTCCGACTCGGTTGGATGGTCGGCTCGCCCCCACCCCCGGACCGGGTGATCCGTTTTGCCGATGCGAGCTATTTCCAGTTCCCGGCAACCCGGTGGGCGTTCTCCAACTTCCGCCAACTCCAGCCCACCACCGTGGTGCCTCGGGGAGGCCACGCCACCGTCCCGCTGCCTCGGGCCGAACGGGATGACATCGACCTCCTGACTTTCTTGCCGATCGGGCAGTCCGACTCGATGACCTGGGCCGAGTCGCTGAAGGCGAACTATACCGACGGGATCGTGATTCTCCATCGGGGGCGCGTCATCTACGAGCGGTATTTCGGGGTCTTAGGCCCCGACCGCCAGCACATCGCCTATTCGGTCACCAAGTCCTTGGTCGCCACGCTAGCCGCAACACTGGTGGCGGAGGGCCGGCTCGACGAGCACGCGCTGGTGCGGTCGTACCTTCCGGAACTCGCGACCAACGGGTTCGCGGACGCCACGGTCCGCCAGCTGATGGACATGACCACGGGGCTCGACTACACCGAAGACTATACTGACCCCGCCTCGCCGATCTGGGAGTTCAGCCGGGCCGGCGGCTTCCTGCCGAGACCGGAGGGGCCTCGGGCCTCGATCCGCCCGACCGTCCGATCGATCGGCACCGTCGGCGCCGGCGCCCGCACCCGCGCCAGCCGCGCCGCGAGCTCTCGTGCTGTTCCGCTCGGCGCATCAACTTTCCGGTCGCTCGCGTAGTCGATGACTTCCCACTGCGGAATCAGCCGCGCCGCGATCTCGGCAAACCGCTGGAGCAGCACCGCCGTGAGCGCGAAGTTCCCGCAGGCCAGGACCCCACGCGATACCCGGCGGGCCGTCTCGTCGATCTCCGCAAAATCGGCATCCCGAAGCCCTGACGTCTCGACCACCACCGGCACGCCCCGCTCGAGGGCCGCCAGGATATTGGCTGTGGCCGAATCCGGCTTGGTGTACTCGACGAACACGTCACAGGGGCCCGCCAGCGCCTCCGCCGCTGTGCCGCCGCCCGACCGCTGCCACAACCGAAATGTCGGACCGGCCGGCGATACCCCGGGCCAACTCCGATCCGGCCCACCCGGTGGCCCCCGCCAAGCATACCTTGATCACGGACTGCCTTTCTTCGAGGAAACCCTGGCTCCGGCTGCCTCGAGCGCCGCCGCCGCCAACACGCCAGGTCCGTAGGCGGCGAGATCGCGCGGATCGAAGCCGCTCCCGAGCACCAGGTGCCCGGCGGTGGTCGCCCGCACCGCATCGATCCCGGGTCCGTGGATCAACTGGCTGAACTCCACTCCACAGCAGGTCACTAGCGCCACGGCGTTTCGCACCCCTACCCTGGCACCCGGCACCATCACCCCAAACCACCAGGACATCATGGCGGCCCAGAGCGCGTCGCCCAGCACATCCCGCCAGACCGGGTCGAACCCCCCGCCAGCGCGATGCACAAAGAGGCCCAGCCCGATGGTACCGAGCGCGAGCGCAAGGTACGACAGGCGGGCCCGAGTCCCTGCCACCGGGAGGTGGCTCAGCCCGAGGCCGGCATCGAGGACCCGTCCAGCACCCGCTCTCCAATCATGAAGCAGAGCCCGTCCGGCGCCACGACGAAGAAGGCCCGGAAGGCACCCTTCCCTGAGCGCTGGATCGCGGGAGCGCCGAGTTGCAGACCTCGGCCCCGAAGTCTTCGAACACTGCGTCGACGCTCGTCACCCGGTGGGCCGAATTGATCCGCCGGATCTTCGAGGTTGACCCGTTGACCTGCCCCCGGTGCCAGCGGGCGATGCGGGTCGTCGCGGTGATCATCGCGCCCGCGGTTATCGACCGGACCCTCGCCCACCGCGCCCACCGGACCCGCGCCCGCGACCCGACCGCCCCGCCCCGGAGTCCCCCCCGTGGCCCCGCCGCCGTTCCCCGACCCCGACGGTGGGTCACCCCCGCCCCTAGGCCCGGGCACGGGGGCCTCGTCGCGTGCCAACGGATCCCGACGCCGGGATCGCGTCCCTCAGTCGGCGGCGCGCCCCAGGTGGACCGCTGACCGCGGGCGCGGTAGGTTCGACGGGGTGAAGCAAATCCCTATTCCTATTCCTATTCCTTATTCCTACACGGGCACCTCCCACCCGGGCAGCGTCGGTTCGGTCACCCGGGCAACCCCCGGAAGAGCACCTCGAGGTCGACCCGGCACGGCGCCACGGGGGCGGGCGGCGCCCAAAGAACTTCCGCTCGCGCCACGACGACTTCCCTGCCGGGCCGGCCCACCGTCACCGTGCGTTCCACCGGATCGACGAGCCAAACCTCCCGAACACCCATCGCGAGATAGCCGTCGAGCTTGTAAGCCCGGTCATCCATCCGGGTCGAAGGGCTGGCCACCTCCACCGCCAACCACCGCTCCGACACGTCCACCCACTCCGACGGAAGCCGCTCGGCCCGGTACACCAGGAGGTCGGGCTCGATCCGGTTCCCGGGAGGAAGCGCCACCTCGCTCCGCGGCGCGAAATGGACCTCGGGCCAGGGCTCGAGATGCCGGCCCAGCAGCGCGCAGAGGCGAGCCACCAGCTCCTCATGGATCGGGCCGGGCGCCGGCGTCACGAAGAGCACCCCGTCCAGCAGTTCGTACCGATTCCCGTCCGGCGGGAAGGCGTCCAGTTCGTCGACGGTATAGCGGCGGAGTGTGACGGCCATGACCATAAGTTGGGGCCTCGGCGGCTGGGTTGGCAACTCGGCCTCCGCCAAAGTAGGAATCCGCCTGGAATGTCCGTTAACCCGAAACGCTGCCGCGAACAGCATTCCACCGGGCCAAGCTGCCGTCACGGACACCCTCCTCTAAATCTCGAAGAACCCCTCGGTCACTCCGACCACCTCGCCCCCGATCCAGACGTTCTCCACTCGGCCGTCGCGCTTCTCGGCCCGCGCCTCGAGCACGCTCGGGCGTCCCATCTCCACGCCCTGGGCGATTCGCCAGCGGAACTCGGCCGAGACCGCCCGATCGTAGTGGGCGAGCAGACCCGCCAGCGCGGCATTGGCGCTGCCGGTGGCGGCGTCCTCGAGGAGCGGATCGCTCGACGAAAACTGCCGGGCCCGAAGGTCGAATCCGTCGGCGGCGCGGGTGTAGAGGTGGAGATACGGCTGGCCGAACTCGCCGGCCAACCGTTCGAGCGCCGCGACGCTGGGTCGGGCTCGAGCCAAAGCAGCGCGGTCACGGACTTCGGCCAGCAAGAACCCGAGCCCAACCGACCCAGCCTGAGGCTGGTGCGTCGCGGTGACGATGTCGGCCTCGGCGAGGGACGCGGCCGCCGCCACCGCCGCGACCGGGACCGCACTACCCAGCGAGAGAGGCTCCGGCGCCTTGAGCTCGCAGTGAAACCGTCCCGCCGGACGGCGGGTGATCGCGATCGGCACGAGCCCGGCCTTCTCCTCGAACGTGACCGCGTGATTCAGGCCCACGTCGCCGAGTTCCCCGTGGGTTGCCAGCATCGCGGCTGTGCCGACGTTAGGATGCCCGGCAAACGGCACCTCGCACGCCGGGGTGAAGATCCGGACCTTGCGAGTGTGACCCGTCTCAGCCGGGAACACGAAGCTGGTCTCCGCCAGGTTGAACTCCCGGGCGATCTGCTGCATCTGCCCGTCGGTGAGCCCCTCGGCCTTTGGAAACACGGCCAGCTGGTTCCCGCCGAATCGAGTGTCGGTGAAGACGTCGCAGGTGTAGAACGGGTACTTCATAGCTCAGCCATGGCCCGGTCAACGTCGTTCACCGGCATCGGCCGCGCCAGCCCGCCCTCATCGAGGGGGCGAGGGCCGAGAGTGCCGACAGACACTTGCCAGGCATGAACGGGTCCGGGTCGAAGGAGTCCAGTATTCGCCGGGGAACGGCGGGGACAGTGGAATATACCAAGGGGCGGTATCTTGACTGACATGAGCCGCCGCCGAAAGGAGTCCGTCCTGCCCAGGAATCCGTTCGATCCCTTCGACGGACCGATCGACTCGACGCTCGATCTGCACGGGGCCACGACCATCGACGTGGAGGCCCGGCTCAGGAACTTTTTCGAGACCGCGGTCCGCCGCCACCCCGGCGGGCTGGTCCATGTGATTACCGGCCGGGGGCGGAGTTCAGAGGGGGCGCCGGTTCTCAAGCCGGCCGTGAAACGGCTGCTCGCCGGCGATCTGGCCCGGCTGGTGTCGGCCGTCGAACGGGACGAAAACGACGGCGGCTACCTGGCTCGGCTCAAGCGTTAGGTGCCGTTCATGACATACGTTGACGACGAAAGCCACGCCCCAAATGCAATGGACGCAGAACCCAGTAGGGGTCGCCGGCCCGGGTACGAGTATTGCCGTAAACCGATCGACCGGGAAGCGCCTTCGCGTTACCCGAACCGATCTGGAGGAGCACCGATCCTCCATCACTGGTGGCTACAGTTACGACATGGGAACTTTCCTCCAGCCGGGCGAAACACTGGTCCTCCGGATCGTTCAGGGGGGAGAGACCGTCGAGGGTCGGGCCACCATCATCGTGGGGACCGCGATGGTCACCCCGGCCGCGAGCCCGGCCATCACCTTCGGGCAGCCCCTGTCCTTCACGTGGACCGACGAGCGAGCCCGATTTTTGGCGGGTGACGCTTGGCTACAACCTCGCCGGCGCCGGGAACTCGATTCAGGATTCGCTGGCCCGTTCGGCCCGGAGTGGCTCGCTCGCCACCACCGCGGTGCCCGCGACGGCGATCAGTCCAACGGCGTATCGCTTCGGCTATTTGCGCGGCACCTTCACGGGCCCGGTCGACGGGGCCTCGACCATGAGAGTGCGCTCGATCAACTTGCTGGCAGTGCTCACCAAGGCTCCATAGGCTTCGTTAGCCCACCCTCAGCGGAACTGGGCCCGGTAGGTCCGGCTCATCCGGACCCGGCTTCCGTCACTCATCACCAACTCAAAATCTCCTTGCCAAGTCGGTACGATCTCCCGAACGTGGTGAACATTCACCACCCGCGAACGGTGAACTTGCACGAACTGGGATGATGCCAACTTCGACGCAACCTCATGGAGCGGGCCTCGAAGCCGAAATCGTTCCCCCCGGGCGGCGACCAGGACGTAGTTGCCCTCGGCCTCGAGACAAACCATTTCGCTCACCGGAATGATGAGAAATCGGTCCTGGTACGTCCCGGTGAGCCATTGGGCAGGAGAGCCCGGCGAATGGCTTGGCTCGGCGTGGAGCGGCGGCACGACCGGAGCCAGCGGCGACCAGCCGGTGACCCTCGGGGTTCCGCGACCCGGCCGCGGTTGAATGGCGGCTGGGTTGCCGCTCGGCATTCACCAAGCTAGACATCAGGCGGAATACTCTCGAAAGCGGCCCGGTTGCGCATCGTCCTGATCAGCGACACCCACGGTCTCCACCACCGGATGCCCGCGATCCCCGATGGCGATCTCCTGATCCACGCCGGCGATTGCACCAACCGCGGCGCGGCCGACGAGACGGCCGGTTTCTTGGCGTGGTTCGCCGGCCTCCCACACCCCCACAAAGTGCTTGTCGCCGGGAATCATGACTTTCTGTTCGAGCGCGAGGCCGCCCGCGCCGAGGCCATGATCCCGCCTGGCGTGACCTACCTCCGGGATAGCGGCGTCACGGTGGGCGGACTTGCCATCTGGGGCTCCCCGTGGCAACCGTGGTTCTACGACTGGGCCTTCAACCTCGAACGCGGCGAGGAGCTCGCGAAGAAATGGCGGCTCATCCCGGCCGACACGGACGTCTTGGTCACCCACGGCCCGCCCCACGGCACCCTCGATCAGACCGTTAGGCACCCGCCCGAGCGGGTCGGGTGTGAGGCGTTGACGGCTCGCCTCACCGAGCTGCCGCGCGTTAGGCTCCACGCATTCGGTCACATCCACGAAGCCTACGGCCGGGAACGACAGGGTGGTCGCGACTCCGTCAATGCCTCGATCTGTGACGTCCGGTACCGGCCGGTGAATCCACCGGTTGTCGTGGAGGTCCTGTGACTTCGAATCGACTGCTGCCGCAGTCTCGCCTCCACCGCCGCGATCGGATCAGCCATCCGGTCGAAATCCAGTGGCACATCCGGCCGAATCCCCTTCCCGCGCATGCCGCCGATCGGAAGGCGCGCCGTCGCGGTGATCGTCGGGTAGCCGAGATACCACCGTTTTTCGTCCGCCGCGATCGAGACGATGTTGACGCTCTGGTAATCGAGCGCACCCGCCGTCGGCCGGCCGAACACCGTGGCCCGCTCGCTCCGGAGCGCCTGGAGTACCGTCACCTCTCCGGCGCTCACCGTCCCCCCGTCGATCAGCACCCCGACCCGGGCCGGTCCCCGCACCACCGGCACCCCCGGCGTCGGCTGTGGGGGCCCATCGGGCGGCTGCAAGGGAACCAGCGCCCCGGGGCTTGCTTGGAGCCGCTCCACCAAGCTCCGCACGAACCGCGTGGTATCCGCCCCGAAGGCCCTTTGCGTGTACGCGATCTGATCGGCCGACGACAGCATCACCGACTCGTCGAGATCGGGCGCCCCGTTAGGCCGGGGGCGTTCGCTGGCAAAGAACCGGCGGAGACCGTTGGTGATCCAGGCCGACCCGCCCTCGTTCCCGCGGAGGTCAATGATGAGCCTAGGC
The DNA here is from genome assembly GCA_031400975.1 of Gemmatimonadota bacterium. Lineage (GTDB taxonomy): Bacteria > Gemmatimonadota > Gemmatimonadetes > Gemmatimonadales > GWC2-71-9 > SHZU01. The sequence goes on from JANNQX010000279.1 coordinate 7,335, forward strand.
GCGGCGCGGAGGGTCGAGTCGTAGCGGCGGAGGAGGACTGTCGAGCGCTCCCTTGTAGGTAGGATCGTGTGACGGAACCGAGATCACCGGCGTTTCCCCTCGCATCACCAGCGTGGCCCGGTGGGCATCGACTGAATCCACCAGCCCCGAATCCGCGGCCGCGACGGGATATGCCTTCCCCCACATCCCGGGCGAGAGCCGGAGCAGGACCCGCTTATGGAGCGTGGCCCGGTGGTGCCGGAGCACGGCGTTAGGCGACCAGACCTCGGCGTCGTAGCCGGCCTTGGTCTTCCGGAACCGAGCCCGCACCATCCCGGGCCGCCAGTGCGGCGTGTCGCCCCGGAGGACGATGCCGGTGAACTGCCGACGGTCTCCGTCGTCCGCCACGATCGCGACCCAAAGGCCGGCATCGTACCAGATCCCTTCGAGCGGGTCGAGCGTCCTCCGGCGCGCCAGGGTGGCCCGGATCGCCGCCTCGTCGGTCGCGGCAACCGATCCCATCGTCTCCATCCGGCTCCGGGTGAGGGCCGAGTCGATCCGGGTGCTCTGGAACACGAACAGGTGAGGATCGGCGAACCACTCCACGTAGTCGCGGAGGACGAAGTAGCAGTCGTCCCCGACGGCGGCGGCGGCGCGGGGGCGGAGGCGGTCCAGTGCCTCGTCGTGACGGGCCCGACGGCTGCCGGTGACCTCGAGCAAGAATCCGGCGTAGTTCCGGGCCACGGCCGCCGCGAGCTGGTCGAGATCAGCGCGACACCCGGGCGGCGACGCAGGCTGCTGGGCTGAGACGGCCGCCACGGCAACGAGAAGTGACAATCCCGCAGCGGCTGGAGCCTTCGTTCGCATGGCAACCCGAGTTGAAGTGGGAGGGGACTGTCGGAGGGGATTACGAACCGGTGGTCGACCGGGTTTCAGGCGGCCAGCCCGCGACTTCCCCACTCGCCCCGCGGGATGCCCGCTCGCTCCACCGGCTCATTGTCGGTCCGGCTCCGGCCGCGTTACTGTTCGCTATGCTGACGACTTCGTTGTTCCTTTGGCTTGGCATGGGGTCACTCCAGGCCGACTCCGGCCACGTTACCCCCACTGGCCTCTGGTATCGGACGAGCGGAGCGGGCACACCGGTCGTGTTGCTCCACGGGGCCAGCCTCGACTCGCGGAGTTGGGGGGGCCTGGCTGAGACCGACGGGAACGGGCCGCGGGCCACGGTAAGCTGGACGAGGGCAAGATCCGTAGCCGGGTTCGGTACGAATGACGGTTTTGGCCTTCTGCGGACGCAATAGAAGGGTGAGTAGCTTCAACTCGTAGCCCCGGAGCCAAACGATGCCGACAATCCTGGCCGCACTGAGCCTCCTCCTC
>JANNQX010000280.1:0-61541 GCA_031400975.1 Gemmatimonadota bacterium
CTCCACCGGCCCGGCAGCCCAGAAGGCCCCCATGCCGGGCCTAGTGGTCAAGGTTCAAGTGGAGATCGGGCAGGCAGTCGCAGCGGGGCAGGCCGTGCTGGTCCTCGAAGCGATGAAGATGGAGAACGAACTCAAGGCCGCTGGCCCGGGCGTGGTGGAGCAGATCCACGTCAAGCCCGGGCAAGCGGTCGAGAAGGGGGCGGTCTTGGTGACCTACCGCGCCGTTGCGGTGGCCTAGCGGGCCCCGGTCTGCAGCCCGACGTTGAACCGAAGGACAAACGACCGGGGTTGGGCCAATGACCACGAGTTGACCGATCCGAAGCCGTCGCCGGTAAAGCTCTGGTACGTCGACAATTCGGGATCGTACCCGGTGTAATCCGTCCACAGCTTGAGATTCCGGACCGTGCCGGTGACGTTCACCGTGGCCAGGCCTAGGGCCCTTGCCCAACGGTCGGGGAAGTCAAAGCTCGCGGCCAATTCCCGGAACCGGAGGAAGTCGCCTTTTTGGACCCAGCCGGTGACCGTGCCCGTGGTCAGCGATGCTACCGCGCGGGCTTGCTCCTCCAGCGGAGCGGACGGATCGTGGATTCCGCGGCAGTTTTGGTCCGCGAAGCACTGGAAGGAGTTGATGACGTCAGTGGCGACGAATCCGCCTTTGTAGTCGAACATCGAGAGGATCCGGACTCTGAGCTTCGGCAGATTGATCGATGAGCTGAGCGACAAAGTCCGGGTCGGGATTGAACTCCCCAGACCCAAAGCGGTGTCGGAAAGCACCAACTCGTCGGGGACGATGATGCCGTCGCCGTTCTTATCCGACCAGCTCTCGAGCTTGATTCCGCGGGGTGAGAACAGGGGTTGTCCGACGACCGTCTGGGTAAAGAAGTTGATCAACGGCGGAACACCGTCGGCCAGCGACTCCAGGCGATTCTTGTTGGCGGACGCTTCGATGCCGATGTCCCAGGTCAGGCTCTTCCACTCAATCGGCCGTGCCAGGATCGAGAGCTCGACTCCCCTGTTGAGCACCTGTCCGACGTTCTCGGCTCGGGTTTCGAGGGCGCCAGCCGACCCGGGCAAGGGCCGGGCGATGATGGCGTCCTTGGTTCGCTTGTTGTAGTAGCTTGCCTCGATGGTGAGTCGATTGCTGAGGCCGACCAGGTCAAATCCCGCCTCAATCTCGCTCGACCTTTCGGGCTTGAGGGTGGGGCTCCCAAGGCCGCCGAGAACCAGCCCCGCGCCGGCCCCGCCGGTCCGGCCGGCGACGATCACCGGCGAGTAGTAGGTGAGCGCCGCCAGGGCTTCCGGTTGTTGCCCGGACTGTCCATAGGCACTGCGAAACCGGAGCTGGTTGACGCCCCACTTGTCCCCTTCGAAGAACACCCAAGACCCTGAAACCTTCGGATAGGTCGCCCGGCGGTTCGAGATCCCGAAGGCGCTATTCTGGTCGATCCGAACCGCACCGGTCAGGAACAGCCGGTCTTTCCAACCGAACTGCTGTTCGACGTAGGTGCCCAGCGTCCGGAATTCGGTCGTCGCCTCGCGAGATTCCTTGACCGACGCGCCGCTGATCGTCACCCCGCCCGGCGGCAGCTCTCGGCCCGTGTTAAACGTGCCTCGGGTGAGGTCTTTGTTGTACTGGGCTCCAACCGCGGTCCGAGACGAAATTCGTTTGGTGAGGTTGAAAACGGCGTTGGCTCCCAAGTCGACGGAGTATTTCTCGGTGGTGAACTTGTTGAGGGAGCGGAAGCCTTTTGGGTAACCGTAGTATGGTGCGGACTCGCCGTTTTTGGCGAGCGCCTCGTCGCGGAACCCGAGGAAGTCGAGCCCAGCGGTTGCCCGTAGGTTGAGCCATTGGACCGGCGTGTACTTGGTCGTCACGCTGTTGATGAAGTGGTCGCTCGAACGCACGGTGGTATGGGTAAAGGCATAGGCCGGCCGGCCGAAGCTCCAGGGGAAGTCGGCCCGGGCCGGATCGGCGCTCGCGTCGGTAAAGAAACCGATGATGGCCTCGAGGTTGTCGCCGGCTTGGGCTATGGTGTTCCGGCCCTTGACGTAGCCGATCGAAATTTGAGCATCCGCCTTCGAGCCGAGCGCCACGTTCACGTTTCCGCGAAGATTCACCTTTCGAAGGTCGGCCGGATTGATTTGCTCGGGCCGCGGGTCGGTTACGCCGAGTGAGTCGCGCAGGAAGGCGACCTCCCGGGGTGGCAGGGTCTGGGTCCCCGCGACGTTCTCGAACTCGCCCGAGAGGAAGTACCGGGCCTGCTCGGTGCCCCCGCTGACCTGGAGACCGTACTGTTGCCGATGTCCGGTTCGGCGCCAATCGTAGTCCGGCTCCAACGACAGGTCGCGAACGAAGAGCTTCTCGATTTGGCAGTCGCCGGCCACCTGTTGGAACGGAAGACAGGTCCCCGGGCCGCCGGTTTCCTTCGAGTAGTAAGGGGGCTTGTAGGTCGTGATATCCTTTTGGATCCCCACTTCGGTGTAGAACGACAGGCGGGCCGGCCCCGCCTTACCCCGCTTGGTGGTGATCCGAATGACGCCGTTGGCCGCCTGAGTGCCGTACAGCGTAGCGGCCGAGGGCCCTTTGATGACCTCGATACTCTCGATTTCTTCGGGATTGATATCGTCGAAAAAGGAAGGCGTCTCACCCCCGTTGGTGGTCGTCAACGGAACGCCGCGCTCGTTGACCCGGATGCCGTCGACATAGAGCAGGGGGTCGTTCGAGAGCGACGCACTCGACAGGCCGCGGATCCGAATTCGACTCCCCGACCCCGGGGCGCCGGACGACGCGAGGACCTGAACCCCGGCCACCCGGCCTCCCAGGACCTCCGACAGGCTGGTCACCGGAGCCGTCTCGACTAAGCTGGCGGCGTCGACCTTCGCGACCGAGTTCCCGAGTTGGCGGGAGAGCTGCTCGCCGGTCGCCGTGATCACGATGTCCTCGAGTTGGAACGGGACCGCCGCCAGCGACCAATTGGCCGTCGCCGCCTGCTCGGCGGCCACCACGATCGACTGGGTTTGGGAAGCGTAGCCGAGGACGATGATCCGAAGGGTATGACCTCCGGCCGGGACGCCCCGGATTAAGTAGACACCTTGGGCATTCGAAACGGCACTTTGCGATGTGCCGGTGATTTGAATCCGGGCGCCGACCAGCGGCTGGGCGGTGGCCTTATCGACGACGGTTCCGCCGATCGAGCCGGCTTGGGCACTCGCCGTGGCGGTCCAGCCTATGACGCAAAAGAGTAGCCCGACGAGCACGTTTCGGAAATTTTGCATGATATCCCTCAAGCCTTCGTCGGGTCGCAGGCGGATGGTTGATAGTTCGGGTTGTTTTCCTCGGTCTGCGGCACTGGGATTGCCACCTGGTTACTACGGACCAAATTGTCCTTGTGATAGTCACCGGTCGGAAACACCGTCTCGGCGTCCCGGGCGTATTGCCGGACGAGGCGGCGGAGATCGCCAAGTCGGTGCGAAGTTCCGTAGAGCGAGAACGCCCGCTCCCGGAACATCAAGTCGACCCGAGTGCGCTCGGTGCCCGGATCGGTCAGCGGGTCGAGCGACGCCACCGCGCGAGCTTCATTGAGCTTGCTGAGCCACCGGTTCTGGTCGGCCGCCTTGAGGGCGGCCTCGGCTTCGATCAGCCGGGCCTCGACTCCGCTGGCGAACCGCACCGGGGCTGATCCGCTTTGGTACGGCAGGAATCGGAAGACCTCGGTCTGAAGGTCGAAATCCGACACGCCGGCATCCACCGACTCGACCCGTGAATCGGCGGCGGAAACGAAGTCGAGCCCATTGGTGCCCTCGCTGTCGGCCATCCCAAGAAAGAAGGTGTCCCACATCAGGGACTTGATGTTGTTGGTGGCTCGGGGATCGGCGGTGGTGTGCGTGTTGTCGTAGACGAAGCCCGACGGCACCGTCGCGACCGCGGCCGCCGCGTCGGCGAATCGGCCCAGGTTGAGCAGGGTTCGGCCGCGGCCGACTCGAATCAGGTTGGCGACGTCGGGATCTCCTCCGGCCTTCGAGACGGCCGCATCGAGCCGGGTCAACGCCTCCTGGAACATTTGGGCGGTGGTGATGGGACTGCCGGGCTCAATGGTGCCCTTCACGTTGCGGGAGAAGGGCACCCCGGAGCAAAACGTCTCGCCGAAGAGCGTGTAGATCAGGCCCTCCAAGGCCTTCGCCTCGCCGAGTCGGGGGTCAGTCGCGGCGGTGGGCAGGGCCTCGAGGGCGGCGGCGGCCGCGGCGGCCGCCGCCGTCCGGGCTCGGTGCAACACCAGGAAAACGCCGGCGCCTGAGCCGTTGGTTCGTTGGAGGTCGCGGCGATCAATATTGATCAAGTCGGGGGGCGTGGCCGGGAACCGGAACTCGTCGGTGAACAGGCCGGTGACGTAGACCAGGCCGAGTGAGGTAGGGGGGCCGCCGGTGCTTCCGTCGCCGTCGTGGGCCGCGATGAATTCCGATCGGGCCCCTTCGAATAGTGCCGCGGCACCGGTTTCGCCCTTGGTACCGTTACCCTGGATGACGTCCGGGCTGTCGACGTTGAGCAAGCTGTCGGTACATCCGGTCGTGGCCGCAAGGCCTGCCAGGGCGAGGCGGTGAACCCATCGAAAGGTCATTGGTGTTACTCCTCCGCGGGAGGCCGGAAGTTGAGGATCAGGGCGAGTGGAGTGCTGCCGGACGACGGGGTGATTTAGTGCCCCGGGGCCCACACTGCAACCGCTGGCAGCTTCGGGGGTGGCCGGTCGGACCCTGGTTCAGCCCTCTCTTGACCTAAGTCGGTATCAGGAGCTATTATCCCTGGCTCCGCCACACGGCGGATTTAACGCCATTTTTCGGGAAGTCCCAGGGCCAATGAAGACTTTTTCGGCCAGAACTCAGGATGTTCAGCACGACTGGCACGTCGTCGACGCGAGTGGCATTTCGCTCGGCCGTCTGGCGAGTGCGGTCGCCCAGCTCATTCGCGGCAAGCACAAACCGACCTTTACGCCTCATATCGACGGCGGCGACTTCGTCGTCGTGGTCAATGCGGAAAAAATCAAGCTCACCGGCAACAAACTCGCCAACCGGCAGATCTTCCGGCACACCGGGTATATGGGCCATGAGCGGTTCACCCCGCTCAAGGTGATGATGGCCAAGCACCCTGACCGCGTCATTGAGAAGGCCGTGTTCGGGATGCTGCCGAAAAACTCGCTCTCGAAGCAACGGCTTCGCACCAAGCTCAAGGTCTACGCCGGCGATGCGCACCCGCATGCCGCCCAGGCCCCGAAGACCTTTACGATCAAGGCCACGGCATGACCCCGACCCCCGAACTTCGCTGGCATGGCGTCGGTCGCCGCAAGACCAGTGTCGCCCGCGTGTATTTGAAGCCCGGCACCGGCAAGTGGGAAGTCAACGGCCGGACGTTAGGCGACTATTTCCCGCGCCCTTCGCTGGTGCAGCACATTCAGCAGCCGTTCTCGGCCACCGACACCTTGGGCGCCTTCGACGTGATGGCCCACTGTGACGGCGGCGGGGTCACCGGTCAAGCCGGTGCCATGCGGTTAGGCATCGCTCGGGCCCTGTTGATGGTCGACGGCATGCACCGTCCGAAGCTCCGCGCCGGGGGCCTGTTGACCCGGGACGCCCGGGCTGTCGAACGCAAGAAACCCGGCCGCCCCGGCGCCCGGAAGCGGTTCCAGTTCAGTAAGCGGTAGAGTACTCGGCACTCGGCACTCGGCATTGGGCACTCGCACACCGAGTGCCGAGTGCCGAGTGCCATGTGCCGAGACCCCACACATCGCCGGATCGGTCGCGGGGTGCCCCTCTGGGGTTCGTGGCCGAAAGGATGGCGGTGGCGGATCAAACCCAACTTTGGAAGGAATTCGGTACTTCGCATGGCGTTGCCACAACTGCAGGAATTGCTCGAAGCCGGCGTACACTTTGGTCACCAGACGCGGCGCTGGAATCCCAAGATGCGGCGGTTCATCTTCGCTGAACGCTCCGGCATCTACCTGATCGACCTCCAGAAGACCCAGGCCCAGATCGCCAAGGCCCAGGACCTGTTGCGCGGCGTCGTGATGAAGGGCGATAGCGTCCTCTTCGTTTGCACGAAGAAGCAGCTCAAGGCCCTGGTGCAGACCGACGCGGCCGCTTGCGGCGCCCTCTACGTCACGGAGCGGTGGCTCGGCGGAACCCTGACCAACTTTCAGACCATCAAGAAGCAGATCCGGCGGCTCCGCGAGCTCGAGCAGGGTGCCTCGGACGGCGATTTCGACAACTATACCAAGAAGGAAAAGCTCCTCTTCGAGCGTGAGCGGGTCAAGTTGTCCCGCTATCTCGAAGGGGTGAAGAACATGGGCCGGCTGCCGGGGGCGCTCTTCGTCGTCGATGCTAAGAAGGAGCGGATCGCGATTTTGGAGGCCAACAAGCTTGGGATCCCGGTCGTGGCCATTGTCGATACCAACGCCGATCCGGACGTCATCACGGTGCCGATTCCCGGCAACGATGACGCGATTCGGTCGGTCGGGTTGATTACCCAGGCCCTCGCCGACGTACTTCGGGAGGCTCGGATGGCCGCCCCGTCACGCGATGGCGCGGAAACCGGCGACGCCCAGACCTACAGCACCGGGGAAGGCTCCGAAGGCGACGCGGATGATCGGCGCCGACGTCGGTCTGCCGGGGCCCCGGCCGCTCCGGCCGCGGGCGCTCCGGCCGCTGGGGCTGCGGCCCAGGCCCGGAAGCGGCGGCCCAAGCCCGAGGCCATTGCCGCCCGGCTCAAGACCGAAGCTGATCCGCCGGCCGAGGGCAAAGCGACCTAGTCGGGTCCCTCGGATTGGGATGATGGACGCCGCCGCGCAATGACCATGGGGTTGTTCGCGGCGGCATCGTAAGAAGGCGCGACCCGGCACGACGCCGGATCACCACAGTCAAACACCTAACGAATGCCGGTCGGTATGAGCTACAAGACAAGTCCCAAGGACATCAGCGAACTTCGGGCCCGGACAGGCGCCGGTATCGGCGACTGCAAAGTGGTTCTCGAGGAGACCCAGGGCGACATGGAGAAGGCCGCGGAGCTCCTCCGCAAAAAAGGGATTGCCAAGGCCGACAAGCGGGCCGGCCGAGCCGCGACCCAAGGCTTGGTGGTCATCGAGCTCGCGGCCGACGGCAAGTCGGGCGGGATGATCGAATTGAACTGCGAAACCGATTTCGTCGCCAAGACTGACGGATTTCAGGGCCTGGCGCGGGAGCTGGCCCATCACGTGGCCGAACATGCTCCGGAAGGCTTGAACGCCGGCTCGATCGATGCCCAGCCGTTCCGGGGCACCACCCTGGCGGAGGCCGTCAAGACCGTGTCAGGCACCACCGGTGAGGCCATGACCCTGGCCCGGTTTGCCCGGTATGCCAAGTCGAACGGCGTGGTCGCCTCCTACCTTCATCACAACGGCCAAGTCGGCGTCCTGGTGGATGTCGAGGGCCCAGCGGGTGACGGGTTGACCGCCTTGGCCAAGGACATCGCCCTCCACATCGCCTCGGCCGATCCGATGGGCATCTCGGAGGCCGATATTCCGGCCGACGTGTTGAGCCGGGAGCGGCGAATCGCCGAGGACCAGGTGGCCGCCGAGGGCAAGCCGGAAGCGATCCGGTCCAAAATTGTCGATGGGAAGATTCGGAAGTTCGTGGCCGAGCGGTCGTTGACCGGGCAGCCGTTCGTCAAAGATGAAAAGCAGACGGTGGGCGACCTGATCCAGGCGGCGGCCAAGCAACTCGGCGGCGCGGTGACCGTGAAGCGGTTTGGTCGGTTCAAGGTGGGAGAGGCCTGATGGGGCTCGCCTACCGCCGGGCGCTCCTCAAGATTTCGGGTGAGGCACTGGCCGGCGAACGGGGCCAGGGCCTCGACTACGGCGTTGTCGAGGGTTTGGCCGGCCAGATCAAGGGGGTTCACGCCCAAGGCATCCATGTCGGTCTGGTGGTCGGCGGGGGCAACATCGTCCGGGGAGCCCATGCCAGCAAGGAGGGCCTCGACCGGGTCAACGCCGACTACATGGGGATGTTGGCAACCGTCATTAACGCCCTCGCCCTCCAGGATATCTTGGAGAAGATGGGCGTCCAGACCCGGGTCATGACCGCGATCCGGATGGAATCGCTGGCCGAGCCGTATATTCGGCGGCGGGCGGTCCGGCACCTCGAAAAGGGACGGTTGGTGATATTTGCCGGTGGGACCGGGAATCCGTTCTTCTCGACCGACACCGCGGCGGTGCTTCGGGCCCTCGAAATCGAGGCTGAGGTTATTCTCAAGGCAACCGGGGTGGATGGGATCTACACCGGCGACCCGAAAAAGGACCCGAACGCGACGTTTATCCCAGAGCTGACGTTTCAAGAGGCGATCGTAAACGGCTACGCGGTCATGGATGCGAATGCATTCGGCCTCTGTAAGGACAACAAGCTGCCGATCGTGGTGTTCAACATCAACAAACCCGGTGCCATCGCGCGGGTTCTCTCGGGCGAACGGGTGGGGACAATCGTGCGATGAGTACCATTCCGGATTTCGTGAAGCATGCGAAGGAAGGCATGCTGAAGGCCATCGAGAATGCCAAGAAGGAATTCACCGGCATTCGAAGCGGCAAGGCCAGCACCCACCTGCTCGACGTGGTCCGAGTCGAGGCCTACGGCAACCATGTGCCCATGAACCAGGTCGGACTCGTGTCGGCCCCGGAACCTCGGATGCTCACGGTTCAGCCGTTCGACAAGTCCCTGACGATGGCCATCGAGAAAGCCATTCGGGAGTCGCAACTCGGCCTGAATCCGTCGACCCAGGGCAACTTGATTCGGATTCCGATTCCGGCGCTGTCGGAAGAACGCCGCAAGGAGCTCGTCAAGGTGCTCCACCGGCTGGCCGAAGAAGCCAAGGTGGCGATCCGCCACGCTCGGACCGAAGCCCTCCAGAAGATTAAGAAGGTCGACCGGATCTCCGAGGACGAGAAGACCCGGGGCGAGAAGGACGTTCAGAAAATCACCGATGAGCATGCCAAACTGATCGATCAAATGATCCACGCCAAAGAAGCGGAGATCATGGAGGTTTGACCGCCTCCGACGACGATCTTCTCGCCCGGATCCGTTTGCAAGGCGCCGTGCCCGCGCACGTGGCCGTGATCATGGACGGGAATGGGCGATGGGCCAAGCGGCGTGAGCTCCCAAGGACGACCGGCCACCAGGCCGGGATGGCGTCGGTCCGCCGGATCGTCGAATCCGCGATTGAAGCAGGCGTCGAAACCCTGACCGTCTTTGCCTTCAGCCAGGAAAACTGGCACCGGCCCCCTGAAGAGATCGACGCCTTGATGGGCCTGCTCCAGGAGTACGTCTCGACCCAGTCGGCCGAGCTCAAGGATCAGGGGGTCCGGGTCCGGATGTTGGGTGACCTGACCCGGCTATCCGAGGCGGCTCGGCGGGCGGTGGAGTACGTCGAGGGCGCCACCGAGGCCGGTGCCACATTGGCCTTGAACATCTGCATTTCGTATAGCTCCCGGGCGGAGTTGACGCGGGCCGCCCGGCTCATTGCCGAGGAGGTGGCGGCGGGCCGGCTCCTGCCTGGCGAGGTCACGGAGGAACGGATTGCCGAGCGGCTCTATACCGCCCCGTGGAGCGACCCGGATCTGTTGATTCGGACCTCGGGCGAACTCCGGATTTCGAATTTCCTCCTTTGGCAACTCGCCTACGCCGAGCTGTACGTGACGCCGACGCTTTGGCCGGATTTTGGCCGCGAGGATTTCTTTCAGGCCCTCCTTGATTATCAACGCCGAGACCGCCGCTTCGGGCGGGTAACCACTCCATAGACCGACGGGCGGGCCCGATGTCGAACAACGTCCAGCGAGTCCTGTTTGCGGTGGTGGCGATTCCAATCGCGATCGCCATCGTCTATTGGGGCGGCTTGCCGCTCGCGCTGTTGGTGTCGGTCATCGCGGCCCTCGGGGCCCATGAACTGGTGTCGATCGCGCGGCGCCAGCAAATCGAACCGCTGCGGCGCCACGCCCTGATTTTCAGCGCGGCGATCCCACTGAGCGTTTGGGTCAGCTACGGCGGCGCGATGGCGATGTGGGCCGGCCTCGATTGGGCCTCCGTGCTTCCCTCCACTTGGTTCGCGGTGGCTGGCACCGTGATCTGGATCATGACGGCCACCCTGATTCGTCGGGGGCCAACGGAGCGCCCATTAGGGACCGCCAGCGTGACGATCATGGCGCCGTTGTACTGTGCGGTCTTGCCGAGCTTTCTGCTCGGGATCCGGTACGCCACCGGTCCGAGCCAGAGTTGGCCGGCCACCTGGGCGGTCTTTTTCCCGCTGGTGGTGACCTGGATTTGTGATAGCGCCGCGATGTACGCCGGCAAGATGATTGGAGGGCCTAAATTGGCGCCGGTCGTCAGCCCGGGGAAAACGCGGAGCGGATCGGTGGCCGGCTTGATCGGCGGAGTCGCGGCGGCCATCATCTTCAATCGGGTCGCGATGATGCCCTCGGGCTTCACGATTTCGGACTGGGAGGCGGCCCTCTTCGGGTTGGTGCTATCGATCGCGGCGCAACTGGGCGACTTGGCCGAGTCGCTGCTCAAGCGAGAGGCCGGCGTCAAGGACTCAAGCCACCTGATTCCCGGTCACGGTGGGATCCTCGATCGATTCGATGCGTTGTACTTCGTGGTTCCGATTGCCGCCATGCTCTACCGGCTGTTCGGCCTTCTCTAGTGCAAGGCGTCGCTGTCCTTGGCTCGACCGGATCGATTGGCGGTGCGACTCTGTCGGTCCTTCGGCGCCATCCCGATCGGTTTCGGCTGGTGGCCCTGACCGCCGGATCGAATCAATCGGCGTTGGAGGCTCAGACGGCCGAGTGGCGGCCGGCGTTTGCCGGGCTCGTGGCGGACTCACCGGGAGCCCTCATCGAGGCGGCCACCCGTCCTGACGTCGACATCGTGGTGAACGCCGTCGTCGGGTTCGCCGGCCTGGACGCCACGCTGGCCGCGCTCGGGGCCGGGAAGCGGGTGGCGCTGGCCAACAAGGAGTCCTTGGTGGTGGCCGGTGAACTGGTCGAGCGGGCCCGGGTCGCAGGGGGCGGGGAACTGGTGCCGATCGATTCCGAGCATAGCGCCGTGCTGCAATGTCTCGCGGCGGCCCCGAGTCCCCCGGCCCGGATCATCCTCACCGCGTCGGGGGGCCCGTTTCGGAATTGGGCTCCCGACCGGGTAGCGTCCGCATCGGTGGAGCAGGCCCTCAACCACCCGACCTGGCGGATGGGCAGCAAGATTTCGGTCGATAGTGCCACGCTCGCGAACAAGGCCATGGAGGTGATCGAGGGCCACTTCCTGTTTCGATTGCCATATGAGGCCATCGAAGCCGTGATCCATCCCCAGAGTATCGTCCATGCCTTTGTCGAGTTTGCCGATGGCAGTGTGCTGGCCCAGATGGGGTTTCCCTCGATGGAGCTCCCGATCCTCTACGCGCTCACCTACCCGGATCGGCTCCTGGACTCAGGTGTCCGCCGGTTCGATCCGGTGGCGGCTGGTCCGCTGACGTTCGAACCGGTTCGTGCCGACGTTTTCCCAGCCTATGGCGCGGGGGTGTCGGCTGGACGTGCCGGGGGTACGGGCCCGGCGGTGTTCAATGCCGCTAACGAGGTCGCGGTGGCGCGATTCCTCGAGGGCGGGTTAGCCTTCGGGCGGATTGCGGAGGTCATCGAGGCCGTGCTGGCCCGGCACTCCGTGGCTCGGGTCAACCAACTCGCGGATGTCCAGGCGGCCGATCGGTGGGCCCGCCTGGAAGCCGCCAAGGAAATCGGATAGGCAGATGGGGCTGACAGTCATCTCGACCCTCGTCGTCATCGGGGTTCTGGTCTTCGTTCACGAAGTCGGGCATTTTCTGGCGGCGAAGTGGGCCGGCATCTACGTCCATCGGTTTTCGCTCGGCCTCGGGGCTCCCATCAAATGGCTTTCGTTCCGCCGGGGCGAAACCGAGTATTCCGTCTCGTGGCTGCCGCTGGGCGGGTATGTCAAAATGGCTAGCGCTCTCGAGGAAGGGGCCGCGGGGTCCCTCGAAGGCGGAGCTGAAGCCGGGGTTGAGGTCCCAGCGAACCGAAGGTTCGAGTCAAAGCCGGTCTGGGTCCGAATGATTGTCATTCTGGCCGGTGTCGTGATGAACGCGGCGTTTGCCTGGCTCATCCTGAGCGGCATCCTCTACGTCAACGGGGTCCAGGTCACTCCGGTAACGGCGATCGGGTCGGTCGACTCGGCCGGCCTACCGCTGGGGGCCAAGGCCCTGGCGGGACTTTCCTTAGGCGATACCATCGTGACCGTGGACGGGGCGCCGATCCGGTCCTGGGAAGGGTATCTCCGGAAGATCGTGGAGCCGGCCGGCGACTCGGTCCGGATCGGCCTCGCGGACGGCCGCACCATTGCGGTCGCTGCCGGCACCGAAGAGGACCGGCGGGCCACCGCGCGATCGGTCCGGCCGTTCTTGCCCCCGGTCATTAGCGAGGTGGTGCCGGGGCGCCCGGGGGCCAAGGCCGGTTTGTCGGTGGGTGACACGGTGGTGTCTTTCGATGGGACCCCGGTCTCCCAGTGGTTCGACATGGTTGGCCAGATCGAGTCGCGGGGCGACCGGGAAACCTCCATCCTGGTGGGTCGTCCGACCGGGCGGGTGACGATCCGCGCCACCCCGGTCACTGAAGAGGTCAAGGATTCGGTAACGGGGATTACCCGCACGGTCGGTCGGCTTGGCATTGCCGGACCGGCCCAACCCGAAGCGCGCGAGCCGGTGGCCCTCGGGGCCGCGCTACTTCAGGGTGGCCGGCAGACCTGGTTCGTGGCCACCAGGATCGTTGGCACGGTACAGGGCCTCTTCGCCGGCCGGATTTCGACCCGCGAGGTGGGGGGTCCGATTGCGATCGGGATTGCCGCCGGCCAGAGCGTCCGTCGGGGCGGGGAGGACTTTCTCTTCTTCATGGCGCTGATTTCCGTCAATCTTGCCGTCATCAACCTCCTCCCGATCCCGATCCTCGACGGAGGCCAATTCCTGTTCCTGTTGGCGGAAGGCGTGATGCGCCGGCCGATCACCGGCCGGGTCCGGGAATGGCTGACGATGGCGGGGCTGCTTGCCATCGGGATGCTGATGGTCTTGGCCTTCTCGAACGACATCCGCCGACTACTCGGCTTCTAGGGAGGTAATGCTCATGATGGATGCCCGGTGGCTCACGATGGCAGCGGTGTTCTTGGCCGCAACGGTTTCAGGCCTAACGGCTCAAGCCGACCCGACGCTTGCTCACGCCCGCCGGATCCTCCGGGGGTCGCCTCTGGTCGACGGCCACAATGACCTTCCGATCGTGATTCGGGAGGACGCCAGGGCCCCCGGCGATGTCGCGGCCTATGATCTCCGAAGCCGGACCACCGGCGACACCGATCTCGAACGGCTTCGTCAAGGCCAAGTCGGGGCCCAGTTTTGGTCGGTGTACATCCCGGGCGAAATCAAGGACTCGGGCTACGCCAAGGTTCAACTCGAGCAAATCGACATCGCCCGCCGGGTCATCGAGCGCTATCCGGAAGCGCTTCGATTGGCGACCAGCGCGGCCGACGTGACCGCGGCGTTTCGGGCCGGCAAGATCGGCTCGTTGCTGGGGATGGAGGGCGGGCATGCCATCGAGAATTCCCTCGGCGCCCTCCGGGCGTATTACCGGCTCGGGGTCCGCTACATGACCCTGACCCACAACGTTACGCTCGACTGGGCCGACGCCGCGATGGACACCCCGCGCCACAACGGCCTGACGCCGTTCGGCAGGGAAGTGGTTCGCGAAATGAATCGCCTTGGCATGATCGTCGACATCTCCCATGTGACGCCGAAGGCGATGCATGATGTCCTCGATATCGGCGAAGCGCCGGTCATGTTCTCCCACTCCTCGGCGAAGGCCCTGACCAACCACCCTCGCAATGTTCCCGACGACGTCCTCCGGCACCTGGCGAAGAACGGCGGGGTCGTCATGGTGACGTTCATCCCAGCGTTCGTCTCCCAGGTGGTGGCCGATTGGGATCTTGAGGTTCGTGACATTACGAAGGGCAACCCGTCACTCTCGGACGTGGAGCGGATCAAGAACGAATACGCCAAGACCCACCCCCGGCCGGTCGCGACCCTTACCGATGTGGCCGACCATATCGAGCACGTTCGGAAGACCGCCGGCATCAATCACGTGGGCATCGGGAGCGACTTCTATGGGAGCCCGGACATGCCGAAAGGCCTCGAGGATGTTTCCCGCTTTCCGTATCTAGTGGCCGAACTGATCAGGCGGGGCTGGACCGATTCCGACCTTGCCAAGTTGACGGGCGGAAACATCCTCCGGGTTCTTCGCCAAGTGGAAGTCAACGCCTCACGGATTCAGGCCCTCCGCCCACCTTCAACCGCGACGTTCGGCCGAATGCCGTAGGCGGCGCTGCCTTTACGCTACGAGGCTGGTCCTCGCCGACGAGATCAGCTCGCCGGCGGAGCCTGCCAGAGTACCTGCGCGATCATCCAGCGATCGCCGTACCGGGCGAGCAGTAGATAGTCGATGCCCCAAAAGGCGGTCAGTTTTGCGGCGGCGGTCTGATCTGCTACGTCCAAAATCGCCACTTCCTTCAAGGCCGTGGCCGGGGCGAAACGCTTCCGCTCCCGGACTCGCCGGATATACGAAAGGGCATCCGCCCACGACATTCGATGGCCCACGTAGCGGGACGAGTCGCCGACCCAATCGAATCCGTACTTGGAGAAGTCGGGCCGAACTGCCCGGATCAGTTTGGTGCTGTCGCCTTCGTAGAACGCCTCGACGTAGTCGAGCACGGCCTGCCGAATCGCCGTGCGATCGGTCAGAGCGTCGCGGCGGGGGGCCTGGCCGAACAGCGGAGGCCATGGCGCCCAGAGGACGATCCCTACGATCAATGGGGCAATCAAACGACCGTACATAGGTGCCACTCCATTGGTGAATGGGTCAATCAGTTCAACGTTACCTTGGCGGGACAAGCCGCTCGACCGGAACGCGGATGAACTCAGAGTAGTCTTGGGTGTAGTGAACGTAGCAGCCATCCCGTGAGAACCAGGCGAAGTTGGGTGCTCCCTCGCCGAGCCCGCCACCCGCCTTGACCAACGGAGTCCAAGCTCCGCCGCGCGAATAGGTCAGGTAATACTGGGCGGGCATCCGACGGCCGCCCGGCTGGGTGACCTCCGAGGCGGCAACCAGCGAAAGCCCGTTCGGACCTGGTGTGGAGCCCCAAATGAAGAGGCTGTCTCCCGTCCGCTGCTGCCAGTACTCCGCCGCCGGTTCAGTACCGGATCGGAGTGACGGCTCGAAACGATCGACCGTCCAGCGAAGCTCGGCTGCCCGTCTGTCCTTCCAGTCGGGCGTTGTCAGATGGAAGCGGAGGGTTCCGACGGTGTCGAGTTTCAAGCCGGAGTGATAGTGCCCCAGCCGTGACGCCGCTACCAACTCGGGCCGTCCCCACACAGAGCCTTCCCGGCGGGCCATCCAGAGGTGGGCATTCGGTTTCGACGATGTGTCGCCGGGGACCGGGCGGTATGACGCGAACACCAAGCGGGTGCCGTCAGCGCTGATGGCGGGATAGAGATCCGAGTGGTCGCCATCCAACGGCACCGGTTCGGGAGTGCCCCAGCCCGCATTGGTTTGGACCGATCGAAAGATCCGGTAGTCCTCCGGGGCCGTCCCGACTCTCTTAAAAAAGTACAGGTCACGACCGTCCGGCGTCAGCAAATACGTGTACATCCTTCCGGCATCAGCCGCGGACGGCCGGGGGCCAAATGGCGCGGCCGGGCCTCGGTCGGTGCACTGCGCCTCAAGGACGGGAGGAAAGGGGGCTGTGGCGATGGCAGCGGCCACGGCCGGCCCAACTCCAACAAATGTCCTCGACCACCAGCCGCGCATCGTGAGCTCCGTGAGGATCGAAAAACCTAGCCCCCCTCGCGGATCTTCAGCCAATGCCACGCGCCGAATGGGCCGCTCTACGCGACGAACGGGCGGGTTCAAGACCCCAAACCGGTTCTCCGTTCGAATTCCGCCCGGTGGTGGCGGCTGAGCTTGAGTCGGGTGCCCCCGCTGAGGAGGACTTCCCACCGCCTCGGCGATGTCGCTCGGAGCCCGACCACCTTGGCCAGGGCAACGATCGTCGAACGGTGAATCCGGGCGAATCGATTCGGGTCGAGCGTCCGTTCGAACGCCGCCATGGTTTCCCGTACCAGGTAGGCTCGGGCGCCCGCGTGGATCCGGACGTAGTCGCCCTTAGCCTCGATCCAGTCGAGTTCGGCGGTCTCGAGGAAGGTGACTCGCCCTCGGTCGCGGATTAGAATCCGGCCTCCCCGATCGGCCACCTGGCGCCGGGCCCGCGCCAGCGCCCGGGTGAATCGGTCATCGTCGATTGGCTTTAGGAGATAGTCGAGTGCCTGGACGTCAAAGGCCGCGAGGGCGTACTGATCGTACGCGGTGACAAACACTACCGGCGGCATTTGGTCAGGTCCGATGGCTCCCACGACGGCGAACCCATCGACTTCCAACATCTGGACGTCGAGGAAGACCAGATCTGGGGTAAGGCTCCTGATCGCGGCAATGGCCGCCCGCCCGCTGCCATACTCGCCGACCACTTCGACCCCGCCGGCCAGCGCGAGGCGAGCTGCGATTCCTCGTCGAGCGAGAGGCTCGTCGTCGACAATAATGGCCCGGATCGGCGCCATCATCGACGGGTCGTCGCAAAAGGCCACGCCACCACCACGGTGGTGCCCAGGGGGCTCGACGTCCGTTCGAATCGGTGGGCCTCACCGTAGAGCCGAGTCAACCGTTCTCGGGTGTTCGACCAGCCGACCCCGTCGATCGCGTCGCCGATACCCGGACCATCGTCGGAGATGGCCAGGCTCAGCATGTCACCCTTGCGGCGGCCCTCGATCGCAATCGATCCGCCGGATTCCCGAGCGCCCACGCCATGGCGGACCGCGTTTTCAACCAAGGGCTGAAGGATCAGGCTCGGGACGAGAGCGCCCAACGTGTCGAGAGCTGCGTCCACCCGAACCCGTAGCTTAGAGCCGAACCGGACTTGTTCGATCTCGAGGTAGCGGCCGATGAAATCGAGCTCGTCTTTGAGCGGCGTTAGGTCGGAGACGGGTGCCGATAGCGTGAGTCGGAGGAAGTCGCTCAGCCTGGCGATCATCCGGCTGGCATCCTCGCTCCGACGTTCTACGACCAGTGTCGAGATGGCATTCAAGGTATTGAACAGGAAGTGCGGCTGGATTTGGTACCGAAGAGCCTCCAAGCGAGCCTGATGCGCAAGGGCTTCGGCGCGAAGACTTCGTTCCCGTTCGGTAAGCCAGGCGTCGTGGTAGCGAATCCAAAAGTAGAGCACGCTCCACGCCAACAGGGCAAACCCGTTGTAGACGGCCCCATTGAACAGCTGGCCCACCGACCGAATGATGCTGGGTCGACCGAGAAGCCACTCGGCGACCGGAACATCGACGATGGTATCGGCGGCGGTCCGCCCAGCGACGCCAGGTACGACGCCACCACGGCCACGACGACCACCTGGCCGGGCGTCGCGCCCTTGGCGAGGACCCGGCGATAGACCCGCCACAGCACCAGCGAGCAGAGGAAACCAAGGATCGCCAGGATCCCCTTCGAGGCAATCATGTAGCCGAGCGGATACACGCCCAGCCGCGATCCGGCCATGGCCACCAGATACGCCGCCCACCCCGCCGCCTGGAACACCCAGAAACGCGACGCGGCCTGCTCCCCTAAAGTCCCGATGCTCACCGTTGCCCCCATCCGCCCAAACTACGGAACCCGAACCCCGCCGTCCACCCGAGCCCGCTACCCCGAGTGCCGAGCGCTGAGCGCCGAGTGCCGAGCCCCGAGCCCCGAGTGCCGAGCCTCCTCACCGCTTTGCTGCAGCAGTTTCGTGACCAGCCCCGTCCAGCCAGTTTGATGGGAGGCGCCGAGTCCAGCACCGGTGTCCCCATGAAAGTACTCGTGGAACAGCACCAGGTCCCGCCAGTGAGGGTCGTCGGCGAAGAGCCGGATCGCACCCCCCGAGGGACGGGCACCGGTCGGATCGCGAAGAAAAATGCTGGTCAGGCGGCGGGACAGCTCACCGGCAATGTCCCAAAGCGTCAGCATCCGCCCCGATCCAGTGGGAAACTCAACAGTGTATTCGGGGCCGAAGTAGTGGTGGTACTTCTGCAGGGCCTCGACCAGCAAGAAGTTGACCGGAAACCAGATCGGCCCCCGCCAGTTGGAATTGCCTCCGAATAGGCCGGTCGTCGACGTGCCCGGCTCGTAGTCAACCCGGTGCTCCTCGCTGTTGACGTTGAGCCGGTAGGGGGTGTCGCGGTGTCGCCGAGATAGGGCGCGGATCCCGTGAGGCGACAGGAATTCCTCTTGGTCGAACACGTACCCAAGGATCCGGCGCAGTTGCTCTCCGTCGACGATCGAGAGCAAACGTCGCTCCCCAATGCCCGTGGCCCGCATCGAGGCGACGTTTTCGGCCAGGTCGGGCCGGTTGTCGACGAACCACTCGAGCCGTCGTTTGAACTCTGGGAGCCGGTCCAAGGCCTCGGCCTCGAGGGTCTCGACGGCGAACAACGGAATCAGGCCAACCATCGAACGGATCTCAAGCGGGAACTGGGTCCCGTCGGGAAGTTTGAGGACATCGTAGAAGAAGCCATCCCGTTCGTTCCAAAGACCGGTCTCATGCTCACCCCGGTGACTCATCGCGTGGGCGATGTAGATGAAGTGCTCCCAGAACTTGCTCGCCACGTCTTCGTAGCTTGGATCCTCTTCCGCCAGCTCCATGGCAATCGCCAGCAGGTTAAGGGCATACATCGCCATCCAACTGGTTCCGTCCGACTGCTCGAGCTGCCCGCCCGTTGGGAGCGGCTTGCTCCGATCGAAGATCCCGATGTTGTCGAGGCCCAGGAACCCGCCCTGGAAAATGTTCTTCCCGTCGGCATCCTTGCGGTTGACCCACCAGGTGAAGTTGAGGAGGAGCTTGTGGAAGACCCGCTGGAGGAACGCCCGGTCTCCGACCCCATGGCGCTTCTTGTCGATCTTATAGACCCGCCATGCCGCCCACGCCTGAACCGGCGGGTTGACGTCGCCTAATGCCCATTCGTAGGCCGGAATTTGGCCGTTGGGGTGCATGTACCATTCGCGGAGCATCAACATCACCTGCTCCTTGGCGAAGTCCGGGTCCACCAACGCCAGGGGGACGCAGTGAAACGCCAAATCCCACGCCGCGTACCAGGGGTACTCCCATTTGTCCGGCATCGAGATGATGTCGGCGTTGTAGAGATGCCCCCATTCGTGGTTGCGGCCCTGCTTTCGCTCGCCGGCGGGAGGCGGGTGACCGGGGTCGCCCTCCAGCCAGTCTCGGACCACGTAGTGGTAGAACTGTTTCGACCACAGCATACCGGCGAAGCCTTGCCGCATGACGTTCTTGGCATCGGCGGACAGGTTGTCGGGTGTGACCGTGGCGTAAAAGGCGTCGGCCTCGGCCTGCCGGAGCCGAATCGTTTCGGCGAACTCGTTGAAGGGCCGGCTGGTCGGGGAAGCGCCGGCCGCCGTCAGGCGGAGCCGCACCACGGTCGTCTCACCGGGGCCGATCACCAAAGGGTAGTGGGCCGCCGCCTTGGTTCCGGTGAGCTCGGGATTCACCGCATCGCGAACGCCGTCAACGACGTAGTCGTTGATCCCGTCTTTCACGAACCGGGCACCGTTGGGATGACCAAACAACCGGGCCGTGTTGGTCTCATTCTCGGTGAATAGCAGCTCCGGTGCCCCGTCCGCGGCGAGCCGGTACCGGCCGGCGACGGGGTGGATCAGGTCGATCGCGGCCTCCGCTCCAGGCCCTCTGGCCAGCTCAGGCCGTTGTTGATCCCGACCCCACGACCAAGTATTGCGAAACCAGATGGTCGGCAGGAGGCTGAGCGACGCTGGATCGGGGCCTCGATTGGTGACCGAGATTCGGCAGAGCAGGTCCTCGACATCCGCTTTGGCGTACTCGACGACGACGTCGAAGTAGCGGTGGTCCTCAAAGATGCCGGTGTCGATTAGCTCGAACTCAGGTTGGTGCCTCGAGCGTCGGGCGGTCTCGTCGACGAGGGTCCCGTAGGGGAAAGCTCGGTGAGGGTACTTGTAGAGATACTTGAGGTACGAGTGGGTCGGGGTGCTGTCGAGGTAGAAGTACTCCTCTTTGACGTCCTCCCCGTGATTCCCTTGGGTTCCGGTCAAACCGAAAAGGCGCTCCTTGAGGATCGGGTCGCGACCATTCCAGAGGGCCACTGAAAAGCAGACGAGCTGGCGGCGGTCGGAAATGCCTGCCAGCCCGTCCTCGTTCCATCGGTACGCTCGGGAGCGGGCGTGGTCGTGGGGTAGGTATTCCCACGCGGCGCCGTCGGCGCTGTAGTCCTCCCGAACCGTGCCCCAGGCCCGTTCACTCAAGTACGGACCCCACCGTTTCCAGTGTTTCTCCCGCCTCCGCGACTCGCCGAGGCGGATCTCTTCCGGTGTCATGGGATAGGTCGGGCCCCCAGTCAGGGTGTTTCTCTTGAGCATCGGCCTTCGTCACCGAATCTTGAACCGCGTGGCATTCGTGGTAGCTAGGCTGGTTCTTGTTGGGTCGCGCAGTGAATTCCCCCGCCACCCGCCGCGATGCCGTCGATATTCAGCTGATGGATGGTCCGCGCCGGGAACAGCTGGGTCAGGGTGTCCCCCGCCGCTCGATCGGCCTTGGCGTCGCCGAATTCGGGGGCGATCACCGCACCATTGCAGACGTAGAAATTGAGATATCCGGCTGCAAAGTCTTCGCGATCGTACTGGGGCCTCACCTTAGATGGCGCCTCGAGCATCACGACCTCGGGCAGGAGGACGAGGCCATGGCGGCTGTCGCCTGAAGGAATCGTCGGCGCGAGACGATCGATGGCTCAGGCGTCCAGACGGAGTCATCCAAGGAAATGAGGTCCCGGTAATCCGCTCGTAAGATCCGGTTCATTCAGCGGCTCCGTGAGGTCGGCGATCGGGTCAGGCTCGTCGTCCTCACCCATCTGCTGTAACTCCCACATCCGGCGATACTCGGGGCAGTCCCGGATCAGCGCCCGATGGGGGGCGAACCCGGCGACGCCATCGGGGGTTAAGACCAGGATTCTACTCGCCCCCCGCAGCGTCGATAGACGATGAGCCACCACGAACGTCGTCCGATCAGCCATCAAGCGATCCAGCGCGGACTGGACCGCCAACTCGGCGACCGAATCGAGCGCCGAGGTGGCTTCATCGAGTAGCAGAATCGGCGGGTTTTTGAGGAGCGCCCGGGCAATGTTGATTCGCTGGGCCTGCCCGCCGGAAACCCCGACTCCCCCGAGGCCGACGACCGTGTTGTAGCCGTCCTTCAATCCGAGAATTTCGGCGTGGACGCTCGCCGCTTGGGCGGCGGCCTCGACGTCGGCGTCGGTGGCCGTCGATTTCCCAACTCGAATGTTCTCTCGAATCGTTGTGGAAAACAGGAACGGTTCCTGGAGAACGACCGCGATGCTTTCGTGTAGTTCGGCCAGCCGCATGGTTCGAATGTCCTGGCCGTTCATCAAGACGGCGCCCCCAGTGGGGTCGTAGAACCGAGCCACCAGATTGAGCAAGGTGCTCTTGCCGGTTCCCGATGGCCCGGCAATACCGATCGTCTCTCCAGCCTCGGCGCGAAACGAGATCTTGGAGAGGACCGGGTTCCCCCCGTAGCCGAAGCTCACCTCTCGAAACTCGATGTCGCGTAACGGTGCCGGTACTGGTTCTGGAGCCGGGTCCTCCGGCGTCGTGGTCGCGGTCCGGAGTAGGTCCGACACCCGCTCCACGGAGGCCCCATGAGTGCCGAGCGAGACGAGCGCCTGGTTGACGTTGTTGATCGGCCCCTGCATGGCCCGCATCGCCAGCATGAACGCGAGCAAAGACGGCCAGTCCATCCGACCGGCCATCACGTCGAAACCGCCCAAAACGATGGCCAGGACCATGCCAAAGCTGGCAATCGATTCGATCAATACTTGAGCGGAGGCCTTGACTCGGACCATCGTGATCAGCTCGTCGAAGTACTGACCGGCTTTGTCGAGCGCCGCCCGCGCTTCTCGCCGTTCGCCGCCGAACACCTTGATGATCCGGACGCCTCGGAGGAGCTGGAGGATCGCGTCGAAGAACACGTAGCCGGTTCGACGAATCCTGCGCGAATTCCGAAACGAGCGCTGGGCCAGTAGGACTACCGGCACCGCAACGAGCGGCATGACCACCAACGACCAAAGCGTCAGGCGGGGGCTGAGCCAAAAGGCGGCCGCGAAGAGCCCCACGGCAGTCAGTCCATCTAGCGTGGCTTGGGCGAGGGCAAAAACCAGGGTGCGAAGGGCCGCGACATCGTGCTGAACGGCCTGCATGATATCGCCGTGGCTTTGACGATCGAAGAATGCCGCTGAGAGGCTGAGGAGGTGGTGGAGAAGCCGGTCCATCATCCCAAGCTCCAGCGTCTTGACCATATGCTGTTGGGTAACCTGATTGTCGTAGGCGAGAATACTACTGCCGACATAGGCGAAAAAGAGCGCCCCGGCGACCGCATACAGTGCCGCATCGGCACCTAGCGCCATGCGGACTTGAGCCGCCAGGCCGCTCTGCCCCCCAAGGACGCCACCGAGGAATTCCTTGATCAACAGAACGGTAGCCATGCTGAGAGCTGATCGGCCCAACGACGTCGCCACAAAGCGGATCACCAGCGATCGGCGGACCGCCACCAACGTCAGGACATGACGGAGCCCAGGAATCAACATCAATGCCCTCGTTGCGTGGCGACGGCTCGCCAGGTTCGGTAGCACGCCCGGGCGGCGGCGGCGGCGAGTGTCCGGCGGGCTCTTTTCCAGGCCGGCGTAGTCGGGGGTACCGGACTCCATGTCGCGTTCATCTCACATCGGGATGCTTCCTCGATCAGGTGAGGCTGGCCGGCGAAGGCCCCTCGGACGATCTGGCGCCACCGAACCAAGGCTTCGATCGGGAGAGGACGGGTGCCCGAAAACGAGGCTGGTAGTGCCACGCCCCCGAGTTCGGCGGCGGCCGCCAACCACTGGGACATCTTGGCTGGGGTGGCAAGTTCGCCTGAGTCGGCCTCCCGGACTTCGCCCGCCATCCGGTGTCGAATGAGGTCCCAGTCGATCTCTCGTCCTGAGCTGAGAATCGCCGCCCCATCGAGCAGAGCCCGCAGCCGGGTCGCCGCCGCCGGCCCTTGAACGAAGGCATGGTCGACGGCATGCCAGAGCAGCTCCGTCGCGCAGGGGACTCGGAGCGATCGCCCCGACCAGGTGACCGGGTCGGAGACTGCTGTAGTTCGTCGCCACGCCTCCAGAGGGGGCACCCCGGGTGAGGTCGAGGTGTGAATTTCGACCGCCACTTTGCGACTCCCGATGATCGGAGGAAGATGGTGGTGGTCAGCATAAGACCGGGCGGGGTCGACGGCGAAGGTGTAGCCCCCCGCAACCAGGATGTCCCAAGCCCGCTGCGCGTGATCGGAACGAACCAGCAGGTCCACATCCGAGATCGACCGGGCGTCGGCCCAGGGATACAATGCCGTTGCGGCTCGGCGGGCCTGGCCCTTGATCAGCGCCACCGGCACCTCGGCCTCATCCAGAAGCGCGAGTGCGGCAACCGTCTCGTCGTCAACCCGGAGCCCGCGAACCACCGACCGATGGGCGGAGGCCCGGAGGGTTCCGATGGACGGGTCGTCATTCGCGACACCGACCTGGCGCAACCGCCGGTAGAGCCAGACTTCGGCCCCCTCCTGGGCGACCAGGGCGACGATGCCAGGCTCGGAGGCCAGCTCGAGCCAAGCGGCGGATAGCTCCGAGGCGGAAGCCGCTGTCTCAAGGCGGAGGAGGTCGAGCAACCGAGTGATCCCGGAGCGGCTCATGACGGCTTCGCCGTCGGTTCCGGAAACCGCGCGATGACGGTGAAGTCCGCTGCCGCCTCGCCCCGACCGTTCCCGGCGCCGGGTTCGAGATACGGTCGGTTGTCTCGCACCAACCACGCATGGGCTTCCAGGGTGCCGGTCGGGGTCCGCTTGACGCCGACTTGGAGTTCGACCGGGATGCCGACTCGGTGAAACAGCCAGTAAAGCACCACCGATCGCTTGAGACAGGTGCCACGCCATGGCCACGGCAGTCGCCGAAGGACCGCGTCAACCCAGCGTGCGGCCTTGGCCGGGTCGAATGGGAAGGGTGTCGGCTCTGGCCGGGCTCGGCTCAACCACGGGACCAGCCGATTGAGCGGCATGACATGAACCAGTGGAGGAAGAATCACCGCCGCGATTCCAGTCTCGAACCGCCATCGGCGGGGGAAGTCAGTCAGCGCCATCGGCCCGGATCACTTCAGCCTTCAGGCACTGGGCAAGAAACGCCCGGGTCGTCTCGGCGGCCTCGTCGGCGGCGACGTCGAACTCAGCGCAGACGGCGACAACCAACTCATCAAACGTTTTTGGGTGTTCCAAGGCCGTGAGAATGGTGAGCCCGGTCTCATTGACGGTGAAGTACCGCCGGGATCCAAGGTGGAGCACAACTCCCTCGCCGGCGAGCGCGGTTAACCGGAGGTCGGCATGGCGGTGATAGCGCTCGTTCATGGGATCAATTCCTGAAGGAGAGTGGGTCTTCGGATCAGGTCGGGGCCGAACGTCGCACGGACGCCGCGGGCTTGGCCCGCGAGGCGGCCGAGGAGGTCGAGGTGCTCTTGGGCATGAAGCGGCTCGTACAATACCCAATGGGACCAGGTCACCAGCTCGGAGAGAACCTCGCTGGGCCGCATCGGCGCGATCGACGTTTCGGTCCCAATAGTTGGAAACAGAAGGATCTCTGGTACCACGGTCTCCGTCCAGCGGCCTCCGAGCTCTTCCGGCGAATAGCCCCTTTTCTGCCGCCGTGAGAAGTCACTGCCCGTTCCGAGCGGCCTCACCGAGCTGAGCAGCTGGTGGCCGCCGCTCCGGAGGGCGATCGGCGACCGAAAGCCGTGGACCCGGGCGACCGTCCCCGCGTGCTGGAGAAAGGCGATGTCGTCGGTGGCCACGGTCCAGCCACAGCCGGCCAGCAGGGCCGTGGTGGTGGATTTTCCGGTTCGCGAATTCCCCACGAACATCCAGCCCCGTCCGCGAGGGTCGATCAACGCGGCGCCGTGGACATGGTACCATCCGATCCGGCGAAGGACGAAGACGAGGGCCACCAAGAAAAACCCCCGCTCGGCCATCTCGAAATGCGCCAGCGCATCCGGCGTGACCGCCAGATCGACGATCGGCTCGTCACTGGACACCACCGCCTCGGCCGGGAAATCAGTCCAGCGAATCCGGACGGTCCCGTCTGGAGGTCCCGCTTGGATTTCGATTCCTTCTTGGGGGAACGAGACCCGCTCGTCAGTCAGGGTCGTCAAAGCCGGCACGATCCGAGCCCGGATTCGAAAGGTGGCCGGCCAGGTCAAACAGGACCCGTCAAGCCACCGGGTCAATGCCTCCGCTAAATCCTGGTCGGGGCATTCCACGACAAATCCCGGTCGGACCACGTTGGTGGCGTTCATTGGGCCCGCTTTCCAGCGAGCGGGTTGGTGAGGAAATGGTTTGGACGCAGCTCGAAGCGAATCCGGCTCACGGGCATCACTGGCCACTCCTCCGGACGGGGCAGGTGAGTGATGCCGGTCGTATACCAGACGACGATGTCGGCGTCGGCGACCGACTGATTGTCCGAAGAAAAAGCCGGCAGCCCAGCCCCGCTGGAACCTTGGCCGGGGAACTCGCCGGCTGCGGTCCGTTCCTTCTCATTCCAGGCCGTCACCCAAAGAGCATGTCGGGCAAAGGCCGCGTGGTCGTTCAGGTGCGCCGCCGGAGCCGCTTGGAGCGCGGGGAGGGGGCCCGGGACAATGACATAGCCGGCCATCCCCCCGAGGGAATCTACCCGATGTGGATTCTCGACAATCCAGACTCGCCCGCGATCCGGTGCCAGATCGCGAATCGCCTGCAACTCTCGTTCGAGCACGGCTGAATGAACACCAAACCCCGTCCCATGGGGATTCAGGGAATCAATCGCCATCGTGGCCGTTTCGACCTCGCGAACCCGGTTCTGGCGGCCATCCACGTCGAAGTCCAGCCTGAAATTGAAGAAGTGCTGGTGAACAATCGCGGACAAGTGGCCGGCAACCATCGAACCGAATCGGGGATCGGCGGCCGCCACGCCTTTGACCTGCATCTGGCCGGTGAGGTCGATCTCCATCGCGACCACGCCATCCTCTGAGAACACCCAGCTAAATCCATAGTCGTAGTTGCCGACCGTGGCGGCGGACCGGAGCACCAGCTCTCGAGCCCGCTTCGCCTGGTCCCGATGCCGCCATCGAAGGCCGCCGTCACGCTCATAGAGGCCGATCACTCCCGGCCGGCGACGGGGGGCCCCCCGGTCATCGGCGAGCACCGCATCGAAACGGTCGGCGGAGGCCGGCAGGTCTTGATCGGGCACCAGCGTGGCCGCGGTCCGACCGATCCCAAACTCACCGACATCGAAGATGCTCCGGAACGCCCACGTGGCCGAGGGGTCCCCGTACGGCACCAGCATTTCAGCCAGCGCGGCCCGACTCAGAATTCGCCGCGGCGGGCGGCCTCGCGACCCGAACGAGAGATCATGGAGCACCAGCCCGTCTCGCGGATGCATGTCGAAGCGGAACTCCCAGCCAGACCACGAGACGGTGGTGCCGGCCACCCGGTAACTGCGGTCCGGTCGGCCCGATGCCCGCGGCATCGACCCCTCGTTGTCGGGAGCCAGCCGAACCGAGTCGCGGGTAAGTGGCGGTTGGACGGGATCGGCATCAAGGACCTCGGCAACCCGTCGGTTCGTGAGGTCGACGATCCCCACGATGCCTTCGACCGGCGGCTCGACGAAATCAGGGCCGGTGCGGAGCAGCGGCAGATACCGCGCGTAGCGGGCCCCGGCTTCCTCTTGGGGAATACCGAGAACTCCCGGGCCGGTCATCGCGACCAAGACGTCCGACGGAGTGAGGCCCCTTCGCCGGAGGGCCCTGATCCAAGTCGAATCACCCGAAAGCAGCCGAACCCCGTCGCGGCCATCCTGGCTCGTTAGGCGAGGAAAGACACCATGACCCCGCTCTGTCATCAGAGCTACCCGGCCTTCGGGTAAGGTGACCAGCAGGTCTCGGAGAACTCCCGTGGAGCCGTCAAACAACTGGACTTCGGCCTGTCGCGGCGCCGATGGTACGTCGGCGTCCCCAGTCTTCGGTGGCTCGTGCAGCGCGACGGTCTGGAATATTGTGGTTGCGGCGACCAAGCCCCGGGCACGAAGACTGTCGCCGATCAGGGCGATCTCGGCCCCGGTCAGCGGACCATTGGTGCCTCTCTCGGGGCCACCACCGCATGAAACCAAGCTGAACAACGCGGCGCACCCGCAGATCGCGGCTCGACCAGCCTTCCCGACGGATGCCCTCACTGCCATTTCGAATTTCTCCCCAGAGTGGCTCCAGCGGTTCGCAAACAACAGGCCGGATCTACTTCGACCGGGCGGTTAGTCTCAGAGTGGAATCACCCCGTTAGGCCACCACCGGGGCTACGGGGCCGCGCCCCATGCCAGTGCTGTTGCATCGACGAGACAGTAGCGATAGGCCGGCGACAAATTCTTGACATCACCTGCCCGGACCCACACGCCCGATCCGTTTGACTGACAACAACTTAAACGGGAGGATACCAGGAATCGAGCAGCGGCCCACAGGTTGCAAAGTGAGGTCCCAAGCAACCAAGCTGGTTCCCGAGAGATAGGAGTTCTCCCCGATGAAGAAGCCATTCGCCCCACCCAAGTTGGTTGAGGAGAAGAGCCTCGCCGTGTTGACGCTCGCGGTTCAGCTGGTTTCCGGCGACTAGGGCCGCGGGTTTGGCAACGCGGCCTCGCTCCCGGGACTGACCTGGGCGCGGGGTCGATCCGTCGCTTGGGGCTCGAAGTCAATACCGGCGTCTGGTCCGCTGAAGCTGCGGCGCGGAATCAACACAACGAGGCGCCGACCCCCCAATGTCTGGACACCAGGAGATCGAGATAGCAGTCTATCTTGTTTTGCCACAATGAGATATCACTCACTAGTCAATAACCGAACACCGGCCCGCGATTTGCCAAAGCCTCAAGGACACGCTGGCCAACGGACTCCCCAACCAAAGGGTCGCACAATGAAAAAGCAATTCGTCGCACCGAAGTTGGTCGAAGAAAAGGATCTCGCAACGCTCACCCTCGGGGGCCTGGTCTCCCGCTCTGTGGATACCTGCGGGTCAGACTGCGACTGACAGTAGTCGGGAAGAATTGAATTGGGTCCGACGATTGGCCCCCAGTTCAGAACCCTTTCCGGAGTACCGAGGTGAAGCGGGTCCGTCCTGGGATTCCCCTGGCGGGCCCGCTCAGCGTCCCCCACCGTTGAACGGCCAGTGCTGAGCTCCGGAACGGCCCCGGAGCGAGGTCGGCCCCGTTGCTAGGATGGAGGGCCGAACCGGAGCCGCAGGAACGCAACACCTCGCGGTGCCGACCCTCCGATTTCCGAGCACCTGACCCTCAGCCATCCATGCTATGTTGTTTTTCCGCAATCGGATACATGTAAATGATCGAAAATCGAACACCGGCCCGGGACTTGCGCCACCCCCTGACACACGCTGGTTGGCAGTACTCCCCAAAATAAAGGGCGTCCAATGAAAAAGGCTTTCGTCGCACCGAAGTTGGTCGAAGAGAAGAGTCTCGCCACCCTCACTCTCGGAGACCTGGTCTCGCGCTCGGTGCAACCCTGCGGGTCAACCGACTGCGGCTGACCGTTTCCAGCAGCGAAATGACGGGTGCGAGCCCGCTCTGCGACCACCAGGGCGGGCTCGTTTCCTCGTCATCCCCTACCAGGAAGAGCTCGAAGCCTGGCTCTCGCGTCGGAAGCCGCCGGCGAGACCTCCACGCCTGGAAGGCCCGCCGCCAGCGCCGGCGGCCCTTGCATCTCGGTTTGCCGTCCTCTATACTTAAAGGCTATAAGTAGTTACGCAAAAAACACTTGAGCCGCAGAGCAGCCGAGGAAAGCAGAATGGGGTACGACAAGCTGGCAGTTGTGACGAAGCATCGCCATCACGAAACCGACACTGGGTCGGCCCGAGTCCAAGTGGCGCTACTCACCGAGCGGATCAACTCTCTCACAGATCACTTCCGGGCCCACGCCAAAGACCACCACGGTCGGCGCGGCCTGCTCAAGATGGTTGGTCAGCGACGGCGTCTTCTGACGTACCTTCGCAATACCAACCTGGTGACCTACCGAGCGCTCATTCAAGATCTCGGGCTCCGACACTAAGCATTCACCACGGCACGAGGGCGTCCCCGACAATTCGGGACGCCCTTGGCGTATTGGTGGGTGCTCTTCACTACGAGGATATCGCTGTGCATCGCATTGAAACGACGTTCGCGGGACGACGGCTCATTCTTGAGACAGGCCGTCTTGCCAAGCAGGCCGCTGGTTCTGTTTTGGTCCAATTTGGGGACACGGTGGTCCTGGCCTCCGTCACGGTCAGCCCGAATCAATCCCACCTCCCGTTCTTCCCGTTGACGGTCGAGTATCGGGAAAAGACCTATGCGGCGGGCAAGATCCCCGGCGGTTTCTTGAAGCGGGAAGGCCGCCCCTCCGACAAGGAAATTCTGGCCGCCCGGATCATCGACCGGTCGATCCGGCCGTTGTTCCCCGAAGGCTTCAAGAACGAGATCCAGGTCTTCATCACGGTGGTGTCCGCCGACCAGGAGCATGATGCCGATGTGTTAGGCGCCTATGCGGCGTCGGCGGCGTTGTCGATCTCCCCGATTCCTTGGAACGGTCCGTTGGCCACCGTCCGGGTCGGCCGGGTCGAAGGGAACTGGATTCTGAATCCGACCTTCCATCAGCTCGAGTTCTCCGACCTCGACATTTCGGTCAGCGGGAGCGGTCAGTTCGTCGACATGGTAGAAGGCGGCGCGGCCGAAGTATCCGAGGCGGACGTCGTTGAAGCCCTCAAGGTGGCTCAAAAAGGCATCGTCGAGCTCCGGGGCCACATCGAGACCCTGGTGGCCAAAGAAGGCCAGAAGAAGATGACCTGGGTCAAGCCCGAGTACGATAAGGCGGTAACCAAGCGGGTCAAGGAGCTGTCCGAGAAGGACATGGCCAAGGCCATCAACCACAAGGACAAGGCCGGCCGTGCCGGACAGTTGAAAGCTATCCGCCAGGCCACGATGGCTGCCATCACCACTGAGTTTCCGGACAAGATCAAAGTCGCCGAGCACGAGTTCGAGGAAATCGAGTACCGGGTGATGCGGGCTCAAGTCCTCGATAAGGGCGAGCGGATCGACGGGCGAGACCTCGAAACCGTCCGGCCGATCTCCATCGAAACCGGTTGGCTGCCTCGGGTCCATGGTTCGGCTCTCTTTACCCGGGGCCAGACCCAAGCGCTGGTCGCGGTAACATTGGGTACCTCGGACGACGAACAACGGATCGATTCGATCGACGTCCCGGGTGAGTCGACCAAGTCGTTCATGCTCCACTACAACTTCCCGCCCTACTCGACTGGTGAAGTCAGGCCCCTCCGCGGCACCAGTCGCCGGGAAATCGGGCACGGCGCGTTGGCCGAACGGGCCCTCCAAGCGGTGTTGCCGGACTTCGATGGCTTCCCCTATACGCTGCGCGTGGTGTCAGAGATCCTGGAGTCGAACGGGTCGTCGTCGATGGCCACCGTCTGCGGGGGCTCGTTGGCGTTGATGGATGCCGGGGTGCCGATTAAGGCTGCCTGCGCCGGGGTCGCGATGGGCCTGATCATGGAAGGGAAGAAGGTCGCGGTCTTGACCGACATTCTCGGTTCGGAAGACCACTTGGGCGACATGGACTTCAAGGTGGCCGGCACCGAAAAGGGGATCACGTCGATTCAAATGGACATCAAAATCGACGGTTTGACCCTCGATCTGATGGCCGACGCCCTCGAGAAAGCCCGCCGAGGCCGGCTCCACATTCTCGGCGAAATGAAGAAGGCCCTGGCAGCCTCGCGGGCCGACCTGTCGCCGTTTGCGCCTCGGATCTTCACCATCATGATCAAGCCCGACAAGATCGGCGACGTCATTGGACCGAAGGGCAAGACAATCCGGGGTATTCAGGACGCCACTGGGGCCAAGATCTCGATCGAAGACACCGGCTTGGTCACCATTGCGGCCGTCGGCGGCGAAGCCGGCGATAAGGCCCGTGAAATGGTGATGGCGCTGGTGGCCGAGCCCGTGGTCGGGATGATCTACGAAGGGCCGGTGAAGAGCACCACGGCCTTCGGCGCGTTCATCGAAATCATGCCGGGCGTCGAAGGCTTGCTCCACATCAGCGAGTTGCAACACGCCCGGACCGAAAAGACCGAGGACGTCGTCAAGAAGGGGGATGTCGTCCGGGTCCAACTGCTCGAAGTCGATGAGCGGGGCCGGATGCGATTGTCCCGGAAGGCCTTGTTGCCGAAGGAGTGACCGTGGTCCGGGAGCAACTCGACGAGCGGCTCTTCCGGACCACCGCGCCGAACGGGCTCAATGTCCTCACGGAGCATCTACCGGGTCTGCGTTCGGCCGCGGTGGGGGTGTGGGTCCGCTGGGCCAGCGGCCATGAGCAGCCCGAGCAGATGGGGGTCGCCCATCTGCTCGAACATATGGTCTTCAAGGGCACTCAGAAGCGGACCGCGAAAGAGCTGGCCCACGCCCTCGAAGTCCGTGGTGGGTCACTTGATGCCTATACCAGCCGAGACCATACCAGCTATCAGGCGCACGTCCTCGATCAGGACCTTCCCCTCGCCCTCGACATTCTCACCGACCTGGTTCGATCCCCCCTGGTTCGATCGGAAGACCTCGACCTCGAACGCAACGTCGTGCTCGAAGAGATCAAGAGCGTCGACGATACGCCCGACGATCTCGTCTTCGATCTGTTTGCCGCGACCCTGTGGCCGGACCACCCCTACGGTTACTCGATCCTCGGCACGCCGGAAACGGTCGGCCGGCTCACCGCCGCCGACCTCCGGAGTTTTCACACCGCCGGATACTATCCCGGGAACCTGATCGTGGCCGCCGCCGGGAACGTCGACCACGACCGATTCCTCGACGAGGTGGCGCGGCTGGGGTGGTTCGAGGGCGCCGGGTTTCACCCACCGCAACCCCACGTAACGCCGAAGGCGGCGGTCCGGTCCACCACGAGCCGGGTCCCTCGAGACACCGCCCAGTCGCACATCGTCTTCGGGACCGATACCTTTGCCAGCCGGGACCCTCGCCGTTATGCGATGGCGGTGCTGACCAACGTGTTCGGCGGCGGGATGTCGAGCCGCCTGTTTCAGCGGATTCGGGAAGACCTCGGGCTGGCGTACTCGATTTCCGCGTTTCACCAGCCATACCGGGCGGCCGGCCTCGCCGGCGTCTACGTGGCCACCCAGCCCAGCACCGCAGCCGAAGCCATGGCGGCGATCCGGGCCGAGTGTCAAAAGCTGGCCCGGCACGGGCTGACCGGCGAGGAACTGGCCGGCGGGCGGCAACAGCTCAAGGGCCAATTGATGTTGGCCTTGGAAAACCCTGGCAGCCGGGTCCACCGACTGGCGGGATTCGTCTTGAACGATGATCGTTATCGGAAGCCGGACGAAATCCTGGCGGCCATCGACCAAATTGACGCAGAAGTCGTTAACCAGCTCGCTCGGGAGTTTTTCGATCCGGACCGGCTGGCCGTATTCGAGTTAGGCGGCGAGTGAACCTAGACCCATTTTTCAGGCGGGGGACACCATGGTGATTGGGGTACCGAAGGAAATCAAGACGAACGAGAATCGAATCGCGTTGGTTCCGGCCGGTTGCGAGCTGCTCGTCGATCAAGGGCATGCGGTCTTCGTCGAACAGGGCGGTGGGTTAGGCAGTGGATTCTCGGACGAAGACTACATCAAGGCCGGTGGGAAGATCCTTCCGACCGCCGATGAAGTGTGGGCCAAGGCCGACATGATCATGAAAGTGAAGGAGCCGATCGCGGTCGAGTATCCTCGCATGCGAGCGGGCCAGGTCATCTATACCTACTTCCACTTCGCCGCGGCCGAGGAGTTGACCCGGGCGGTTATCCAATCCGGTGCGATCGCGATTGCCTACGAGACCGTCCAGCTTCCGACCGGAGAACTACCGCTGCTGACGCCGATGTCGGAGGTGGCCGGCCGGATGGCGGTGCAGGAGGGGGCGAAGTATCTGGAGAAGGTCTACGGTGGTCGGGGCGTCTTGCTCGGGGGAGTGCCCGGGGTGGCGCCGGCCGATGTGATCATCATCGGTGGCGGCGTGGTCGGAATCAATGCCGCCAAGATGGCGGCCGGCATGGGTGCCAACGTCACCATTCTCGATCTGTCGCTCGACCGGCTCCGGTACTTGGACGATGTCCTGCCGCCCAACGTGACGACCTTGTATTCGAACCGCTACAACATTCTGGGGGCCATTCAGCGAGCCGACTTGGTCATCGGTGCCGTCTTGATCGCGGGGGCCAAGGCGCCTCGGCTGGTCCGGCGCGAAGACCTCAAGTTGATGAAGCCGGGCTCGGTCATCGTCGACGTGGCGGTCGACCAAGGTGGTTGTGTCGAAACGATCAAGCCGACGACCCATGAGAACCCGATCTACTTCGTTGACGGCGTGCTCCATTACGCGGTCGCCAACATGCCTGGGGGGGTCTCGAGGACCTCAACGCTGGCGCTGACCAACGCCACCTTGAGCTACGCCCAGAAGTTGGCCAAACATGGTTGGAAAGAGGCCTGCCGGCAGGACGGGGCGCTCAAACTCGGGCTCAACGTGGTCGAGGGCAAGGTGGTCTACCCCGGGGTGGCTGAGGCGTTCGGATTGCCCCTGGTTGCGGTCGACAGCCTTCTGTAGGATGGTCACCGTCCAGATCCAGCGCCTGGCCCACGGCGGGGGGCTTCCGATGCCGGCCCCCCAGACCGAGGGGGCGGCCGGGGCCGACATCGCCTCGGCCGAGGCAGGGCTGTTGGCGCCGATGGAGCGCCGCCTCTTCCCGACCGGTTTCGCCGTGGCGATTCCACCGGGATTCGAAATCCAGATCCGACCCCGGTCGGGCCTGGCCATCAAGCATGGGGTGACGCTCCCAAACACCCCGGCCACCATTGATAGCGACTACCGGGGTGAGCTCAAGGTTGGGCTGATCAACCTGGGCTCTGAGCCATTCCAGGTCGACCGCGGGATGAGAATCGCCCAACTCGTCGTGGCCCGGGTCGAAAGCGTACGATTCGAGGCGGCCGAAACGTTACCAGCGACCGCCCGTGGCGACGGGGGGTTCGGGAGTACCGGCCGATAGCCGCAGCCGCTTGTCGAAGTGGTTGTCAAACATTAACTTGCGCTTCCAATGAAGTTTCCATTCAAGTTCGATTTCTTTCGTTCCGCCAATCAAATCGCGGTCGATTTGGGCACAGCCAACACCCTCGTTTACGTCAAGGGCGAGGGCATCGTGTTGAACGAGCCGTCGGTCGTCGCCATCGACCGGGCCACTGGTGAGCCCAAAGCGTATGGGCTCGACGCGAAGCGAATGTTAGGCAGAACGCCCGAGGGCATCATCGCCGTTCGCCCGCTCAAGGACGGCGTCATCGCCGACTTCGAGCGAACCGAGAAAATGCTCCGGCATTTTCTGGGCACCATCATCAACAAACATTTCGTCCGGGTCAAACCGATGGTCGTCGTGGCGGTTCCCTCAGGAATCACCGAAGTGGAGCGGCGGGCGGTTCGCGATTCGGCGGAGACCGCCGGCGCCAAGGAAGTCTACATGGTCGCTGAACCGATGGCGGCGGCGATCGGCGTCGGCTTGCCGGTGGAAACGCCCACCGGCAACATGGTCATCGATATCGGCGGCGGCACCACCGAAATCGCCGTGATCGCG
The DNA here is from genome assembly GCA_031400975.1 of Gemmatimonadota bacterium. Lineage (GTDB taxonomy): Bacteria > Gemmatimonadota > Gemmatimonadetes > Gemmatimonadales > GWC2-71-9 > SHZU01. The sequence goes on from JANNQX010000280.1 coordinate 34,959, forward strand.
TTGTCGGGAATCGTCTGTGATACATCGATCCGCACCGGCGGAGACGAGCTCGACCAGGCCATTGTCCAGTTCATGCGAAAGAACTACAACCTGTTGGTCGGCGAGCCGACCGCCGAAGCCATCAAAATCAAGATCGGCTCGGCGTATCCGTCCGGCGACGAGCGCGAGATGGAGGTCAAGGGCCGCGACCTCGTGTCGGGAATTCCGAAGACGGTCCGGGTCCACTCGACCGAAGTGCGAGAAGCGATTCAAGAACCGATTCAGCAGATCGTCGACGCGGTACGGCGGGCCCTCGAAATTACCCCGCCCGAGTTGGCCAGCGATATCGTCGACCGCGGCATCGTGATGACTGGCGGCGGGGCGCTGATTCGGGGGCTCGATCTCTTGCTCTCGCAGGAAACCGGATTGCCGATCCATGTCGACGAAGATCCCCTGACCTGTGTCGTCCGAGGGGCCGGCCGGATCCTCGATGAGTACGAGAAGTATCGTAGTGTGCTGACGAGGTGACATGAGTCGAAGCCAGGGCCGGTCGCTCTCCCGGAGCGATACCGTTCTTCTCGTTGGATGCCTCGCGCTGTCTGTTGCCGCCATGTTGCTCCCCTCCGCTTGGGCCCTTGGGTTCGCGAGTACCGTGAGGGCCACCGCCCTCGCCCCGGTCGTGTGGCTGCAGAACAATGCCGAGCAATGGCGCACCAGCCGACTCGAACTCCAAGTGATCGCGGCCGCGCGCGATTCGGCCGCCCTCGCGGCCCAAACCCTGCCTGGCCTGGAAGCGGAAAACGCCGAGTTGCGCGGGTTGCTGGCGCTCAAATCACGGACTCCCTTCGGAGTCGTCGCCGCCGAGGTCCTCCATCAGACCGGCCCGACCGAAGGCCGGGCCCTCCTGCTCGGGGCGGGCGCCGGGGCCGGAGTCCGAGTCGGTAATCCGGTCGTTTCGCCTGATGGGCTGGTTGGGCTGATTGTCAGCACCGAATCCCGGTCCTCGGTGGCGATGACCTGGGCCCATCCGGATTTCGCGGCCTCGGTGGTGACCGAGGATGGGAGCCTGATGGGCATTGTCGCCCCGACGCCTGGGGCGGGAGCCAGCGAATCGCTGCTGGAACTCCGCGGGGTGCCCTACAGCGACACGGTTCCCGCGGGGGCTCGGGTGCTGACCTCGGGGCTCACCGGGGTCTATCCGAAGGGAATTCCGGTCGGCCGGATAGCCGGGATTCGACGTGAAGAAATGGGCTGGGAGCGAGTGTACCGGCTCACGCCGTTCGCCAACCCAGGGCAGGTCCGCCATGTGTTGATCTACTTGACCCGCGAAACCCGACTCGATCGATGACCTTTGACAAGCGGGCCAGGCGGCGCCGGTTGGCGTTGGTCATTGCGATTCTGATTGCGGCCCATTTCTATATTCGACCGTGGATCGCGAGCCGGGTGGCCCCCGACCTCCTGATGCTCGCCATGATGCTGGTTGCGATCCGGAGCCGGCCCGGGGTGGCGGCGGTGGCCGGCTTCCTGGTGGGCCTCACCGCGGATATCCTGTCGCCGGCCCGGTTCGGAGCCGGCGCCCTGGCGAGCACGATCGTTGGGTATTTGGCTGCGTACGGAAGGGCGGTATTCTTTCCCGACAACCTCGTGGTGAATGCCGGGTTGTTTGCCGGCGGGGTGTGGCTCCGCTCCCTCATTGTCCTCCTGGCGAGCGGGGCCGCCGCCAACGAACTGGCCGGCAGTTTGCTGGTATGGGTCCCCGTTCAGGCCCTGACAACGGCATTGGTGGGCGTGGTCGTCGTCGTCTTTTTCCGCGACTGGCTCGCGATTCGGTTGGATGAATGAGCATCGCGTTTACTCCGTTTCGAGTTCGAGAACGGGCTGGGCTCGCCAGTCTGGTGCTCGGGGGTGCCTTCCTGTTGCTGCTCGTCGCCTTCTTCCGGGCTCAGATCATTGGGACCGCCGACTATCGAACTAGATCCGAGAACAACCGTCTCCGGCGCCTGGCGCTGGCGTCCCCTCGCGGATTCATCCTCGATCGCCACGGAAAGCCGATTGCCGAGAATGCGCCAGGATTTACCGTCAAATTGGTCGCCGGCTCGGCGGATTCGCTCCGGGCGGTCTTGAAACGGATCGCCGCGCTGGTCCCGGCCGCTGAAGACATCGAGACGGCCGTCCTGCGCCGCTACGAATTGGCGCCGTACCAGCCGGCGTTGGTCCTGGCAAACGCGACGCTCCAGACCGTCGCGGCCCTCGAAGAGCACCGCTACCTGATTCCTGGGCTGGTGATTCGGACCGAGCCGAGGCGACTGTACGGCAAGGGACAAGCGGTGGCCCATCTCGTCGGGTACGCGGGCGAAGTGTCGGATAGTGAACTGGCTCGGGGGCGGTTTCCCGGCGCTCGTCCGGGTACGATAGTCGGCAAGGACGGCCTCGAAGCCAAGTACGATTCGGTGGTTCGCGGCATCGAGGGCGAAAGCTACGTCGAGGTCGATGCCCGAGGCCGAATGGTGCGGGATGAGAGCGGTTCGCCGGCCTTGAAGCCGGTGCCCGGTGAAGGCCTGCAGACCACGATCGACCTCGGGTTGCAAACCTATATCGACAGCCTCTGGACGGCTGATCGAGTGGGGGTTCGTGGGGCCATGGTCGCGATGATTCCGGACGGGCAAGTGCTCGCCCTCTATTCGGCGCCGACCTTCGATCCGAATGAGTTGATCGTGGGTTTGTCGTCCCGTCGGTGGGCGGAACTCCAGGGCGAAACGAAGCCGCTCCAGAACCGCGCCATCCGGGGCAGCTTCCCACCCGGGTCGCCATTCAAGCTCGTGACCGCCGCGGTGGCCCTCAAACGGGGCGTGGTCGATTTCTCATCCCGCATGCCTCAGTCTTGTACCGGGGGGTATCGTTTTGGCAACCGGGTGTTCCACTGTTGGAAGAGATCCGGCCATGGTTCGCTCGATCTGACCGGGGCGATCACCAACAGCTGCAACATCTACTTTTATCAACTGGGCCAGAAGATCGGACTCGAGAATTTTCTCACCGAGGCCACGTCGATGGGGCTGGGCTCCCCGAGCGGGATCGACCTGATGTCGGAAAGGAGTTCGACGTTCCCAGCGAGCACCGCGTACTACGATCGGGTCTATGGGCCCCGGGGGTGGAGCGCGGCGGCAATTCTCAACTTGTCGATCGGGCAGGGCGAAGATGCCCAGACGTTGATGGGGTTGACCCGATTCTATGCCGCTCTTGCGGGCGACGGCACGGTGCCGACACCCTACGTCGTGCAGAAGCCGACCGACCCAAAGCGCTCACTAGGCCTGACCAAAGAGCAGCTCAGCGGCCTTCGGGCCGCATTGTCGGCCGTCGTAGACCGGGGCACCGCGGCGGCCAGTGGCGGGCGCGACATCCGGGTAGCTGGAAAAACCGGAACGGCGCAGAACCCCCACGGGCCGGATCACGGCTGGTTCATCGCATTTGCGCCAGCCGACAATCCGACGATCGTCGTCGGCAGTATCATGGAAGCCGCGCTCCACGGCACGACCGTGGCCCCTTACGTTGTCAAGGTGATTCGGCGCTATCTGGAGCAGACCGACCCGTCCCTCGCGAAGGAAAAGATTAGAATCAGGGTACTGATGCAGGACGATTCCGCGACCTCGGTGACCGACTTGGCACCCGACACCCTCGCCAACCCGCCGCCGCGCCCCTAGATGCGGACTACCCTCGACCGGCCGCTCATCTTGACGTTGCTGGGGCTGTGCGCCTATGGCTTGGCCATGGTCTACTCCGCCGGCCAGACGGACCTGCCGAGTTCAGCCGATCGGGCCTGGCTTCGTCAGCTGGTGTGGATGGGCATCGCGGTCGTGGCGGGGGCGGCGGCGTTCCGGATCTCGTTTCGGATCCTCGAATGGGTGGCCCCGGTCCTGTACGGGCTAGGGCTGGTACTCCTGGCGGTCACGCTCGTCGTCGGGACGGGAGCCGGCACGGCCGCGGGAACCAAGAGTTGGCTGGCTATCGGAGGCGTTCGAATCGGCCAGCCGGTCGAGCTCGCAAAGATCGGAGTGATCTTGCTCCTCGCGCGACACCTCTCCGGCCTCCGGCAGCCGCCTCAAACCCTCCGTGAGCTGGTGCAACCGGGGCTGATCACCGGGGGCCCGTTTCTCTTGGTGATGCTCCAACCGGATCTGGGTAGCGCGATTGTCTTCGTGATGATCCTGTTCGCGATGTTGTTTTGGGCCGGGGTCAAACCCTCGCTCTTGCTGCTGCTCGCGTCGCCGTTGGTCAGCCTGATCTTGGCGGTTGACACCCGCTGGTGGGGAGCCTGGATCTTGGTGCTCACGCTGTTGCTGCTGATTTGGCGGATCTACGTCGCCGAGGGAGTTCTGATCTGGCTGATTAACTCCGCGATGGGTGTAGTCGCGATCATCCTTTGGGGTCGGCTCAAACCGTACCAACAGAAGCGGTTGATTTCCTTCGTCAACCCCGACATCGACCCCAGGGGTTTCTCGTACCAGGTGACCCAATCGAAGGTGGCGATCGGCTCGGGAGGGTGGTTTGGGAACGGGTACCTCGATGGGCCCCAGAAGCGACTCGCCTTTTTACCGGAGCAGCCGACCGACTTCATTTTCTCGGTTGTGGGGGAGGAACTAGGCTTCGTCGGGGTGGTCGTCGCTCTCAGCTTGTTCCTGACCCTGTTTCTGATTCTGGTCCGGATTGCCCGCCGGGCCACCAATACCTTCAGCAGCCTGGTCGTGTTCGGGGTCCTTGGGTTGCTGTTCGCCCACGTGTTCGAAAACGTTGGCATGACGATCAGCGTGATGCCGATCACCGGTATTCCACTCCCGTTCTTTTCCTATGGCGGATCATTCGTGTTGGCCTGCGGAATCGCCATGGGCTTGGTTATCCGGGTCGCTCACGACTCCAGGTCGAGCGGGTATGTCGAACAGTGACAACGACTTAGCTATTTGACCCTAGCGGGATTGCGCCTCTCAGTCCAGATTGATGGCTTCCCTACTGTGGTGAGCGTGCATCGGTGCTTCTGTCTCCGGGTCTATGGCTGTGAGCGCGTGGTTTAAGAAGGAACGCAAACCGCGGCCATCGCAACGGGCCCGCCTTGAAATTCCCAAGGATGCGTGGGATAAGTGCGAGTCGTGTGGGCACGTTGATATTCGGGAGCGGTTCGAGCGCGAGCTCAACGTCTGCCCGAATTGTAGCCATCATCGCCGATTTCTCGCGGAGGAGTACCTTGAACTGTTGAGTGACGCGGGGACCTGGCGCGAACTGAATGCCAATCTGGCCCCGCTCGACCCCCTGTCATTCGAACACTACCTCGATCGATCCAAGGCTTCGCAAACCAAGACCGGTCAGCTCGACGCGATCTATACCGGGCTGTGTCGGCTCGAGAAGATCCCGATGCACCTTGGGGTCATGAATTTCGCGTTCATGGGTGGGTCGATGGGCTCGGTGGTGGGAGAGAAGATTGCGCGGTTGGCCCGCCGATCGGCTGACAAAGGCGTTCCGCTCGTGCTGGTCTGCGCGTCAGGCGGGGCTCGGATGCAGGAAGGAGTCTTGTCGTTGATGCAAATGGCGAAAACGTCGGCTGCGATTGCGGAGCTGAAGCGAGAAGGCGTTCCGTACATATCGGTTTTGACCAATCCGACGACTGGCGGGGTGTCCGCTTCCTACGCGATGCAAGGTGATGCGATTCTCGCGGAGCCGGCGGCCGTGATTGGATTCGCGGGGCAGCGGGTCATCAAACAGACCATTGGGCAGGATCTCCCGGAAGGCTTTCAGAGCGCGGAGTTTCTCTTGGAACGGGGCCAAATCGACGACGTCGTTCCCCGCGGGGCCCTCCGGGATACGGTGACCCGTTTGCTGCGCCACATGCTCGGGCACAAACTCGAGGCCGAGCCGAGGAAAAGCGTGTGAATCTGAGCCGACCCGGGCAGTATCACCGGGCCATTGAGTTCCTGTTTCCCCGAACCACCACCATCAAATTCGGATTGGAACGCACCGAGCAGCTGCTCGAGGCGGTCGGGAATCCAGAGCAGGTCGTTCCCACGATCCACGTGGGCGGCACGAACGGCAAAGGGAGCGCAACGGCCCTGATCGCCGCCGCGCTCGAGGCGGCCGGGTTTCGGGTTGGCGTCTACACGTCGCCCCACCTCGTGGACTTTCGGGAGCGAATCACGGTGGGCGGGGTGCCGATCTCGGAGTCGGCCGTGGGGATGTGGACCGACCGTCTCCGCCCCCTGATCGAGTCCTCAGGCGCCACGTTCTTCGAGGCTGCCACCGCGATCGCCCTGGCGGACATGGCGGCTCGGGGGGCCGAGATCGGGGTCATCGAAGTCGGCCTCGGCGGCCGGCTCGACAGCACCAATGTAGTCCGCCCGCTGGTCAGCGGGATCACCAAGATCGCGCTTGACCACCAGAAATACCTCGGCGACACGCTCGAAGCGATTGCCCGGGAAAAGGCCTGGATTGCGAAGCCTGGAGCCCCGTTCGTCATTGGAGACCGGGATCCCGCGATCGTCGAGGTGCTCAAGGCAGAAGCCCGCCTGGCGGTCGCAGCGCTCGCTCCAGGAACGCGGGCCGACCTCCGGGTCCTGCCGCCGGAGTACCTGTGGGACGGGCCGCTTGGGCTGGTTGGCCCACACCAGCGCCGCAATGCGGCGGTGGCCTACGGGATCCTGATGGCGTTGCCGGAACGATTCCGGCCCTCGAGGGCGGCGGTTGAGCGGGGTTTTGGGTCGGCGTTCGTCCCTGGTCGCCTCGATCGGCGGGGTCGATGGCTCTTCGATGTCGCCCACAATCCGGATGGGGTCCGGGCGCTGGTCACCGCGATTACCGAGCTCAAGCCGCCAGGGCCGATCCATGCCTTGGTGTCGATCCTGGGTGACAAGGACTGGGCGGAGATGCTGGTCTGCCTGGACCAGGTGGTGGATCGAGGGGTGCTGACGGTGGCGCCAACCGCGGCGGGCCGCCGGTGGGATCTTTCCTGGCTCCACCGGTGGCTGGAGCGGCCCGACCGGCCCCGGGCGCGGGCCCAATGGCGGCTGATTGAGGACTTTCCCGAGGCACTTGGGACCGTTGCCATCGGCGCGGGGACGATTCTGGTGACTGGGTCATTTCATACCGTGGGCGACGTCCTCGCCGCCCGGGGATTGGCGCCGATTTGAACGGACCGGAGGCCCCGGCCCCCCCTTATATTTGGGGATGTCGATTCAGGCCCTCCCCGGGTTCCGCGATTTCTATCCAGCTGAGCTTGCCATCCGGTCGCACGTGTTCGGTGCGATGCGGCGGGTGGCGCGGCGCTACGGGTTCGAGGAATACGACGGGCCGCCGCTTGAGTCGCTCGAGTTGTATACCAGGAAGAGCGGAGACGAGATCGTCGGGCAGCTGTACCATTTCCGCGACAAGGGCGATCGGGAGGTAGCGCTCCGGCCCGAAATGACTCCGACCTTGGCCCGGATGGTTGCCCCCAAGGCCGCGGCGATGAAGAAGCCGATTCGGTGGTATTCGATCCCGCAGTTGTTTCGGTACGAGCGGCAACAACGAGGACGGTTGCGGGAGCATTTCCAGCTCAATTGCGATCTGATTGGCGAATCCGGACCCCTGGCGGACGCGGAAATCATCGCGCTGGCCATCGATGTCATGCGGGAGCTCGGGCTCGGACCGGACGACATCCGGGTTCGAATCTCTGACCGAAGGCTGCTCCAGTCCCTCTTGCTGGCTCAGGGCGTTCCATCGGAGCACCTCGGCGTCGCCTATCAGGCCATCGACAAGATCGGCCGCCGGGAATTCCCGGCCCTCAAAGCCAAGTTGGCCGAGGCCACTGGGTCGGCTGCCGCGCTCGAGTTCGTTGAGCGGCATCGGAGCGTGAAGCGGCTGGGTGAACTGGTCGACCTGTTGGCGCCGTTTCCCACGGCCCTAGAGGCGGCGGCCCCACTTCGTGCCACCTTGGAAGCGCTTGACCAAATGGGCGTCGGCGGGTTTGTCGACCTCGATCTCACGATTGTGCGGGGCCTGGCTTACTACACCGGCACGGTCTTCGAGTTGTTTGACGCCCAAGGCACCCTGCGGGCGATCTGCGGCGGCGGGCGATACGACGATCTGCTGGCCGCGCTGGGCGGAGTCGACTTGCCGGCGCTGGGTTTTGGGATGGGCGATGTGGTGCTGACCGAACTGCTCAAGGACCGCGGGTTGCTTCCGGCGGAGCCGCCGAGTGCTGAGGTGTTCATCGCCACGGTGAGCGGGGAGGATCGGCCTTGGGCGCTTCGGCTGGCCCATGACCTCCGGGACCACGGCTATCGGGTCGAGTACGGGATCGGCGATCAGGCGTTAGGTAAGCAGTTCAAGCTCGCTGATGCCCGGGGGGCCCGCGTGGTGATCGTCGTCGGTCCCGATGACCGGGTCAGGGGCGAAGTGGTCGTCAGGGATCTCGCCGCCGGAGCCCAGCGTTCCGTGCCCCTGGCCGGCGTTGCCGAGGCGCTCGGCGCCCTCGGTGTCAGTACGGAGCGGTAGTCACCTTTTCTTCAGAAACGATGGTTCGATGTCGGACACCAAGGCCTTACCCACGCGAGCTCAGGATTTCAGCGCCTGGTACAACGGACTCATTGACCGGGCCCAACTCGCCGACTATAGCCCGGTGAGAGGATGCATGGTCATTCGCCCGAATGGCTACGCGATTTGGGAGCAGATGCAGGCCGCGCTCGACAAGATGTTCAAGGACACCGGCCATCAGAACGCGTACTTTCCGCTTCTCATTCCCCAGAGCTTCTTGGCGCGGGAAGCCGAGCATGTCGAGGGCTTCGCGCCCGAAACAGCCGTGGTGACCCACGGAGGCGGAAAGGAGCTCGAAGAGCCGCTGGTGATTCGGCCCACGTCGGAAACGATCATTGGGTCGATGTACGCCAAGTGGATTCAGAGTTATCGCGATTTGCCGGTGTTGATGAACCAATGGTGCAACGTGGTCCGGTGGGAAATGCGGACCCGGCTGTTTCTTCGGACCACCGAGTTCCTGTGGCAGGAGGGTCACACGGCCCACGCGACGGAAGCGGAGGCCGAGGCGGAAACCCTTCAGATGTTGGGGGTGTACCGGACCTTTCAAGAGCAGTATCTGGCGCTCCCCGTCATCACCGGTCGGAAGACCGACAGCGAACGTTTTGCCGGCGCCCTTCGGACCTACGCCCTCGAAGCCCTGATGCAGGACAATAAGGCCCTGCAGATGGGGACCAGTCACAGCTTGGGTCAGAATTTCGCTAAGGCTTTCGACATTTCGTTTCAGACCGCCGACGGGACTGTGGACCATGTCTGGAGCACGTCGTGGGGCTCGTCGACCCGGATGATCGGTGGCATGATCATGGCGCATAGTGACGATGCCGGATTCGTCTGCCCCCCGCGGTTAGCGCAATGGCAAGCTGTGATCGTCCCGATTTACAAGACCGACGCCGAACGAGCCACCATGATGGAGGCCGCCGGCCGGCTGGCGGCCGAGTTGCGGGGCGGGGGCATCCGGGTTCACATCGACGGCCGGGAAGGAATCAAGCCGGGGGCCAAGTACTATGAGTGGGAAGGCCGCGGGGTTCCGTTTCGGCTGGAGATCGGTCCCCGCGACTTGGCTGGTGGCACCGTGATGATGGCCCGGCGGACGGGGGGCCCCAAGACGGCGCTCCCGATGGCCGGGTTGGCCGCGGCGCTCAGTCTCGAGATTGAAGCGATGCAGCGGGCGCTCTTCGAGGCGTCGAAAGTTCGTCGAGACGCCAATTCGCTTCGGCACCCAACGGGCAAGCAACAGTTCATCGACTTCATCGAAGGGGGCGGCGGGTTCGTCTACGCCGGCTGGTGCGGCGATCCGGCGGTCGAGGCGGAAATCAAAGAGGCGACCAAGGCCACCATTCGAGTCATTCCGGACCCGGAATTCCTTCAAGGCGAGTCGCCCAAGACTTGTATCTGGACGGGGCGGCCGGCGGTCGCCGAGGTCATTTGGGCCCGGGCGTACTGAGCTTGGGTCCGTCAGGCGGTGTCGCGGCGGCTCCGGGAGCGGATTCAGCGGCGCTCTTCGCCGACGCGGGCCTCGAGCGGGGGCCGGACGGAGTGCTTCGGCTCGGTGGAGTGAGGCTCGACGCGATCGTTGCCGAGGTCGGGTCGCCGGCTTTCGTGTACAACGCCGCGGCCATTCGCGGCCGCTTGCGGGCTATCGAGACGGCGTTTGCATCGATCCCCCACCGGGTGCATTACGCGGTCAAATCGAACGGCAGCTTGGCGGTGCTCAAGGTGCTGAAAGACGCCGGCGCTGGAGCCGATATCGTTTCGGGCGGGGAACTCGCTCGGGTGGTCCAGGTGGGCTTTGATCCGAAAATGATCGTGTTTAGCGGGGTCGGCAAGTCCGCGGTGGAATTGGAATCGGCGATACGGGTCGGCGTCGGCAGCATCAACATCGAGTCCGCGGAGGAGCTGGACGCGATCGAACGAGTTGCGGCTCTGGCGGCCCCGGTTCGTCCGGTTCGGATCGGGATCCGGGTCAACCCCGACGTCGCAGCCGATACCCATCCCTATATCAGCACCGGAGCCGGCGGGATCAAGTTCGGAGTCCCGGTCGACCAGGTTCTGGCGCTGGCTCAGCGAATCGCGGCGAACCCGGGGCTGGTGTTGGTCAGCGTCGCCATGCATCTCGGAAGCCAGTTGCTGGACGTGGCACCATTCGCGGCGGGCACGGCAAGGGTGATCGCCCTGATCGACGAGATCGTCGGACTCGGGATCCGCTCGATCGAGGCGGTCGATGTGGGGGGTGGGCTCGGGATTCGCTACCGAGAGGAGGCGGCGCTCGTGCCGGCGCAGTTGGCTTCGACATTGGCGCCGCTGATCGCCGGTCGGGGACTGGTTCTTCACCTCGAGCCGGGCCGATACCTCACCGGGAGCGCGGGGGTTTTGCTCACGAAGGTCATGTACCGAAAGCGATCGGGCGGCAAGGAATTCGTCATCGTCGATGCCTCGATGACCGACTTGGTTCGCCCGAGCCACTACCGGGCGTATCACGGCATCACCGAAGTCGTCGCGCAGGGCCGGGCGATCCAGGTGGTCGACGTGGTCGGCCCGGTCTGCGAAACGGGCGATTTCCTGGCTCTCGACCGGTCCATGCCGTCGGTTGAGCCAGGAGAATCTCTCGCCATTCTCTGCGCCGGGGCCTACGGGTTCGTCATGGCATCGAACTACAACACCCGGCCTCGGGCGCCCGAAGTTCTGGTCGACGGAGGCCGGTACGGCATCAGCCGTCGGCGGGAAACCCTCGAGGATCTCCTCCGGGGCGAAACCGACAATCCATTCCACCGTTAGAGCCCGTGACTAAGAACGCCATCCTGATCCTCGACTACGGCTCCCAGTTTACTCAACTGATTGCCCGGCGGGTTCGCGAAGCCCACGTCTATTGCGAAATCCACCCGCCGACCCGATCGATTGATTGGATTCGCCAGTGGGATCCGAAAGGCATCATCCTCTCGGGGGGCCCCAATTCCATTTATGACGAGGGCGCCCCGACCGCGCCGCCGGAGCTGTTGGAGCTCGGGGTTCCAATCCTCGGCCTATGCTACGGCATGTACCTTGTCGCCCAGTTAGCGGGTGGCACGGTGGTGGCCGCTGGAAGGCGGGAGTATGGCCGGGCCCAACTCTCGATCCGGGGCGGTCGCCTGTTTCGGGGCTTCGACCCTGACGAGAAGACGACCGTGTGGATGAGTCACGGCGATCGGGTGGACCTGGTGCCGCCGGGGTATCGAGTGACGGCCTCGAGCGACAACTGCCCGGTCGCCGGGATCGAACATGAGACGTTGCCGATCCTCGCCGTGCAGTTTCATCCGGAAGTGGCCCACACCGCTCGGGGCGGCGAGATTATCAATGCGTTCTTGTTCGACGTCTGCCATGCGGCGGCGGATTGGACGCCGGCCCACTTCATCGAAACCGAAGTGGCGAAGATTCAAGCCCAGGTCGGCCCGGCCGCCCGGGTCATCTGCGGCCTGTCGGGGGGCGTGGACTCGGCGGTTGCCGCGGCCTTGGTGCATCGAGCCGTCGGTGATCGGTTGACCTGTATTTTCGTCGACCATGGATTGCTGCGCCTGCATGAGCGCGAGCAGGTCGAGCAGACGTTTCGACGCCACCTCGGTATCGATCTCCGAGTCGTCGACGCGAGTGAGCAATTTCTCGGCCTCCTGGCTGGGGTGTCGGATCCTGAAAAGAAGCGGACCATTATTGGGCACGCCTTCATCGACGTCTTCGAGGTGGCGGCAAAGGAGGTGGGGGCCGGGGTTGGGTTCTTAGTGCAGGGCACCCTGTATCCCGACGTGATTGAGTCGTTTTCACCCCGAGGCGGACCCTCGGTGACCATCAAGACCCACCACAATGTCGGTGGGTTGCCGGAACGCCTCCCGTTCAAACTGATCGAACCGCTTCGAGAGCTCTTCAAGGACGAAGTTCGGGCGGTGGGGCGGGACCTGGGCCTCCCCGAGGAAATCGTAGGCCGCCACCCGTTTCCGGGGCCCGGCTTGGCCATTCGAGTGCTCGGCGACATCACCCGCGAAGCACTCAGTACCCTCCGGAAGGCCGACGCGATATATCTGGAGGAGATTCGATCGGCTGGACTCTACGATGAGATCTGGCAGGCCTTCGCTGTTCTGCTGCCGATTCGGTCGGTTGGCGTCATGGGCGACGGCCGGACCTACGACCAGGTGATTGCCCTTCGGGCGGTCACCAGCCGCGACGGCATGACGGCCGATTGGTACCCGTTTCCTCCTGACGTTATGGGCTTGATGTCGAACCGGATCGCGAACGAAGTTCGGGGCGTGAACCGGGTGGTGTATGACGTCAGCTCCAAACCGCCGGCCACGATTGAGTGGGAGTAGCTAGCTGGTCTTTTGGTCGAGGAGTGCGAAGAATTCATCGACGGTCTCCAGTTTAGCCAGCCGTTCGGGGGTGTCGGCTTCCTTCACCAGCTGGGCGATCCGGCCGAGCACCGGCAGGTACTGGTTGGCCACCTCCGTCGGTGGCGCCGCAATCAAGAAGATGCTGAAGACCGGACGATGGTCGATGGCGTCGTACCCGATACCGTTGCGGTGCCGCCCGAACGCCACTCGGAGCCGGCCCACGGCTAGCGATCGGCAATGGGGTACCGCCACCCCACGCCCGATGCCGGTCGATCCAAGTTGCTCTCGTCGTTGGACGAGACGGAGCAGGGTCTGTCTGGACCGATCATCGACGTGGAGGAGCCCAACCATCTCGGCCAGAACCTCATCCTTGGTTCCGCCCGTGAGTTCGAGCGCAACGGATTGGGGGTCGAAGAAGTCTCGGAGGCGCATGGCGGCCGAATCCTAGGGTTCCGGCTCCGAAACCGAAAGGGGAGGTCCCCGGTCGCCGGGAGCGAGAGGATTGGCCTCCCCGTGGTCTATCGGTAACTTTCGGCCATGCGGTTACCGTACGCCCCTCAGATTGAGGTCCCCCTCATCCTGGCCCCCATGGCTGGGGTCTCGGAGCCACCCTTTCGGCAAATCTGCCGGACCCACGGCGCCGATGTCTTGATGACCGAGTTCCTCGCCGCCGAGGCAATTCGACGCGGGATTCGAAAGACCCTGGAAGGCTGCGAATTCGAAGAGTCCGAGCGGCCGATCGGAGTGCAGATTTATGGCGCCGATGCGGAAGCAATGGGGCGGGCAGCCGCGATCGTGACTGAAGCTTATCAGCCGACTTTTATCGATATCAACTTCGGCTGCCCTGTAAAGAAAGTGGTCCAGCGCAACGGTGGCTCCGGTTGTCTTCGGGATCTCGAGCTCGTGGTCCGGATCATTCGGACGGTGGTGGGTTCGACCCATCTTCCCGTCACGGTAAAAACCAGGAGCGGGTGGAGCGAAGAGACCCGGCATCCTGTCGACATTGCTTTGCGAATGCAGGACGCCGGGGCCAAAGCGTTTACCCTGCATGCCAGGACCCGAACTCAGATGTTCACCGGCAAGGCCAATTGGGATGAGATTGCTGCGGTCGTCGAAGCCCTCGAGGTCCCCGTTATCGGCAATGGTGACATCGAGACGCCGGAAGACGTGGTCCGCATGCGGAACCACACCGGATGCGCCGGTGTCATGATTGGGCGGGGGTCGTTCGGCAATCCGTGGATTTTTCGGGAGAGCCGTGCCCTGCTGGATGGCACCGCTCGACCCGCTCATCCCCAGCCGGCTGAGCGATTCGCCGTGGCGCTGGAGCACGCGGCACTGGCGCTTCGCCTCCAGGGCGACAATCGCAAGACCGTGATGGAGTTTCGCAAGCATCTCGGCTGGTACGCCAAAGGGTTACCGCAAGCGAGTGCTCTCCGGGAACGCCTGTTCCAAGTGGAGAGCATGGCGGCGGCGGAAGCCATTTTCCGGGAGTACCTCGAGACCCGATCGGTCGTCGTGTGAAGGAGCGACTTGCCGAGGTGCTGAGGGCGGTCGCGGAAGGCGCACTCAGCCCGGCCGCTGCCTTGGAGAGCCTGCGCCACTTTCCGGCCGAGGATATTGGGCTCGCCAGGGTCGACCACCATCGGAGCTTGCGCTATGGCCACCCCGAGGTGGTTCTCGCGAGCCACAAGACCGTGAGTCAGCTCGTCGCGATCGCCGAACGGCTGGTGGAGGCGAGCGGGACGTTTCTCTGTACCAGGGTCACTGTGGAACAGGCCGAGGCGCTGGCGATCCGGTTTCCCGCGGTTCAGCTCCATCCGGAAGCCCGGACGGCGTGGCTGCCGCCCGCGGTCGAGCGGGCATCGATTGGGACCGTGGCGGTGATCACCGCGGGCACCAGCGATATCCCGGTCGCTGAGGAAGCTGCGGTGGTGGCCGAGGCCTTCGGGGCCGAGGTGATTCGAGTCTACGACGCGGGGGTGGCGGGGCTCCATCGAATCCTGTCGGCTCAACCGGAGGTCGATCGAGCCGACGTCGCGATCGTGGTCGCGGGGATGGAAGGTGCCCTGCCGAGCGTGGTGGGTGGCCTAACCGGTAAGCCGGTTATTGCCGTCCCCACCAGTGTCGGGTACGGTGCCTCCTTCAATGGCCTGGCGGCGTTGCTCGGGATGCTCAATTCCTGCGCCGAAGGGGTCACGGTCGTCAACATCGACAACGGGTTCGGCGCGGCGGCGGCGGCCGCTCGAATTCTTCGCCTTGGGCGAAAGGAATAGCGTGCGCCAGACGGTGATTCGCAACGATCCGCCGGGGCTGACTTGGATCGACGTCGTGGCGCCCGAGCCCGAGGAACTGGCTGCGGTTGGCAAGGAATACGGATTCCACCAGATGTCGGTCGAGGATTGCCTCGACCAATGGCACCTTCCGAAGTATGAACGGATCGGAGACACGACCTTCGTAATCTTGCGGGTCTTTGACCCGGCTTGCTCGCCCAAGGCGTCGAGTGTCCAGGAAACGACCCGAAAGATTGCCGTGTTCTATCGGCCCGGCCTGGTGATTACCGTGCACCGGGCCGATCTCGCCGTGGTCCAGGCCACCCGCGCCCGGTTTGGAGGCGCCGGCGGCGAGCCCTGCACCGAGACGTTGGTTCTCGGGGCCCTGTTCAACGGGGCCTTGGATTCATTTGACGCTCCCCTGGATCGGGCCGAGGACATCGCGGCCGAGTTTGAGGATGCCCTACTCGACGATACTCGTCACTCACCGGACTTGACGGCGATTCACAGCCTCAAGCGGCGGGTCAACGTGATCAAGCGCCTCTTGTGGCAAACCAATTCGGTGGCCCAACGCCTGGTTCCCCCCCAGGAAAGGGTCGGGGCCGTGTTTCAAGACGTCAAGGAGAACGCCGAACGGGATTATTTCTACGCCGACCAGTTGCTCGAAGAGATCAACAACCTTTTGGGGATTCACGTCGCGCTGTCGAGCCACCGGACCAACGAGGTGATGCGGGTGCTGACGGTCTTTTCGGCCTTTTTCCTGCCGCTGACCTTCATCGTGGGCGTCTATGGGATGAACTTTCACTACATGCCGGAACTCGAACGTCGGTGGGGATATCCGGCTGTCGTTGGGCTGATGCTGGTCGTTTGTGGGGCGATTGCCTGGTGGTTCCAGCGGCGGGGGTGGCTCGGCTCCCGTCAGCCACAGGCGTAAGATCTTGTAACATAACGACTTAAGCGCGTTCGACCGAAATCGGTACGCTTGTTTGTCACAGGGGAAACCGTTATCATAGTTCACCCCGGGGGGCGACTGGCTTCGACGGGTCAGGTGAATGTGGAGACGCGTGCCCAGGCCCAGGTCCTGGTAAATAACTTGGAAAATTTTACCTGCCAACTCTAACTTGGCATTGGCTGCGTAAGCTGAGCTAACGCTCGCTTACCGCACCAACCGGAGAAAGGAGCCCTGCCTGGGGCGCCTCAACCGGAACGAAAATCCAGGCTGGCTCGTGGCGGCGTCCTCCCGTCCCGAGTAAGAAAACGAGGGCTCGGTTTGACGAAGGATGGCCGGTAGCCGGCGTCGAACTAGCGCGCGAAGATCGGCCTACGCACGTAGTGGCTTTGCTGGATTCTGATTCGGACCAGGGTTCGATTCCCTGCGCCTCCATGAACAAACGAACGGGCCTCCGGTCATCCGGCGGCCCGTTCGTTATTTCGGGGGCGCTTCAAGAATGTCACAATCCAACTGAAAGCTGAGGGTCGATCTGATCTGTCATGCCAAAACATATTAGTGAGATGAGGGTTAACTCTCGCCCGCCTTTACCGCTGCGAAGGCTCGCTCGGCCCGCTCCAAAGCCGCCGTTGCGGACGTCGCAAGGCAGTTGAGGTGGCCCATTTTGCGGCCAGGCCGCGCCGCCTTCTTGCCGTAAAGATGCAGGCGAGTCCCCTCGACCGCCAAGGCATCGGCCCAGTTGGGCTGGCCGTCAGTCCAGAGGTCCCCGAGCAGGTTGACCATGCAGACCGGCGACAACAGCCTCGGGTCTCCCAGCGGCAGGCCGGCGAGACACCGGACCTGTTGCTCGAACTGGTCGACGCCGCAGGCGTCCATCGTAAAGTGCCCGGAATTGTGGGGTCGAGGCGCCAGCTCGTTTACAAAGAGCTGGCCGCCGTCGGCCACGAACATTTCGACGCCCAGGACACCGACGTACTCGAGACGGTGGGCGACGGCAACGGCGGTGTCCCGGGCGCGGTCGGCCAGGTCGACGGCAATCCTGGCGGGCACGACGGTCGTATGAAGAATCCCGCCGATGTGGACGTTCTCGCCGACCGGAAACGGCGCCACGGCTCCGTCGTGACCCCGGGCCAGCACGACCGAGATTTCCCGCTCGAGGTCGAGGCGCCGTTCCAAGACACAGGGGACCACGCCGAATCGCTCGAAGGCCGCGGCAGCCTCGTGGTAGTGATTTACGACGGCTTGGCCCTTCCCATCGTAGCCGAGGCGGCTCGTTTTCAGGATGGCCGGCGCCCCGATTCGGCCCCAAGCACGTTGGAGGTCCCCGACTGAGGACACGGGGTCGAAGTCGGCCGTGGCCAGGCCCGCTGCTCGAAGAAACGTCTTTTCGGCGATCCGATCTTGGGCGGTGGAGACCGCGGCCGCCCTCGGTCGGCAGATGGTGTGATCCGCCAGGAAGGCCAGGGCCGCCGCCGGGACGTTCTCGAACTCGGTGGTGACCGCCGCCGCGCTCCGAGCCAATTCTTCGAGGGCGGCGGGGTCGTCGTAGGGGGCCCGCAGGTGCCGACTGGCAACCGCGCCGGCGGGGGACAGGGGGTCGGGTTCGAGCACGACAACCTCGTAACCCATATCGCGGGCTCGGAGCGTGAACATCCGGCCGAGCTGACCACCCCCAAGTAGTCCGAGGGTGCTCCCGGGGGGAATCAATTGGGAGGCGGAAGCGTCGCCGCGAGGACCGCCGCCTCTTGGGTCTTCCTGAACGTTTCCAGGTGCCGGGCGAGGGCCGGGTCGGAGCGGGCCAACATTGCGACGGCATACAGTCCGGCGTTGTGGGCACCGGCCTCACCGATGGCGAACGTGGCGACCGGAATGCCGGCCGGCATCTGAACGATCGAGAGCAGGGAATCGAGGCCCTGGAGGTGCTTGCTCGGGACCGGGACGCCTAACACAGGGATCGTGGTTTTGGCCGCGAGCATCCCCGGAAGGTGGGCGGCTCCCCCCGCGCCGGCAATGATACAGTGGAGCCCTCGGCCGGCTGCCTGGTCGGCATACTCGAAGAGTAAGTCGGGGGTCCGGTGGGCCGAGACCACGCGGGTTTCGTGCGCCACACCGAAATCGGTGAGTCGTTTGGCAGCGTGCTGGAGAACGTCCCAATCGGAGGTCGATCCCATGACGATACCGACCAGTGGCGCCGCGGGGCTCACAGGGTACCCCGGGTCCGGTCCATCGTGCCGCGCTCGGCAAGGGCGGCTTGGGCGGCGGCCAGTCGGGCGATCGGGACCCGAAACGGCGAACAGGAGACGTAGTTCATCTTCTGGGCTTCGCAGAAAGCCACCGCTTTGGGTTCGCCGCCATGCTCGCCGCAGATCCCGATTTTGAGGTCCTGGCGGGTACTCCGGCCGAGTTGGACGGCCATGCTCATCAGCTTTCCAACCCCGGTCAGATCCAGTTCCTGGAAGGGGTCGGCCTCCAGGATGCCGCGCTCGACGTACGAGGGGAGAAACACCCCCGCGTCATCGCGGGAGAGCCCCCATGTCGTCTGGGTGAGGTCGTTGGTCCCGAACGAAAAGAACTGGGCTTCCCGGGCGATTTCGTCGGCGGTCAGGGCGGCCCGTGGCAGTTCGATCATCGTGCCTAACAGATACGGCACCGTAATCTGCCGCTCCTGGAAGACTTCCTCGGCGACCTGCCGAACGATCAGGGCCTGCTTCCGAAACTCGATCACGTGGGCCACGAGCGGGATCATGACCTCGGGCTGGACCCGGCCCTTCCGTTTCGCAACCGTGCAGGCCGCTTCGAAGATGGCCCTCGCTTGCATCGCGGTGATCTCGGGATACATGATGCCGAGCCGGCATCCCCGGAGCCCGAGCATCGGGTTCACTTCGCTCAGATTGTCGATGATTCGCTGGACGTCCTTGACCGTCTTGCCCATCTGCCCGGCCAACTCGGCGATCTCGGCCGCTTCCTTCGGAAGGAACTCGTGGAGCGGTGGATCGAGGAGCCGGATCGTGACGGGGTAGCCCTCCATTGCCCGGAAAATGCCCTCGAAGTCGGCCCGTTGCATCGGGAGCAGTTTCGCGAGCGCTTTCCGCCGGCCGGCTTCGTCTTCGGCCAAAATCATTTCGCGCATGGCGGGCAGTCGTTCGCCTTCGAAGAACATGTGCTCGGTGCGGCACAATCCAATGCCCTCGGCGCCGAAGTCGCGGCCGCGATGGGAATCGGCGGGCGTGTCGGCGTTGACCCGGATTCGGAGGTGCCGCATCGAATCGGCCCAGGTCATCAGCTTGTTGAAGTGCTCGCTCAAGATCGGGGCAATCAGCTTGCTTTGGCCGGCAAACACTTTGCCGGTGCTGCCATCAACGGTAATCCACTCGCCTGCGGCCACCGTCCTGCCCCGGATTTTGAGGATCCCGGCCACTTCATCGACCTCGATATCCTGCGCCCCGGCGACGCACGGCTTGCCCATCCCACGGGCCACCACAGCGGCGTGCGAGGTCATCCCACCCCGCGCGGTCAGGATCGCTCGGGCGACGACCATTCCATGGAAGTCCTCGGGGCTGGTCTCCCGGCGGACCAAGATCACCGCCTCGCCCTTCTTTGCCAGGACCTCGGCTTGGTCGGCGGTAAAGACCACGGTACCGCTCGCGGCGCCCGGCGATGCCGGCAATCCGGTAGTCAGGTGATCCAGGTGGGCGCTGGCGTCGATGGTGGGGTGAAGCAGCTGATTCAAGTCGTTCGGCGGAATCCGAGCGACCGCTTCTTCTTCTGAGATGGCGCCCTCGCCCACCATCTCGACGGCGATCCGCACGGCGGCCTGCCCGGATCGTTGGCCCCGGCGAGTCTGGAGCATGTAGAGCTGGCCCCGTTCGATGGTGAACTCGAGGTCCTGCACGTCGCGAAAGTGACGTTCGAGCGTCCGGGCCACCCGCTCGAGCTCCGCATATATTTGGGGCATTCGCCCTTTCAAGGCGTCGATCGCCTCGGGGGTCCGGGTCCCCGAGACTACGTCCTCGCCCTGGGCGTTCATCAAGAACTCGCCGTAGAGCTTGTGCTCGCCGGTGGAGGGATCGCGGGTAAAGGCAACCCCGGTTCCGCAGTCCTCGCCCATATTGCCGAACACCATGGAGACGATGTTGACGGCGGTCCCCATACTGTCCGGAATATCGTGCAGCTTCCGGTAGTCGATGGCGCGTCGGGTATTCCAGCTCTCGAAGACCGCGGCGATTGCCCCCCAAAGTTGATCGACCGGATTGTCCGGAAAGGGCTTTCCGGTCTCGGCCGTAATCAGATCTTTGTACTCCCGGACCAAGGCCTCGAACTCCGCCACCGGCAAGTCGATGTCCCGGGCGGCTCCGAGCCGGTGTTTGCGGGCCTCGAGTCGTTCCTCGAATCGTTTCTTGGGCACGTCGAACACAACCCCGCCATACATCTGGACGAACCGACGGTAGGAGTCCCAGGCGAAAGCCGGATTGCCGCTGAGCT
The DNA here is from genome assembly GCA_031400975.1 of Gemmatimonadota bacterium. Classification (GTDB taxonomy): domain Bacteria; phylum Gemmatimonadota; class Gemmatimonadetes; order Gemmatimonadales; family GWC2-71-9; genus SHZU01. The sequence goes on from JANNQX010000280.1 coordinate 55,538, forward strand.
TTTCGAGGCCCCGAACCGTCTCATCGTTGAGACCCAAGTTGAGGATCGTCTCCATCATCCCCGGCATTGACAGGGCGGCCCCCGACCGTACCGACACCAGCAAGGGGTTGTCGACTCCCCCGAATTGCTTGCCGCTAGCCGCCTCGAGTCGCTGCATCGCCGCCTCGATTTGGGACTTCAGCCGAGGCGGGAACTGGTGCATGGCGAGATAGGTTCCGCAGACGGTCGCCGCGATCGTGAACCCCGGCGGGACCGGAATGCCGAGATTGGTCATTTCGGCCAGCCCGGCCCCCTTGCCGCCGAGGGTTTCCTTCATCGCCGAGGTGCCGTCGGCCCGGCCCTGGCCGAAGAAGTACACCAAGGGCTGGGTCACGTTGTCGCTCACGGGAAACTCCCGGCTAAGGGCGAACTGTGGTGGGTCGGCTGGAGGTCCGGCGCCGGATCGATCGGATAGTTTCCAGAGAAGCACGCATCACAGAAGCTATTGCTGGGCCCGGCGGCCCGCACCATACCGTCGAGGGAAAGGTATCCGAGGGTATCGACGCCGAGGTAGGTGGTGATTTCCTCGATCGAATGATTCGCCGCGATGAGTTCGTCCCGGTTCGGGGTGTCGATCCCGTAGTGGCAGGGCCCGATGATCGGCGGTGAGCTGAGGCGGAGGTGGACCTCGCGTGCTCCGGCGCTCCGAATCATCTGAACCAAGCCTTTGCTCGTGGTGCCCCGGACCAGGCTGTCATCCACCACGACGACCGACCGGCCGGCGATGGCCTGGCGGACCGGGTTGAACTTGATTTTGACCTTGGCGACCCGTAGCGCTTGGGTCGGGTTAATGAAGGTCCGCCCGATGTAGTGGTTTCGGATCAGGCCGTGCTCCAGCTTGAGCCCCGACTCGTCGGAGAAGCCAAGGGCCATCATGTTGGCGCTGTCTGGAACACTGAAGACGACGTCGGCGCCTGGGGCCGGGTGTTCCCGGGCCAGCTGCCGACCGAGTTCGCGGCGGACCCGATCGACCGACTCGCCGAAGACGGTGCTATCCGGCCGGGCAAAGTAGACCAGTTCGAAGATGCATCGCTTGGTGGCCGGGGCTCGGTCGAGCGGCGGCAGGTCGCGAACCATCCCGTCCACGATTTCGATGAAATCGCCGGGCCCAAGTTCGCGAACCAGCGTCGCACCCACGAGATCGAGTGCGCAGGTCTCGGAGGCGACGACGACGCCCTGGCCGATCCGGCCGAGGGCCAGGGGGCGGAACCCACGGGGGTCGACCGCGCAGTACAGGGTCCGCCCAATTGTGATGACCAGGCTGTAGGCGCCTTCGACCTTGCTGAGGGCTTCACGAATCTGTCCTTCGGCCGTCGTGGCTCGCGATCGGGCAATCAAGTGCACGATGACTTCGGAGTCCGAGGTTGACTGGAAAATGGCCCCGTTGTCGACCAATTCACGGCGGACGACGAGCGCGTTCGTCAAGTTGCCGTTGTGGGCGAGCGCCAGCGGCCCGCCATGGTAATTGGCGACACATGGCTGGGCGTTGGCGATCACCGAAGAGCCCGCCGTTGAGTACCGGGTATGGCCGACCGCCACATCGCCGTCGAGTTCCTTGATCTCCGGTTCATGGATGATGTCTCCGACCAGGCCCATTCCCCGAACCAAATGGGGCGAACCTTCGTCGTCGACGGTCACGATTCCCGCGCTCTCCTGGCCCCGGTGCTGGAGTGCGTAGAGGCCGAGGTATGCGATCCGCGCGGCGTCCGGGACGTTCGATACCCCGATGATTCCACACATGTTAGGCCGACATTCGGCGCGGAATAGCGTTGAAAAAGGTCCGGCGGAGATCGCCGGTGGCCCAAGCCATGGAGGTCGTCCCGACGGTGATCCGCAGGTCACCGCCGACCGCCCCCACATTGCCGACCACCGAGAATGGAACCTGGTGGCCCTGGGCTAGCGCCCGCAGAGCCTCCGCCGCGGCCGGAGCGAACGAAATGATTGCCCGGGCTCCGTCCTCTCCGTAGAGCAGCCCTTCGGCGTCGAGCCCGGGGGGGTGCTCTAAATGAATCCCGGCCCCCAGCGTGCCATGATCGTACGGGCCGCCGAGACAACATTCCGCCATGGCAACCGCGAGACCGCCGTCCGCACAGTCATGGGCTGAATCGAGGAGGCGAGCCTTGGCCGCCGCCGCCAAGAATCGTTGGAGTCTGCGTTCGGCTTCGAGATGACAGGGTGGGGGGGGGCCGCCGAGGAAGTCGCGCACCAGCCACCAGTACATCGAACCCCCGAGATGCCCCCCCGAGGGCCCGAGCAAGGCGACGAGGTGTCCGGAGCGTTGAAATCCGCTCGGGACCCGGGTCGTCACGTCTTCGAGTAACCCGACCAGTCCGACGGTCGGAGTGGGGTCGATCGCGCCGGTCGGGCTCTCGTTATACAGCGACACATTGCCGCCGGTGACCGGGGTATTGAAGGCCCGGCAGGCGTCGCCCATCCCCCGCACGGCTTCCTTGAACTGGAAGAAGATCTCGGGCTTATCCGGATTGCCGAAGTTGAGGCAGTTGGTGATGCCTAACGGTACGGCGCCGGTGCATGCCACGTTCCGGGCCGCCTCTGCCACCGTCATCTTGCCGCCTTCATAGGGGTCGAGCGCAACGTAGCGGTTCGGACAATCAACGGAAACAGCCAGGCCAAAGGCCGTCCCCTCGACGAGGAACACGCCGGCATCGCCGCCGGGTCCGAGTACGGTGTTGGCTTGGACCGTGGAGTCGTATTGATCGTAGACCCAGCGCTTGCTTGCGATGGTCGGATCGTCGAGGAGGATCGGCAAGGCCCCGACCAGGTCGGCCTTCGGCGCCATGGTCGGCCTCAAAGCTCGCCGGGCAATGGCCTCCGGTGATTCGACCGCATCGGGGTGATACATCGGGACGCCGTTGACCAGGTCCTCGCCTGGGATGGCGGCGACGGTGACCCCATCGTGGACGACTCGGAACAGGCCATCGTTCGTGACGGTACCAATCGCGGTGCCGGTGAGCTCCCACTTGGCGCAAATGGTCTGGACTTCGCCGACTCGGTGGGGCTCGACGACGAGCAGCATTCGCTCTTGCGACTCCGAGAGCAGGATCTCGTAGGGGCTCATTCCCGCTTCGCGGAGGGGGACCTTGCTGGTGTCGAGCTCGACTCCGACGCCTCCTCTGGCGGCCATTTCCGAGGAGGAACTGGTCAGGCCGGCGGCTCCCATGTCCTGGATCGCGACGATGGTGCCGGAGGTAATCAGCTCGAGACTGGCTTCGAGGAGGAGCTTCTCGGTGAAGGGATCGCCGACCTGGACCTGGGGCCGGCGAGCCTCGCTTTCAGCCGACAGATCCTCCGAGGCGAAACTGGCGCCGTGAATCCCGTCCCGGCCAGTTCGGGCCCCGACCGTCATCAGGACGTTCCCAACACCATGGGCCCGAGCGGTGATCAGGTCGGCTTCTCGAAGGACTCCGACGCACATGGCATTGACCAACGGGTTGCCGCTATACCCTGGTGCGAAGGTCACCTCGCCACCTAACGTCGGAACGCCGACGCAGTTGCCGTAGTCACCCACGCCCTTGACGACGCCGGCGAACAAATACCGGTTCCGCGGATCATCCAGCGGGCCGAACCGAAGGCTGTTGAGGACCGCCACCGGACGAGCGCCCATCGTGAAGACGTCGCGAAGGATGCCGCCAACGCCGGTCGCGGCCCCCTGATATGGCTCGACGGCCGAGGGATGGTTGTGCGACTCGATCTTGAAGGCAACCGCCCAGCCATCAGGGAGGCGGAGTACCCCGGCGTTCTCGCCCGGGCCTTGGATGACCTGCGGTCCTTCAGTGGGAAAGGTCCGGAGCACCGGCTTGGTGTGTTTGTACGAACAATGCTCGGACCATAGGGCACTGAAGACGCCCAGCTCCGTCATCGTGGGCGTCCGGCCTAACATCGCCAGAATGGCGTTGTACTCCCGGTCATTGAGCTTGTGTTCGCGTACCAACGCCGCGGTCACTGGGCGGTCTCCCGGAAAGGGAGATGCGGCGGGCGGCAGGGTCACCGAGCTCACTACTTCTTCTTGGAACCGAAGAGGTCGCCGAAGACTTTCCCGATGAACCCCGGATCCCGATGTTTCGACACCGATTCCAACTCGCCGGCGTCGAACCAGATCCCCAGGCAGTCGGGGCACCGGTCGACTTGGACTCCGTGGAGATCGGAGGTGGCGAGGTGGCCGCCGCACTTGGGGCACCGCATGTGATGGCTGCGGCGCTCGGAATCACCAGCGGCCTTTTCCAACGCGGCTCGGTGCTTCTTCAAGAGTTCGGCATCGCGGAGGACGAAGTACTCGTCTTCGTTCTGAGTCGGCTTGTCAGTCATTTGGATGGCTTCGGTTGAAGGCTATACATGAGCGGCGATGGGCCGCTTCCAACGAATCAGGGAACTGAACACTCGGGCCCCGGCGTCGCCGCCGACCAGCCGATCGGCGAGTCGCTCGGGGTGCGGCATCATCCCGACGATGTTCCCGTCGCGATTGGAGATCGCCGCGATGTTGTTGCTGGCACCGTTTGGGTTGGCCACGCTGTCCGGCATGCCCGTGTCGACGTACCGAAACACCACCCGGCCCTCCCGTTCGAGCGTCGCCAGCAGTTCGTCCGAGGCGGTGTAGCGTCCGTCGCCGTGTCCGACCGGAATTCGAATGATCTCGCCCTTCCGGTAGTTGGTGGTGAATGGCGTATCGCAACGCTCGATCCGCACATCGACCGGGCGGGAGACGTACTTCAGGCTGGCATTGCGCATCAAGGCGCCCGGCAGCAGCCCGGCCTCGCAGAGGACCTGGAATCCATTGCAAATCCCGGCCAACGGTTTGCCGTCCGCGGCGTGGCGTTCGATGGCCGCCATAATCGGACTGAACCGGGCGATCGCTCCGGCCCGCAGATAGTCGCCGTAACTGAAGCCGCCCGGAATGATGACGGCGTCGGCGTCCCGAAGATCGGTCTCGCGATGAAAAACGTAGTACGCGGTGCCGCCTTCGCGCTGGACGGCCCGATAGGCATCCGGCTCACAATTGCTACCGGGGAACCGGATCACCGCTACCCGGGTCATCCGGCCTCCACCATGATTTCGAAGTCCTCCGTCACCGGATTGGCGAGGAGCTTCTCGCACATCGTCCGGGCCATGGCTCGAGCCGCGTCGGCACTGTCGGCGTCGAGGCGGAGTTCAATCGCCTTGCCCACATGAACGTCGTCGGCCTGCTCGAATTTGAGTGCCTTGAGTGCGTGTTCGACCGCCTGGCCTTGGGGGTCGAGCAGGCCTCGTCGGGGCATGACGCGGATGTGGGCGCGGAAGGTCGTCATTGGCCCTCCCGGCGAATGCGGTCCGTGAGGGAGCGCACCGGGGCGCCGGTCGGGTCTTGGGCAATCCCGACGGCGGGCTGGCCCCGTTCGAGAAGACTCAAGAACGTACTACGAAGAATGCCGAGGATCATGTAGAGGAGGCCCAACGGGAAGAGGAATGAACTCGGCGCGATGACCGCGCCGGCTACAATGCCAACGTGAATCACCAAACCGATGACTCCAGACACCGATTTGAATCCGATCCGCGGCCAGCGAGGATACTTGACGTTGCTGACCATGAGCGCCGCCAGGAGCAACACCAACACGGTGATGCCCTCGGTCTGGAAATCGAGGTATGCCACCGAGGCCTTGTACCACGGCGTCTGACTAAAGGGGTAGTAGGCCGCGAGCGTCATGCCGGCCGCCGGTGACGGCAGGCCGGTGAACCAGTTGGAGTGCGGCGCGCCATGGGAAGTGACGTTGTAGCGAGCCAGCCGGAGAGCCGTTGCCACAACGTAGAGATAACTCACCACCCACCCAAACTTGCCGGCCGTCGAAAACTCGAGAAAGTACATCAGCAACGCCGGCGCGACCCCGAAAGACACCACGTCGACCAGCGAATCAAGTTCGGCGCCGAACCGGCTCCCGGTATTCGACAGTCTCGCGATTCGGCCGTCGAACAT
>JANNQX010000281.1:0-10101 GCA_031400975.1 Gemmatimonadota bacterium
GAGCGGCATTGCCAGCAACTTTCACCCCAGGATCTCCCCCGACGGCAAATCCATCGCCTTCGTCTCCGATCGCAGCGGTGGTGACTTCAATCTGTGGATCATGGACGCCGATGGCGGCAATCCGCGCCTCGTGGCCGACGCGCCGCGCGAGCGGATGTTCTTTCCACAATGGACGGCCGACAATCAGTACCTCGTCGTTTATCAGGATGGCACGACGGGCCGGGCGCTCGTCATGTATCATCGCGATGGTGGTGATGGTGTCACACTCGTGAAGGGCGAAGAGGGACGCCTGCCCTCCCGTCCCACCATCTCCTTCGACGGGCGCTACCTCTTCTACGACCTCCACACCGGCCGCGCCACCGGCTACGAGGGTCGGGCCGACGTGCTTGGTGGCAGCGTGCAACTGCAGCGATTTGACTTGCAGACCGGTGTCGGGCGCGCGCTCACATCGGGAACGGCCGGGCAGCAGAGTCGCGGTTCCAGCGGAGGCGCGTTCGCCGCCGAGCCCAGCCCCGATGGACGGTGGCTGGCGTTCATCCGCAAAGTGCCGGGAGGAACGCTGGAATACAAAGGCCGGCGATTCGGGCCCCGCGCAGCGTTATGGATTCGCGATCTCCGGCTGGGGGGCGAGCGTCTGCTCCTGGACCCGGTGGAGATGGATCTCTCCGAAGAAGGCTGGACCGTCAGCGGTTCGTATCCCATGTACCGCTGGGCGGCGGACGGACAGAGCATCGTGTTGCATCAAGGTGGCAAGATCCGCCGAGTGAACGCCGTCACGGGCGTGGTATCCACCATTCCGTTCTCGGCCCGGGTGCAACGGACCATTTCGGAACAGGCGGCGGCGACCCGCCGCATCAGTGACGCCCCGGTCGACGTGCGCTACATCCGGTGGGGCTCCGTATCGCCGAGTGGGAGTCAGCTCGCCTTTCAGGCACTCGGACGCATCTGGGTGCAAGCACTTCCCAGCGGCACACCGCGGCGACTCACGCCGGCACCCTTCGATCCCTTTGAGTTCCAGCCGTCGTGGTCACCCGACGGTACGTCCATTGCATTCACCACCGTCGATTCCCAGAACCGCGGCGCGCTCTGGCGCGCCACGGTGACCACTGCCGTCACCGGCGCCACCCCGCAACGACTCACGCCTGACGCGGGCGAATACATGAATCCCTCGTGGACGCCGGATGGCCGGGAGATCATTGTCGCCCGCGGTGGTGGCGCATCGGCGCGGGGTTCAACCATTGTGCGCAACGGTTGGTTCGACGTGGTGCGCGTGGCCGCGACCGGCTCGGGCACCACCGCAGAAACCGAAGTCGACATCGCGCAGACCACGCGTCGAGGCAACCGTGGCGTCGAGCTTCGCCCCACCGTGGGTCGCGACGGGCGAGTGTATTGGGCCGTCAGCAACTCGGATGGCACCGGTGGCGCCTACGGCATCGATCCCCGCGGCATCGAACTCGCCTCGATGCGCCTGGACGGCACGGATCGAAGAGTGCACGCGAGCATCAAGGACGCCGACGACGCGGCCGTTTCTCCAAACGGGCGGTGGGTGGCGTTCGTGCAGGGAGGCAATGTGTACCTCTCGCCGCTGCCGCTGAACCGTGCCGGGGGCTCGGTGCCCAGGATCGCCAGGCGCGGCGGGGAGCTGCCGGCCACCGCACTCAGCGCCAACGGTGGGCTCTTGCCGCGCTGGCGATCGGACACCGTGGTGGATTTTACCAGCGCCAATCGGGTGGTCTCCTACGACGTCGTCGCGAAGCGTGCCGACACGGTGATGGTGCGGCTCACCGCCCCGCGGGCGGTGGCGCCTGGTTCGATCGCGCTCACGAATGCTCGCATCGTCACGCTCGACCAGAGGCGGGTAATCCCAAAGGGGACGATCGTCGTGACCGACGGCCGGATCTCGTGCGTTGGCGCCTGCAGCACGACCGGGGTGGGCCGGGTGGTGAATGCATCGGGGAAGACCATTGTCCCGGGCTGGGTGGACGTCCACGCGCATCATCATAGTGAGTTTCTGGGGATGATGCCGCGGCAACACTTCGAGTCGGCGATCTATCTCGCCTATGGCGTCACCACCACCAGTGATCCCGCGTCCACGTCCAACGCCGTGTTTCCCACCGCCGAACTGATCGAGGCCGGAGAGATGGTGGGTCCGAGAGTGTTCTCGACGGGCGAAGCGATGTACGCCGGCGATGCCGGTCTCACCAACGACGTGGGATCGCGCGACGACGCGCTCGCTGAGGTCGTACGGCGGACGTCGTGGGGCGCCACGATGATCAAGGAGTACATGCAACCAACCCGGAGACAGCGCCAGTGGATCGCCGACGTGGCGCGCGAACGCGGGGTGCGCCTGACCGCCGAGGCTAGCGATGACCTGAATTATCGCTTGACCATGATGATGGACGGCTACACCGGTGGCGAACATGTTCAGTCGCAGGCGCCGTTGTACTCCGATCTCACCACCTTCATTGCCCGGGCCAACTACGGATACTCGCACACCCCGCTGGTGAGCGGTTTCGGCGCATGGAACGAGGAGTGGTTCTGGCAGGAGAGCCCCGTCTGGCTGGACGCCAAACAGCAGCAATGGCTACCGTGGCGTATGCTCATTCCGCACACCCGCCGGGTGATCCAGCGTCCGGAGACCGACTACTCCAAGGACGTCATGGCCCAATCGATTGCCGACATCGTGGCGGCCGGTGGTTACAGTGCCGTGGGCGCACACGGACAGCAGCACGGACTCGGCTCACACTGGGATGTCTGGATGACAGCCAAGGCGACCGGCAACATGACGGCGCTCGAGATCGCGTCCCTACACGGGGCCCGCTGGCTCGGCATCGACGCCGACATCGGGTCGATTGCGGTCGGCAAGCTGGGAGATCTGATGGTGCTCAACGCCAATCCGCTGGAGAACATTCGCAATACCGCCGACATTCGGTATGTGATGAAGGCGGGCGTGTTATACGACGCGAATTCGCTGGATGAGCTCTGGCCGACGCCGCGCCCCTACGGGGATAGCCCTTGGCGGCAGCCGGAGATGTTCAAACGCGACACCAAGGCGGTGGGGTCGTTCGACCGGGAGTGAGAGGCGCACCCTCACCCCTCGAGAAGGCCGGCGCCACAGCCCTCACTGGGGGAATTTAGAGCCGCCGCGTAAAGCTCCCGAAGTAGTCACCTGACAGCCGGACTACCGTTCCATCCCGGCCGAGTTCGAACGACATCAGGGTCTGCGTGAACATCGGCGAGTTCCGCCACCGGGCCTGGAAAGTGTCGAAATGCCAGTGCTCGAGATCCGCGGTGAACTGGGTCCCGTAACGAACGACCAGCCTGCCGTGCTCGAGCGCCACGTTGATCTCGCCATTGGCGCTGTCGGCGTACGTCCCGGTGTAGTGCTCGAGGGCCAGCGAAAGCGTGGTCCCCTTCACCCGCTTCGCTTCCGCGGCGGCGGCCATCTCCCTCGCCCGCGTCGCGGCTTGGGCACGGCTCCGCTTGCTATCACCGATCCGGTCCTTGGGGGGCAGGCCGAGATAGCGGTCGAACACGTCGTAGGCGAGGGCCTGGACCAAGGGTGACCCGTGCATGTTGGTGAGCACCACCACGCCGACTTGCTCATCCGGCATAAACGCCACCATCGCCGACATCCCGTCGATGTTACCGCCGTGGTGGACCACGAAGCGGCCTCGATAGTCCTGGAGGAACCACCCCATCCCGTATGCCGCGAAGTAGCCATCCCGGTTCGGGCCTCCGCCTCGGCGCAGCGCCAACTGCGGAGTCCGGGTCTCCTCGAACGCGCGCGGGCCGACCAGTGCCTTCCCGGCGATTTTGCCGCCGGCCAGCTGGAAGCGGAGCGACTTGGCCATATCGAGCACGTTGGAGTTGATCGACCCCGCCGGTCCAATGCGATCGAGATTCCGATAGCTGGTGACTCTGACCGTATCCCGGATCCGCGCGTGCGGTTGGGCCACGTTGGGATTCCCCGAAAGAGCGGTGACCGACAAGTTGGACTCGGTCATCCCGAGGGGAGCAAAGATCCGCCGGGTGACGAAGTCTCCCCATGAGGGCATGCCCGATGCCTTGGCCACAGCGGTGCCGGCGACGAGGTACATCAGGTTGTGATACCCGAACGATGCCCGGAAGGCACCGCCCGGCTCGATGTGCCGGAGTCGCCTGATGAGCTCCTCGCTGTCGAACTGGCCGCTCAGCCAGACCAGATCGGCCTCGGGTCCCGGCTCCTGACCGGGCACCGACCGCGGCAGACCACTCCGGTGAGTCAGCGCGTCGCGGATCGTGATGACCTTCGAGTACGGATCCTTCAACTGAAAACCCGTCAAATAGGTCGCCACGGGTTCATCCCACCTCATCGTACCCTCATCCACCAGCATCGCCACCGAAAGCCCGGTGAACGCCTTCGACGAGGAGCCGACCGCGAACATCGTATGGGCATCGACCGGGGCGGCGTTCCCCAACGCTCGGACTCCGAAGCCTTTGGCAAAGACCACCGAGTCGTTCTTCACGATGGCGATCGCTACCCCCGGATGCTCGAGCGCTCGGAGCGCGTCGGCGACATGACGATCGAATCCGTCGAGGGGGCCTCGTTGGGCCATGCCAGCAGAGGTCGGGATGGACAGGGAGAGAGCCAACGCGAACAAGAACTTGTGAGGCATCATAGCGTGCCGATCGTGGTCAGAGTGATGACGGGGGGCGCGCAAGGACATCGCCACCCCGCACCCCTCGAGAAGGCCGGGCGGTCCAAAGGAAACTCGACTTGGCGGTGGCGTTACTCATCGTGGAATAATGACCGGAAGCCGGAGATTCCGCACTGGGACTTGCCGACCCCGGCCAAAAGAACGAGGCCGAGAGCATGACGCCCCCGGCCTCCTTCACCCCAACGGCTGGTCTAGTTCGTGACGTTGATCGACAGCCCCCGCTTGAAGGTCGTGGTGGACCCGGGCGCAAAGGCTTTCGAGTCGTAGCAGGTCTCGTTGGGCTTGAACGTGGCGCTCGAGTACCAGACTTGCGGCTTCCGGTTGCTGGGGGCCGCCACAGTCATCTTGAACCAGATGACGCTCGAGGTACTCTGCTTGGCGATCGAGGTCGGGAACGTGAAGGTGACCGCAACCGCATTCCCGTTATCCCCTGGCAGATTGACGTTGCCGGAGGTGCTCTTCAGCAACGTGCCCGTCGGGCTATTGAGGCGGGCCTCGAACGTTGCGCCATAGTTCGAGAGCCCGCTCGCGGTACCCGTGATCGACATCCACAGGGTGACCTTCTTGATGGTGCCGTTCGGGGCCTTGATGCTGAGGCCGCCGAGGTCGGTCTTGGAGCCGCCGGTGCCCGCGGCGCAGGCAAACACGGACACGCCGGTTGGCGTCGTGGCGGTGAATTGGGCGTCGAGCATTCCCGCGAGCGACAGGCTCGCGGTGGCCTGGTGATGCCGTCGGCAAAGAACCCGTCGTCTGCGTCCTGGCTCAAGCTCGCAAACGGGAGCACCGCGATCGATTTGTCCGGAGCCGTCTTCCGGCTGGTGGCTTCGATCTCCGCGAGCGCCGCGATTAGCTGCGCCCCCGACTCGTACCGGTCGATCGGCTCCCGGGCCAGGGCCCGGTGAACCGCCCGCGCGACGGGCCGGGGGATGCTTTCGCGGAGCGCCGACACGTCGGCCGGAGTCTGCACGAGCCGTTTGGCGATCACGGCCTGCACTGTGGGTCCTGTAAACGGCGGCTCTCCCACCAGCATCTCGTAGATCACACAGCCTAACGAATAGATGTCGCTTCGACCGTCCACGTCGTCGCCCACCGCCTGCTCCGGACTCATGTAGGCGGGTGTGCCCACAATCAAGCCGGCCTGGGTAATCGCCGGCCCCTCGCCCGCCGAGAGCGCCTTCCCGATACCGAAGTCCGCCACCAGAGCGTGACCCTCATGGAGCATGATGTTTTCAGGCTTGATGTCCCGGTGCACCACGCCGTGACGATGGGCGTAGTCGAGCGCGCCGGCCACCTCGGTCGCGATCCGGACCGCCTCGTCGACCGGCAACTGTTTCGTTTGCTCGATCCGGCCGCGGAGCGAGGCGCCGTCGACGTTCGGCATCACGAAGTAGAGTACGCCGGCGGCCTCACCGGAGTCGTAGAGCGGGAGGATGTGGGGGTGGCTCAACTTAGCGGCAAGTTGGATTTCCTGGAGGAATCGCTCCGCGCCGACCGAATGCGTAAGATCGGAATGGAGGACCTTGATCGCCACCTCCCGGCCGTGCTTCAGGTCATGGGCGAGATAGACGGTGGCCATGCCGCCGTGACCGCGCTCCCGGTCAATCCGGTAGCGGTCGGCGAGTGCCGAAGTCAAACGGGTGGCGTCACTCATGGATGGGGGAATAATGGACCCCAGCCGGAGTTTTCGCACGGGTTTGCGCCGGCCGAGTGGCGGGATAGCTTGACCCATGCGAACAATCACGCTCGTCCTCGCGACGGCCGCCTTGGCCGGTCCGCTCAGTGCCCAGACCAATGCCGCCGTGTCCTCCTGGATCCGGCTCGATGCCCCGCCCGGACACGAGGCGGCCACGGCCGCCGTTCTGACCAAGGCGTTGCCTGGGTGGCGAACGGATCAGTGGGGCAACCTGACCCGGACCACCGGCACCGGCACACCCCACCGGGTGGTGGCGTGTGCGCTCGACTACTCGGCCTATGTGGTCTCGCAGATCACCGATCAGGGGTACCTCCGGGTCCGCCGGACCGGGGCCCCGACCCATCCGCTCTGGAATCAGTTCCAGGAGGCGCAACGGGTGGCCGTTGCCACCAGCACCGGCCGGGTGCTCGGCGTGGTCGCGGTCCCCAACGGACACTTCGCCGCGCTCCACGTCGCCGATTCGCTGGCGCTCACCGCCGACCAGATCTGGGTCGACATCGGGGCCGCATCGGCTGCCGAGGTCGCGAAGCTCGGGATCTCGCTCCTCAACCCGGTATTTCCGGACCGGCCGATGTGGACCTTCGGCGCCTATGCCACCGGACCGGCTGCAGGCGGGCGGGCGTCGTGTGCGGCGGTGGCCGCGGCGGCGACCGGGACGCCGACCAGCGGCCGGACGACGTTCGTGCTCTCGACCCAGAGCGTGTTCGGGTGGGTCGGGCTGTCCGCCGTGTTGACGCGCCTCGGATCGATCGACCAGCTGGCGATTGCCGGGGCCGGGCAATCGGTTCGGGTGACCGAGCGGCTCGGCGGCACCACGATGCCGGCGGCGTACCGGGGTCTGGCCGGCCGGATCCCACCGGCAAGCACGCGGTTCGCGCCGGCGGTCCTCTGGGCCGGCACCACGGTCGAGTCGATCGACTCGGCCGAGACGGCCGCGGTCGCGCAGTGGGTGGCCGCGGCAGCGGGGCTGTCGCAGACACCGGTGCTCGCCGCAATTCCGGTCGACACCGCGCGCCGCCTCTCGGCGCGGACCGACGGCTTCAGCGCACTCGAGCGGCAGTTCATGACCCTGGCCGACTTGCCCGGCGTCTCGGGCCACGAAGGCCCGGTCCGCGAGGCGGTGCAGAGCGCCTTGCCGAAGTGGGCGCGCGACAGGGCCGAAGTCGACTCGGCGGGCAACGTCATCGTCAGCGCCGGCCCGGACCGCGACCCGATGGCGGTGATTGCCCATCTCGACGAGGTGGGCTGGGAAGTCGACCGGATCCTGCCTAACGGCCAGGTGACCCTCCGGGGGCGGGGCGGCGCGACGACGCCGTCGTGGGAAGGGGTCCCCGCCCTGCTTCATTTCGACGAGGCCGGACGGGCGTCGATCCGGGGCGTGTTCGTTCCCCGCGATTCCGGCCGGATCAAGCTCCGGAGCGGCTTGCAGGCCTGGTTCGGGATGGACTCGGCGGAGCTGGTGCGTCGCGGCGTTCGGCCCGGTCAGAGCCTCACGGCTTACAAACGGACCGAGCGACTGGCGGGCAGCCGGATCACGGCGCGGGGCACCGACGACCGGAGCGGGAGCGCGGCGCTCCTCGCGGCGGTCAGTGCGATCGATCCGGCCCGGCTCCCGCGCCGTGTGTACTTCGTGTGGTCGGTCCAGGAGGAGGTCGGCTTGGACGGCGCCCGGGCATTCGGCAACCGGGTGGGGCCGACGCTGACCCGGGTCTACTCGATCGACACCTTCGTGAGTTCGGATACACCGCTCGAGTCGCATCATTTCGCGTTCGCGCCGCTCGGGGCTGGTGCGGTGTTACGCGGGCTCGACGACGCCTCGCTCGCGCCCCGGGCCGAGCGGGAGCGGGTGATCCGGGTGGCGCGGGCCGCCGGGATACCGCTCCAGATCGGGACGACCCGGGGCGGGACCGACGGCTCGGCGATTTCGCCGTGGGGTCCGCCTAACGTTGGGCTGTCATGGCCGGGGCGGTATTCTCATGGACCGGCGGAGGTGCTCGATCTTCGGGATGTCGCGGCCTTGGCCCGGCTGGTGGCGGCGCTGGCGGTGGCGCCCTGAGGGAGCGGCGGTAGGATGAAGCCAGCAACGACGCGCGCGCTATTCGAGCGTAAGTTCGGTGGCGAGGACCGGGGCGAATTTCCCCGGGGGCCGGGGGTCTATCTGTTTCGCGATACCGACGGCCGGGTGCTCTACGTCGGCAAGGCGAAGGACCTCCGCCGGCGTTTGGCCGGCTATCGCACCGCCTCACGCCGCAAGGCCCACCGCAAGATGCGCGCGTTGGTGCGCGCCGCCGCCACGCTCGAGACCCGCGAACTCGAGAGTGAAGTGCAGGCGCTGCTGCTCGAGAACGAGCTGATCCGCACGCTCCGCCCGCCGTTCAACGTCGACGGCGCCTTCTCGTTTCTCTATCCGGCCATCGGCCTTGGGCTTGAGGAGGGGCGGGTCCTCCTCGCGTTCACGTCCGCTCCCGAGGAGTGGAGCGGCCTTGGGGTGCGCTGGCACGGCTGTTTCCGCTCGCGGGCGCGGGCCAAGACGGCATTCGAAGCGCTCACCGACCTGTTCGCCCGCCTTGGGCATCGCGAGCCGCCCTCGCGGCGGCCGGCGGTGCCGCACCGGCGCGGCGCCCGACTCGAGGTGTTCCGGCGGTTGCCGGAGGATCTCGCTACCGCGACGGCCGGGTTCCTCGCCGGCGAATCGACCGAACTGGTCGGGTTGCTCTTCCAGCGCCTGCTCGACAGTGCCAGCGCGCGGCGGGGGGCCGCTGACATCGAGGAGCAACTCCGGACCCTCGCCGACTTCGCGGTGAAGGACATCGCCGCCCTGCACCGCGCTCTCGCCAAGACGGGGCGGACCGGTTGGGTTTCCGGGGATGCACGCGACGCCCTCTTCATCACGGCCCGGCACAACGCTTGACCCCCTGGCCGGAGAACCACCGCCACGGCTCTCACCGGCGGATCGGCTGGCCCGGGAACACCCCTTCGACCAATTTGGCGTCCCGCACCACCGAGGTGCCCGCAACCAGCACGTGGATGATCCCCTCAGAGTACTCGGCCGGCGCCTCGACCGTGGCCCGGTCGATCACGGTCGCCGGATCGAAGACGGTAAGATCCGCGTCCGCCCCGACTTTGATCCGCCCCTTCCGCGCCATCGCCGGCACTGATTTCTGCAGCCGCTCGGCCGGCATGATCGTCATCCGGCGGAGCGCCTCCATCAACGAGAATAGGCGCTGCTCTCGAGCGTAACGACCGAGCACCCGAGCGAAGGTGCCGGCGAGACGCGGGTTGCCCCGGTGATTGACGTAGCCCACCGCGTCGCTCGCGACCATCACGAGCGAATCCCGGAAGATCGGATACAGGTTCGCGTCGGGCCCGCCGATCTGCACGATGACCCCGCCTTGCGCCCGGTACTTGATGAAGGACTCGCGGGTGAGGTGCTCACCGGTGGCGGCCCAGACGATCCGATCGAAGTCGTAGCCCGGCGTGTCGAGGGCGCGATCGTAGAGTGCCGACTGCAACAGCGTGGAGCTCGCGGTGTAGGGATAGGCCTCGGTGGTCACATCGACGCCGTGTGCCCGGGCCCGGCGGATCGCCCGGAGGAACTCCAGCGCGTCGGGGGAGCCGGCGTTGGCGCCGCTCGAGCTGTTGATGTGGACCACATGGAGGGCGGCACCGGTCACCATCGCGTCGGTGAGCACCTCCTGGAGACCGCCG
>JANNQX010000282.1:0-8794 GCA_031400975.1 Gemmatimonadota bacterium
GAGTCCGAACGCCCTCCGAATGAACTCGCGCACCGGCGGCCAAAACGGCGTGCCCGGGGCAATCACCCCGAAGTGTCCGCCCGCCGGGACGTGGAGCACCGCCGCGCTATCCCCGCGGGCGCGGGCCGCCGTCTCGTAGGCCTCTGCGTCGGCGAGCGGGAGGACCGCCGCGCTCACCAGGTACTGGTGCGCCCCCAACGGGAGCATCGCCTTGGGCGAGGCCTCCCGGTACCGGTCGGGGACCTGGTCCGGCGTTCCACCCATGAAGGGCGCGATCACTGGTTTGCCGCAGATCCGGGCATCGGGTCCGATCAGCGAACCGAGATCGCCCGGCCCATCGATCGCCACGGCGGCGCGGACGATCAGCGGATTGGGGCCCCGAACGCTGCTGGCGGCGGCAAGATGCGGGCGACCGGCGCCCCAGAGTGCCAGGTGCGCTCCCGCCGAATGGCCGATCACCACCACCCTGCCGACATCGAGCGGATAGGTTGCCGCGAGGGTCCGGAGATAGTCGATGCCGGTGCCCACGTCGGTGAAACTGCCCGGCCACCCGGCGCCCGGGTCACCCATCTGGCGATACTCGATGTTCCAGGTCGCGATCCCCTCGTCGAGGAGCGCGCTCGCGGCGGAGGCCGTGTTCTTGAGAGTGGCGAACCCCTTCGTCCAGCAGCCGCCATGGATCACCACGGCCACCGGAAACGGACCCGGGCCGCTGGGCAGTCGAAGCTCGCCGAATTGGAGGGAGTCGGTTCCGTAGGCCGCGCGCAATTGGGCCGGCCGGCTGGGCAGGGTGTCGACGTCACGGGGCCCGAGTCGTCGCCCCGAGGCTGCGGCAAGCTGCTCGCTCAGCACCCGGAGCTTTTCCCGGGCTGCGGCGTCGTAGGCCTGGGCCTGCGCCTTCCACGGCTTCAACTGGTTGAAGAAGGTCCCGGTCGGCTCGGTGGTGGTCATGGCGTTGATCACCGATTCGACTCCCTCCGCGATCGTCGAACGGGGTTTGACCTTGAGAGCAAGCGCCATGGTGGTGCCCATCGTCGTGGCCGGATGGAGCGAGTAGGTCAGGATGCCTTGCTTCTCCAGTGCGGGGGCCATGTCGATCGTCATCATGACCTGGGCGAGCTTGCTCTGGGCGTAGCCGCGCCCGCCGTTGTAGCCCTTCGTCATCATCACGTCATCGAAGTCGATGGCGGTCTGCGATCCTGACGACACGTTGATGATCCGGGCCGGGGCGCTCGCGACGATCAGCGGGAGCAGTCGCTTGGTCAAGAGATAGTGGGCCAGGTAGTTCACCGCGAAGTGCATCTCGTACCCTTCGGCGCTGAACTTCCGGGTGGAGTCGAAGATGAAACCGACCCCCGCGTTGTTGATCAGGACGTCGAGCCGTTTGTTGTCGCGGATCACGGCCTCGGCGAGGCGCCTGGTCTCCTCGAGCGAGGCGAGGTCGGCGCGGTAGAACCTGGCGCTCCCCTTGCCGCTCTTCGAGATCTCGGCGACCAGTGAGTCTCCGCGTGGGGCACTCCGGCCCGTGATCAAGACGTGGGCGCCAGCGGCGGCAATCCGGCGGGCCACGTCGCGGCCCAGGCCGTCGGTTGACCCGGTGATCAAAACCACCTTCCCCGTCAGGTCGGGGAGTGGCGGGGCCTTCGCGTAGGTCGTGGACGGCTGGGGCGGGGCGGCCTGCGCCGAGAGCGGGCCTGCCAAGCAGGCCAAGCCCAAGGCGAGCGCGACGATACGGGCACTGATGGCGCGCCGCACCGCGCGCTGGACGGAACCGAGGCTGGGTTTCATATCCCATTATACCCATTTCGCAGCGATCGATGTCCAGGCGCAGCCGGGGACGACGCCATGTTCGGTATCAGCCTGGTTTCGGGTGTGCAGCACCCATTTCTCAACACTTGCCCAAGATAGGAGAACCGAATGAACACCCTTCAGAGATCTGCCTTGGTGGCCGCCTGCGCCGCCGCGTTGCTGAGCCGATCCGCGCACGCCCAGTACGAGTGCTACGACTTCAGCGGACTGGCCTCAGACAGCAAGTACACGGTGGGCGATGTGTGTCAATCAGTGCTTCGCACCGTGCCGGGGACCTGTGGGGAGTGCCCGCTCGGGGGGCGAGGGCGGCGGCGTTGACCACCGCCCCGACCGTCCGCGACGGTCGAACGTGAGTGCGCGCCCCTGCCGGATTGCGAGGTCCGGCGTCCCCCCGCCTTCCGAGTCGGGCCATAAGACGGCATCTTTCGACAAGACCACCTCCCGGAGCCCGACTCAAATGTCACGTCACCTCGTCTCGATGGCGCTTGCCGCTCTCGGCTTTGCCACGATTGCCACCGCCCAGGATAAACCCGCCGAGAAAGCGCCCTGGGACGTTACCCTGGCCCGCGGCACCACCCGCGACATCGATTTCACCATCGACGAAGGTACCTGGATGTCGGTCGACCTAAGCCCCGACCAGTCCTGGGTAACCTTCGACCTCCTCGGCCACGTCTATCGAATCCCCGCCGCCGGCGGCCCGGCCACGGTGCTGACCCAGAACAGCGGCGTGGCGGTCAACTTCCACCCCCGAATCTCGCCCGACGGGACCCTGATCGCGTTCATCAGTGACCGAAAGGGCCAAGCCAACCTCTGGGTCATGAACGCCGACGGGTCGAACCCGAAGGCCGTGTTCACCGATCCGATCCTCCAGGCCGGCCAGCCGGCCTGGTCGCCGGACGGCCGCTACATCTACGTCCAGCGTCCCGGATCGCGGAGTGGCCCGGGGGGGATCTGGATGTACCACAAGGACGGCGGCGCTGGGGTCGAGATCGTGTCCGCCAAAGGCCAGTCTGGTGCGGAGTGGCCCTCACCGTCGGCCGATGGGCGCTACCTCTACTATCAGGTCTCCACCAACGCGATGAGCGTGGCGGGATTCGGCGGGCGGGTCGACGCGCTGGCCGGCCAAGCCCAAGTCCGCCGGGTCGATCTCAAGACCGGCGAGATCGCCGCGATCTCGAGTGGTGAGCACAACCAGCAGGTCCAGTCGTCGAGCGGCGGGATGGCGGCCCCGGAGGTGTCGCCGGACGGCAAGTGGCTCGCCTTCGGCCGCCGGATCGCCGACGGCACCATCTCGTGGAAGGGGCACCGATTCGGCCCCCGGACGGCGCTCTGGCTTCGGAATCTCGCCACCGGCCAGGAGCGGCTCCTGGTCGATCCGATCGAGCTCGACATGGTGGAGACCTTCAAGGTCAGCCGGCCGCTGCCCGGCTACAGCTGGTCCCGCGACGGCAAGACCATCGTGGTGGCCCAGGGCGGCAAGCTCGTTCGGGTCGACGTTCTGAGCGGCGCGATTGCGCCGATGCCCTTTACCGCCAGGGTCCACCGGACCATTTCCGAGCAAGCCAACACCCAAGGCCGCCTAACGGACGATCCGTTCAATGTGAAGTTTGCCCGATGGCAGACCGCCTCGCCGGATGGCAAGAATCTCGTCTTCCAGGCGTTAGGCCGGCTCTGGATCATGGCGCTGCCCGGCGGCACGCCGAAGCGCCTCACCCCCGAGAGCTTCGGGCCGTTCGAGTACGCCCCGGCCTGGTCGCCCAACGGGCAGTGGGTCGCGTTTACCAGTTGGGACGACGCCGCGGGCGGGCAGCTCTGGAAGATCCGCGCCGCCGGTGGAGCCCCCGAGCAGCTGACCCGCGCGGCCGGCGAATACGTCCATCCGGCCTGGAGTCCCGACGGCAGCGACATCGTGGTTGCCCGGGGCGCCGGTGAGACCGGCCACGGCCGCGGCCTCCTGTGGAACCCGTGGTTCGATCTGGTGCGAGTGCCGGCCGCCGGCGGCGATGCGACCCCGGTGGTGAAAGTGGCCTTGAGCGCCGATGGCTCGAGCGGCGCCGCCTTCAATGCGATCCGATCGCAGATCGTTCGGCCCACCTGGCTTGCCGACGGCCGGATCTACTATCCCCATGCCCAGTACAACGCGACCGGCGGCGGCGAGACCACCCTCTATTCGATTCGCCCGGACGGGCTCGACCGCCAGGCCCACCTAACGTTTCCCTATGCCGACGAGGTGTCGCCGTCGCCGGATGGCCGGTGGGTCACCTTCCAGGAATCCGACAACGTCTATGTCACGCCGCTCCCGGCCGGCACCGGCGGTGCCCCGGTCAAGATCGACCACAACAAGCCGAACCTCCCGGTGACCAAACTGAGCACCACGGGCGGCCTCTTCCCGCGCTGGCGCGACGCCGGCACGGTTGAGTTCGGAAGCGGCAACCAGTATTACGCCTGGCACCAGGCCACCCAGAAGACCGACACCGTCGTCATCACCCTCACCGCCAAACGCGACATTCCCGTAGGCGCCGTGGCGTTTACCAACGCCCGGATCGTGACGCTGGCCAACCGGAGAGTGGTGACCGGGACCCTGGTCGTGACCGGGAGCCGGATTACCTGCGTGGGTTCCTGTGCGGTACCGAAAGGCGCCCGGGTCATCAGCGCGAGCGGGAAGACCATCGTCCCCGGTTTCATCGATGTGCATTCGCACAACTATCGGGAGCACCGAGGCATCATCCCGCAGCATAACTACGAGGGGGCGGTGTTCTTGGCGTACGGGGTCACCAGTACGATGGACCCTTCGATGTGGTCACAAAACCTGTTCCCGACCAGCGAAATGGTGGACGCGGGCGCCATCGTCGGCCCCCGGGTGTTCACCACCGGCGACCCGCTCTACGCCGGCGATGGGCTCCGCCAGGAGGACTTCAGCAGCTACGAGGCCACCGAGGCGGGAATTCGGAAGCTCCAAGGTTGGGGTGCGGTGTCGCTTAAACAGTACATGCAGCCCCGCCGCGAGCAACGGCAGTGGGTTTCGGACATTGCCCGAAAGCTCGGCATCCAGGTTACCTCCGAGAACGACGACCTCGAATACACCCTCGGCTTGATCATGGACGGGCAAACCGGCTTCGAGCACCCGCTCAGCTATCTGCCTCTCTATGGCGACGCGACCACGTTCCTGGGCAAAGCCCGCGCCACCTACTCGCCCACCTTCATGGTGGGCGGCGCGGGACCGTGGAACGAGGAGTACTGGTACTCGCAGTCGGAAACCTGGAAGGATCCCAAGCTCCGCCGCTGGGTCCCGTGGATGCAGCAGATTCCCCAGTCGCGCCGCCGGATGCTCCGGCCCGCGACCGACTACAGCTTCTCGTTCATCGCCCAGGCACTCGCTGATCTGATCGCGGCGGGCGGCTATGGCGCGATCGGGGCGCACGGCCAACACAATGGCCCCGGCTCACACTGGGAGGTCTGGATGGCGGCGTCAGCGTTAGGTCCGATGGGGGCGCTCGAGATCGCGAGCCCGCATGCGGCCCGGTTCATCGGACGAGAAAAGGACCTCGGCACCCTCGAAGTCGGCAAACTGGCGGACTTCATGGTCCTGAACAGCAACCCGCTCGAAAACATCAAGAACACGTTGGACATCCAGTATGTGACCAAGGGCGGGGTGGTGTATCTGGGAGACACCCTGGATGAGGTCTGGCCTCGGCAGCGGAAGTACGGGAACTACTTCTGGGTCAATCCGGATGCGCTCAAGATCGACGACCGGCCGCTTCGGTAGGTCAGCCGATGACGCACTCTTATCAGGAATTGTTGGTGGCCTTCGAGGTCCATTCTCCGGAGCGGATTCGCGCGGTCTTGGATCAGGGCTTCGACGTCCGGAGCCCAGTCGAAGGGAAGACTCCGGTGGTGTCGCTCC
Organism: Gemmatimonadota bacterium; assembly: GCA_031400975.1. Classification (GTDB taxonomy): domain Bacteria; phylum Gemmatimonadota; class Gemmatimonadetes; order Gemmatimonadales; family GWC2-71-9; genus SHZU01. Next base: position 5,714 of record JANNQX010000282.1, read on the forward strand.
TCGAGATGTACTTCCGGTCCGATCGGTTTCCGGCCTGTCTCGAATTACTGTTGGCCCGCGGGGCGGAACTCGACGATCCGATCCTCGCGCCGGTGCTCCTGGATGACGCCGGGTCGCTCGCGGCCGCGATCAAGCGTGATTCGGGCCTTCTCAGGCATCGGACATCGATGGCCTCCGCGTTCACGCCACTCGCCGGAGTGACCGTGCTGCATGTCGCGGCGGAGTACGGCAACCTGAGCGCCGCGCGCGTGCTGCTGGAGCACGGTGCCGAGGTTGACGCGCGGGCGGACCTAGACCCGTGGGGGCTCAACGGTCACACCCCTCTCTTCCACACCGTCAACTCCAACGCCAACCGCTCGGCTCCGCTAATGCAGATGCTGTTGGACGCCGGCGCCCGCCCTGATCTACTGCTTGCGGGCATCACATGGGGCAAAGGCTTTGAATGGGAAACGACGTGCTTCGATGTGACGCCGATCTCCTATGCCCAACTCGGTAACCTGCCGCAGATGCACCGCGCCGAAGCGGACATTTATGCCAACGTCTCCGCACTGCTCGACGCTGCCGGTCGTCGGGCGCCGCCGTCACCCAATGTCCCTAACCGCTATTTGCGCCCACGATGATGCTTGAACTCCACTCCGCATCATTGCTACCGGATCCTGATCCGGTCGATGTAGAGCTGCCCATGGCTCCGGGCGACGTGCTTGATCCGGATCGTCACCGTCTGGCCAGCGAACAGCGCCAGGCTCCCGGTCCTGATGACCCAGCGAAAGCCGCCGTCGGTCGGGGCGGTCAGACTGCCGTCGACGATGGTCGCCGATCCCTGGGGCCCGGTGACACTGACCGTGAACTGGGAGATGGAACTGGGCCGGTCGTGGGCGCTGATCTCGAACTCGAAGGTCGTGATTCCCGGCGGGAGGCCGATCGTTTTCGTGAGCCCGCCGCCTCCGTCGAGCCGCGCGACCTGACGCCCGTCCGCGGGTCGCTTGATTGCGTTGCCGATCGGACTCCAGCCTTCGAGGTCCTGATCGAAGGTCCATTGCAGCGACTGGGCAATGATGCTGCGGGTGACAGACTCGGTTCTGCACAAAAGGGCAAAGGAAGTCTCGTCCTGGGCGGCCAACGCGGGGTTGGTGAAGCATGCGTCGAGGCTGATGGTCGCGGCGCCCGCCCCCGAGAACGGTGTGACGACCGTGCTGTACAGTCCCTGAGGACTCGCCGCGGTCAGGCCGAACGCCCGGTCCAGTGAGGCGCCGGTCGCGGTCGCATTCACGGCGAAGTGCGCCGGGACGATCGAACTACTCCCCACCAGAGTCAGTCCAAAGGTCATGTCGAGCGACTCCTGCACCCCCTCGGTCAGGGGGCTGGCCAGCGCGCTCTGCGACACCGCCACCTGGGCGCAGAGGCCCTGGGTGAAGGCCGCGTTGTTGAGGCCATTCGCGGCGGTGGCCAGCCCCTCGTCAAATGCCGTCACGTGCCAGAAGATCGCGGCGTCCAGCGCGGCGAGGCGAAAAGCGGTGAGGCGCGCGGGGTCCGCACAGAGCTGTTTGTTGCCCTCGATTGCCGCAACCAACTTGGGGACGAACTCTGTTGTCCACTGTTGTTGCCGCGACTCCAGGCCGGGGACACTCAAGGCGAGGGCGACGGGGATGGCGTTCCACATCAACCATTCATTCAAGGCGACAACCAGGCGTGCGTCAGTCGTGCCCTGCTGCACCGCCGGCAGCACGAGGTCGTCAAACCAGTCCCCCATAATCTGAAGGATGAATGCCGCGTCACGCGGCACTTGAACGAACGCGGCGAGCAACGAGTTTTGGTAAAACAACAGGCTCGCGCTCTCGGAGGTCGACGCGGCCAACGCAAACAGGTCCTGCGACGTGCCAAATCCCAGTGTGAGGCCACTGAAATGAGCGACAGGCAGTGTTGCGGTCGTCGCAGTAAGCGTCACGGGATTCAGGCCAAGCGTCGTTCCCGCGCCTTGATACGCGACCCCCACCATCTGCTGGTTCCCGGTCGGTCGGCGGGTCGTCGCAATGGTGAGCGAGGCCGGCTTCGCGAACACGAGACCCGCCGGCGCGAACTCCACCCCGGCCACGAACCCACCCGACAAGGGCATTCCATCCACGCGCCCGATCGGTGTCATCGTGATCGGAACGGATGACAACAGCGCCCTTGCCGGGACGGTGAGCGTGTAGGTGACGCCCGACGCGCCGGTCGCCACCAGGGTGCCGCCGCCGGGACCGATCGAGGCACTGCGCGCGCCTGCTGCCTCCAATGTGACCCCGAGCGGTTGCGCGGGAACTCGGACGTGGGCGGTGTCGGCCTTGCCCTCCGCGCTGGCGACAATCCGGGCCGCTCCGAGTTGCCCGCCGATGACCACGCCAGTTGCTGACACGGAGGCGACGGTGGGATCGAGCGAAACCCACGCGATCGGCCGTCCCGTGAGTGGTCCGCCCTGCGCGTCCCGCAGGGCGACCTGCATCGTGAGCGTGGCTCCGACGCTGAGCGTGGCGCTGTCGGGTGACAGCACGACGCTGGCAACGGGAGAGCGCACCGTGACGGCCGCCGACCCCGATTGTGTCTCCACCGTTGCCCGGATCGTGGTGGTCCCGGCTCCGACGGCTGTCACCAGTCCGGTGAGCCCGACCGTCGCAACCGCCGGGGTGCTGGTCGACCAGGTTACGACCTTACCGGCAAGGGCGGCGCCGTTCTGGTCCTTCACCGCCGCGGTCAGTCGGACGGTATCGCCAACCCCGAGTCCTGTGGTCGTCGGAGTGACTTCCACCGTCGTCACGACCAGGGGCGGAGGCGGGGGCGGCTGCGGTGCCACGGAGTTCTCTCCGCAACCAGCAAGAAGTACGGCAAAGACTTGGACCAGATGAGCGTTCGCGGGACGTGCCATGTGAGCCGCCTGGATTGTGGAGAGACATCGACCGGGCAAGCAGGGGCTGGGCAGCGCGTACCGCAACGGTTTCACGGTTGCTCTCGACGAGGGGTACGAAGTGATCGTGTCGATGGACGTCGACTTCTCCCACGACCCGGCGGCGATCCCGAGCCTCATCGCGGCGATCGAGGCAGGGGCCG
>JANNQX010000283.1:0-20039 GCA_031400975.1 Gemmatimonadota bacterium
CCCCAGTGGTTGGTTCGCCCGCCGAGCATCCGGGCCCGCCACCACATGAAATCGGAGCCCGGCGCCACCGTGTACGGCTCGCCCGGCACCCGCCAACCCCCGTCGACCGTGGCGTCGTAAAACCCAAACGGTTTGTCGGCGGTGCCGTCACCGCGGAGAGGGGCGTCCTTGGGCAGCTGGAACATCGGGGTTTCACGGACCGGGTCGTAGTTCCGGCCCGCTTCCAGCAGAAGCACCTTGAGCCCGTTGACGGCGAGTTGAAACGCGGCCATCCCGCCCCCAGCCCCGGAGCCCACCACGATCGCGTCATACTGTTGTTGTTTCAACGACAGTGCCTCCTAGAGAGTGACGCCGGCCACCTTCAGAAATCGCTCGGCCAGCACTTCCATCCGGTCGTCTTGTTGCTCGATGGCTTCGCGGTGAATCCGGCGCATCGGGCCGACCAGCCGAGTGTCGCCCCAGGGGTGACCGGTGGCCTCTTCGGCGCTCGAGGTGTCGCCTTGGTTGGCACCGGCCAGGAGGGCCCGGGCCGCCGCGAGCGGAAAGCCGGGATCATCCGGGGGCGGCAGGTGGTACCGCGGCGCGGCGCCGTCGCTGTCTTCTTTGACAAATGCACGGGACACGTCGGGCCTCCAGGTTGCTTCAATCTATTGCTCCGTCCACGAGGGCGATACCTTCTCCCAATGCGAAGACTTCGACCCTGGTTTCTGGTCCTCGGTACCCTGCTCACGCTCCCCCCAACCCGCGCCTTGGGCCAGACCCGGGCCTACTGGTTCGGGAAGGTGGTGACCGGTACTGGCTCGGTCATCAACAACGGCGTCGTGGTGGTGACCGGCGAGCGGATCGTTCGGGTCGTCCCGGCCGGCTCGGCGGGGCTCCGGGGCATTCCCCTGACCGATCTCCACCAATGGACCGCGGTACCGGGCCTGATCGACGCCCATGTCCACATCACCTACTGGTGGGACCGGAAGCCGGGCACCAAGCCGTGGGACCAGCTCGAGAAACGCCCGGCCCCGACGCTGTTGATCCTGGCCCAGGAGAACCTCAGGAAGACGCTCGAAACCGGGGTCACCACCGTCCGCGATCTCTATGCGGCCGATAAGATCGGGATCTACCTTCGCGACTTGATCAACGACGGCCGGATCGTGGGTCCCCGGATGTTCGTGGCCGGTTGCGGCCTGGTCAAGCGGCCGGATGGGACCTTCTGCGGGGCGGTGGGCCATGGAGCCACAGCCGTGGCTGCCGGGGTGATCAACCAGATCGACCAAGGGGCCGACCTGATCAAGATTTTCGGATCGACCGGCAGCGCCGACGATTTGTCCGGTACCCCGACCTTCACCTACGACGAGCTCAAGGCCGCGGTCGATTCAGCCCATGGCCGACGGAAACGGGTCACGGTGCATTCGTACGGACCTGAGGCGGCGAAGGACGCCGTCAGGGCCGGAGCTGAGTCGATCGAGCACGCGGTGAATCTCGACGATGAGACACTGGCGGAGATGGCGAAGCGCGGAACGATCTACGTCCCGACCATCGATCACAACCGCTACTATGCCGACCACCGCGAGGAGTACGGTTACTCGGAGCAGAATGCCGTCGATTTGCGAGCGTTCGTTGCCCGGAATTTGGAGACCGCCAGGCGAGCCCATGCGGCCAAGGTGAAGTTGGCCATGGGTTCCGATGCGGTGTTTACCGGCTTTGGTGAGAACACCCGTGAGCTCGAATGGTTCGTCAAAGCCGGTCTGACGCCAGCCGAAGCCTTGGCCGCCGCCACCACGACCGGGGCTTTGCTCCTCGGCCAAGAAAAGTCGTTAGGCCAAATTGCTCCGGGCTTCTGGGCCGATCTGGTGGCGGTCGAGGGTAACCCTTTAGCTGATATCACCGCCGTGACCCGGAGGGTTCGCTGGGTCATGAAAGGCGGTCAGGTCATGCCTCGTACACCCACCGCCCGCCGACCATAGTCCGTTCGATCGGAATCGTCACCAGCGAACTGGGCGGCTCCCGGTAGGGGTCACGGCCCAGGACCACGAGATCGGCCAGCTTCCCGGCCTGCAGTGAGCCTTTGAGGTCCTCCTCGTACGACGCGTAGGCGCCATGAACGGTCGAGACCCGGATCGCCTCGTCGATCGAGATCTTCTGCGAGGCGCCCCAGACCGTCCCTTTCGAATCAGTCCGGGTCACCATCGATTGCAGCCCCATCATCGGCTCGAATGGGCCCGGGGGGTAGTCGGACGCAAAGGTCGGGCGAATCCCGGCATCGAGAAAGCTCCGGAGGGCAAACATCCGATCGAGTCGCGCCGCCCCGTACTCCTTCATCTTTTCGCCGTGCCAATACACGTAGGTCGCGAACGGGGTTGGAATCGCGCCGATCGCTTTGATCCGGCGAACCAGATCGGGGTTGATGAGGGTACAGTGTTCGAGCCGGAACCGCGGGTCGGTGCGGGGGAATTCTCGCTGGAGTCGCTCATAGAGACCGAGCACGATGTCGATGGCGACGTCGCCGTTGCAGTGGACCCCAATCTGGAGATTGGCGCGATGGGCCTTTTCGAGCAACGGCCATACGGCGTCCGGCTGGCTGACCAGGATCCCGAAATCACTCGGGCGGCCCACGTACGGCTCGGACATCCGGGCGGTGCGTTCGGAGATCGACCCGTCGCACACCGCCTTCATGCCGCCGAGCCGAACCCACTCGTCGCCGGCCCCCTGTCGCAGACCAGCGGCGATGACTTTGTCGATCTCGGATGAGTAGATCAGGCCGTAGACCCGGGTGATCAGGTCGCCGCCGGCCCGGGCATCTTGATAGGCGCGCCAGTCGGCAGTTGAGGCGCTGGCGTCATGGACCGAGGTAATCCCGGCCTTGGCCAGCATGTGGGAAATGATCTTGACACCCTGGCGCCGGTCTTCCGGCGTTTCCTTGACCGGCACCAGCCGTCCGACCAGGTCGACCGCCGTTTCCGCGAGGCGGCCGCTCGGTTTGCCGGACGAGTCTCGGTCGATCTTGCCGCCGGCGGGGTCCGCGGTCGAGGCGGTTACGCCGGCCCGATCGAAGGCAACCGAGTTGCAATAGGCCGTGTGGCCGCCCCGGTGCTCGATGAAGACCGGGTGATTGGGTGCGGCTTGATCGAGGTCGGCGCGCGACAAAGGCCGGCCTTCGATGGTCTTGGTGTCGTCGTACTTGAAGCCGAGGACCCATTCGCCGGCGGGAGTCTTAGCGGCGCGCTCCCTGACCAGTGCCAGGATGGCGGCAATCGAGCGGAGGTCGCAATCGATCCGAACCAAGTGCTGGAGACCGGAGCTCGCCGGGTGGGAGTGGGCATCGATGAATCCCGGCACCACGGTCTTCCGGCCCAGATCAATTCGTTTGGTGAGCGGCCCGGCCAGTCGGCGGATTTCCTCAGTGCTGCCAACTTCGAGAATTCGGTCGCCCCAGATGGCCAGGGCCGTGGCCCGCGGGCGGGCCGGGTCCATGGTGACGATGTTGCCGTTTAGGAGGACGGCTCCGGGTCGCTGGAGCTTGAGGATGCCCAGCGGAACGGCGGCCAACGAGGCCACGAAATCGCGACGACGATAGGTCATTTGCTTTCTCCGGCGCGATACCGCCTGACGGCGGTCCGCTCCACGTCGATACGGGTAAAGGCCACCGGCTTCAGGTCGCCTACCGCGAACCGGTCGGCCTGATCGGCGAAAAACGGGGAATCGACTCGGTTGGATTGCCCATAGGCAAGCACCGAATAGGCTTTGGGGACCTCACCGAATTCGACCGCTAGGATCCAGCTGTCGCCCCCGGTCGCGGTCTGTTTCAGGTCGGGCTCGTCACGAAACGTCAGGACTCTGAAGCAGCCTAAGTCGCCGGCGCAGCCGCCGACAGGAATGTCGCGGCCGCCGAGCCGGATTCGGTGGACCTCACCCCAGGAGACGTCGAGCCGGCCGTAGCGCCTCCGGACTGAGTCGGCCGCGATTGTAAGCGACGCAATCGCCACCGACGGATTGGCCAATCCGCGCGGGGAGGTGATCGGTTCGGCAATCGACCACGGCACGGTGAACGGTTGCGTGGTGTGGGCCGTGTATTCCCGCCACCACTGTTCAAACAACACGCCGCCGCGGGATTGGGGGGCGGCCGATCGGTCCCACGACCTGAGCACCGCAATCACTTCGGCCGACGGAGCCGGCAGGACGGACTCCGCCGCCAGGAGCAAATCCGGCACCATTCGCTCGGCCAGCAACATCCGATAGCTGTGCTTCGTGGCGACGATATCCTCGAGCGAGAACTTATCCTCAGGGTACCGAAGCAGGTCGAGGGCGTGCTGGCTTCGGAGCCGGAGACTCGGCGCCTCGACGTTGCGGGGTAGCCGGGCCGGGTTCAAGGGGGCTTCGAGATTGGCGAAGTGAGGCGAGTCGTTCTCGTTGTGGACGTAGCCGGTGGCCGGGTTCTTGACCATCGGCATCGAATCCCAGGGTACCAGGTGCGAAAACATCCCTCGGCTCGAGGAAGCCGGCACAATGACCGAGTCGCCGCCGGGCGGGTGGGGCAACGCCGGGAGGGCACCGTTCCAGACGTAGAGAATGTTGCCGGCTCGGTCGGCATAGGTCAGGTTGGAGGTGGTCCGGGCCCGAATCTTCATGGCCGTCTCCCATTCGGCCAGGGACGTGGCTCGCATCATCTTGAGAAACTGTTCCCCGCCGCGCCACTCGCCTTCGCCGGCGGTGCGCAGGATGTAAGCTCTCCCGTTCCGCCGGTCGATAACCGGGCCGAACGGTGAGGTCCAGGACTCGCGGGTTGCGGTGCCGATGACCACCGTCTTCTTGATCAGTGGCACCGGCCGGCCGTCGATCATGATTCGGTCATCCCGACCTCTGGCGAGGGGGATTTCATAAAGCTCGTCGCTGTCGACATTGTTGTTGGTGGTGGCCCATCCCAAATGGCGATTGAATCCGCCGACCACCGCGAACGCTCCCCCGATCCGAAAGTCGCCGTAGAAATCAATCTGGCCGTCGATCACCAGGTGGGCCTCGTAGTAGCCGGCGTCCCAGTTGAGGTGAGGATTCCGGAGTAGGATCGCATGACCCGAGGCGGTTCGAGGCGGGGCCAAGGCCCAGGCGTTCGACCCCTCGTCGTTGTTCCGACTGGCGGGACCGTTCCGCTTTCCGTTGAGCAGCCGGCGCGCCCCGGCAAGGTTCGGAGCAGCGATTTCCCGGGCCAGCACGTCCCACCCGGCAAAGACTGGTTTGACCCGGGCCACGAACTCGGTTGGGTGCTGGGTGACGTAGTCGTTGATGGCGGCCGCGAATCCGTCGTACATCTGGCGGGTGGAGAGTTCGAGCCGCGGCCACATCTGCTTGGCGTGGGCGTGAATCGGTCGCCGGGCGAAGTCTTGCTCCAGGCTGTCGGGGCCGTAGACCGCACCCATCTCGCCTCGGCCGCTGATGACGGCGTTGACGACTCGGGGTCCGTAGTCTTCCAGTTCGACCCAGGCGAGCCCGTAGCCGGCCTGGCGATAGTCGGTGGCGTAGATGTGCGGTACCCCGTGCTCGGTCCGGATGATTTCGGGGCGGATCTGGGCTTGGGCGGGGGATCCGAGGCAAGAGAGGGCCAAGCCGACGGCAACCGGTCGGTAGCTGGGTTTCATGATTCGCTGGCTCCACTGATCGCGGTTGCTTCGGCGTCGCGCTTCAAGTCTAGCTGCTTCTTGGTAAGGTAGTCTCGTAAGTGCGCGACGGAGGCAAGGGCGTCGGTTTCGGAGCGAATTGAGATTTAGGCCTCTTGACGATAGTCGTTACAACGACTATGTTTCGAAATATGACCGGGACGATCGCGGAGGTCCTCAAGCAGGCCAAGCCGTTTGGCTCCCCCGAGCAGGAAGCCATGCTCGGCCTGCTCCTGGTGGCGGCCCGTCTCAACGAGCCGTGGGTCAAGGCCCTCAAGAACACCGGCAACCTCACCGGCAGCCAGTACAATGTCCTCCGGATCCTCCGGGGCTCCCATCCCGCCCGGCTGGCTTGTCGCGACATCGCCTCCCGGATGATCGACCGCGATCCCGACGTCACCCGACTGCTTGACCGCCTGGAGAAACAGGGCCTGGCGAGCCGGGCCCGGTCCCGGACCGACCGCCGGGTGGTGGAGACCGGCATTACTGTCAAGGGCCTCCAGCTCTTAGGCAGTCTCGACCCGGAGGCTCAGCGGATGCCGAAAGTGCTTCTGGGGCACCTTGGCGCGAACCGGTTACGCCAACTCACCCGGCTGCTCGAGGCCGTCATTACCGAATCGGGCCCGGATTCCTAAGTATCCCAACCGCGCCGCGCGGCGTGGTTCCACGCCACACCAAAGGAAGAGTCAGATGTCAGACAAGAAGATCATCGCCGTCATTGGCGCGACCGGGGCCCAAGGAGGCGGCTTGGTTCGCGCCATCGCCGCCGATCGGGGCGGAGCCTTTACCGCCAGGGCCATTACTCGGAACCCAGCGTCCGACAAAGCCCAGGCCCTCGCGGCGCTCGGCGTCGAGGTTGTGGCCGGCGATGCCGATGACGCGCCGAGTCTCGACCGCGCCTTCGCCGGCGCCCACGGCGCGTTCTGTGTCACAAACTTCTGGGAACACTTCTCGGTCGATCGGGAAGGCGCCCAGGCTGCCGCCATGGCACGCGCGAGCCGACGGGCCGGGTTGAAACACGTCGTCTGGTCCACCCTCGAGGATACCCGGAAGTGGGTGCCGCTCACTGACAGCCGGTTGCCCACTCTCCACGGCCACTACAAGGTGCCGCACTTCGACTCCAAGGGTCAAATGGACGACGTCTTCGCCAAAGAAGCCGCGCCGACGACCTACCTGTTGGCCGCCTTCTACTGGGAGAACTTTATCCACTTCGGGATGGGTCCCCGGAAGGGTGATGATGGCGACCTGGTCCTCGCCATGCCGCTCGGCGGCGTCAAATTGCCGGGCATGGCCGCCGAGGACATCGGTCGCTGCGCTCTGGGGGTGTTCCGGCAGGGCGAGAGCACCGTGGGCCAACGAATCGGCATCGCCGGCGATGTCCTGTCGGGCGCCGAGGTGGCGGCCAAGATGGGGCGGGCACTCGGACGGAAGATCAATTTTGTCGACGTGCCGTTCGACGTCTATCGCGGGCTCGGCTTTCCAGGCGCCGAGGACCTTGGCAACATGTTCCAGTTCCAGGCGATCCTGGGCGATGAGTTTCTCCGGACCCGCGACCCTAAGCTGTCGCGGTCGTTGAATCCCGCGTTGCTCGACTTTGACGGGTGGCTCTCAGCAAACGCCGCGACGATCCCGATCGGCTGACCCAGCGTCCTCGAGGGGGCCGGCCGCCAACTCCGTCACGTCGGGGTTGGCGGCCAGCCACGCCACCAAGCTCTCGCGCTCCGCCGGCTTCACCGTTCGGCGTGGCCCTCGGCCCGCAACGAACACGTCCCACCGTGGTCCAGACCCGCCACCCACCGTGAGGCCGCGGCCCTCGACCTCACGGATCCAGGCGTCCCAGAAGGTCCGGTGCTCGGGGTCCGACCACCGGTCGGGCGTCCGAAAGTGGAGGGTAAAGCCGAGTTCCCGCACCGGGTCGATGACCAGCGCCTGGGTCGATACGGTGGTGACTCGCGGGCCAAAGCTCGTCACCTCGGTGAGGGTGACATTGTGGTGCTGAATCACTTGCTGCGGCGTGAGGACGGCGTTGCCCGCGGAGGTGTGGGCATCATCAACCAATGTGACCGGGTAGCCGAGTGCCAAGGCCCGCCGCACCGTCGTGTCGACACAGAACTCCGTGTGCATGCCGCAGACAATCACTCGTTCCACTTGGTGGGCCCGGAGCACCACCTCGAGCGGGGTGTTGAGGAAGGAATCAGGTGTCGTCTTTGGAATCGTGATATCGCCGGGTTGGATCGAAAGCCCGGTGGCGAGCTGCCAGGCTTCAGTGCCGCGCTCGAGATAGCCGGGGTTCGATTCGTGCTGAACGAAGATGACCGGGGCGCCGGCCTCCCGGGCCATCCAGGTCACTTGATTGATCCGGGTGATGACGCTGTCGCAGTCGAACGCCAGGCCCTCGCCTTCGCAGAGGCCCTGCTGCACGTCAATAACCAGGACGGCGGTCCTCATCGTGGCTGCTCCTTGGATGCCCACCGCTCCACGCTACGGACCGACGCAGAGATTGGGCACGGTAAGCCGGCTGAAGAGATGAGGTGACGCAACGGCGCTAGACGGGTAGTGCCCGAGCGCTTGCTTGAACTCGGGATGGTTGAAGGCCGCCCGAAAATGGGCCACTGACTCCCACAGCGCGTAGTTCATGAATGCCGTGCTTCCGCCAATCCCTTGATGCAATTGAGTTGAGATGTAGCCTGGTTGCTGCTTCATCCAGTTGGCGTCGGCTTCCCAGGCTTTCAAGAGAGCCGGAACGTCTTCCGCCGCGACTTGGAATACATTCACCAAGACAACGGGTGAGACGTCGCTGTTGAGTTGCTGAAAGATCGGGACGTTCTGATCTAGTGGTTTGAGTTGAAGCATTCGATGTCTCCTGGTTGTTCGCGACGAGCCCCCGCGTGCTTCCGCCCCAACCCATGGCAGCTCGTCATTGGTCTGGTCGATCCTGCGGGACCGGGTCCACCCCGGAGTCCGGTTCGAGATCGCGGAACGCCTCCTTCCATCGAGTGAACTCTCGCGAGAACCACGGATGACGTTCGGACAGAGGCAGAAAGTGGTCGACGGTTTCGCGGTAATAGGAGGCGCGCTTCGCGGGACGTGGATGGGTGTCGAGCCGCTGGACGTTGCTTAGGCGGTCCGCGAGCTTCACCACGAGCGCCGGCTCAGGCGCACCCCGCAGTCTGGCGAGGTAGGCCTGTCGGGCGTCGCTCTCTTTTTGGCCGGAACCCGGCTCGGGCTTCGTCAACCATTGGACTAGATCTGCGACCTCGGGCCCGAATCGCGCGCCTACGTCTTCCAGCGAGCTCGACGTGTCCTCGACGACGTCGTGGAGAAGTGCCGCCACGAGGACCTCGTCGTCACGCACCCCGGCGCCCACGACGAGTATCTCCAGGACCTCCAGAAGATGCTCCGCGTACGGCTCGCCGTTGGGGCGGGTCTGGCCCTGGTGACAGGCGAGGGCGTAGGCCATCGCCTGATCGAGGTGGTCGAGCGTCGCAGCGCTGAGGAGCCCACTCAGCGCGAGGCGCGCATCGTCCCAGGTGCGCCAGCTCGAGAAGACCCGGATGTCACGGCCGCCCATTCGCCCGATCCGTCGATCGCCGTCCCCGAGCCGCTGCCTGTACTCCTTCCAGCTCGGCAACCAGCTCAGCCGGCTCTGGCCGGCGGTGGGCCGGGTCTCCCACTCAGCCCCGACCCGCCGCCGCGTCAGCTCGTCCCAAGCCTCGTCGAGGTCGCACTTCATCGCTTCGGCGTCGGTATAGTCTCGCCCGTCGATGACAAACGCCTGGGCGAAGCCGCCCTCGGGCGCGCGAACCGAGGCGACATGGATCCGCTGGAGCTCGAAGTCGCGGTCGGCGCTGGTCATCGTCGCTTGCGGGTTTCGACCTGCTCGAGCGCCGCGGCCTCGTTCATTGCGGCGCGGACCTTGGCCTTCTCCTCCGGCGTGGCTCCAATCAGGTCCTTGTAGATCACGTTGTGCTCGAGATCCGCCGCAATCGATGCGGTGCGAGTCGTCAGCTGGAGCTCGTAGGTGTACTTCATTCCTTCGACCTCGACCACGATCGTTAGCGGGATGACTCGATACGCGAAGTTCTTTGCCTTCGGATTGAGGTAGAGATTCTCGAGCTCGATGATCCTCCCCTTGTCGCCGGTACCGAAGTGTTTCTGAACCCGCGTGAGAAGGCTCCCGAGCTGGGCGGTGTCCTCGACCGTAATGCGCGCGCCCACGGCGTCAACCATGTCGCCGACCTGTGCGTTCGGTTGCGGCTTCTGGCCCTCGCGCCCCTCGGCCATCCGCCGGACCTTATCGAGGATCGCGGCGGAGTCCTTGGTCCGGATGTTGAAGGTGGCCGCGCCGCCGCCGAACTCGCCGTTGATCTCCTGGGTGAGCGCTTGGACCTCCTTAAAGACCAGCGGCTCGACATCTCTCTTCAGCCGCTTCGCGTACTCGTCGACGAGCTTGCGATCGTCATCGGTGGGCTTAGCGCCGACCCGGCGGGCCGCGTCGGATTCCTTCGCCCACTCCAGGAAGGTCTTCTTCCGAGACCTCCCTTCCTTGTCGAGGTTGACGTCGGGAGGAATCTTCTCAAAGAGGGGTCCGGCACCGGGGTGTTCCCGGACGAAATCCTCGAGGCTCTTCTCGCCGAGGGTCGCCCCGGTCGCCATCCGGTGAATGGTCGCGATCGTCCCCGCGCGCTTGGCGGGGTCCATCAGGGATTCGACGAGGTTTAGGTGGTGAGCCTTGTCGTCAATCAACCGCTCGAGGACTGAGGCGATCTCCGGGAACTCCGCCCCGAGCGCGTTTCGGACCGCGACTTTCGCCTCCCGGCGCAGTTCGGCGTCCTTGTCAGGCGGCCAAGGTCCCGCGGGGCCAGTGGGGTCTCCGTCTGAGGGCCGTCGGTCGTTCTCAGGAGGCATCTGATCCGGGTGGGTAGGTCCCGCCGGCGCGAGTACCGGCTTGCACGGGGCCGTGATCGAACTGCCTCCCCCGCCTCCGCCCTGAAACAGCTTGGTCGGAGGCACGAGCACGATCTCCTGGCCGCGACTGATCCCTAGCTCGGCGCCGACGCTCACCTGCTCGGGAGTGGACACGCTCGCCTTTACACCGAGCACCTGTTCCGTCAGCGTGAGCTTGGCGCTGAACTCCGTGAACGAGTTGTCCGGGTTTCTCACGAAGCTGCTCACGGCGTTCCAGATGCCCGAAGCAGTAGCGCTCGACCCTTTGTTCAACTCGCTATCGAGCGCCTGAGCTAGTGTCATCAGGTTTTTCACGTTGTTCGACAGCTCAAACGAAACCGTCGCTTGATTCGCGTCAGGCAAGCAGCTCAGCCGCGCTCGGATCGGTTCGCGGACGGGCGCCGGAAGACTGCCGATCATGCCAGCAAAGACGCTGAGCGTCGCCGAGCCGCTCAACGACTGTTTGAATTTCGCATCGAGGGCGTCTTGGGTGATGTTGTAAACTATCGCCAGCTCCTGCCGACCGCCCAGACTCCCGCTGATCTTGCCCAAGCCGATACCGTCCGGCGCGAAACTGAGTGCGGCGTCGCCGGTCACAGCCTGGAAGATCGTCGCTGTCAGAGACCTGCTCTTGTCATCCTCGGTCTTGGACTCGACCGACACCCCACTTTCACCTTTGAGGCCTGCGGAGGCGTCTACCCCGCCCCCCCCTCCTTTGAGGGAAACACTTCCGGTATCGGCCGACGTGAACTTGGCCGACGTGAGCTTGTCGGCAAATGCGGCCTGACCGCCCGCCCCCGCGAGGGTCGAAAACGGTGCGGGAAGCATCGCAGCCGCGCCTTGCGAGGCGAGGAACGCCGTGAGGCCGCCCAGGCCATCACAGCTCGTCTTGTCTGCCGTTGCATCGAAGGTATAGGTGAGCTGCACACTGAGCTTCTTGCCCGCCTCGGCGCTAGCGGAGCCGCCCCCGCCCCCAAACCCACCGCCGCCCCCGCCTCCGGCGCCGCCGCCGGCCGCACCGGGGGTCGTAGCCGGTGCGGCCGCGGCAGCGGTGCCGGGCCCAGGGGCCGCCGCACCACCGGCCACTGCGGGTGGCTTCCCGCCGCCGATTCGGATTGGCGCGGCCGGTAGACCCGGACTCTGGCCGTTGAGGGACAGGAGCGCGAGTGCCCTGTTAGGCAACGTTCCCTCGACGCTAACGCTGCCCGAGGTTCCACCACTGCCGCCCGCACCGCCACCACCTGACAGCTTGAACGCCACGCCGGCAAATGCCTCGCCCGACAGCACCACATTGTACTTCTTCGCGGTGCGCTCGACTTTCATGCTGGCGCCCGCCGCGACCTTGACCGGCACCCCTTCGACCGGGACGGTGACATCGGCTTTGGTGGTGAGGGTCGCGAAGCTCTTGCCGTCCGGGCCTACCGGCTCGGGCACGAAGCGTTCAACGCAGGGCCCTGCGGCCGCGCCGGTCGCCGCGCAGACCTCGCCTTTCACCTCAGCCAGGCGGCGGGCCGCGGCTGCCCGCAACTTCGAGAGGCGCCCGCCCGAGAGTTTGTCGATCCCGTTGTAGATCGCCCGCCCAGCGTCGCCGGCCTTTTTCTTGACCCAGTCGATTCCCCGCCCAATTGCACCGCCCACCTTGACGACCGTGGCGCGAACCTTCTGGTACTTTTCGCCGAGCCACTTGGCCGCCCGGTCAGCGGCCTTGGCTAGTCGTTCCCGGAGCGCAGTGGCTTTGCTCTCAATCCATCCCGTGGTCTTCTCGATCGCCTTGTAGGCGAGCACGATCGGCGCCGCGAGGGCCGCTGCCGCCCCGGTGAGCCCACTCTTGATCCAGTCAGGCAGCGCGCTCCAGAAGCGGCCTGCCAGATTCTTCGCTTTGTCGACGATGCCATTCGCGCCGTCCTTGGCCCACTGGACGGTGCGATTGATCGTGTTCGTCACCTTGCTCTTGAGAGTCGTCCATTTCTCCGAGGCCCAGGCCGTCGCTTGGGAGACCTTCTCGGAAATCGCCTTCTTGGCGGAGTCGATCTTCCCGGAGACCGCTCGTTCCGCGTTCTGGATTGCATCGCGAATCGGTTGGAGCTTGCCGTCGATCCACTTTGTGACCACCTGCTTTGCCGCTTCGACCTTTTGCTTGATCGCGGCTACAGCAGACTGCACCTTGGTGGCGGTTCGCTGGGCAAACTGGAGGATGTCGTCGGGGACGATGGCTTTGACCGCGCGGGTCAGACCGCGGATGATGGCGCTGCCGACTCCACTCGCCTGAGTGAGGATCGCGGCTTCGTCGCAGTTCCACGTCTCGGCTGTGCCCTTGGCCGCGGCTACCGCGCCGCCTGGCAGCTTCCCGGGCGGCGGTGCTGCGACCGCGGGCTTGACCGGGTCGGTCGCGTAGTCCGCCGCGGGCAGAGCGTTGTTGAGCTGAGCGGCCTGGGTCTCGCCGGCGGCTCGCGTCGAGTTGGCGGTCGCCTCGGCGGTGACGCCTTGGGTCTCAGCCTGCGTAGCGGCGACCTCACCCTTGGCTTGTTCGGCACCCACCTGCGTGGTGGTCTCGGTCTCGGCTTTGGTGGCCGCGGCGTCGGCTTCAGTCTGTGCACTCCCAGCCGCTGAGTCGGACTTGGTGGTAACGTCGGAGCTGTAGGCGGTCGCCTGGCGTAGGAGATCTTTGGCGGGCTTGAGAATGAAGTCGGGGATGACGTCTTCAGCCGAGAGACGCTGGACCACCGGGGTTCGTTGACGTTGAATGCGACGAGCGACCGCGCCGTTGCCGACGGTGCGCTGGAGCTGGAGAGTGATCCGGCTCCAGTTTGAATCGACGGCTGCGGCGGTTTCCCGGTTGGGGCTGTCTTCCCGGGCTGGATAGGTATTGAGGTCGGGCCGATCGGGCCGTCCGACGAGCGGTTGAGCCGCATGGTCATCGACTCCGGGCTCGGCGGTCCCGGCGGTTATCTGAGATGCAGACCGCCCCGGTATTTGCCGTTCGCGAGCAAGGGTTTGCGCGGGTCCGGTTGTCGCCATGAATCAATATACCCAGGGCGCTTCGAGGCGGGTTCAGCGGCCGTTCGGAATGGCGAAGGACTCAACGCCGCTGGACCGCAACGAGACAGGGAATAGGCCATCACGCGAGGAAAGCGAAGGCCGAGCCGATCGGCTGGTGCCGCGACTTGAGGCAAAGGCGCAGGCTTCGGACCTACGGTCCGATCAGGCCCATGCTGGTCCCCGATGGATCCTTGAAATAGCCAAAGCAGCCGTACCCCTCGATTCGCATCGGCTCGGCGATTCGTTGGCCGCCCGCCCGGTCGATCGCCGAGAGCTTCTTGGCTGGAAGATTCCGCCACCCCCGGAGCCCGGGTCGAAGGCCTGGTACTGCGGCATGGTGGCCGCGGTGCCCCAGCCGAAGAGGGTGCCGAAGAACCGGCCGGCCGCCTCGCCATCGGAGCTGGGGCCACGGCGCTGGTTAGGCCATAGACGGTGCCGGAGGCGTCCCGAAACCGGGCGAGCTTCCCAATCATCGGAATCGGGTGCTTACCGCTGCCCACTGAACCGGTTGCATCGGGATCCTCAAGCGAAATGTTGGGTTCAATCTCGCCATTCAAGGGCCGCAGCGCGTCACCCGAAAGGATGATTCTTGAAGACGCCGCAACCCTAACTCACACCCAAACCTGACCCCGGAATCCGCGGGCGGCATAGTACGACTCGGCGCCATTGTGGTAGAGGAAGACCTGCTCGTAGCGACGATCGCAGAAGAGGGCGCCGCCCAGGGCTCTGATCGGGCCTGGCGTCTGGACCCAGCTCGACGTTTTCCGATCGAACGCGCCCAGGGTCTGGAGTGCTCGATACCCGTCTTCGGTGAGGAGCTCGATCCCGATTGCGGACGCCATTTCGACCGCGCTTCCAGCCGGCTTGTTCTCCTTCCTGGAGTCAAGCGCGGCCCGGTCGTAGCAGAGACTACACCGGCCGACCGGACTCTCCGCGGCGCAGTCGCAAAAGAGAGTTTTCCCGGTCTTCCCCTCGCGACCGATCACGTCGGGCTCGCCGCCGGACTGCTCCATGGCATCGAGTATGTCGAGTCTAGGGAGGTTGGCGTTGAGTCGGGCCTCCACGTCGGCCCACTTGATCCCGTGGTGGCGACTCGGGTTCTTGGCGAAACGATTTTGGAGCGTCTTGATCAGTTCGGTACGCTGCGCGGCTTTCATCGGGTCATGGCCTCAGGCGGTCAGGTGGAGGAGTCTATCGACCAGATTGGAGTTGTCGAACTCGGTTGAACCGGTAAGGGCGCGCCACACTTTCGCCGGCGGATGCGGCAGATCGAACTCGAAGGCTATAGTCTCGGTTTGGGAGGCAGCGGTCTTGTCGATCGGCTTCATGGCTCCATGCCTTCCAATAGGCTTTCCAGGCGGCCGATCCGGGTGATCCAGAAGGCTTGGTAGTGGGCGATCCAGTCGACCAGCGGTTTCATCCCGCGGGGCTCGACCTGGTAGTAGACGGAACGGCCCACCCGCCGGCCGCGGACGAGCCCGGCGTTCCTGAGGGCGCGGAGGTGCTGGGAGACGGCTGGCTGCGAGATGTCGAAGCGCGCGGTCAGGTCCTTGACCGCCACGTTGCCGCGGCTGAGCGACTCGAAGATCGCGCGGCGGCTGGGGTCGGCGAGGGCCTGGAAGATCTGGTTCTCGGTCCCGGTCGGGCTGGGCATGGACAATACATAAGCATCAACTTATGTGTTGTCAACGGCCGTCGCTTAGACGGGAGTGGGCGTCAGCCGATCGAGCTCGGATGTGGCCGCGATCAGCCGCTCGACGTGGGCGGCGACCTCGGCCGCGTGCTCGAGGTGGGTCGTAAGTGACTGAACCGTGGCCGAGCCGGCGTGGAGTCGGAGCAGGTTGAGCCGGATCGTCTCGAGCGCACCGACCGTCTCGACCAATCGCGCATGGGCGCCGTCACGCTCGGCCCTGAGGTCGTCGGCCTCGGCGGTGTCGACCCCGGCCAGGGCTTCTTGTAGCTCGTCGTGGCGGGTTCGGAGCGCCTGAGCATCGGCCTGGAGCCGCCTGAGCACCTCCGGCAGATTGGAGAGCGCCTGCCGTGTGGCTTTCGGGAGATTCTCGTACAGCTGTTCCGCCGCAAGCCCGAGCGAGAGCTCGGTGGCGCGGTGGGTCATCGCTGGGCCAATCGAGCGCCGGCCCACCAGCCTTGCAGCCAGCGAGAAGGCCAGTTGCCCGATCCGCCCAATCCAGATCTTGCCCCAGAACTCAGTGTCGACGTCGCGCCGCCGCTGGAGCAGGCTCAAGTAGGTGATACCGGTCACGGTCCAGATCACCAGCGCGAAGAACAAAATCATCTCGGTCTCCACGCCGAGGGCACCGCCGATCCGCCAGATGCCGGCGAGCAACGCTACTCCCGCTCCGAGCGCGACCAGGCCAGCGGCCCTCAACGCCAGGCGGACCCACCGCTCGACTCGGACTGGCTCCCAGCTCTTCTCCACCGCAAACTCCTCGCGAGCTTGTTGGAGTTCCGCCTTGAAGGCGGGGCCGAGATCAGCCTGGTTGAAACCCTGGATCGTGAGTCTTCGCGCGACGCTGACGAGGTAGGCAAGGGGAAGTACCGTCGTACCAAGGGCCAGCGTTCCGAATCCCCACGCTACGCCCGCGACGGCGGAGATTGTCGTCGCGCCTAACGCGAGCGCGAACCACCCGATCACCGCTCCGCCACCGTCGATCCGGCCGGTTCGCTTGACGAAAGCGCGGAGGACCGCTGGAAGCTCCCGACGTTGCTCGATTGCGACGCCGAGCTGTTCGGCCAGCTCTTCGGCGCTGGTGGGCCGTTGATCGGGATCTTTGGCGAGACAGCGGTCGACCAGTTGGGCCAGCTTCCGCGGGAGGCCCAGTCCGAGGGCGGCCAGCGACGGCGGCGACTCGGTGACCTGCTTGGCGAGGATTTCGGTCGGACTGTCGCCCGCGAATGGGAGGTGCCCCGAAAGCGCATAGAACGCAGTCGCGCCGAGGCCGTAGAGGTCGCTCCGCGCGTCGATGACGCCACCTAACGCCTGCTCCGGGCTCATGAATTCCGGTGTTCCAGTGACTCCGTCGCCGCCGGTGAGACCGGTCGCCGCCGCGATCCCGAAGTCGGCCATCAAGACTCGGCCGGTGGCGGATTCGATCAGGACGTTGTCCGGCTTGACGTCGCGGTGGACCAGCCCCTGGCCGTGGGCGTAGGAAAGTGCCCAGGCGAGCTCGCGGAGCATCCGGGCGCCCTCGGACCCTGAGAGCGGGCCCCGAGCCCGCACCCGCTCGGTGAGGGTGACCCCGTCCACGAACGCCATCACGTAATAGACGAAGCCCGCCATCTCCTCGACCGCGTGAATCGGAATGATGTTGGGATGGGAGAGTTTTGCGGCGAGCCGCGCCTCCCGGAGAAAGGCGTCGCGGAGCGACGCGACCGCCGCCCGGTCGGGCGGCAGCAGTTTGATGGCGACGGGCCGGTCGAGATCGACCTCCCGGGCGAGGTAGACGACGCCCATCCCACCCCGGCCGAGCTCATGATCGATCGAGTACCGGCCCGCCACCGCGAGCTGGAAGGAAACGAACAGGGGATCAAGTCCGGAGCCGATTGGCGTCATGCTTCCAAGCTATGACCCGGCAGCGGCTGGGCAAGGGCTCGCCCTCTCGCCGCCGTGTCGCGGATCCGGACTCGAAAGTCTATGTTGGACACTATGCCCATAAACCCCCGATTATGAAGTATCGGTTCTATACCTGCGACGTCTTTACCGACACTCGGTTCGGCGGGAACCAGCTGGCCGTGTTTCCAACAGCCCAGGGCCTCACTGACGGGGAGATGCAGCAGATCGCCCGGGAATTCAATCTGGCGGAGACCAGCTTCGTCTTTCCGCCCGAGGCCGGCCAGACCCGCAAGGTCCGGATCTTCACCCCGGCGTGTGAGGTGCCGTTTGCCGGGCACCCGAACGTCGGCACGGCCGCCATGCTGGCGGCTCATGGTGAACTGGGCGAGGTGGGTCAGACCCATACGGTTACGTTCGAAGAGAAGGCCGGGCTGGTGCCGATCGCGATCGAACGGCGGCCGGGCGGACGTTTTCACTGCGAGCTCACGGCTCCGGAACAGCTCTCGCTCGGCGCCACGGTTCCGGCCGCGGTGGTGGCGGCCGCGGCGTCGCTCACCGAGGCCGACATCGTCACCACGACGCACCAGCCCCAGGCCGGGTCAGTCGGGCTCGGATTCCTGCTGGCGGAGCTCCGCGATCGAGCCGCACTCGAACGGGCCCGGCCCAACGTAGCGGCGCTCGATCGGTTGGCCGGCATTGAGTTCGGTCAGCCGTACCTCCACCTTTACACTCGGGCCGGCGACGGCTTTGACCTCCGAGCCCGGCAGTTTTCGTCGAGCGATCCGTTACTGGAGGACCCCGCCACGGGCAGCGCCAACGCCGCGCTGGCCGGTCTACTCGCGCACTACGACCGCTCGGCCGCGACCGAGTTTCGCTGGCGGATCGCGCAAGGGGTCGAGATGGGACGCCCGAGCGTGCTGGAAGCCCGGGCCGAGAAACGTGACGGCCGAGGGGTGAATGTCTGGATCGGCGGCGAGGTGATCGGAGTGACCGAGGGGTTCCTCGACATCTAAAAAGGCGGGAGCCCCGCCGATCAGCGATCGACGATAACCTTGAATCCGCCCATCAGCATCGACTTGAACTCGAAGGGCATCGACTTCGGGTCAAAGTTGTTCATCCGTGGGTCCTTCGTCACTTTCGCGATGACCCGGTCGCGATGGGCCCGTGACTTGTAGACGATCCACGAGAAGACGATGGTCTCGCTCGGTTTGAGCTTGAACTTGGCCGGGAATGACGTGAGCATCCCCTTGATCTTTAGGTCGTCCCCGACGCATTCCCGGTACTCGAGCGCGCCGTACTCCCGCCACACCTTGGCCCCCAGCTTGGCCATTTTCAGATAGGCGGCCAGATTCTTCCTCGGGATCGGAATCACGAATCCATCGACGTACTTCATCGGCTGCTCCTCTGGTAGCAACGGTGGTCGCTCGGACGAACGTTAGGAACCCTCACAGCAACATCGGACTGGTCATCGAGGCGAGAAACATAACATCGTCGGGTTCCCGGCAGATTTCGTTAACTATGTCCCCGGTCGCTCACAAGCGGGATCCGACCCTGCCGGGCCACCGACTCCATCGAGCGACGGAGGTCTTGCCGGAGCCTACCTGAGTCGGAGTTGGGCCGCCGGGCCGGGTAGCCCGGTTGCATACTCCTGCGTCGAGCGTAGCCCGTCCTTGAGACCCCTATAGTGGACCCGATCGAGCGCCACCTCAAATGGAAGCCATGCCGACCCGGAATGCTCAGTCGGATCGAGATCCACCACGCCGGTTGCCGGCGCGACCTCAGCAGCGAAGACCGAGACCACCTGAGTCTCTTCGAACCGGCGGTTGTAGATGATGTAGGTGTGCTCGGCGGCCCAAACTGCCTGCGCTTCAAGTCGGTACTTCCCAAGCACACGGTCAATGCCTTCCAGGACCGATTCCGACGGCTCGAAGGCGCCGCTGGGGATCTGCCAGAACCGCCCCCCGTTGAAATATTGGTCCGCCTTCAGCTGCGACGTGTGGAGGACGAGAAACTCAGTGCCAGCACGGGCTCGGCGGAATACCCAGATGTCAAAGACGCTCGGGTTCATGTGCATGATCGCTTCCGGTTTCCGAGTTTGGCTTGTGCGGGCCCTCACTCACTGGGGGGGGACATCTCCTAGTCCGCCCAACGACTTTGGGTTTCAGCGGCGGCCGCGACTTCGGAAGAGGAGCCCGCCCCGCCGCCCGATGCAAACCCCGTTATGCCGCCGCAACGGGAATGCCGATCGCTAGAGGCGTCGGTGCATGACATGAAGGTCGACAAAGCCGAGCGTCGCATGGCGGTATCCCGCCGGAATCGTACCGACAGTACTCAACCCCAGCCGCTGCCAGAGAGCTAACGCTCGCACATTCGTGCTGACCACCGCAGTGAACTGCATCGCTCGGAAACCCGCCGTCCGGGCCGTGACCAACGAATGCTCTGCGAGCTGCGTACCAACGTATACGTGTCGCCTGTTCGAACCACCGACGCAATAATTGACCACAACGCGGGCCAATCTGCTGGGGTGGCTTCTCTGATACTGGCCGGCAGCGGAGCAGTCGAAGGTTTCATCCGTGTACGGGCCTTGAATCACTCAACGCATGGAATACCAAAGGGACTGGTCGGCATAGCGGACTAGCGTTCAGCGGCGGGCGCAGCATCGGAAGCGAGCGGCCGCGCCGTCCACCGATCAACATCCGGGCGCGGGGAAGCTGTTGGACTACCTCGACCCTCGGTACCCACCTGGCCCGCGATCAGCACCGTCAACGATCTGTTGGGGCGCCATCAGCTGCTGACCCGCCGCCGGCGCCGACGCCCGCACCAGCATCCGGGCGTGG
>JANNQX010000284.1:0-6398 GCA_031400975.1 Gemmatimonadota bacterium
ACCGTGAAGCCCTCTTTTCGAAGCAGGGCCACCAGGTACTTCGAAGTCTCGAATTCTTGAAAGCCGAGCTCGCCATAGCTGAAGATCTGGTCGTTGATCTGCTGGGTCAGCTTGGCCCGCGAGTCGACGTCGGCGGCCACAGACTTCTTCAGCGCTTCGAGCCGGGGGTCAGGCCGGGTCGCCGGTTTCTGAGCCGCCAGCGGAATGGAAACGCAGGCGGCCAGCGCCCAAAGGGAAAGAACCCTTTTCATGGGTGGATTGAACTCCGGGTGGTCGGGTGGCGAACGGCGGTTGACTAATAATGGCTCCCCGCCGGGCAACGCGCCACCGACCGCCGGGCTACTTCACCTTCGCCAGAGCCTCGTCGAGCATCTTCACCAGGATGTCGCGGTCGTAGGTGAAAGGGTGACGCTGATTCAGCTGTACCAACTCCTCGATCGCCTTCCTGATCGTGACGTCGGCCTGACCGGCAACCGGAACGACCAGATAGCGCATCTTGGGGGCGGGGTCGGATATGGCATGCAGCGCGGCCTCCGCCACCGCATCAGGCTCGGGGTAGGAATCGTAACGGCCCATCGCGGCCACCAAATTCTTCATCGCTGGTTCGTAGGGAGTACCCTTGAGCCGGGCGGCGGTAGCCTCCACCTGCCCCATGGTGTTGCGGCCAATGTCCGACCGGTAGTTCCCGGGTTCGATCAGACTGACCCGGACGCCGAACCCGCCCATTTCAGCGGCCAGTGCGTCACCGTACGCCTCGATCGCGTGCTTACTCATGCTGTAGGCGCCCAAGAAAGGACCGGAGAGGATCCCCGAGATCGAGCTGACAGTGGTGACCCGGCCCTTCGACTCGATCAACAGCGGCGCGAACGCCTTGGTGACTCGATACGGGCCGAACACGTTGACGTCGAACAAGCCGCGCAGCTCGGGCTCTTCGGTCTCCACCAGGGGGCCCAGGATGGCGATCCCGGCGTTGTTGACCAGGCCGTGAAGCCCCCGGCCCCCCTGGCGCACCGTCGCGACGGCGGCCGCAATCTCCGCCGGATCGGTGACATCGAGTCTGACACCTTGGACGTTCTTGATGGCATTGAGCTCGGCGAGGTCAGCCGGTTTGCGGGCGCCGGCATAGACGAAGTAGCCGCGCGAGGCCAGCAGCTCAGTAATCTTCCGGCCGATCCCGCTGCTGGCCCCCGTCACCAGCACAGCCTTGCCGGCCGCTGGGGAGGGGACCTGGGCTTGGAGAGATGTCGCCAGCAGAGTTGAAAGGAGCAGGATTCCGATCCGGTTCATCGTCGTACCTCAGTGGTTGTCGTCATGGTTCTACTCCGCAAGGTAGCGCCACGGCTCCGAGACGGACGCCCGGTGCCAGATCGTAAAGAATGCAAACCCCGGCGGCGACCCGGCCGGCGGCGGTTGGTTCGGACGGATCATTCCGATCGTCACGCCGAGGTCGCCGCTTCCGGCCACGATGACCCGATCGGGAGCCCAAGAAACCGCGCTGCTGGTGGCCGGGCCGCCTTCGCTTACCGCCGCTGCGATCATCTCCGCCCCGACCACGAAACCAGCCCGAGCCGGTCCGCCCATGTTGACCGCGTCAGCCCGGCCCCATTTGACGAACGCGGGCCCTAAGCCAATCCGTTGGGCCTCGTCTGAAAAGCCCCGTTCCGCCTGATCCAAGCTGGCCCGAAAACCCTCGACGGCGGCCGAGTCGCCAGGGGCTCCAAGTTGGGTCGGCAAGACCGGCGGCACTCGGGCCAATGAGACCACGCTGTCGGCCCGCGGGGCCCGTTTATAAACCACCACCCGCCAACCCAATGGCCCCTTCACCCAATAGGCCAAGTACTTCCAGGGCAACCGGCTGCTGTCGGGACGGACCAGAGTACCGTAGCCGAACGTCAGCCCGTGGAGCCCATCGGCCGAGAGTCCGACCCGGATCGGCGTCCACTCGGCCCGCGATTGCGCGTGATCCGGATTGGAGCGAAGAAACTCGACCGCAGCCGTGGCCCCGACCGCAAACTTCCCCCCGGGCAAGGGCATCGTGATATCGGGGGCGAACATCGCCGAGAGCCCCGAAACGGCGTCGGTTCCAACACTTGCCGCCGAGAAGGCGCTGTCGGCCGCGAGGAGATCCGCGGCGGCCGTGGCCGGAGCGGGCGGTGGTTCGTTCGGGGACCCGCCCGGACGGGCGCACCCAACCGGCGGGAACCCGGCTAGCAGGAGCCCGGCCATCAGCCGGGCCGAACGCTTCGATGTGATAGGCATCCTGTCCGTACTCTGGTCGGGTCTGAATGGTTTCGCCGCCCGGTAACCTGAACTCAGCGGAATTTCGAGCAACTCGCTCCTCAGGGCGTCCGCTCGCGAGCCCCTCCGCCTCGAATCGCGTCGGATCCCAAAGCGACCCGTCGACCCGGTCGGGGTGGAGGAATAGGGGGTGGAGGAATAGATAGACCGAGGCATCGACCAGGCTGGCATCCTCGAGTTCGACCAGAACCTGAATTGCACCTCGTTGCGGACCCGCTCGTGAAGACGTGCATCGCTTACCCGGGCTCGGGGTTCGGGAATCCAGTGGAACTTCCTCCCCGCCAAATGGTAGCGGGCTAAGGCCGCCGCGCCACCAAGGTCAGGATCGAGTACACGGCACAGATCTCAGCCTCCTGATTGGTCACCTCGACATCCCACTCAACCACGCCTTGCGGGACGGTATCGGGGAGCGGGTCCTTAGCCGTCTTCTGTTTGCAGGTGAACCGAACCTGAATTGTGTCGCCGGGGTAGACGGGCTTGGTAAACCGGAGCCGTTCGAGCCCGTAGTTGGCCAGCACCGGCCCCTTGGGCGGATAGACGAAGAGTCCGGCCGCCGCCGAGAGCACGAAATAGCCGTGGGCCACCCGGCGACCAAACAGAGAGTCCTTCGCGGCAATCTCATCGGTGTGGGCGTAGAAGTAATCGCCCGATATCCCCGCAAAGTTGACGACGTCGGCTTCGGTCACGGTTCGGCGGTGGGTAAAGAGCGAATCGCCCACCTTGATGTCATCGAAGTACTTCGAAAATGGATGCGCGACATCGGTCGGCGTATCAGCGCCCTTCATCCACACTTTCATGACGTGGGTCAACGTCTCGGGATGCCCTTGAAGCGCGGTTCGTTGGAGGTAATGCATCACGCTCCGGATCCCGCCCATTTCCTCACCCCCGCCCGCCCGGCCCGGCCCCCCGTGCACCAACTGCGGCATCGGCGAACCGTGCCCGGTCGACTCCTTCGCCGAACGCCGATTGACGAGCATCAGCCGGCCATGGAACGCGGCGGTGCCAAGCACGACCTCCCGGGCAATCCGGTCATCGCCGGAAAAGAGCGATCCGCAGAGACTGCCTTTGCCCCGCTTGGCGAGCTCGCAGGCATCGGCCACGGTCCGGTAGCCCATGACCGTGCTGACCGGTCCGAAGGCTTCAATGTCGTGCACTTCACTCCGCTTGAGTGGTTCGGCACAATGGAGCAGCATCGCCGGGAAGAAAGCACCCCGAGTCTTGTCGGCCCCGGTCACCGCGAAGTCGTCATAGTTGCCGTACACCACCTGAGCGGCAGCCTTAATACCGTCGACGCTCTTTCGAACTTCGGCCACCTGGGCCTTGGAGGCGAGCGGGCCCATCCGAACACCGTCGACCGAGGGATCGCCTAACGTTGCTCCCGCGAGTCGCTTGCCCACGGCCTTGATGACCTCGTCCACGACGCCGTCGGGGACCATGATCCGGCGGACCCCGGTACACCGTTGCCCGGCTTTCAAGGTCATTTCCCGGCCAATCTCCTTTATAAAGAGATCGAACTCCTCGGTACCTGGCGTGGCGTCGGGCCCTAACATGCAGAAGTTGAGGGAATCAGCTTCCATGTTGAAGCGGACCGACTCCTCGATGACTTTCGGGTGGGCTTTGAGTTTGCGACCGGTCGACGCCGAGCCCGTAAAGGTCACCACGTCCTGGCAGGTGAGGTGTTCGAACAGGTCGCCGACGCCCCCGATGATCAGCTGGAGCGCACCCTCAGGCAGGATCTTCGCGTCGATCATGCTCCGGACCATCAACTCGGTCAGAAAGCTCGTGGCCGAGGCCGGCTTGACGATGGCCGGCATCCCGGCCAAGAAGGTCGGCGCCAGTTTTTCCAGCATTCCCCAACAGGGAAAGTTGTAGGCGTTGATGTGAACGGCCACGCCCTCGAGCGGTACCGCGATATGACGACCGACAAAGGTGCCGCCCTTCGACAACGGCTCGAGGTCGCCGTCGATGTAAAACGACTCGTCGGGCAACTCCCGGCGGCCCTTGCTGGCGTAGCTGAAGAAGGTCCCGATCCCGCCTTCGATGTCGACCCAGGAATCGCTCTTGGTGGCGCCGGTGGCCGCCGACAACGCATAGAAGTCATCCTTCCGCGCCATCAGATGCTGGGCCATGGCTTTGAGCATCCGGGCCCGCTCGTGGAAGGTCAGCTTCCGCATCGCGGGGCCGCCGACCCGGCGGCCATATTCGAGCATCGCCTTGAAGTCGAGTCCCTCACTCCCGAGCTCGGCCACCGGATCGCCGGTGACGGCGTGGATCAGGGTGCTGGTCTTTCCAGACCCGGCCACCCACTGGCCGGTGGCATAGGACGTCAGTGTGCGCATGTGGAGCTCCCCGGTTCAGACCCGCTCGATCACCGCCGCCATGCCCTGCCCCACCCCGATACAGAGCGTCACCAAAGCATACCGGGCCTTCCGCTCTTCGAGCTCATGGGTGGCTGTCAGGACCAACCGGGCCCCCGACATGCCTAACGGGTGCCCCAAGGCAATGGCCCCGCCGTTGGGATTGAGCCGGGGGTCATCGGTGCCAATGCCCAGTTCGGCGGTACACGAGAGAACTTGGGCCGCAAACGCCTCATTGATTTCGATCAGGTCCATCTGGTCGAGAGTCAAACCAAGCCTGCTGAGCAACTTCCGGGTAGCATGCACCGGACCGACCCCCATGATCCGAGGCTCAACGCCGGCCACCGCCGTTCCCAGTATCCGAGCCCGCGGCGTGAGGCCACCGGCCTTGAGACCCGCCTCCGAGGCCAGCAGCAGAGCGCAGGCACCGTCGTTCAGCCCGGACGCATTCCCGGCGGTGACGGATCCCTTGCCGTCGGTCCGAAATGCCGGCTTCAGCTTCGAGAGACCTTCCATGGTCGTATCAGGCCGAATGAACTCGTCGTGCTCGAACTTGGTCGGCTCCTTGCCCTTCCCGGCCGCCGGGATCGTCACCGCGACGATTTCACGGGCAAACCGCCCCCGAGCGCGAGCCGCTGCGGCCTTGACCTGGGAGTGGTGGGCAAAACGGTCCTGATCTTCCCGGCTAATCGGATGAGTTTCGAGCAGGTTCTCGGCCGTCTGCCCCATCGGATCGACCCCGTACTTCTCTTTCATCTTGGAATTGATGAACCGCCACCCCAAACTGGTATCGAACATCTCGATGTCCCGGGCAAACGCCGTCTTAGCCTTGCCAAGGACAAACGGCGCCCGAGTCATCTGCTCCACCCCGCCCGCGATGTAGAGGTCGCCGTCCCCGGTCATGATGGCCCGCGCCGCGTTCGACACCGCCGCCAGCCCCGACGCACACAGCCGGTTCACCGTCTCCCCCGGCACCGACGAAGGCAACCCGGCCAACAACCCAGCCATCCGAGCCACATTCCGGTTATCCTCCCCCGCCTGATTCGCACACCCAAGAATCAGATCCGCCACCATCCCCAAGTCGAGTGCCGGGTGCCGAGCGACGAGCGCCGAGACCACTCCCGCGGCAAGGTCATCGGCCCGGACGTTCGCGAGGGTTCCACCAAGGCTTCCAATCGGCGTTCGGACGCCGTCGACGATATACGGAGTATGCATAGTGGTGCTAATTTACACGCCTACTTGCGGAGGTGCGATGAGCGACCAGGCAGTCCTTTTCGAACGAGATGACGGCGTGGCCCGAGTAACCCTCAACCGGCCGGACGTCCTCAACAGCTTCAACGATGCGATGTTCGAGCGGCTCCATGCAATCCTGGCCGAGATCAAGGCCGACCGGACCATCCGGGCCATCTATTTGACCGGAGCCGGCCGAGGCTTTTGCGCCGGCCAGGATATCACGGGAACGACCCCGATCGGCGATTTTGGGGCTCACCTCGAGGCCACCTGGAACCCCCTGGCCCGGTTGATCCGCCAGCTCGATGTTCCAGTCGTAGCGGCCGTCAACGGGGTGGCCGCCGGGGCCGGAGCGAACTTGGCCCTGACCTGCGATTTCGTCCTGGCGGCGGAAGAAGCATCGTTCATTCAGGCCTTCATCAACATCGGCCTGGTGCCTGACACCGGCGGGTCGTGGTCGCTGCCGCACTTGGTTGGCCGGGCCCGGGCCACGGCGGCGTTGATGTTAGGCGA
>JANNQX010000285.1:0-57977 GCA_031400975.1 Gemmatimonadota bacterium
GGGTCGAATCGGTACACGACATCCCCGGCCGCCGTCCCAATCCAGATATCCCCGGTCTTGGGGTGAACCCGCGCCACGTACGGGAGCGCGCTCGCGGCCGGCATCGGATACGTCGCGAACCTGCCGGCGGCGGGATCGTACCGGTAGAGCTTGGAAGAACTGTAGCCCGGAATCCAGAGGATACCCTTCTCATCAATGTCGAATCGGCGCGGGCCGGCGTCGCCTTCCGGCAACGACACCGTCTCGAATCGCTTGGTCGACGGATCGAACCCGATCAACTGGCCGCCGTGCAGCGTCGACACCCACACCTTGCCGTTCGGCGCAATCCGGAGCTCATACGGAATCGGGCTCGGCCCGCGGGCCCCGCCCGGCGCCGGCGGCCCGCGAAACTCCTCAGTCGTGAGCTGGCCGCCGCGCTCGGATACCCGAGCCAAGCGGATCGAGTCGGCGGCGAAATGAAAATTCGTCCAGGCATTGCCGGTCCGGTCGACGCCGATGCTGTGCCCGTACATCGCGACGTTGGCGAAGGCCCATTGCCCGGTGCCCGGGTCGTAACGGCCCACCGACTCCGCTTGGCCCAGCAGGACCCACCACCGGCCCTGGGCGTCGACCTCGATCGCGCGGGGATTCGCCCGATCGATCGGAATCGGGATGTCCTTCGCGGCCCCGGTTGCCCCGTCGAGCTCGAGCAACCGATGGGTGAACATCCCCGTGATGATCACTCGGCCGGCCGAATCCACCGCGATATCGTGGGGAAGATCCTGGCCGGGAAGGTCGTACTCGGTGATCTGGTACCGAGGGCCGCCGAGCCCGGTGGCCGCCGCCAGCGGTGGAACCCCCTTGGCGGCTGCGACATAGCGGTTGATCCAGGCACCGAGCCGGGCCGGTTGCTCGTGCGCGGCAATGATCGGGAAGCCGGACTCGGGCCCGAACATCGCGATCATTCTCGTCGCATCGGCCGCCCACTGCTCCGCCGTCCGGACTTGCCCGGCGCGAAGGGCCCGGGTCTCGTTGAACTGGTGACAGCCGGTACAATCGAGGATGAACCACCGTTTGGCCGGACCGTCGGGCAACAGATCGAGCCACTCCGCCGAGGTCCGGAGCAAGGTACTGGAATCCCGATTCGGAACCCGAAGCGTGAGCCGGTCGCTGGCCGTGACGGTATCGACAACCCGTTCAACCCCGCGCTCGAGGACCGCCACCCGAAACCGAGCGGCGGGAGCCGCGACCAGGCGGAACCGGCCGTCCCGGTCGGTCGTCGTCCCGAATCGCAGTGAACCGCCGATCGGTGAGCCGGCCACCACCGTTTGTCCGAGGGGCCGACCGTCGAGACCAACCACCCTCCCGGCCAGAATGGTCGAATCCTGAACTCCCGCCAAGGCGAGCGCTACGGAGATCAGGATCATCGGCAGTCACTCACCGACTTGGTGCCACGATGTCCCGTCCCATTCCCAGGTGTCGTTCAGATCACCGTTGGGATATCCCTTTCGACCACCGAAGAGCACGACCCGGTCGCGGCGGCTGTCGTACGCCAGATACCCCATCGCCCGCGGTGGTGGACCGGAATCGGCGAGCTTCTTCCAGGTCGCACCGTCCCACCCCCAGGTGTCGCCGAGAAAGCCTTCACTGCCGAGGCCCCCGAAAATGACGACGAGTCCGCGCCGCGAATCGAACGCCGCACCGGGCGCTTGGCGTGGGGCCGGCCCCGCCACTCGGCGCTCCGACCAGGCTTGGCCGTCGGACTCCCAAGTATCGCCGAGAGCCCCCGGAGGCTGGCCTCTCTCGGCCGGCAGCGCTCCCCCGAACACGACCGTCTTCCCCCGCCGGCTGTCGAACACCATCACGTGAGCCTGCCGCGCCGCCGGCCCCGCCACCTCAGCATTCCGCCAGGCCGTGCCGTCGAACTCCCAGGTGTCCCCGTGGACGCGACCTGGTCCGTCCGACCCGCCGAATGCCACGAACCGGTCCCGCCGAGTGTCGTACACGAACCCCGGCTCGGCGGCGGGCATCGCCGGGTGGTGCCCGATCGTCTGCCACTCCTCGCCAACCAGGACCCGGACGGCGTCCAGGGAGGCGCCGGCAAAGCCCCCGAAGGAGACCACCCGCTTCCTGTTGGTATCGTAGGCGAGCTGGCTCCCGGACATCTTCTCTCCGGTCTCCGCGACCTTGGTCCAGCGGGCGCCGTCGAAGGACCACAGGTCGTTGAAGAACACGAAGTTTCGGCCCCCGTCGATCGGGGTGCTCCCACCAGTCAGGATGACCCGCTGCCGCGCCGCATCGTAGGCCATCGAATGGTGGGCCCGTCGCGGGGGCGCCTCGGACTCGGGCGTCCTGCTGAGGAGGCCGGCGCCCGTAACCGAAAGCGCCAGGAGGAGCCCCTGGGTCAATGGGAAGTATTCCATCCTGGAACGAAACGAGCCTCGGCGCCGGATGTCTTGAACGATCCTGCGGACCAATAGGGCTAGCGGAGCCCCGCCAAGACCTCAATAGCAGTCGGCGTTGCGGCCCCGCTCTGCCGGGCCGATATTCCCGCATGACCCACCGCGGTTGGAGCAGCGCGGTCGCGCTTGCGATGCTTGCGGCGGCATGCGTGGAACCGGCAATCGGTCCCGAGCGAGCGTCCCGCCAATTCATCGCGAGGACCAACGGCCCCCTCGGCCAGACCGTCCTCGGCCTCACTGCCAGCGACGGGCTGAACGTGGTCGTAACCGGCTGGGTCAAGTTGCCCGATCGCACGGCGTTACGATTCCTGCAAGGTCGCGGCGCCCTCACCGAGAGCGCCCTCTCGCTGGAACTTGGATTCGACGACGGAACCCGGTTCGGTACCCTCGAGGCGGCCGGCCTGGTGCCCCGGTTCGACGGCCGACTCGATCGCGGCGAAGCCGGCGTCGAGCCGGCGACCGTACTGTCGGTCGACCACCTCCCGACCGCCCTCTTCCTCGCAGCCATCGCGGGCGCGCCCGACGCCCCGGGACGCGGCGCCGCGAGCTATCGGTGCGAACCCGGGGGAGCCCGCCTTCTCCTCGTCGACCCGACCGGCGGTCAGCGGCTCGAGGTCCAGGTCATCATGCCCGATGACCGGTTTCGCCTTGGCAGCATTCCGCTCGGCCGGGCCGGCGGCGCCCGAGGCACCATCAGGATCGGCGGCGAGCCAACCCCGCCCCTGCCGTTCGTGAGCGGCGTCGTCACCGTCAAACGACTGGACAGTCTGACCTTGGTCGGCCGGGTCCAAGGCATCGCCAAGATGGGGCCGGTGGGGGTGGATGTCTCCATCAACGCGTCCCTCACCGCGGCGGGAGCCGACGGGAGCTGTCGCTGAGCAAAACGGAGCCACGAGGCGGGAGAACCCGGCGGGCTCGCCGCGATTGCCACGAACGCGACTCGCGCGGCTAGGCGCACCAACGGGACGTCACCCTCCGTCGTGCCACGATGATTTCGGTGATAGGCCGCTAGCGGAGCCCCGCCAAGACCCCCTCGATTCGGGTCCGCTGGGTCGGGTCTTGGGTCAACGAAAGCGCTTTGGAGTAGTTCTCGATCGCGAGCTTCTTGTTTCCCTTCGTGGCGTACGCCTCGGCCAAACTGTCGTAGGTGTTCCACGACCGGGGGTACGTGGCCACGTTCGTCTTGAAGATGGCAATCGCCGAGTCGACTTTGCCTTGGCCGACCAAGCCGTAACCGTAGACGTTCACTTCGGCCTCGGTAGCAACCGCCAAAGCCCGCTGAGTGGCCGCCGCCGCGCCAGCTCGGTCTCCCCGCTTGTCGAGGAGCGTCGCCTTGACCTGAAGGTTCGTGAACGCCTCATTCATTCGGATGGACCGGTCGACCCAACCCAACGCCTCCTCCATATTCGTCTCGTTGGCGACACTCCAAGCCGCGGCCTGACTCCAGCTCTGCCAGAAGAACCGACCCAGCCCGCGGAGTTGCTCCCGGATGCTGTCGGCCACGACCGCCTTGGTGTCCACGTGGATGGCGATCGGCACCGCCAGCTTCTCCCACCGCAGGGTCGCGACCACCGAGGAGTCGGTCACTGAATCGAACGTGTAGGCCAGCCGCTCGTGCATCTCGCCGGCCGCGGGCGCGGCCGTCAGGCGAATGGCGTCCTCCTTCGGATCGTAGCTGAAGCTCCCCCAGGCATTGGCTTGCTTGCTCAGGATGATGGTCCACGGCCCCCGGGCGGGGATCATATGCAGGCCATACCGCCCGGCCCTGACCGGCTGGCCACCGAGCCGCACCGGCGAACTGAACTCGATGACGGTGTTTTCGTTGGCGCCGGCCCGCCACACGCTATCGAACGGCACCAGCGCGCCCCACACCGGCCGCCCGCCAATTCCCGGCCGGTCGTAGGTGATACTCACCGCCGTGAGACCCACCGTCTGCGTGACGGAGGCGCGCGGGCTTGCCTTCGGCAGGATGAGTGGTGGCGCCTGGGCCGTCAACGGTGGCGGAGGCGTGAGGAACGGAATCGTCGCCATCGCGATTCGCGCGAGGAGGTACGGAACGGTCTTTCGCATGGTGCCTTAGGGAGTGAGAGCCTGCTCTCTCTACGCGATCGGCCGGCGGCCGGTTTCCCATTCGCCAGACCCCTGTCACGTGAGGGATCTGCTTGACAAAAGCCGGCGGACGAGGGCGCGACGTTGGCCCGGGATTCGCGTTGGTGGAACGAAACCGCGGCAACCCTCGTCAGGATGAAAATGGGCAGCCCGTTCGACTGGCCTCTCGCAAAACAGGACGATGATGCCCTCGGGACTCTGGGGCGGGTCGCGATTCGGGTGGCCGGGGGACTCGAGATCGTGTCGGTCAACCAGATCGACTGGATCGAATCAGACGGCAACTACGTTCACGTCTATATAGATGGCTCTCCTCGGACAATCCGCGCCACGCTCCGGGGATTCGCGGCCCGTCTCGACCCGGGGCAGTTCCGGCAGATCCACCGATCCACCGTCGTCAACATGTCCCGTATCGTCGGGCTTCGGGCCGGTGTCAACGGCGACGGAGTGCTCACCCTCATGGGAGGCCAGACATTGCGACTGAGTCGTCGCTACCGGCAGTCGCTGTTGGAGGTCCTGCTCTCACCGCTCCTCTGATTTCTTCCTAACGACACACATCAGCGTCCAACCGACACACCCAATCGTGTCACTTCGGCACGTTGCCGGGGCCGAGCGGCCCCGTGCCCGTGTTAACCGGATCGGATGCGGTGACAAGCGGTGAGGCCCTGTTGTTGCCTTCGAACGGTGTCGATGCGCCGCAGTAAGCGATAGCGCACGAGACTTTCCAAAGGAGGTAGCACCATGGGTTCGAGAGTCAGTATGGCCCTGCTTGCGGCGTTGCTGGCGCCGAACGTTGGCCGCGCGGCCGGGCAAGATCGCCAAATCACTGGGCAGGTCACTCGATCGGCGGGGGGACAACCGATCGCCGAAGCCGCGGTTTCGGTCGTCGGCTCGACGTCGGGAGTTCGGACGGGCCCGGACGGCCGTTTCGTCATCAGCGCACGGAGCGGCGACGTTCGTCTCTTGGTTCGCGCCATCGGCTTTCAGCGGAAGGACATCGGAGTGCCCGGTTCGACATCGTCGGTCACCGTTGCGCTCGATCAAGACGTGTTCAAACTCGAG
The DNA here is from genome assembly GCA_031400975.1 of Gemmatimonadota bacterium. Classification (GTDB taxonomy): domain Bacteria; phylum Gemmatimonadota; class Gemmatimonadetes; order Gemmatimonadales; family GWC2-71-9; genus SHZU01. The sequence goes on from JANNQX010000285.1 coordinate 5,610, forward strand.
GAAGTGATCGTCTCCGGTGCCGCGACCCAAACCGAGCGGCGAAACGCCAATACGGCCGTGTCGGTCGTCTCCGGCGACGATCTCACCAAGGTTTCCGCGCCTTCAATCGACGTCGCCTTGTCGGGTCGGATGGCTGGCGTCGCGATCACCAGCAACGGCGGGGCGCCGGGCGGCGGAGCCCAGTTCCGAATTCGGGGCGGTACGAACACCGTGCTCGGGTCCTCCAATCCGCTCTATGTCATCGACGGCGTGATCTTCAGCGACGTCCAGATTCCGAGCAACCGGAGTGCGATCAGCGCGGCGGGCGCCACCCAAGTGGCCGGAGGGAGCGGAGCCCAAGACGACCAAGTCAACCGGGCCGCCGACATCAACCCGAACGAAATCGCGAAGATCGAAGTGCTGAAAGGTGCGGCGGCCTCGTCGATCTATGGGTCGAAGGCCGCTAACGGCGTCGTGGTGATTACGACGATTCGCGGCCAGCCGGGCAAAGTCAGGTTCAATCTGACTCAACGGGTCGGAGCCTTTCAGCTGCTCCGGGGCCTGCCGTACCGCGTGTTTAAGGATGAGGCAACGGCGGTCGCGATCTTTGGAAGCCGGGCCGCGTCGTACTTTGCCGGCGGGAGAGTCCCGGAAGCCCATGACCATTGGGCGGAGTTGTTTAATCGAAGCGCCCTGTCGTACGAAACCGTCGTCGACATGAGCGGGGGAAGTGAGGCAACCCGCTTCTTCGCGACGGCCACCTCCAAGCGAGACGAAGGGATCGTCCAAAACACCGGCTTCTCGCGTCAGGGTGTTCGGCTCAACCTCGACCAGAAACTGGGGTCGCGGTTCGATGCCGCGGTCAGCATGAACTTCAATCGAGGGGTGCAGCAGCGCGGGTTTGGCGGAAACGCCAACAACGACGCCAGCTACGGGTACGCGATCAGCCTGATTCCGAGCTTCGTCGAACTCCGGCAGCAGGCGGACGGGAGTTGGCCGCAGCCACTTGGCTCCGGCACCAACCCGTTTCAACTCGCGGCCCTCGCCCGCAACAACGAGGAAACCTATCGTTTCACGGGCGGGCTCAACTTGCTGTACCGGGCCATTACCACCGCGACCCGAACGTTGCAGCTCACCACGAGCGCCGGATCGGACATCTTCAACGCCGCGAGCGATTTGTATTCGCCAAACGAACTGTTCTTCGAGGCGTCCAAGGTGCAACCCGGCACGTCGCTCAAGGGCGGCGGCGCGAGCCGCCTGGTCAACCTGAACGCCAATGCGATCCACACCTACGCGCCAAGCAGCGGTCGGTTCGTCGCGACGACATCGGCGGGGGCGCAGCTCGAAACCCGTCGGCTTCGAACCAGCAACATTCAATCGACCGGCCTGATCCCCGGCCAAACGAATGTCAATCAAGGCGCCACGGTGGCGGCGGTCGAGGCCCTGACCCGAGAAAAGACCCTCGCGTTCTACGGGCAACAAGATCTCCTGCTTGTCGATCAACGGCTCAGCCTCAGCGGCGCTGTGAGGACCGAGCGGAGCAGTGTGAACGGGGACGTCTCGAAGTACTACTTCTTTCCGAAGGTATCCGGATCGTTCCGGTTCCCGAACACCTTCGGAAACGGGAGTGACGTGAAGCTCCGAGGGGCCTACGGGAGCACCGGCAATCAGCCGGTTTTCGGCCAGAAGTTTACCAACCTCGTCGGCGTGGTGTTCGCCGGGAAAACGGGCCTCAACGTCGGGGGTGTCGCCGCCGGCTCCGCGGTGATTCGTCCGGAGCGGTTGTGGGAGATCGAGGCCGGCACCGACCTCAGCTTGTGGAACGGCCGGGTCTCGATCGAAGCGACGGCCTTTCAACGGATCACCAAGGATCTCCTCCTCAACCGGATTCCGGCCGTCACGACCGGCTTCATCGGCGAGGTCTTCAACGGCGGCCAGCTTCGCAACGAAGGGATCGAGTTGGCGCTCGGCGTCACCCCGGTACAAAGCCGGCACCTGGCGTGGACGGTGCGGAGCACGTTCGTCACGCTGCGTAGCAAGGTCGACTCCCTCCCGGTACCGGCCTTCAATCCGCCGAACGCCGGCTTCGGAGCGTTCTACGGTGCGGCCCGGCTCGAACAAGGCAAGTCGATTACCCAGATCCGCGGCAACTACCTCGACGCGAGCGGCACCCGGGTGGTGGGTCAGATCGGCGACTTCAACCCGACCTTCCGGATGGGCCTCGCCAACGACGTCACCTGGAGGAGTCTGTCCTTCAGCATGCTGTGGGATTGGCAGCAGGGCGGCAACGTCGTCAACCTGAACCAGAACAACTACGACCTCCAGGGCACGGCGGCCGACGCCGATACCCCGGCGGGCCAGGAGCGGATTCGGCTGGCGAACCTGGGCGTCGCAACCATCTACGTCGAGGACGCCACCTTCCTCAAGCTCCGCGAGCTGTCGGTTGGCTGGAGCCTGCCGAAACGCATTGCCCAGTCGTTCGGAGCCGGGATTAGTGATGTCCGGCTCTCGGTCACGGGTCGGAACCTATTGATGTTCACCCCCTACACCGGCCTCGACCCTGAGGTCAGCAATTTCGGCATCCAAGCGGTTTCCCGCGGGATCGACATCGCCCCGTTTCCGCCGAGCCGCAGTGTCTTCTTCAACCTCGCGGTGGGCTTCTAACTATGAAACGATTCATCAAGACGACTCGGCAGGTGGTCATCGCGCTCGCCCTCGTGACGGGCCTCGCGGCTTGTGGCAACTCGTTCGACATTCAGAACGACAATGCGCCGACGCTCGACGATTTGGTGTCGGCCCCGACCCGCAACAAACTGGCCCTCACGGCGATCGGGATCAATTCGCAGATCCGCAACGATATTGGAGCCGATGTCTGGTGGTATGGTGTGTTTGGGCGGGAGGGATACAATCTCCAGGGTAACGACAACCGCAACACGGGGGAGCTGATCCGCGGCCCTCTGGACGGCGGCTCGTTCGGGGCGGCACTCCTGGCGGGAAAGTACCAGGCGCTTCGGACCATCGACACCTACCTCAAAGCCATCCCCGGCGCGGGCGACATGACCGCGACAGAGAAGGCCGCCTCAACGGGGTTCGGCAAGACGATCAAAGCCCTCCAACTATTCCGGGCGATCCTGCGGAATGGGACCTACGGGGCTCCGGTCGACGCAAGCCAGCCGGTGAATGCGGCGCCGCCCCCGTTTCTGAGCGAGGTCAACGTCTACAAACATGTCGTGGAGTTGCTTGAGGCCGCCAAGACAGACCTGACGGCCGGCGGCGCCGGGTTCCCATTCGCCACCCCAACCGGGATGGCCGGGTTCTCGACACCCGCGACGTTCCTCAAGTTCAACCGAGGGCTTCTGGCCAAGGTGCTGGTGTTCCAGGCGTCGATGGCGGGATGCGGCAGCCCTTGTTACACCGCCGCGGTGGCGGCGCTGAACGAATCGTTCATCACCACAGCCGGGCTTCCGGGTGCCCTCGAGTCCGGGGTCTATTTCACCTTCTCGACCGCTGGAGGTGACCTGACCAGCCCGCTCGCCGTCTCGGCGAGCAGCATCAACTTCTTCGCGCATGCGTCGCTCGTGACCGGAGCCCAGGCCCGGGCCGATGGGTCGCCTGATTTGCGACGACAGCGCAAGATCACCAACTACACCGGCGACGGCGGGGCTCGGACCCTCGATGGCCTGACCGGGCGCTACAAGTTCGCGGTCTACTTCACCTCCGGTAGCCCTGACTTGGCCAAGGGCATCCCAATGCTCAAGAATGAAGAGCTGATCTTGCTGAGGGCCGAGGCCAACCTCCAGCTCGGGAATACCCAGGCCGCGATCGACGACATCAATGTGGTCCGGGCAGAGTCGGGGGGCCTAGCGCCGACGACATTGACGGTGACGAGTCCCAAGAACGACCTGATCACCGAGCTGTTGTACAATCGGACCTACTCGCTCATGTGGGAAAGCGGGACCCGGTGGCTCGACGCCAGGCGTTTTGACCGGCTCGGTTCGCTGCCCCTCGACCGGGCCGGCGACGTGACATTTTCGCGGATGCCGATTCCGACGGCGGAGTGCCTCGCGAGGAACCTCCAGGATAACTGTACGCCGCCGGTTCAATAACAGGAGCTCGGAGGGCCGGCCTTCAAGCCCGACGGTGTTGGTAGCCGGCGGGCTTTCCGGCCGCCGCCCGCGGGCTCAGATCACCGGACGGCGTAGACGTTTCCGTCTCCACTCCCCACATATAGGATGCCGTCGACGATCGTGGGCGATGAAAGGATCGACCCCACAGTGAACATAGTGCGCATCCCGATCATCATCCCGTCGAGGGTGCCATCGGGGTACATTCGCCCCGACTGAAACACGCCGGCTGAGTCGGTCCATTTGGCGCCGTTCTCTTTTGACCCATCGGACTGAAAGTGGCCCAGGAACTGGCCGGTCCGGATGTCCACCGCATGAAGCCAGCCATCCGAGGTGCCGTAGTACACCGCATTGCCGGCCAACGAGGGAGACGAGAACGAAATGGCATTGTTCGCGAGATCGAATTTCACCGCACCGGTGGCCCCGTCGAGCGCCTTGAACCGGCGGCCGTCGGAAGTGGCGAAGTAGACCACGCCGTTCCGCACGGCGGGCGAGCCGATGGTCCAGCCACCATGGTTATCGTGGACCCACTTGAGGGCGCCGGTCGCGGCGTCGACCGCGTGGAAGTGGCCGTCGCGCCCGCCGACGAAGACCAGACCACCGGCTACCGCGGCCGAGCTGGCGATCCCGATTTGGTTGTAGCTCGTGGTGTCGTTACCGGTGGTGTAGCGCCAGCGCTCCCGCCCTGTGGTCGCATCCAAGGCATAGAGATTTCGGTCCCAACTTCCGACGTAGACCAGGCCACCGGCCACGGCGGGTGATGCGTGAATAACATCCCCCGCCTTGAACTGCCAGCGGAGCGCCCCTGTCGAGGCGTCGAGTGCATAGACGTGCTGGTCGCCGCTCCCGATGTAGATCGTGTTGCCTACGATCGTGGGCGAGGAGAGAAAGACGTCGAATGGGTCCGGCATCCGCTCGGTCCGAGGGATGGCCCCATGAATACCCGGCGCCGTAAACCGGCGCTCCCCCTCGGTCGCGAACGCCCAACGCTGTCTGCCGGTCGCGGCCTCGATCCCATAGATGTTGCCATCGAGGCTGCTCACATACACCAGGTCCCCGTGGACCGCCGGCGAGGAGGCGATTGGACCCTTCGACGTGAACCGCCACCGCTCGGCACCGGTCAACCGGTCGATGGCATAGAGCCGACCATCCGAGCTGCCGACATAGACCCGACCGCCGCTCACCGCTGGTGACGAGAGGACGCGACCCTCGGTCTTGAACTTCCACACCAGCGACGCCAAGGTGGGTGCGGGCGAGGGATAGACCCCCTCGTGGGTCGGACCGCCCCGGAACATGGCGTCCTGAGCCAGACCGATACCGGGGCCGGGAAAGCAAAAAAGAACCAATGCTATTGTCGACAATCTCATAAGTCGTAGCCGCCTCTCGGGACAAGAATAGTAAACAAAGGACTCGGACCCGGCCGGGCGTGAACCAAACCAGCCGCAAGCGAACCGTCTTGTACGATCTTGCGGTTCGACCGGCCGGCGGCGGACCCCTTGCCATATGAGGGGGCGAACCATACCTTCCCCTCACATGATGAGGATACTATGACCCGCCCGCCGCTTGACCTCCTCCAAGGCACCGTCGATGTCTTGATTCTCAAGGCGCTATCGTGGCAGCCTCAACACGGATTCGCCATCGCCAAGTGGATTCGGGAGCGAACCGAAGGCGTCCTCCAGCTCGATGACGCCGCCCTCTACCAGGGCCTCCACCGGCTCGAACGGAAAGGCTGGCTCGCCTCCGAGTGGGGCCAGTCCGACAACAACCGCCGGGCCAAGTACTATCACCTCACCGCCACCGGACGTCGCCAGCTCAAGACCGAACTCTCGACCTGGCGGACCTACACCAGCGCCGTGTTCCGGGTCCTTGACGCCGCCGGTCTCGAGGCCTAGCGAGCCATGACGCCGCTCGGATTTCGATGGCCGTGGCGCCGGCGGGTTGAAATCGCCAGGGCCGTCGACGACGAAATCGACTTCCACCTCGAGGCCCGGGTCGCCGAACTCGTCCACGCCGGACACCCCCCGGCCGACGCCCGACGAACGGCCCTGGCCGAGTTCGGCGACCTCGCCGGAACCCGGACCTATTGTGTCGCCACCGACTGGGAGGGAGAGCGCGCCATGCGCCGTACCGAACGACTGACCGAGCTTCGCCAAGACTTGGCCGGCACCATCCGCACCATCAAGAAGCAGCCTGGTTTCGCCGCGACCGTGGTGGGAACCCTCGGACTCGGTGTCGGGGCCACCACCGCGATCTTCGTCTTGATCCGGTCGGTGTTGCTGGCACCCCTGCCCTTTCGGGCGCCCGCCGAGCTCATGGTCATCGAGCAGTTCATGCCCGGAAACCCGGCCACTTCGATCGGGGCCATGTCGCCACCCAACTACCTCGATGTCAAGGCCACGATTCCCGCGCTGGCGAGTGCCGGCGCCTATTACGACAACGAAGCGACACTGACCGGCGCGGGAGCGCCGGCCCGGCTCATCGCGCCGGCCGTGACGCCCAGTCTCTTTACCACCTTGGGCGTGGCCGCCGCCCTCGGGCGCACGTTCGCCGAGGGTGAAGGCGCCCCGGGCCGACCTAACGTCGTCCTCCTATCGCATCACCTCTGGACCGAGCGGTTTGGAGCCGACGCCGGCATCCTCGGCCGGGCGATCCGGCTGGACTCCGAGCCCTACACGGTCATCGGGGTCATGCCGCCCGGATTCGTCTTCCCGGTCTCCGGTGCCGATCTCTGGCTGCCGCTCGGATGGGATGCGAGCGTCGCCTCGCAACGGGGCGCCCAATACCTCGGCGCGGTCGGGCGACTCAAATCCGCCGAAACCCCCGCGCAACTATCGGCCCAACTCGCGTCTCTCTCCAGCCGGTTGATCGTCTCCTACCCGGATAGCAAAGACTATCTCGGACTCCGGGCTCAGTCCTTCACCGACGCCGTCGTCGGGGAGACCAAACGGCCCCTGCTGTTGGTCGGCGGTGCCGCCGTTCTGCTGATCCTGATCGGATGCGCCAACGCCACTAGCCTGTTGCTCGCTCGGGTGAACGGACGCGCCACCGAACTCTCGGTCCGCGCCGCCCTCGGCGCGGGGCGCCGGCGGCTGGTCCGCCAGATTCTGACCGAGAGCGTCGCCCTTGGCGGACTGGGCGGACTGGCCGGCGCCGCGATCGCGGCGATCGGCCTGACGGTGTTTCTCCGCCAGTGGCCGGGGCTCCTCCCCCGCCAGGAGACGCTTCGTCTTGGCGCGGCGGTGCCGATGCTGGCGCTGGCCCTCTCGATCGTCGCCGGCTTCTTGATCGGGATCGGACCATCGCGCCAGGCTGCACGGACCGGGGCGTTCGATCGGTTGCGGAGCGGCAAGCAGAGCCAGAGCGGGGGCGATCTTCGGCTCCGCCGAACCCTGGTGGCGGCGGAACTCGGTCTGGCGACCGTGTTGCTCACCGGCGCGATGTTGCTGATTCACGCGATCGGGCAGCTCCGGCGGGTTGACCCAGGTTTTCGCCCGGACCAAGTGATCAGCTTCCGGACCCAGCTGCCGTCGGCCGCGTATCGCACCAGCGAGGCCATCGACCAGTTCTACGGCGATTTCCTCGACCGGATCGGAAAACTTCCTGGGGTCGATGGAGCCGCGGCCACCATGCGCCTGCCGCTGTCCGGCGGCGGCTTCGGCGGCACCTTCACCTCCGCGGTACCGACCGAGGCGGGAAACGAAGAAGATCGCCGGGCTCAAGTTCGAGCCGTCACCGAGGACTACTTTCGAGTCATGGGCATTCCGCTCCGCCAAGGGCGGGGGTTCTCCCGGACTGACCGGCGCGGCGCACCTCCGGTGCTGATCGCCAGCGAAGGGTTCTCCAAGCGGTTCTGGCCGGCAACCGGGGCGGTGGGGAAATCGGTTCGCTTCGGGGTCCGGTTCAGCGACGATCGCCCCGAGGGCGAAATCGTGGGTGTCGTGGGGGACGTTCGAGCCGCCGGCCTCCATCGGGATCCCAGCCACACCGTCTACGCGGTCTCGTCGCAGGTGACGAGTAACCAAATGAGTTTCGTCATCCGAAGCCGGCTCCCGGTCGGGGACCTGATTCCGTCGATTCGGGTCATCGTCGAAGCCCGTGACCGCGACATCGTCCTCGACCAAGTGGCGACGTTGAACGACGTGATCGCGTCGTCGTTAGGCCAACCCCGTTTCGTCATGCAACTGCTGGCGCTGTTTGCCGCGGTGGCCGTGCTCCTGGCGATCGTCGGCATCTACGGGGTGGTGTCCTATGCCGTCGCGCAGCGGGCCCGGGAAATCGGCGTCCGGATCGCCCTTGGAGCCGACCAAGGCCGGGTCATCCGAACGGTGGTGGGGCAGGAAATTCGCTGGGCCGTCGGCGGGCTCGCCATCGGAGCGGTGGCCGCCACGGCCACCGCACCACTGCTCGCGAGTGCCGTGTTCGGCATCAATCCTACCGCCCCGTTGTTCCAACTCCTGGCCCCGACCGGACTGCTGGTGGTGGCGGCGGTCGCCTGCTTCATTCCGGCTCGAAGAGCGGCGCTCGTAAGCCCGCTTCGGGCGATCCAGGCCGAGTGATGAATAGCAGGACCCGGATTCTCGAGCAACGGATAGCGTATGCCAATTGGGTGAAGCCGTGCTCGTAACAACGGCCGTAATGGCCTGATGGAGCTTTAGACATGATGGAGCGACTCCCAAAAGTGCGAGAAGCTCTTCGCGCTGTTCGTCAGAAATCAAATTCACGTTGTGCCGAGTGCGGTTTGGGGTAAACGGTTTGCTCCGCTCAACGAAAGCGATTTGCCGGCCGACGATTTCATGAAACTGGCACCGGCTTCGATGCGCGCTCGCTGGGACAAACGTCAAGCCGATATCATCAAATCGCGCGAACTGATCGCGGCAATGATTCGCGCTGGAGTTCCTATGGTGGCCGGAACCGACGCAATGGATGGTTATGTTTTGCCCGGCGCTAGTTTGTACGAAGAATTGAGCTTGTTCCTCGAAGCCGGGATGTCGCCGATGGCGGCTTTGCAATCCGCGACCATCAACGCTGCGAAGTTCATGGGCAGACAAGACTCTTTGGGGACCATTGAAGTTGGTAAGATCGCCGATCTGGTTTTGCTGGACGCTGATCCGTTGCAAGCGATCGAAAACACTCGCCGCATTCACACCGTGATCGTTGACGGCAAACTGTTTTCGCCTTCCCGGCGGCAGGCGATGATTGCGAAGATGGAAGCTTACGCCAAAGCGCATTGAGCGCGCCGAGGACCTCAATGGCAGTGACGAAGCCGAACCACGGATTGGTGCACGAGTGACGCCTGAACGCGAGGTTGAACGGGAACGAGCCCGGGGTATGCGGAGGTGCTCATGAGTTACCGATGGAGCCTACGCTCTGGGCCAAGCCACGTTAGCACTCCTGGGAGCCAAGCTCGTTCGCGTAACCAGCGAGGGTGGATCATCCCGAGCGTTGGCCCCAACGGCGGGTCAAGGTCGAATCCGAAAAGCCTGGGATTGGCCCCGATTACCGGCGCCGGTGCTCTGCCCTGAACCGGCGGGGGGACCGGCCGGTCTGGGCCCGGAAGAAGCGCGAGAAGTGGCGAGGATCTTTGAACCCCAGTGCCGAGGCCCGCCCGGTGCAACCCGCACCGCTCCGGCATCGAACATCGGATGCCACAGAGCGAACGGGTAGTGGGTTACCCACTACCCGCGAACGGCTCCGGGTGATATTGGCGCCCAGAGGGAGTAGATTAGGCGCAATGCGTCATGCTATCCTCCTGGCTGCGGCGCTCTGTTGGGGCTGTGGCAACTCGACGGAGCCACCAGCCGGCGCAGTCCGAACCCAGGTACTGGCCGGCGGCGATGTCACTGATTCCGCGTTTGCTGAACCGACCCAAGCCCTAGTGGTGCGGGTCGAGGGGGCGCCACCCGGCACCGTTGTTCGCTTCGTAGCACAACAGAACCCGAGCCAACCCACCATGCTCTTTGCCGAGGCCGGTGGCTCCTCCTTTCAACCGATCCTCGGCGTTGCAACCAACCCCCAGGGCCACGCCGTGGCCCGAGTAAAACTCGGCCCATTGGTCGGCCAGGTCCGAGCCCAGATTGTCGTCCCTGAGTTTGGCATCGTGGATTCGACCCACTACACGATCACTCCAGGTGCGGTCGCGTCGGTCAGCGCTGCTCCCCGTGACACCACCCTTTTGCCGGGCCGGTCGGTGACGATGCGGGTGTCGACCCGAGATCAATACGGCAACAATCGGAACGATCCGGTATCCCTCATCAGCCTCGATCCTCTTCTGACAGTGAATGGCCTAACGGTGACGGCGGTGGGCGAAGGCGTCGCGCGGCTCGAGGCGCGAACGACAGTCTCCCTGGTCCGGGATACGACCGCGGTAGCCATCGTTCCGAACGGGGTGCTGGCCGCGTTCGGCGACAACGGCCTCATCACCTTTCGAACCGACGGGACGATCTTGTCGCGGGTGGCGGCCTTAGCGGCCGGCACGGCCGATTGGTCTCCGGACGGGGGGTCGGTCGCGGCGGACGGCGGCCAGTCGATCCGGATCTTCGCAGGCAACAATGTTCGGTTCCCGACCGGCGGATCGGACTTTGAACTTTATCCCGAATTCTCCGCTGATGGCCAGTGGCTCTACTACGCGAGGCTCGGCGAGGGCGGCTATCGGATTCGTCGAATCCACCCGGATGGAACCGGCGACACGCTGATCGTGGCGCAGTCGAGCCTCGACGTGGCGCCCAGCCCATCTCCCGACGGGCGAAGACTCGCCTACGTCGTGGCCGGTTCGGACGAACTCAGAATGTTCGACCTGGCACAGGGCACGTCAGTTCAATTTGCCCCGAATGGCCATACCCCCGCCTGGTCGCCGACCGGAGATCGGCTGGCCTACTATCGAGGCGGTGACGTGTTTGTTCGGGATGCGAATGGCACCAATCCCAGGCAGGTGTCCACCAACGTCGGCATTGGACTCGGGATCGACTGGTCGCCTAATGGCCGCTGGATCGTGGCTCAGAGCGGCACCTTGGTCCTGATCGAGGTCGCCACTGGTAGTGTCATTCGGCTCGGGTTCTCGGCGGGATGGACTGCTCCCACTTGGCGGTCGTAGGGAGGGCAAGCAAGCGGGGCGACCGAACTCCCAACCCTCGCCAGCCAGGACGCTTACGCGGTAGTGGCGGAGGTGATTGGATTCTCGAGGCCGATAGGACCACCGACGGGTCCCGCGTCAATCTCGAGGCCCTTCGGCAACACTTGATCGACATGAACGAGGTTCCTCTAGTCCCTCCTCGTGAACCACCTGGCCGCGACCGATCTTGGCCTCGGGCAACCGACCGCTTGGTGAGGCCGCGGCCCAACAGCCCGGCGGCTGGTCCGCCCGCGCGGGCTGTCACGGACGGGCCGGCGGCGCCCGGCAGTATCGCCCCCCAGTGCACTGGTCGGGCGCATAGGTTTCGCTTTCGACCAACCACCGGCCGTCGACCAGCCGCCACTTGGCGAGGTAGGACCCGCTTATAGCGAGTCGGCCGTCAGGATCGGTCCACGATCCAGCCCACCGCCCGCTTTCGGAAGCGGTCTGCCACGCCGGAAAGACCGTGACCTCGGTTGGGGTACGACGGTACCACACATCGGGCCGGGCCGCGAACTGGTCGGCAAACCGGCGGATCATCGCGGCCCGCCCGACCAAGGTGGCGGAGTTGGAAGCCAGGACCACGACCTCGGGCGAGAGAATCGCGGCGATGCCGACGGTATCATGCCGCGCAATTGCGGCGTTTGACTGCTCTCGGAGCGCTCGAATTGTTCGGGCGTCAGGTCCGCCGGTCGTGTCATCGCTCGGTGACCACAACGGGCCGGGCGTGAGGTGAAGCGGCACCCGCCGCTGGGGTCCTGGTGGCGCCTGGAACGAGGTATGCCGATGCACCACGACCCAGCGGTCGGCTCGCCGCTCAAACACAAGAGACTGGCGTCCTTCATCGACGGTCGTGTCACCCGAGGCCTCGATGACTTCGAGCCGAAAGTTCGCGGCAAGCCAGGCCAGGTTGCCCCGCGCCCCGACATCGAGGATGTCGAACTTCGACCGAACCGTTCCCCGGGCCGCATTGGCGAACATGTTGCGGTAGAGCGTGTCTACCTGGGGCCAACCACGGAGTTGTCGCCGTTCAAAAAAGAAGGCGCCGCTTGAGTCATGGGCGTAGAAGCGATCGATAAAGGCCGGGTCCCGGCGTTCCCACGCCTGGTTGAAGGCACGGAACAGGGTCGCGACCTCCCGCGCCGACTGGCGATCGGCCGGCGACTGGGCCACCGCTCCGGCCGGACCGCACAGCAGCATGCCCGCGAGGGCGAGCACCAGCCTACTTGAGTTCGCCGCCCGGCTTGGTGGACTCGTGGAGAACGATGATTCGCCACCGGCCGTCTTCGACCGCCACGACTTCCGTGCGAGCCGCATCTTCCTTCCAAGTCTTGCCACTGGTGTCCGCCTTTTCGCAGAGAAGCAACCCCGTCACGACCGCCGAGGTCGGAGCTAGGACATCGACCCGCAGACCCTCACCCCATCGGCAGTCGACCTTGGTATAGGTCGCGTACCTGGGCCCGGTCCCCGCCACGATGGCGGCCCAATCGCCGATGTCGCCATTACCGGCGTATGCGGCGCGACGGCCGTAAAAGGCCAGCACCGAATCAGGATTCCGTTCGCGCATGACCACCAGCATCCGCTCTGACTCAGCCCGGACGACGGCCGAGATTGAGTCTCGAACGACGTCGGTCAACTCGCCGGCCGGCTCCGGCGGGCGCCCCTGGCAGGCCACGCCGAACACCACTGCACCAAGCAACGTCCCAAATACCCGCACCGCATCCCTCCGATCAGAGAGACCCACGCCAAACCCACGCCGGCAGCTTCATCAGGTCGAGGACCGACTGAAATTCCGGCAAGGCCGCCAACGCTCTCGTTACCCCGAGGCCGCTCATACCAAGGACGATGAGCTGGGGGTCCTTTCGTTGGGACGCCACCCTAAGCCACCGGACCGCCTCCGCTCGATCGCCGATGGTCATCGCGATGACCGCAAGCGCCATCGGCGCCACCGAGCCCTGACGAGTCGTGGTAACCATCCGGTGGTACAGCGCCTGGGCGGCCCCGCGGTCCCGGTGCACCAGCCCAGCGACATACTGGACTTCGACCAACGGTGTCGGCCCCTGGCCGCCAACCGGAATCAAAGCCTCGGACGCGCTGACGACCCCGTCCCAGTCTTCCGCCGACGCCAGCGCCAGCTGGCGGGCAAACCTCGGCAGGAAGGCGTCGGGATCAAGAGCTAGGGCCTGGTCGGCCCATTCAAGCGCGGTCGGGTCGAGCGCCGATGCTAGTAGGATTGAGAGCATCCCGGCCAGGTAGCCGGACAGCGGATCTTTCGCGAGAAGTTCCCGCATCCCAAGGACCGCCTCGGCCGTCCCGCCTCCAAACCACCCGATATAGAACAGATGATACCAGGTGCCGCCGTGAGCCGAGCCGGGGTTCAGAGCCATGCCGCGCTTGAAGGCCCGGTCGGCGGTTTCCCAATCCCACTCAAAGATCAGGCTGACCATGCCTAACGCGCAATGAGCTTCCGCTGAGTCCGGCGCAAAGCGAACCGCCCGATTGGCCGCGTCGACCGCCTTGGCGCGAAGCTCGTCGGCTGCCCGGAGACCGTAATAGCCGAACACGATGTACGCTTCCGCCAGCCCCGCCCAGGCCAGGCCATACTCCGGATCAAGGGTGAGCGCCTTTTCCATCAGCGCCAATCCCTCCGCCGTGGCCGCCCCCCGCCGAGCGATGAGGGCCCGGCCTTTGAGGTAGGCCTCGTACGCCTCGATACTGTGGGTGGCCCGCTGGGCCCGGGATGCAGCCCCACCGACCAGCGTCGTTTGCAGCTTGGCCGCGATTGCCCCGGCGATTTCATCCTGCACGGCGAACACATCTTCGATGACCCGGTCGAATCGCTCCGACCACAGGTGGTACCCGTCGGTCACGTCGATCAGCTGGGCGGTAATCCGGACCCGTTTCCCCGACCGCCGGACCGAACCCTCGAGCACCGTCCGGACCTGAAGCTGCTCGCCGATCGAACGGAGATTCTCGTTCCGGCCTTTGAACGAAAACGACGACGTTCGACCGGCCACCTTGAGCGCCGGAATCTGGGCCAACGCGTTCAAGATTTCCTCGGTAATACCGTCGGAGAAGAACTCGTTCTCCGGATCGGTACTCATGTTCGTAAAGGGCAGCACCGCAATGGATTGGGCGGGAGCCGAGTTCTTCTGGAGACCAGGCGCGGGATCCTGTTCGTTAAGGGCAACCCCCAACTCGGCAGCCGTGTCGTACCGGTCTATCGCCGTCTGGGCCAGCGCCCGCTGGACGGCCCGGGCCACTGGTCGCCGAACGCCCTCGCGAAGCCCGCCCACGTCAGCCGGGGTCTGAATGAACCGTCTGGCGATCACTGCTTGAATATTGGGACCGGTGAAAGGTTGTTGTCCCACGAGCATTTCGTAGAGCACACATCCAAGGCTGTAGATGTCACTTCGGCCGTCGACCTCATCGCCCGCGGCTTGCTCGGGGCTCATGTAGGCCGGCGTCCCGATGCTCATGCCGGCTTGAGTATGAGTGCCGCCCTCGACCGAAGACAGCGCCTTCCCGATGCCGAAATCGGCCACCAGGGCATGGCCGTCATGGATGAGAATATTCTCGGGCTTGATGTCCCGATGGACGACCCCCTGACGGTGGGCATAGTCGAGGGCGCCGGCCACTTCGGTCGCGATCCGGACTGCTTCGCCGATCGGGAGTTGTCTGGCCTGATCGAGCCGGTCGCGGAGCGAGCCGCCGGTAATGTTCGGCATCACAAAGTACAACGACCCGCCGGCCTCACCGGAGTCATAGAGCGGAAGGATGTGAGGATGGGCAAGCTTGGCGGCCAGCTGGATTTCGCGAAGGAACCGTTCGACTCCCACCGTCTGGGCAAGGTCCGCCCGGAGAACCTTGAGCGCAACCAGACGTTCGTGTTTGAGGTCGCGGGCCAGGTACACAACGGCCATGCCCCCGACCCCGAGTTCCCGGTCGATGACGTATCGACCGGCCAGCGACCGGTTGAAGGACTCGAGCGGATTCGGGTCGGCGGGTCGCATGGTAATTCCTCTTGGCCGCTAAGGCAGGTACTTCCCGACCCACCGGCGGGAGTAGTAGATCCCCAAGCCGCTTCCGACAATACTCAGGACAAAGGCCGTGAAGACGCCGAGGGTGGCACCAAGCCACCATCCGAGCGCGCCGCCCAGGGTCGCGCCGATGAACACCACCACTTTCGTCAGACCGGCCGCCTTCCGGAGGAAACCTGTCAGTTCGTTGGAAGTATAGGCCGCCGGATGGCCTGCCGACCAGAGAGGTTGGCCGTTTTTCGTCCTTGCGGATTCCGCCGTTCGGCCGCACCCTTGATGGGTGGGGCTCGCCGCCGGCTCCCAATGGACCCCGACCGATCCCCCTTCACAGCCACCCACGGTGACAGAACAGGACGGTCGCATGACCCGCCACCACCATTCGTTCGGTCGAGAAAGCATGATCACGGGCCTGATCGGAGCCGGCGCGGTCGCGCTGTGGTTTCTCTTGATCGACACGATCGCCGGCCAGCCGTTCGCGACACCCAGTATCCTGGGCCAAGTCATCCTCTTCGGTCAGTCGGCGCCGACGATCGGCACTCCGGATTGGCCGGCCGTCGCGGCCTACACCGGGCTCCACATCGCGGCATTCCTCGTCTTCGGGGCGCTGGTCACGAAACTGGTGTTTTTGGCCGACCGGTTCGGGATTTTTCGATTTGCCCTCGTGATGCTGTTCGTCGCGTTCGAGGTCATGTTTTACGGCGTGCTCGTGATGCTATTCCAGGGCACCAGCGGCCTGTTTCCGTTCTGGTCGATCTTGGCGGCCAATTCGTTGGCGGCGCTCGGGATGGGCACCTATCTCTATCGGCGCCACCCGGCTCTTCGACGCGGGCTGGCCCGGGAAGCCTTGGGCACGTAGCCGCTGGTCGGCCGCGGGGCCTCAGCGGACCGAGGCCCCAACCTCCGCGGCGTAGGCCTTCTTGAGATTCGCCTGGTACCGGTCGAAGAGACCGCGCATGGCGCTGTGCTCCGTTTTCACCGCCTCACGAAACGCCGAATCGGTCGCATAATCGAACAACACCGCCGGCGAACGCCACCGGGCTCTGGGCGTTATGTTGGTCGCCGTGAAATGGGCCTTCGGCGTCGCGAAGGGCATCGTACTCCCCAATCAGGCCGAGCACCGGGCCGGACCCCGGTGCCGGTGACTTCCAGGTCGCGACAAACGCAGTGGGCAGGCCGGCCACCCCTGTTTCAATGGTAAAGCCCTCGCGTCGAAGGATCTTCTGGAGAGTGTCGACGGCCTTGAATTCTTTCCACCCCACTTCGGGGTTCTTCCCGATCCAGTCGCTCAAACCCACCATTTCGACGTCCCAGATGGCGCCGGTACGGGTCAGCAATCGCTCCCGATCCGGATTCTTGGCCACCACCAACCGCTCGGCCAGTTTGGTCGGGGCCAGACGGGCCTGGAGCGCGTCAATGTCCCGGATCTCATCGCCGGCGGCGGCGCGCTCAGTTTGCGTGGTCTGGGCCGCCAGCGAAATCGGCAGGAGAGCGATGGCGGCGATGATGGAGATTCTCATGTTAGCGAGGGGTGGCCTTGAGCCCATAGAGGCGGATGTGAGCGACATCGTCAGGGTCGGTCCATTTCCCGAGCACGAAGGTCGAGCCGATTTGGGCCGGTTCGAAGCGGGCCGGCATCGAGACTTTCCCGAGCCAAACTCCGGTTGAATCGAAGACGGCAAACTCGGCGGGAGCCTCTCGGTCCGGCTCGCTATAACGGCGAACCCAAAGCGAGCGACCAGGGCCCGTCAACAACCCGGCATAGGCCGGTTTCGATTTCGGGAACGGAGCTCGGCGCATCATCTGCAAGAACTTATCCCGCATTGCTTCCTGCCCCGGCGGCCATCCCTCACCAAAGTGGGCGATGTAGGCCTCGATATCGGCCGGCGTAACCGCCTCGGTCAGGCCCGTCCACCGGATAACTCGCCGCACGGCTCCGGTAAGATCCACGACCAAGACCTCGGGCCGATCACCGGTGCCGACATAGAGGCGATCCCCGTCGACGGCCAGTGAAAGGGCTTTGCCGAAGGGCAGGCCCGAAACACTGACGCTGCCCTTCCCCGTTTCGATCACGTTCTCCCCGCCCGGAAACCGCGCCACCAGCAACGGGGCCACGCCGGAAGAGTCATAGATATGAATCGGGACGACATCGCGGTTCAGGCCTGGCTTGGAGTGCTCGGTCGCAAAGGTCCCGCTCCGGGTGAGGAGCCGACCGTCAGGTAGCAAGCCGAACGGGGAGGGGGCAAGCAACTCACCGGCAGGCTGCACGGTTATCGGGCGGACGAACTCACCGGCCCCCGAAAAAACCGAGACTCGCCGCAAATCGAAGTCGTAGGTCCAGAGGGTGTCCCCAGGGCCTAACCCCAACCATCCGAGTTGCCTGAACTCCCCGGGCCCGCTCCCAGCCCGGCCCACGGTCCGCTCCCAGGTGCCGTCGGCCCGAAAAAGGCGGAGGTCGTTCGAACCGCCCGCGGCAACGACGATCCTCCCGTTCGCCTGGCGGACCGGCACGAGGCTTCCACTGAACTCTTGGTTCGGCCCACCGGCGGGACCCCCAAGATCGACCGACGGCACCGTATCGAGGATCCAGGGGGCAGCGGTTCGCGCTGGCGCGCTGCTTTCGACAATTTGAATCCCCCCACTGTCCCGCGCGATCGCCGTCGACGACGAGTCTTGGCGGCCACCACACCCGACGGCCAACAGCAGCAGCGCGCCACGATGTCCTTGGATTGCCGGCTCCATTTCTAGGCTGTGTTTCCGCCGCACCCACCGACCTTGGCGCACTTCCGGTCGAGCGGGACCAACTTGAGCTTGAGCAATTGGGCGTTGACAGCATTCAGGTCCTTGGCCCACACCTCCTCGAGCCGGTCGGTATACCCTTTCAACTCGGTGCTGAGGATCTTGAAAATCTCCGGCATGTTCGTCGTCGGTCGCCCGTCACCCCGCTCGGCCATCGACATCAGATTCGCTAGCCGGTTGTTGACCTTGATCGGAAAGTTGAGCGGATCTTGGCCGCTTCGGTTCCGAACCTGGTAAATCTGCTCTTCCACCGCCGAGGCGTTGGTCGTGAGCGTGGCGCCGAGGGCCTTAAAAGCCGGGTCATCGGACTTCTTGAGCCGGTCCTCGAGCTGGGCTTTGACCCGGCGAATCGCCACCACGGCATCGTTGGCCTCGGTCACCTTGTCGCGAACCCGCTTGGAAAAGGCATATTGAGCCCGGAGGTCGGCGTCGGTCACGTCCGTGATCCTGGGGTTCCGCGTCACGACGATGGGCGCCGACACGATTCGGTCATCGGCCGTTAGGCGAGCTGTGTAGCGGCCGGGCGGCACCGTCGGACCGCTGGTGCCGGCCCCCCAGAGAATCATCCCGGGAAACGTGGTGGCTCCCTCCGTCCGGAGGTCCCAGCTGATGGACCGTAAACCGGCTTCGGTCGGGAGGGTCGGGCCGGATCGCGACGAAGGAAATCCGCTCGACCCAGCGCCTCCGGCCGCGGCCAAGGAGTCGCGAACCGCCTTCGGCGTGGTATCAGGCTCGAAGGTCCGCAGCACCGCACCGGCGGAATCGAGGATCTCGAGCTTGGCGGTTTTCGGGGCTTGCTTGAGCCACCAGCCGAGCGTCACACTGGATGCCGATCGCACCGCGACCGGCGGCTTGAAGAGGGTTGCCTCGGCGGCCGCATAGTCCGCCGTCACCGCCCGGAGCGGGGCCAAATTGTCCAGGACCCAAAACCCCCGCCCGTGCGTGGCAATCACCAGTTCGTTGCCCTCCACGATGAGATCGGCCACCGGCACGTCGGGCAAGTTGCGGTTGAGGGACTGCCACGCCGCCCCGTCATCGTATGAGAGGTACACCCCGTGCTGAGTCGCGGCGTAGAGCAACCCTCGGCGGGTGGGGTCTTCGCGTACCGCGTGGACGTAGGCATCGGCTCGAATGCCGGTGACGATCTTCGTCCAGGTCTTGCCGTAGTCGTCGGTCTTGAAGATGTGGGGCGCCAAGTCGTTCAAGAGCGGCCGGCGGACCGAGACATAGGCCGCCCCGGAATTGAACGCCGAGGCATCGATCTGGCTCACTCGGCCGAAGTCGGGCATCCCGGGCGGCGTGATGTTGGTCCAGGTCTTTCCACCGTCGCGGGTCACGTGCACCAGACCGTCATCGGAGCCGGTCCAGATCACTTTGAGATCGCGTTTCCCCGGTGCCACGGAAAAGATCGTCGCATACACTTCCGGCCCGTTCATGTCACCGGTAATCGGGCCACCCGACTTTTCCAGTGTCTCCGGCGCGTGGCGTGTTAGGTCGCCGCTCAGCGCCGCCCAGGTCTTGCCACCGTCGGCGGTGGCCCACAGGCGTTGCGATGACACGTACAAGGTCCTTCGGTCCACCGGCGAGAAGAGGATGGGGAAGGTCCATTGCCACCGTTCCTTGATGTCTTTCGCCGGTTCACCGGAGTAAAACCAGGGATACGGGTTCACCTCTCGGGAAGTACCCAGTCGCCGATTGTACTTGTCGAGATAGGCGCCGTTGTTGGTTCCGGAGTAAAACAGGTCGGGATCTCGGGGATCGGGCGCGATGTAGCCTGGCTCGCCACCGCCGGCCACGTACGCCACCGCCATCCCACCCGCCGTGATGTCATTGGTCGAGTCAGCGCCACGTCCTCGCCGGCTTTCGGCGAAGGCACCGACGTTCCAGTCAAACGGAACGCATAACGTGGTGTTGTCCTGCTGCGAGCCACAGACGTGATAAGGCAGATGCTTGGTGGTAATGGCGTGATAGAACTGCTCGGTGGGAAAGTCCTGGTCGGTCCACGTCTTCCCAACGTTGGTCGATACCGCACCGCCGCCGTCATTGGCAACGACCAGATGCGACGGCTCATCGGGATCGATCCAGAGATCGTGGAAATCGCCGTGGGTGCCGTCGCCGATGCTCTTGGTGGTCTTGCCGCCGTCGGTGGACCGGAACAACGAGGTGTTCTGGAGATAGACGACATCGGCGTTCCGCGGATCGGCAAAGACGTGGGTGTAGTAGAAGGCCCGCTGCCGAATCGCGCGGTTGTCATTGATTTTGGCCCAGGTGGCACCGGCATCCTCGCTCCGGAACAACCCGCCGCTGTCGTGCTCGACCAGTGCATAGACCCGCCGTGAGTCGGCCCCTGACACCGCCACCCCGATCCGGCCGACCAGCCCAGCCGGTGGCAAGCCGGCGTTCCGGGTGATCTCGGTCCAGGTTTCGCCGCCGTCGATGCTCTTGAATAGGCCGCTTCCCGGCCCACCGCTCGACATCTGATACTCTTTCCGGTAGGCCTGCCACAGCGACGCGTAGATGATGTTCGGATCATTCCGGTCGATCGTGATGTCGATCGCGGCGGTTTGATCGTCGCGAAACAGCACCCGCCGCCAGGACTTTCCGCCATCGGTGGACTTATACACCCCGCGCTCCGGGCTCGGTACGCTGTACTTCCCGAACGCAGCCACGTACACAATGTCAGGATTGGTCGGGTGGATCCGAATCTTGGCAATGCCGTGTGACTCCCGAAAGCCGAGATGAGCCCAGGTCTTGCCGGCATCGGTGCTCTTGTAGACCCCGTCGCCCGGCATGATGTTGCCGCGAATGCAGGTCTCGCCCATGCCGATGAAGACGATGTCAGGATTCGATTCACTGACCGCGACCGCGCCGACCGAGGCACTCGTCACTTGACCATCGGTGACCGGAGTCCAATTGTCCCCGCCATCGACTGTTTTCCACAGCCCACCGCCTACGGCCCCGAAGTAGGCCTCGGCGGGCCGGCCCCGGACCCCGGTGGCCGCAATCGAACGACCGCCCCGATCCGGCCCGATGTTTCGCCATCGATAGCCGGCCAGGAAGGTCGAGTCGAGCGTGACTGAGCGGAACGGGGCCGGAGCCGCCGGCTGAGCGAGGAGCGGGAGAGCCGCGGTCAGCAGGCCCGAGGTCACGAGGACGAGTCGCGGAACGGTCATATGCGGATTGGGGATTGAGGAGATCGGACGCCTTCGGTCACCATCCCGAAGCTAGCCGGTGGGATCGGGACCCGCCAGGAACGGTTCGCGGGGCCAAGACGGTAGCTCCAGCGCCGGTGTCACAGTATGCTTGGGCACCCATGAAGCCATGGCACTTTCTCCTCCTCTCGCTGGTTGCCGGCGGCTGTACCGCCGGATCCGAGCGACCGGGGCCCGCCGCCCAGGTGAGTACCGTCCCGATGGCCGCGTGCCGGGCGTGCCACGCGGCCATTGTCGACCGCTACCTCGGCACCGCCCATGCCAATACCTCAGCGCCGGGCACGGCCGCCTCGATCAAGGGCAGCTTCGACTCCCCCCACAATGTCCTCAAAACCGGCCGGCCCAGCGTCAGTTTCCGGATGGAGCAGCGGGACCAGGGGTTCTATCAGACCGCCGTCGACACCGACTTGCCCCGCTCTCGAACCGAACGAATCGATCTGGTGATCGGCTCAGGCCGCAAGGGTCAGTCGTATCTCTATTGGAGACAGCACCTCCTGCTCCAACTGCCGGTGTCCTATCTCACCGGCCTCAACCAGTGGATCAATAGCCCGGGCTACCGCGACGGCGAGATCGACTTCACCCGGGTGATTCCGCCCCGGTGCCTCGAGTGCCATAGCACCTCGTTCGGGTTGGAGCGCGACGCCCGGGGGGCGCTGCGGTATGCCGCCCAATACACCCTGGGCATTACCTGCGAGAAGTGCCATGGATCGGCGGCCCGGCACCTCGACTACCAGACGTCCCGCCCGGACGACAAGACGCCTAAGTTCATTCTTAATCCCGCTAAGTTTACCCGAGAACGGCAACTCGATAACTGCGCCCTCTGCCACTCAGGTCCCCGCCGCCTCAGGCAGCCGCCCTTTGCGTACCGCCCCGGCGCGCCGCTCGACAGTTTCTTGGTGGCCCAGACCGGGAACGAGAATCCGAATCCGGATGTCCACGGCGATCAGATTGGGCTTCTTCAGCGGACCAAGTGCTTTCGGGCGAGCCCCGCGATGACCTGCTCCACCTGTCACGACGTGCACACCCAAGAACGCGACCTGGTCGCGATGGCCCAGAAGTGCCTTTCATGCCATCAGACCACCCGCCATTCCAACCAAGCGGCGATCGGCACCCGGATGCTCACCCAGTGCGTGAACTGCCACCTGCCGGATCAGCGGTCGAGTGCCTTGCGGATCAATACGCCCAAGGGACATTTCGCGCCGTCGTATCGAAGCCACGCCATCGCCATCTACCCCGCGGTCGCGGCCGCGATCCGTCGCCGCCCTGCCTCGAAGTGATGTCCGACGTCTGGTTAGGCGTTCTGCTCGGTTTGAGTATCGGCTTCCTCGGCGGCACCGCCCTCTTCTACCGCTGGAAGGCCCGCTACACCCAGCAGATCCGAGCGGACGCCGTCCGGCGGAGCCAAGCGGTCGTGACCGGAAAAGTCTCCGAGCAACTCTTGCCGTACCTGCCGGGATTTACCTTCAATCCGAAAGACGTCCGGTTCCTCGGATCGCCGGTGGACTTCGTCGTCTTCGACGGACTGGCCGCCGGTCAGCTCGAACGGATCGTGTTTGTCGAAGCCAAGACGGGCGCCGCCATCCTCACCGGCCGGGAGAGCCAGATTCGCGACATCGTCAACGCCCGCCGAGTGGAATGGAATGAGTGGCGGATCGGGTGAAACCTCGTCGACTGAGGCGCCGTAGGCCCTGATCACCGTCGGACCACCGTTGCGGACCCCGGGGACCTGTGATCGACATCAGACTGGCCTTTCGTACCTTGGCGAAGACGCCCTTCGTCACCGCCGTCGTCATCGCGTCGCCGGCTCTCGGGATCGGCGCCAACTCCGCCATCTTCTCGCTCTTCGACCAGATCGTGCTCCGCCCGTTGCCGGTGCCGGAACCGGGGCAACTGGTCAACTTCGCCGCCCCCGGCCCCCAACAAGGCAGCAACTCCCGCAATCAAGCGGGCCGGTGCGACGAACCTCGGCGCCAATCTCGGCAGATCGGGCGTTCACCGGTGGTCTCCCCGCCACCAAATACGGCCGGGACTTGACAGGCGTCCCCCAGCCGAGAGATTCGTCCGGGCATCACCCCCGTTTCCCTCACTCCGGGTTCCACTATGCCCCATGGTCTTCGGTTGATCATCGCAGCCACGCTGCTGCTGCTGGCCGCCGCCCCCGTCACATCACAAACGCCGGCCCAGAACGACAGCGCCGCCAAAGCCGCGACGGGGTCGAAGTCATTGCCGTTGATTCCGACCCGCACCCTGTCTCTGACCACGACCGAGGCCACCTGGCTCTCCCTCGACCTCAAGCCCGACGGAACCGGCCTGGTCTTCGAGCTGCTCGGCGACTTGTATACCCTCCCCATGACCGGCGGTCAGGCCACCCGAATCACCAGCGGTCTGGCCTACGATATGCAGCCCCGGTTCTCGCCTAACGGCAAGCAGATCGTGTTCGTGAGTGATCGGGATGGGTCGGAGAACCTCTGGCTGGCCGATGCCGACGGGACGAACCCCCGAGCCCTGACCACCAGCGAGCGCGAGAACTACCTCTCCCCGGTGTGGACCCCGGACGGGCAATACGTCGTCGCCACCAAGGGTTCCCAGCTGTGGCTGTACCACAAGGACGGCGGTTCCGGCATTCAGATGACCGGCCAGCGCAAACCGGGCACCCCGGCAACCGCTCCCGCGCCGGCGTCTCACTACGGCCCCGCCTTTGGCAACGAGGCCCGGTACCTCTGGCTCACCCTCCGTACCAACCAAGGCCAAGGCGGTTTCGGTCTCCCGTCGGACGAGGTCCACGGCCCCCGGAGCAACCCGCGGCAGGTGGGGGCCTTCCAGATCGCCCAACTCGATCGTGAAACCGGCCGAGTCCTGGTTCGCACCCACGAAACGGAGGGCGCGTTCCGGCCGGTAGCGAGCCCGGACGGTCGATGGCTGGTGTACGCCACTCGGTCCGATGCCCGGCAGGCGCTCAAGTTGCTGGACCTGTCGACCGGAGAGGACCGGTGGCTCGTCATGGACGTGCAACGCGACGATACTCGGGGGGGCGGCACTCGCGACCGCGACGTGTATCCCGGCTCAGCATTCACACCGGACTCTCGAGCCCTGATCACCAGTTACGGCGGGAAGATCCATCGGGTCGAGATCCCGAGCGGCACATCGACCCTGATTCCGTTCAGCGCCCAAATCGATCAGCCGATGGGGCCGCTCGCCAAGTTCGAGTACCCGATCAACGATTCGATCCTGACGGTGTCTCAAATCCGGGGAGCCCGGCCGTCGTCGGACGGGAAACGAGTCGTCTTCGCCGCGCTCGATCGGCTCTGGGTTGCCGACTTGCCCGCCGGCCTCGGAGCCTTGCCGGCGATCCGTAACGCCAGGCGGCTCACGACGGGAACCCAAGTCGAGCATGCCCCGGTTTGGTCAACCGATGGCCGGCATGTCGCCTACGTCACCTGGAGTGATTCGCTCGGCGGCGACATCTACCGGATTGGAATCGATGGGCGGAGCCCGCCCGAACGGCTCACTCGGACATCCGCCTTTTACGACCGGCTAACCTACTCGCGCGACGGAACCCGATTGGTGGCGGTTCGGGGGTCGCGTCTCAATCGGGTTCGTACCCTCGAAGATTTCGGGAGCCACGGGGCCACTGCCGAACTGGAGTACGTCTGGCTTCCAGCGACCGGCGGGCCGACGACACGAATCCAATGGGTGGGCGGCGGCGCAACCCAGCAGGGCCGGAACAGCCCTCACGTCGGGCCCGATCCGGAACGAGTCTACGTCTGGACTGACGCCGAGGGCCTCATCTCAATACGGTTCGATGGCACGGACCAGAAGACCATCGTCAAGGTGACCGGAGTGGACGCCCCCGGGTTTGTGCCCGGGGCACCGCCGCCACCGCCGGAGGAAGTCGTGCTTTCACCTAACGGAAGGCGGGCTCTGGTTCGATCCGCGGGCAACATCTACATGATCACCGTCCCGCCGGTCGGTGGTGACGACGCGCCATCGGTATCAGTCACCTCATCGTCCTCGGTACCCACCTGGCGGCTCACCCGGGTCGGTGGCGATTTCATCGGCTGGACGGCTGACGGACGCGCGGCCTACTACTCGATTGGGAAGAGCTTCTTTCAGTACGATGTGGCTCGGGCCGATTCGCTGGTGGCCGATTCGGTGGCCCAAGCCCGAGCCAAGCCGGCAGGGGGACAGGCCAAGCCTGATTCCGCTCAGTCGGCCGCCAAGCCCAAGCCGGCTTACGAAGCAACCCGGGTCGACTTCGTTGTCACGGTACCCAAGGACAAGCCGCGCGGGACAGTCGTGCTGAGTGGAGCCCGGATCATCACGATGAAAGGCAACGAAGTCATCGCGTCAGGCGACGTCGTGATCCGCGACAACCGGATTGTCGGGGTCGGCGCCAGAGGCACCGTTCCCATCCCGGCGAACGCCCGGGTCATCGATGTGACCGGCAAGACCATCTTGCCGGGATACGTCGATATCCACGCCCACACCTGGGTGGCCTGGGGGCTCCACCGCAACCAGGTATCGCAGTTCCTCGCTCAGCTGGCGTACGGCGTCACGACCCAACGGGACCCGCAGACTTCCTCCGAGGACGTCCTGACGTACACAGACCTGATGGAGACCGGCGAGTTGATCGGCCCACGGCTCTACTCTACCGGGCCCGGCGTGTTCAGCACCGCGAACATCAAAAGCCTTGAGGATGCCCGCGACGTGCTCCGCCGCTACGCTGATCATTTCAATACCCAGACGATCAAACAGTACCTGGCCGGTGACCGCAAAGTGCGCCAATGGGTCATCATGGCCGCGCGCGAACTCGGGCTCACGACCACCACTGAGGGCGGGTCCAATTTCACGATGAACTTGACTCTCATGCAGGACGGGTACTCAGGGCTCGAGCATTCACTCCCGATCAGTCCGTTCTACGGCGACGTCGTCGAACTGGCCAGGGCCAGCGGCATTACCTATACCCCGACCCTGATCGTCAGCTATGGGGGGCCCATCGGTCGCAGTTACTACCTCACACATGGGGACGTTGATCGAGACCCGAAGCTCCGGTTCTTTACGCCCCACGACGAACTCGATAGTTGGCGGCGCACCGACTACAACCGGGACGACCAGTACGTGTTCAAGCTGCACGCCGAGCAATTGAAGAAGGTGGTCGAGGCGGGCGGACGGGTGGGCTTGGGGTCCCACGGAGAAGTCCAGGGGCTTGGCACCCATTGGGAGCTGTGGATGATCGGCTCGGGCGGGATGACGCCTCATGATGCGCTAAAGGCCGCCACCCTTCACAGTGCTGACGCGATCGGATTGAGCAAAGACATCGGATCGATCGAGACTGGCAAGTTGGCCGACCTTCAGGTCCTCGATTCGAACCCGCTCGAGAAGCTGGAGAATAGCACCTCGATTCGCTACGTCATGAAAAACGGCCGGCTGTACGAGGGGGCCAATCTCACCGAGGTCTGGCCCAGGCAGCGGCCGCTGGCCTCGCAGTGGTGGTGGCGGATGGAACCGAAGTGAGGCCGCGCGTCCTTCCTTCAGGCGAGGGCTATGGCGTCGGCGCCGATCGGAGCGACCGAAGCGCAAGAGCCCGGGCAATCCGATGAGCGACGACATCGACATCGGCGGGCTTCGCGATGACTTGGTCGACTGACCAGGGTTCATTGCTACCGGTGGCAAGGCCCGGCGTCCCGGACATACACAGGACGGGCACCAGGGGAAATTCTCGGCTCATTTGCCGGGCGAGCGCTTCACCACTCATGTTAGGCATCACGAGATCGGTGAGGACTAGATCAACCGGTACCACCGCGGCCCGGAGCCGAGCCAGCGCCATCGCCCCGTCGGAAGCATCGGACACCTGGTAGCCAGTCTGGGTGAGCTGCTGGACCAGCAACCGGCGAACCGCCGGCTCGTCGTCCACCACTAGGATGTGCCCAGCCCCGCTGACCGGCGGGGGTGAACTCGCCTCTCCCTGTTGCTCCGGCTCGGCGACCAGCGGCAGTCGAAACCGGACGATGGTGCCCGACCCGGGCCGGGAAGCAATCTGCACATCGCCGCCCGCGGTCATCGCGATTCGGCGGACGGTTGACAGCCCAAGCCCGGTGCCCATTCGCGATTTCGTCGTAAAGAACGGTTCGAAGGCGTGGGCCATCGCTTCATCCGACATCCCCGTGCCGGTGTCACTCACGGAGAGACAGACCCAGCCGGCGACTTCTGTGTCAACCGAGACCTCGAGCCGACCCCCGGTCGGCATCGCATCCCGGGCATTCAAGGCCAGGTTGAGCAGAACCTGCTCCGTTTGAGCGTCGTCAAGCGTGACGGGTGTCCTGTCGCTGGTGGACGTCACGACCATCGTAATCGACGACGGCAGCACGGTCCGCATCGTCGGCTCCAATGCCCGGACGACCGAGGCAAGATCCACCACCGTCAGCGAGACCTCGGTCGGACGGCTGAGTGAGAGGAGTTGACGGGCCAGGGCCGCCCCGCGATGGGCCGCCGCTTCGACGGCCTGGAGGTCGGCCGATCCACCCTTGGCTCCGGATAGGCGGGCCAGCCTCAGATTACCGATGATAATCGTGAGCAAGTTGTTGAAGTCGTGGGCGACACTGCTCGACAGCCGGCCCACCAACTCGAGTTTCTGGGCCTGCACCAAGTCGGCCTCCAGCCGAATCCGCTCGGTCACGTCGCGCAGGTTGAGGACGATCCCGGAAACCAGCGGATCCTGGGTCAGATCGGTCGCCACCGCCTCGACGTCGAGCCACGCACCGGGCCGCCCCAATTGCCACTCGCCCACCGGCCGCTCCCCCGAGGCTCGAAGCCAGGCATCGACGGCGGTCTGTTGATCCGGTCGGACGAAATCCGCCAGGAGCCGGCCATCGAGCTCGGTCATTGGTGCGCCAACGATCCGGGTAACGGCCGGGCTGGCGTACTCGATCCGGCCGGTGGCGCTCACCACCAGGATTCCATCGCTCGAACGGTCAACCAACGACCGGAACCGAGCGTCCTGCGCCGCCCTGGCCGTTGCCTCATGAACGAATTCGCGCTGCGCGACGAGAAGGCGCAGGATCACGAGCAGGGAGAGCATCCCACCTCCAACCACCAGGCCCCCGATCGGGCCGGCCCCGAGGCCGGAACTGGTCGACTCAAAAACCAACAGAGCCGCGACGACCCCAACGGCCAGATACGGTAGCAAGGTCAAGCCGACAGCCACCCCAGGAACGCCGCCCTCAGTCGCGGGCCGCCGGGTCCACGTGAGCCAAGCGGCCCAGGTCACCAACGTCCCGGCAAACCCCAGGAGCAGGTCCGCGGTCGGCGCGGTCCAGCTCGACGCCACCAGGACGCTCTGCTGATAGAGCAAGTCGGCGATCGCCGCGGCGAACACGGCGATCCCAAATACGGTCAGAGACGGACCGTCGGCGTGAGGAGCCGGGCGGTGAAGCACGGCGCTGGCCCCGACCATCAAGAGCAGTTCACTGAGGACGACGAATCCGATAGTTTTGAGAAATGGCCCGAGCGACCGAGTGGCCTCGTCGAATCGAAACACGAAGTACCACGCCAATACGACCGCGGCGGCGGCCACGATCAGGCACTCTACCAGGAGCCGGAGTCGCGAATCCCCCCGCGGCGGCATCTCGAAGAAATGCCACAGTCCAAACAGGCAGAGAGGATAGTAGAGGTTGTAGACAGCCCGCCCAATCAAGTCAGCCGCGGGAGTCGGCGACCAGATGTTGACCACCAACAGGGCGGAGCCAACGCTCGAACAGAGCCAAGCCAACCCAACCAGAAGCCAGCCACGGGCTAAGCGGGGCTCGTCCCGCCGGGCGGCGCCGGCCCGAAAGCCGCACCAGGCCGCCCCCAACGACATGGGCAACGCCACGAGGTCGTTGACGATCCCCCGGGGCACCAAGCCGGCCAGCATCAGCACCGACCAGGCGGCGTAGGCGAAGAAGTAGGTCCACGCCAACGCGGGAACCAGCTGAAACCCGGGGGCGCGGGGGCCTGAAAGCACGGTCGGCATTACCCGGCAACCTACCTCCCGGGCCGCCCCCCGGCCAACTTCCACCCGGGCTCGATCCCCGCCGTCCTGATCGGCTGGCGGGCTAGTCCTTCGTCGATACCATCACCCCGAACGTCTGGCCCTCCGGATCGCGGAGAATGGCCATTTCGTCCCCGTCGGGAAGCCGTTGCGGAGGAATCAGGACCGCGCCGCCGAGTTCAACCGTGCGGGCAACCGTTGCCGCGAGGTTGTCGACCTCGACAAACAACTGAACGAAGGTCGATACACCGGGAGGGGCCGGCCAAATCCCCCCGGGGATCCCCCGTTCACTCGCGGTGTCGACCATCCGATATCCCAGCTGATTGTTGGCCTTGATGTCCCAACCAAACAAGGCCCCATAGAAGCTGGCCAGGGCGTCAGGCGCGGGCGTGACGATCTGCCACTGAACGACGGGTTGACCCATAAGATACCTCGGCTATTGGAGTCCAGACGTTGACCACCGGCGCCGGCCGACCATCGCCAGTTGCCGGCTTCGGAGGAGCTCAGGCAGAACTCGATTGACATCATCCGCCGTGATCCCCAAGACTCGGGCAATCCAGCGGGAATCGGGGCGGAACCCCGGGCGAGTGACCAGCCCGAGGATGGCCTCCGGGAGAGGCGGCTGGTCGGTGACCGGCGGCATCACGTTGCCGGCGAGATACTCCTCGACTTGAGTCCGGTCAAGCCCAAGCCGCGTCCCAAGACGGACGACGGTTGAAATGGAAATCGGGCGGATTCCCCGAATCAGCTTCGCAAGCGTGGAGTGATCGACCCGGAGCCAAAGCGCAAAGGTCCGAATCGAGTAGTGGGGATTTCGTCGGCACCGCTCCGCCAACTGGTGACGGAGCAGGCAGCGGAAGGCCCTTCCAGCGGCGGGGGACAGGGACGGCGGCATCGGCAAAAGATACCGTGAATCTCCGGGTGATACCGCCCTTGGCACGGCAAAGTGGGGCACTACACCCGGTCGTAGTCGCCCCGCCAATTCTTGATGGCCTGCTTGATCGAATCCTGGGTCGATAGCTCGCCGGCTAGAACCCGACGGACCAAATCCGGCAGTTCCGCATCGGATGCAAACCGAAGCGCCACGAAATGCGGCATCCGCAACTCGGTGATCCGGTTCTTGAGTTCAGAAGGCAGCAACGCGGCCATCCGGAGCTGCTCTTCGAGCCGGATAATCCGGTTTTGAGCCTGAAGGGCAAAGAACCGCCCGTAAAAGGCACTGAGGACGAGTGCCACCACGGTGATGACCGCCACCAAGGACCCAAGGGTTGGCGCGCCAATCAGACCCTTGATCGTCCAGCCGAGGGCGAACACCATCAGGGCGAAGGTGACCCCGTGGTACCCCATGACGTACCGCTTGTGATTGGCCAAGTTCTGCGCTTCGGGCATGGCTGCTCCGTAGAATAGGTGGTTTCCGGACTCAGATTTACGATCCCGCGGGTCCCTTGTCCAGACGCTTGACGGATGGGATACTCTGGAGACTCCAAAACGACTGGCTCATGCGACCCATCCCCAGCTTCCTCGCCGCGATGCTCCTGGTGACACCAGCGGTTGCCCAACGTCGGCCGGCCGCCGTTTCCCAAGCTACCCAACCCGCCGACACCACCGCGGGACTGACCAGCAGCCTCCTCAGCGGACTCAAGTTCCGCAACATCGGGCCGGCGGTTACCGGAGGCCGGATCGGGGAGATCGTGGTCCACCCGACTGACCGAAACACCTGGTTCCTGGCCATTCACTCGGCCAGCGTCTGGAAGACCACCAACGCCGGCACGACTTGGACGCCGATTTTCGACGGCGAGGGTGCCTATTCCATCGGCCACCTGGCCCTCGACCCAATGAACCCGCTCACGATTTGGGTCGGCACCGGCGAGAATAACAGCCAACGGAGCGTCGGCTACGGGAACGGGGTCTACAAATCGACCGACGGCGGCCGGAGCTGGACCAACATGGGCCTCAAGACCTCGAATCACATCGGGAAAGTCGTGGTCGATCCACGGAAGGGCGATGTGGTCTATGTCGCGGCAACCGGATCGCTCTGGTCGTCAGGGGGCGACCGAGGGGTCTACAAGACGGCCGACGGTGGGAAGACCTGGACCCAGGTCCTCAAGCCGGACAACGAATGGACCGGCGCCCAGTCCCTCGAAATCGACCCCAAGAACCCCGACGTGCTGTACGTGAGCATGCACCAGCGGACCCGCCGTCAATGGGGCTTCATCAACGGAGGCCCTGGGTCTTCGATCTACAAGACCACCGATGCCGGAGCCACCTGGACCAAGATCATCAAAGGCCTCCCGACCGAAGAACTCGGCAAGATCGGGCTCGCTCTTTCCCCGGTCGACCACCAGGTCATCTATGCGGTGGTCGAGGCCGCCAATCGCAGCAACGGGATCTACCGGTCTGGCGACGCCGGCCAGAATTGGGAGAAGATGAGCGGATGGAGTTCGACCAGTCCGATGTACTACGGCAAACTGTACGCTGACCCCACCCGACTCGACCGAATTTACTTGATGGACACCCAACTTCAGATCAGCGACGACGGCGGCCGGACTACCCGATCGATTCAGAGCAAGACGGTCCATGTCGACCATCATGCCCTCTGGGTCGACCCGATTAATAGCGGCCATTGGATCAACGGGAACGATGGCGGGCTCTATGAAACATTCGACGGGGGACTCACCTGGAACTTCCGGGGCAATCTGTCGCTGACCCAGTTCTACAAGGTCGACGTCGACAATGCGCTGCCGTTCTACAACGTGTGCGGCGGAACCCAGGACAACAACACTCTGTGCGGGCCGTCCCGTACCATCAACGGGCACGGCCAAACCAACGCCGACTGGTTCGTGGTCGTCGGCGGCGATGGCTTTCAGCCCCGGGTCGACCCAACCAACCCCGACATCATCTACGGCCAGTGGCAGCACGGCGAACTGGTCCGGCTCGACAAGAAGACCGGCGAGCGGGTGGAGATCCAACCCCAGGCCGAACCCGGCGATCCGCCGCTCAAATGGCACTGGGATTCTCCGCTGATCATCAGCCCCCACGCCAATACCCGGTTGTACTTCGCATCCCAGCGCCTGTTCCGGAGCGATGACCGGGGCGATACCTGGCGGGCGGTAAGCGGCGACCTGACCCGCCAGATCGACCGAAACAAGCTCCCGATGATGGGCCGGGTCTGGAGCATGGACGCGATCGCCAAGAACAACTCGACGTCGCTCTACGGAACGATCGTGAGTCTCTCGGAGTCTCCGAAAAAGGAGGGGCTCCTCTACGCCGGAACCGACGACGGTTTGATTCAGGTCACCGAGGACGGCGGGACCACTTGGCGCCGAGCCGGAAGGATTCCTGGCTTCCCTGACACCACCTTCGTGTCTGATATCGAGGCTTCCCGTCACGACCCAGCCACCGTCTACGCGACGATCAATCACCATAAGGCCGGCGACTTGAAGCCCTACCTGGCCCGGAGCACCGACCTAGGCCGGACCTGGTCCCCGATCACCGGCAACCTCCCGGACCGCGGCTCGGCCTGGACGATCGTCGAAGACCACGTCGACCCCAAGATCCTCTTTGTCGGCACTGAGTTCGGCCTCTATGTGACGCTCGATGGCGGGATCAAGTGGACCCAGCTCAAGGGCGGGCTTCCCACCATTCAGATCCGCGACCTAGCCATTCAACGGCGCGAGAACGACCTCGTCGTCGCCACGTTTGGACGGGGATTCTACATCCTCCACGACTACACCCCCCTCCGGAGCGCGGCCGCGGCGGTCGAAACCCCGGCAGTGTTGTTTCCGGTCAAGGAAGCGAAGATGTATGTCGAGGCTCAGCCGTTAGGCGGGGGCCCCAAGGGTTCCCAAGGCGATGCCCTGTGGACCGCGCCCAATCCGCCGGTCGGGGCGGTCTTCAGCTACTACGTCAAAGAGGCCCCCAAAACCCGGAAGGCCAAACGACAGGCGGCCGAGAAGGACGCCGCCAAGAGGGGGGTCGACGCGCCGGTCCCGTTGTGGGATGAATTCAGGAAAGAAGATCAGGAAGAAGCGCCGACGGTCGTCTTTACAGTGACCGATGGCGATGGCAACCTCGTCCGCCGGCTCTCGACTTCGGCCGCCGCCGGAATTCAACGGACCACCTGGGACCTCCGCTACCCGCCGGCCGATCCCATCACCGGCGCACCCGCCCGGCCTCGCGAGAACGACGATGACGGACCGACCGGCCCGATGGTGGCGCCCGGGTCCTATCGGGTCCAGATGGCGATCCGGTCGGACGGCGTCGAAACCCCAGTCGGCCCGCCTCAACCATTTGAAGCCCGGCCGCTCGGCCAGGGCACCCTGCCCGCCCCCGACCGCGTTCAAGTCGCGCAGTTCAATCAAGGCGCGGCTCGGCTTCAGCGGGCGGCAATGGGTAGCGGTGCGGCGTTAGGCGAACTCGAAACCCGGCTTCGGCTCCTGACCCAGGCCATCGAACAAACGCCCCAGGCGGCGGTCGCCCTTCGCGACAGCGTACGTGCGGTGCGGACGGGGGCAATGGCACTCCGGTCCGAGTTTTCCGGCGATCCAACCATTGCCGGGCGGAACGAAGCGGTTCCGGTTACCCTGATGGGCCGAATCAGCCGGGTCATCCAATCCCAGTGGTCGAGCACGACCGCGCCGACCGCCACCCACCGGCGGTCGCTCGGCGTCGCATCGGAACAGTTAGGCGGGTTCTTGCCGAAGCTACGCGCCCTGGCCGATCAGTTGAAGCGTTTGGAGGATCAAGCCGAGGCCGCCGGAGCCCCGTGGACGCCGGGCCGGATTCCCAATTGGCGGCCGTCGTGACGACGACTTTCGAGCAGCGGCCTCGCCCTTACTGAGCAAGCTCGGCCACCACCGCCGCGAGTTTCCGAACCCGAGCCGAATCACCAGCCCGGTCGGCGGTGGACTCGAGCCGGGTCGCAACCCTCGTCAGCACCGCCTGCCGCTTGGCGCCCTCCAGGCGCTCAGCACGGGCAAGATCGGTGGTTGTCCGGCTAATCTCAGCTGCCTTAAGACCCCGGTTCCGCCCCAACTGGTCGAGATACGCCCGCGCCACCGCGAAGCTCGGCGGCCACACCAACTTGGTCTGCATCTGCGGATTGAACCGGTCCATCCGCACCGACTCAGCGGCGGCGATCTCGTTCTTCGACAGCAATTTTCCGGGTTTCAGTTTGAGCAAGTCGAGCCCGCGAGCGATTTCCGATCCCACGATGTAACCGTTGTACCAGTACGCCGACCAATAGCCACCCAGCACCGATTTGGTCGCGTCGACCGGGCCGCGATCGAAAAACCCAATTTCTACCGGACGGGTTGGATCGGTAAAATCCACCAGGGAGAGCCCGCCTTGGTACCAGGCCTGAACCATGATATCCCGGCCAGGCACTGGAATCAGTGACCCGTTGTGGGCCACGCAATTCTCCTCCTCCGTCTGGGCGGCGGGCAGCTTGAAGAAACTCCCCGGCTCGAGCTTGCCATCGGTGAGCGTGTAGATCGCGTCGGCGCCCCAAGTCGGTCTGTCCGTGGCGCGACACCGGGGGCTGGTGCCGCCGCCCCATTCGTCGGTAAAGAGCACCTTGGTCGCATCGTTGTTAAAGCTCGCCGAGTGCCAGTAGGCGAAATTCGGGTCACTGACTTCGGTGATCCGCTTGGGATTCGCCGGGTCACGGATATCAAGCAAGATGCCGTTACCAGAACAGGCGCCCGCGCCGAGTCCCATCTCAGAGTACACCGTGATGTCGTGGCACATGTTGGTCGGGGCGGTCGTCTGGGTCCCCGGGCCATGATCACCGGCCTTCGCGAGCCCGTCGACATTACCGGTCGTCGGATCGGCAAAGACTCGGGCAAGGTTGACAACCTTGGCGTCTTGCGGCGAAGCAAGCGGAACCTTGATCACCTCGACCTGGAACAGTGAGGTATTGGGGTCTTCTTCGGCCGGTTTGTCGGAACAGCCAGCGAGTTCGCTAGCCGACCTTACGCCACCGGTGCCCGACACGTAGACGTAGAGTGTAGCCGAGTCGTTCGGATCGTTGACCAGCGTGTGGGTGTGGGAGCCCCGGCAGGTCTGGACCGCCGCCACCTGTTTCGGATGGTCGATATCGGAGATATCAAAGATCCGCACGCCCCGAAACCGATCCGCGCTCACCGAGTCGGTCACGCCCTGTTTGCCGCAGTCGATCCGGGCGCTGGTCTCCTCGACCGAGATGAAGAGGAGATTGCCGTAGACCGACGGATCGCCCTGACCGCCGGGGCACGGGAACACCGTCCGGATCGTCGGGGCGGTTGGATTCGAAATGTCCCACACCTCGAATCCGTTGTAGTTCCCTTGAAACACGAACGAACCGCCGAAGGCCATGTCGGAGTTGGCATAGAGAAAGTTGCCCGGCGAGGCCGGATCGTCGAACGACGGCGGCTTGGGCGCGCTCGCGACCAGCTCGAGGTTCCGGATCGCCATCCCGGCGTCATGAAGGCCGGCTTTGAGGCCGACCCTCGGGTCATTGGCCGCTTTCGGTTTGGCCTTGGCCTTGAGGGCCTGGGTGTTGGGCACGTCCTGTGCCGCCAGCCCTGCGAATGGCGGCGTCGCGAGCAACAGCAGAGCGGAAACTGACAACGACAATCTCATGGATGCTTTCTCATTCAGGAACACAGGAAGGTCAAGGACGACGAGTTCCGTTCGGCGTCGCCTGGAGTAACGCACGCATCCGGCGGATTTCGGCCCGCTGATCGGCGTCGACGTCGGACGCAAACCGAAAGACGTCGACCTCTTGGCCGGCGGCCGGAGTACCAAAGAGAGTCGCCACCATCGTCAGAGCTCCTTCGTGATGGCGAATCATGCCTTCGAGGAACAACCGCTCAAACTCGGGCCCGGTGGTGGCCCCGAGCTGGGCCACCTGCTCGGCGGTCAGCATCCCCGGCATCAAGGCCATCGGAGCGCCGGCGGGGTGATCCATCAGGTGGGCGTCGGCGGCGGGAGCGTCCTCGTGGCGGTCGAGGAGCCAGGTCCGCATCAGCTTGATCTCGTCCCGCTGAGACACCGCGATCCGTTCGGCCAGCATCCGGAGCGGCACCCGCTCGGTCCGGGAGGGAACCAGCGCGCTCATCACGATGGCCTGCCCGTGGTGGGCGATCATGCCCTGCATGAACGCAACATCCGCCTTGGTATGGCGGGGCCGGGTGGTATCGGGCGCCGCCTGTCCCGTTGCCGAGCGGGCTGCCCCCAATACCAAGAGGACGAGTGTGCCGCCAAAACCCATCGCCTTCATCCAGAGAAGCTATCCCTCCGCGGTCCGGAGGCAAGCCCGTCGCCGGGCATCAGGTGCTGGAGGACAAGGCCGCTGCGGTGGTGATCTTGAGGGCCCGAAACGCCGGCCACGCGCACGCCGTGACGGACACCACAAGGACCACGGCCAGCCACTGGCCAACCCCGGCCGCCGCTGGGGTGTAGTGGACTGGCACCGGGATCATGATTCGGCCAAAGGCTTGGCCCAAAAGGACACTCATCGGCACCGAGAGAGGGACGGCCAAGGCCCAGCTGAGAATCCCTATGACCAAGCCTTCGACCTGAACGATCGTTAGGATCGCTCCTCGACGAGCTCCAATAGCCCGGAGCACGCCGATTTCCCGAGTCCGCTCCAGTACGTTCAAGCCGATCGTCGACGCCAATCCGAGGCCACCGACCACGATCATGAGTTGCGACATCAAGCCGAGAAAGCCTGCCACCATCAAGAGATGGTCCTCCATCGACCGGCGACTCTCGGACGTCAACTGGCTCGCGACGACCTCGAAACCCTGCCCCTCGAGCGTCTCCCGAAGCCGGCGGCTCAGTTCGCCCTGGCCGGCGGGCGTCGTCGTCACGGTGGCCACCACGGCCCGGTCGACTCCCGCGACTCCGGCGATTCGGATCAGAGTCTCTCGGGTCGTGTGGGCGACCGGCGTTGGACCCGACTCCACCACCCCGACCACAGTCCACTCGGCCCGTCGCCCGTTCACGACGAGGGACGCGGTCGCTCCGACCGCGAGGCCGGGCTCCTCTTCGATCAGACGCCGATTGACGACGATCGAATTGGAATCGGCGGCCCCGATAGCCCGTCCTTCCGTGAGGGTATAGCCGGCTAGGTTCGATCCGAGTGGCGCCCCGCTGATCGGGAAGGTGTTGCCTAGACTCCCGTTAGGCCGAGCCACCGCGGCCCGCCAGGCGCTCCAGGCTTCTACTCGCGACACGCCGGCCACTTGGCCGATCGCAGCCTCGAGGCTGTCAACGGAATGCGGGGCGGCGAACCGGATTCCCACATCGTAGGGCATGGTGGCGAACAGCACGCCGACGGCCTGGCCGATCGAAACCCGGAGATTGAGCGCCCCGAGGTACACCGCCCCTCCAGTCGCCAGGGTTATCAGCGTCAGCGCCATCCGCTGGCGGCGGCGGAAGGCATTCCGAACACTGAGGAGTAGCGGCCGGGCTAGGCCGCCCGACCGGCGTTGAATCCAACCCAGGGCCGAGCCGCCACCGTCGATCCCGAAATCCCGGAGGGCCTCGCTCACCGAAATCCGGCAACCCCGGACCACCGGAACCGCGGCGGCTACCACCGGGAGCAACGCCCCCGTGGCCAGCTGGACGGCAAAGGACCAGCTCGGAATCGCAAAGCCCGCGGTGTCGAAGTTGAGGAGGTCGGCGGTGAACTGGGCGTACCATCGGCCGATCACGGCCGCCGCGGGAAGGGCGAGGAGCGACGCGACCAGGCCGAGCGTCAGGGCGAGGGCCAGGTACATCCACGCCAATTGGCCGGACCGAGCCCCGATCGATTTCATGATCCCGATTTCCCGAACCTGTCCGGACAGCATCGCGGTCATCAGATTGACCACCAGGAAGCCGCTCAGCAGCAGCGATAACAGGCCGAACGCCCCTTGGGTGTAGAGCAACGAGTCGATTTGACCCGCGTGGATGTGGCGACCCGGCTCCGGCACCTCGATGTCCGCCACCGTCCGACCCGAGGCCTCCACGACCGACTTGACCTCCGCCGCAATCCGGCGAACCGCCTCGCGGTTGAGAGACCGGTCCCCAACTGCAATTTGAAGTTGATTGAAAGTGGAGGCCGCACCCAACCGAGCCAGAGTGGCTGGCGTGACAAACCCATACACGACGTGCTCCATCCAGCCGGGCGCCAGGCCGGCATCGCGAACGATCCCCGTCACCGCCAACCCGAGGGGCGCCGCCGTGCCGATCTGAACCGCGGTCGACTCACCGACTCCGATCGCTGAGAATTCGACCGACGACCGTTCGATCACCAGGGCACCGTCGGCCGGTGGCCACTGGCCCGACTCGGTCTTCAAGGTCCCGATCTGAGCTCCAGGAAAATCGGCCAATGAAAACAGCACCGCCGTCCGCCAACCGCCCTCCGCCATGACCCTGCCGACCACCGTCCGTCGAGCCTCGGCGAAAGCCACGCCCGGGATCGATCGAACCCGCGCCAACAACGCCGCGTCGATCGAATCGGTTCGGATCGTTGCGGACGCCGGATTGGTCGCCATGAACCCATCTCGGGTCACCCGGCGAAGCATGGCCCAGGTGTTGAGCACCGAGCCCGCCCCGACGATCCCGATCGCGATCGCGAAGACGACCAGTGTGGTTCGACTCTTGTGGACCCAAAGGTCGCGGACCACTTTCCGCCACCGCGGGCTAAGCATGAGCGACAACGTGGTCCGAAACTACCCGCCCATCGGCCAGGGTAATCGCCCGGGAGGCAACTCGCTGGGCCCCCCGCTCGTGGGTCACCATCACCACGGTTTGGCCCTCCTCCACCAGTCTGGCAAACAGCTCGAGGATCGCCGCCGACGTTTTGGAATCGAGGTTCCCGGTCGGCTCATCGGCCAAGAGCACCGCTGGTTCGTTCGCCAGGGCCCGGGCAATCGCCACTCGCTGCTGCTGGCCGCCCGACAACGTGGCGGGCACTTTGTCAGCTTGGTCGGCGACACCGAGACGTTCCAGCAACGCGAGAGCCCGGCCCGGCCGCTCCTTGGCAACCCATGCGTTGCAGAAGTCCATCGGCAGCATCACGTTCTCAACCGCCGTGAGGGTCGGAAGCAGCTGAAAGAACTGAAACACGATCCCGACCGTTCGCCCCCGCCACGCAGCCATCGACCGTTCCGGCAGCGCGTGTACGGCCGTGTCGCCGATCAATACCTCGCCTCGGGTCGGCCGGTCGATTCCGGCCAAGAGGCCCAGCAGGGTCGACTTGCCACTCCCGGATTGACCGACGATGGCGGCAAAATCGCCTCGATCGATGGTCAGATTGATATCGGCCAGGGCGGTGAAACCGCCCGAGGCACTGGGGAAGATTCGGGTCACGTCGCGAAGGACGATCAACGGGCTGATTGTCATGCCGCGAACGGTACGGCCACCGGGCGGGCGGCCGCTACGGGGTTCCGCCCCGTTCAACCGGCCCGCCACCCCGTTGGGCGAATGGCGCCTGGATCGGCGGCGCGGGGCGTGGCATTGTCCACCCAACCAGGAGAGCCCATGTCGGTCCGCCGCGCCATCGCCCTCATCGCGCTCGCCGCGATGCCCAGTACGCTGACCGCCCAGCACGCCGGGGCCGCGCCCGCCGCGCCGAGCCGGCCCCGCGAAGCCAATCAATTCGACTTCCTGATCGGAAAGTGGCAACTCCAAGTCCGGGTCCCGCCCCCGTCCCTGGCGGCCCGAATCCATGGAATGCCGAAAATGGTTGGGACCTGGACAGCCAGCCGGGCCCTCGATGGCTGGGGCATCCAAGACGAGATGCAGATAACCGATGAGGCCGGCAACCCGAAGGCGATGAGCCACAGTGTTCGGGTGTTCGACGTGACGGCGGGACGATGGAGTCTCTCGCTCCTCGATGTCTACCGGACCCGCTTCACCTCGGCCACCGCCGAGTGGAAGGACGGCCAAATGCACCAGAGTGCGCAGAGCACCGACGCCGAGGGCAAGCCAGTGGTGTCGCGGACCCGGTTCTACGACATTACTCAGGCCGCGTTCAAGTTCCAGCAGGACCGCTCGACCGACGGCGGAAAGACCTGGACCGAAGGCGCACTGAAGATCGAGGCCAAACGACTTCCTTGACCCGAAGGACCCGTTCGTGGGTGTGGCTTCAGCTGGTCATCGGCTGGATCCCGGTCTGGGCGTTGTACTCCCTCCTGATTCTCACCGCCCACCCCCGCACCACCCTCCACAGCGCCGCATTCGCGGGGATCCAGGCCGTGGTCCTGGCAGCCCTCCTCGGGCTCGTCGTGCAACGGCTGACGACCAAGCTGGAATGGCCGTATCCGATGCGGCTCAGGTTCCTCGCGATCCACGCCGCCGGCGCGGTTGTCTACGCGGCCGCCTGGATCGGACTGATTACGGTTGTCGGTCCGCTGATCCGCACCGGCCCGCCGGCGGTGGTCCCGTACGCGGCGACCGGCTATCTCGTACTCGGGATCTGGTTCTATGTGATGGTCGCGGGGATTTCCTATGCGGCTCACGCCGCCGAGCGCGCGGTCCGAGCCGAGTCGTTGGCGGCTCGGGCGCAGTTAGCGACGCTCCGGGCCCAACTGAATCCTCATTTTATGTTCAATGCGCTGCATACGGTGGTGCAGTTGATTCCCCGCGACCCGGCCCGCGCATCGGCCGCCGCCGAGCAAGTGGCCGGCTTGCTCCGGACGACGCTCGAAGAAGACCGGGATCTCGTCCCGCTCGCCGATGAGTTGGCCTTTGTTGAGCGCTACCTCGCGATCGAGCGGATTCGATTCGATGCCAGGCTCGATGTCCGAATTGATCTCCCCGACGACGCCAAAGCGACGATGATTCCATCCTTCGCACTCCAAACCCTCGTCGAGAACGCCGTCCGTCATGGGGCCGGTCCGCGGGTCGAGCCGACGATCGTGGAGATCACCGGCCGGATCGTCGCCGATCATCTCACAGTGACCGTGAGTGATACCGGCGCCGGAGCGACCCCCGAACAAGTCGACCGAAGCAGCGGCACCGGACTTGCCCGGCTCAAAGATCGGTTGGCGGTTCTCTATCGCGGCCAGGCACGCCTTGAGCTCTCGACCACGCCGGGCGGTGGCTTCACCGCTTCGCTGTCCATTCCCAAAGACCCCGACGAGTGAAGCTTCAAGTCCTGATCGTCGATGACGAATCGGTGGCCCGCGCCGGGCTCCGCGACATGCTCGCGCAGGTCGACTGGGTGACCTGCATCGGGGAGGCCGCCAGCGGACCGGCTGCGGTCGAGGCCATCAACAGCCTGAAGCCGGAGTTGATCTTTCTCGATATCGAGATGCCCGGGTTCCTCGGCACCGAGGTGCTGAACCGAGTGACGCATCAATCGTTCGTGGTCTTTACAACGGCCTACGCCCAGCACGCCGTCACCGCTTTTGAACTTGGGGCCCTCGACTATCTACTGAAGCCGTTTGGCCGCGAACGACTCGGCCTGGCGCTGGAGCGAGTCCGGGCCGCCATCGGCGAACCGACCGGACCGGCCGCCTTCGACCGGCTTCGCGAGGCCTTGAGCGCCGGGCCGATCACCCGCCTGTTCGTGCGATCGGGGGCTTCGGTCATTCCGGTGGCCGTGGCCGGAGTGTCCTGGTTCGAGGCTCGGGGTGACTACGTGGCGGCCCACGTCGGGGCGACGAAGCACCTCCTACATTTGTC
The DNA here is from genome assembly GCA_031400975.1 of Gemmatimonadota bacterium. Lineage (GTDB taxonomy): Bacteria > Gemmatimonadota > Gemmatimonadetes > Gemmatimonadales > GWC2-71-9 > SHZU01. Next base: position 47,558 of record JANNQX010000285.1, read on the forward strand.
CTTGAACCGGCTCGAAGCCCGACTCGACTCGACCAAGTTTCTCAGGATTCATCGAACCCACATCGTGAATCTCGATTTGGTCGCCAAATTCCGGCGGCGGGGCAAGGGTCTCGTGGCTCTGCTCACCGATGGGACCGAGCTGGCGGTAAGCCGGAATCGGTCTCAAGACCTTCGGGACCTCGTAGCCGAGTAGCCCCCATGTAAACCGAGGCGTTACCGCCCCGGCTTGGTGTACACGATTTCACCAGCGATGACGGTCATGACGTTGTTCGTCGTCAGGATATCGGCCTCGGGGATCGTCATGATATCGCGATCGAGAATCGTCAGATCGGCCCATTTCCCCACCGTAATCGAGCCTCGTTTGTTCTCCTCGAACGCCGCGAATGCCGCATACTTGGTGAACATCTTGAGCGCCTCGGTCCGGCTGACCTTCTGCTCCGGGTGCCACAGTGAATCAGGCCCCGCGTTGCCCCGGATATCACGCCGGGCGACCGCGGCGTAGAATTCGATCATCGGCTCGCCCCGCTCCACCGGAGCATCCGACCCGCCCGCCACCGGCACCCCCATATCAATGAAGGTCTTCCAGGCGTAGGCACCCTGCAATCGCTTGGCGCCAAGGCGGGCCGGAGCGAAATAGAGGTCGCCGATCGCATGGGACGGCTGCATCGAGGGAATCACTCCAAGCTCTTTGAACCGCGGGATATCCGCTAGGTCGATGATCTGGGAGTGTTCATCCCGCCATCGGGGTTCCTTGACGAGCCGCTTTTCTCCCACTGGAACGGCCTTGAACGCGGCGGCGTACATGTCCAACACCAGTCGGTTGCCGCTGTCCCCGATCGCGTGGGTCTCGACTTGAATGCCTCGCTCGAGGGCCCGGACCATCATGGTCCGAAACGCGGCCGTGTCGGTCGTCAGCAAGCCATGGGTCTTGGCATCGTCGCTGTAGGGATCGAGCAACAAAGCCCCGCGCGAGCCTAACGCCCCGTCCACGACGGCCTTGAGTGCCCGAAGGGTGTAGCGGCCCCCGAACTCGTCGACGCTGGCGCCGTGGGCCAGGAGCGAGTCCGCATCGGCGCCCGGCGCCCCGATGGCCTGATAGGTCCGAAGCTTGATCAACCCCAGGCCATAGAGCCGCCGAATCCGGGCGACATCAGCCCAGGGGACCCCGGCATCATGAACCTGGGTCCACCCCAACCCCACGCTCCGCCGAGCCCCGATGATGTACGAGGAGTCCTGGTCGGCGGACGTTGGGGGCGGGACCACTCGGTAGAGGAGCCCCATCGCCCCGTCGATCAACATCCCGGTCAGTTCGCCCTTGGCATCCTTGTTGAGGGCACCGCCCGGGGGCGCCGGAGTAGCCTTGGTGATTCCCGCGAGGGCCAGCGCTTTGGTGTTCGCCACCAACGCATGGCCGTCCGCCCGGATCAACGCCACCGGATTGTTGGGGGCAATTCGGTCGAGATCCTGGCGGGTCGGGAATTCCTGGGGGACCCAAAATGTCTCAATCCACCCCCGCCCGGTGACCCAATCGCCTGGCTTCGTCGTGGCGACCCGGTCGGCCACCTTGGCGAGGAACGCGGCCTTGGTGCCGGTGCCCTCCAGGTTGAGGACCATTTCTCGCTCCCCGACACCGCTCAGATGGTAGTGCGCGTCGGCCAGACCGGGGAGGACGGTAGCCCCGGCCAGATCTTCGACCCGGGTTTTCGATCCGACGAACTTCGCGACCTCGGCGTTCGAGCCGACGAAAACAATATCGGGACCCCGAATAGCCACTGCCTCAGCTTTCGGCATCTGGTCATCAGCGGTGTAGACGAGGCCGTTCTTGAGAACAAGGTCGGCGGGAGGGGTGGACGGGGCACAGCCGGCTAGGAGCGCCAATGGAACTAGATAGGGTCGGTTCATGGCTATAACGTGACGCTCGCGGGGGCGAGAGGCAAGGCCTCCCTTGTGCCCGGGCAGCCGAGCGCTACGATTGCTCAATGAGTCGAACGCTCGGCACTCTCCTGATCCTCGTGGTAGCCGGCTGTAAGGCGGCGTCGGACGTCCTGGCCCCGCCGCCCGATCGGCTCCGGGTGGCCCCGGCCGAGTTGCCCCCGGCCCTGCCGCCCACGGTCGTCAACATGCCGCTGCTGATCGACCTCAACACCGCGGCCGACCTGATGGAGCAGGAACTTCCCCGCCGATTGGGCAACATCAACCAGCGAATTTCGATCCCGGGCAAAAAGCGGGCAGCCTTTGCCTACGAGATCACCCGAAGCCCGTTTGCCATCAACGTTAGGGGCGACACCTTCCAGATCGCGGCCACGATCCGCTATCAGGGCCGGGGCTGGTACAATCCACCCATTGGGCCGGAAGTCAGCGGCTCGTGCGGGACCTCCGGCAAGGAACCTCGAGCCCGGGTGGCCATCACAATTCGGCCGGAGATCAATCGGGAATGGCAATTGGTGGCCCAACCCAAACTGAGCTATCTCGGCCCACTCACCAAGACCGAGCGGGACCAGTGCGAAGTCACCTTTCTCAAGATCGACGTGACGGGCAAAGTACTCGACGCCGCCCAGGGGGCTCTTCGGGGACAGTTTCCCAAACTGGCCGCCAAGTTGAAGACCATGGACGTCAAGAGCCAAGTCGAGAAGGTCTGGAATGAGATCCAAAAGCCGATCCGACTAGCGGACAGCGTCTGGCTGCTGCTCCGCCCCGAAGGCATTCGGCTCGGCCAGCTCGGCGGCACCCGCGAAATGCTCGGCGGCACGATCGGGATCGTGGCGCGGCCCAAGATCGAAACCGGCCCCAAGCCATCGGTGGCGCTGATCCCTCTGCCCGCTCTCGAGCCGCCGAGCGGCGAAACCGGCCTCGACCTGCTCACCGAGGGCCGGTTCGACTATCTCCTGATCAACAGCGGTCTTTCGAAGGCATTGGCGGGAAAGACGATCAACGTCCCGGGCGGAACGATTGAGATCAGGGAAGTGGCTGCATATGGGATCGGTGGTGGCCGGCTTGCCCTCGGGGTCAGGTTTGGCGGCACCAGTTCGGGGCAGATCTATTTCGTCGGCACCCCGAAGTACGACGACTCGACCGGCCGAATTGCAGTGCCGGACCTCGACTATGACGCCTCAACGACGCCGCTGTTGGTCAAAAGCCTGGCCTGGCTCAAGGCCGATCAAATTCGGGACTTCCTTCGCGCCAAAGCCACCTTCCCGTCGGCGGAGACCATGGAACGGCTCTCGACCCTTGCCGCCAAGGGCATGAATCGCGAGCTGGTGCCGGGCGTCTTCCTGAGTACCTCCCTGAACAAGACCCAGATCCTCCGATTGTTACCCCGTAGCGATGCGCTCTACCTCCAGGCTCACGCCACTGGGCAGTCGGCGCTCTATGTCACGGATGCCTTCTTCGCCAGGTTGGCGGACACCAAACCCGACTCGACCGTTCGCTAGACCATCCCCAGTCCAAGCCTCTCGCGCGACCAACCAAACGGCTGGGAGAGTTCCGGCGATTCTCGGCAACGTCCTTCGTCCGACTCAGGGCCTGCTTGACGAACTGCAAGCCGGAACCAAGCAGCCCAGGAGCGGCAAGAACACTCACAAAGGCGGAGCCGACCCCGGTGCCCGGTCGGACCGATCCCGAAAGCTCTCGATAGGTCTCAACGAGCCTCGTCGCCCGCGAGGCGACCGACAAACGCATCGAAACCGCTGCCCGGCTCGCCTTGCCCCTCGCGGCAAACTCGGGGACGCTGGCGCACCGAATCGCGCCCGCAACCGCGCGCGGATCCTCGGGCGGAACAATCAGTCCAGCCAACCCATCGTCCAAGATCTCAGGAATCCCACCCACGGACGTGGCCACAACCGGTAGATCCCTTGCCATAGCTTCGAGCAATACGTTCGGAAGGCCCTCACTCCTCGAGGGGATCACAATCAGGTCGCTTCGGGCATAGACCGGCTCAACGTCGGCGACGTGACCTCGGAAACGCACCGAGCCCCCAAGACCAAGCCTGGTCATCAACGTCTCGAGCTTCCGTCGTTGAGGACCGTCGCCGACGATCTCCAGAGAGAACTCCGTCCCGGCGTCTCGAAGAAGTCGCGCGGCCCGAAGGAGAACATCAACTCCCTTCTCGGGGCTGAGGCGCCCAATAGCAGCGAGACGCAATGGACCGAGTCGTGGGCCGCGCGGGGCTGGAGGAGCTAACGGAAGGATCGCGTTATAGAGGACCACGACTCGGGTCGGCGGGATCCATGAGGATCGCTTGTGTCGCTCGGACATCACGACGACCCGATCCGCGAACCGCATCACCACCTGGTCGAGGCCGTGATAGAGCCGCACTCGAAAGCTCTCGGTGGTCCACCCGTGATAGAAGGCCAGCCACGGCACTCGCGACCCCCGAATTCGCAGGGCAAATGCGACCGCTGAGGACTTGTAGCCGTGCGTTTCGATGACTGTCGGGCGCCACTCCGCGAGGCGGGCCCTAACACGCGAGACGGTTGTCATGCCAAGTGGACCCGACTCCTCGACCACGGCGAACGGGATCGATAGTGACTGCAGATGTCGTTCAAACGGCGACTGCGGTGCCCCCCCGCGACGGAAGACAACGACGAGAACATTGACGCCCCGGGCGACTAGCTCCGTCGCCGCCGCACTGAGCTGGCGGCCAGGCCCCGAGACCTCAATGGTGTCGATGAGTAAGGCGACGCGAATCGGGGGCATGGTGGCAACGGTCAGCGGGATGGACTCGCGAGGTTGCTTTCCAGTCCGGCGATCAGGCTCGCCCCAATGCGATCCCAGGAGAATCGTTCGACCACCAAACGGCGTCCGGCCCGGGAAAGCCGTTCGCCAAGCAATTGATCGCTGTCGAGCCGGCGTAGTCCGTCGGCAATCTGGGTGACAGTGTCCCCCCGGAGGTAGTGAATCTCCGGCTCCATCCCCAAACCTTCTACCGAGAAACCAGTGCCCACCATCGGAACCTGCATGGCAAGGCAATCAAGGACTTTGAGCCGAGTTCCGCCGCCTACCCGGATCGGGCAGATGTACGCCGCCGCCTGCTCGAGATGGGGGCGAACATCGGGGACAAAGCCGGTGACGGTAACCCGGGAGTCCCGGCGGGCCAGAGCCACGGCCGATCTAGGTGGGCATTTACCAATGATTGTCAGTGTCCGCCGCGGCTCAACCGCGACCAGTCTTGGCCAAAGCTCGGTAACCAGCCATTGAACACCATCGCGGTTGGGGAACCAGTCCATCCCGCCGGCATAGACGAGAGAGTAGGGCACCACGGGTTTCTGGCGCCGCTTGAAATAGCCGACATCAACGCCGTTTGGGACCACCAGTGTTCGTGCTGACGGGGCCACCGCGTGAAGGCGTTCAACCTCGAGGTCCGAGACGACCAGATTCAGGCGAGCCTGGGTGGCAACATCTCGCTCGACCGCGAGGGTGTGCCTTGACTGATGGTGATAGAAACGTCGCGCTAGTGGCGACTGACCTTTCGCCCGCTCGGCAAGGAGGTGGGACTCGACGTTGTGGTGGTTGAGGATGAGATTCGTTTGGGGCAGGTTGGCGAGATATTGAGAGAGGTAGATCGTGTCCAGCAGGAGGTTGCTTCGGGGCGTCGCTGCCCGCGCGATCGATCGACGCAGCGCCCCATCCAAGAACAGCCCGTGCCAATAGCCAGACCGAGTGACCCAGCTTGCCCCGAGGGCTTCGGCCTTTCGCAACAGCCCTGGAGCTTTCGCCAGGGTTGCGTCTCGAATTCCCATTGAACGGAGGTCGGTCACATCACCGGCCCCGTTGGAAAGGGCGAACAAGTGAATGTCATAGACCTCGGCGAGTTGCCGAATCAGGTGGTGGGTTCGCTGAAGAGCCCCATGACCGGTCGAAGGCCACGGCAAGAGATGGGTGACCCACAGCAGTCGCGGCCGAGCTCGTCGGCCTGGAGCTGCCAAGCTTGCTCGTCGCGGTGCGATCATCGGGCCATTCGCCGGATAGAGTGTGGTTCCTACGCTTGCTCCCCCAGCAGCCTAGCCGTTACCCCTTCTCTGGAGTGACCCAAGCGGCGTCCGGCTGGACCGGCAGACGAGCGTGCGCGTCACTCGACGCCCCTGCAATCAACTCGACGGCCGTCAGGACACCGTCAGCAGGCCGAACGGAGCGACCAAACACCACTCGGCGCCGTGTCTGACGCAGGGCTGACGATCCGAACCTTCGGACCCACCCCCCAGGCCGCTTCAGGGCGCACCCTCGACGGCCGCGATCAGGTCGCGTCGTCAGGAGCGACCCTCCTAGACCGCCGATTGGGCCGACGGGCTCTATGCTCGTTGCATGGCTAGCCGGATGCTCGTTTGTCGTGGCAATCCGATTCCAAGTATCAGTGATCGATCTGGAAGCAGAGGTGGGGAAGTTGTACGTCCCGAGTGGTGTAACGGAACGGCGCTCCTCTCCTGGATGCTGGACAACCGTTACGGCACGGGGGCCTACCTTAAGCCAATAGTTGTCGCAGTGCTCCACCACTTCCAGTGGAGCGGTTTGCAACGTGGGCGGTGGTGGTGGCTGAGTCATTTCTTGTAATCGAAGTTCTCCTCAGTCCAAGAACCCGGCGAGCCGGTCGGTGGGTTCCGGCCGCTGATCGCGAAGCGCCCTGCGGTGGCTGAGGCTGGCCTTGTTAGCCTAAAGCTGCCGGCCTGCTGCTTCCATCCGACGGCTCTTTCTGTATCATTGGTCTTGGTTGTGCCTCGTGGCCGGCATTGTTGACGACGCCTCTAGACCGCAGCTCGGCAGACGAAAGTACCCAGGATGCTCGGACGGGTGTTCACCTTGATGATCGGCTTCCTTGCCCCGACCGGCTCGACGGCCGCCCAGGCGTTGGTCCGCAGCCAGGTTCGATCCGATTCGACGCGCGCGGCCATCCCATTCGCGTACGTCGAGATCCCGGAATTGGGCCGAACCACGCAAGCCAACATCTCGGGCGTGTACACGTTCGGCGCCTTACCCTCCGGCCGCCATCGCCTAACCGCCCGAGCCATAGGCTACACGCCTCTCTCGATCGAGGTGGAGGTCGTCGTCAACGACACCTTGAACCTGGACCTGCTTCTTTTCGGGAGAGGGGTCCGGCTTGAAACCCTGCTGGTAACAGCGCCGAGCACGACCGTCGAGAGCGGCAAGATGGAAGAGTTCAACGCCCGGCGGAAGATGGGGTTTGGTCGATTCTTCGATCGAGCCCACCTCGCCTCTCGGGAGCCGGCCCCAATCGCGGGAGGTGCTCCGGCAGGTGCTCGGGGTGCGGTTGATGCCGCTACCCTGGCCCTGTACCGGGTCCGTGGCGGTTTCGAGCAGAAATCTCGGGGGCGGAAGCGGGGCTGGCTTTACTTGTGGCAGCGTAGACGTTGCCCGCCTGTGTTTCCTCTCCGTGGTCATCGACGGAGCCAGGGTCTGGTCGTTAGGTGACCCCTCGCAGCCGCCTGATCTGAGTGGCATTGGTACGGCGGACCTCCAAGCCGTCGAGGTCTATCGCGGTCCGTCGGAAACTCCGATAGAGTTCCTCTCCACCGGCAACCTATGCGGGGTGCTCATTTTGTGGACGCGAACCGGTGAACAACCTCAGTAGGTTGGCCGTCCTTGGGCTCGTCGTCGCTGCCCCGCTCGGGGCGCAGACGATCACGGTCCGCGCTACGGATAGCACGACGAGCCGAGCGATTCCTGGCGCCCTCGTCTCGCTCCGTCATTCCTCGGGCGCGGTCGTCGCCCGACTCCTGGCCCGATGAGTCAGGTCGCGCCCTGCTGACCGCGCCAGCAGCCGGCCGGTATCTGATCCGAGTAGACGCAATCGGGTTCAGCGGCATCACCTCGGAGTTGCTGACCATCGCGGAGGGTGAAGCGATCGCGCTCGCCATGGCGCTCGCGCCCAAGCCACTCTCGCTCGCGGAGATCACCGTCGCCGACCGGCCGGCGGTGTGCCGTCTCGACCCCGAGGAGGGAAGCGCCACCTCCCGACTCTGGGACGAAGCCCGCAAGGCGGTCACCAGCACGACGCTCACCCGGGTGACCGGTCCGGTTGTGCTCGAGCTGAGAACCTGGGACCGCCGGCTCGACGCGCGGGCGCGGGTCGTCCAGGAAAGCCGCGCGACCCGGCAGAGCAGCAGTGCCCGACCATTTGTCGCCGCGGATCCGGAGGACCTCCACCAGAACGGCTGGGTCCAAGACCGTCCGACCGGTCGGACGTTCTTCGGCCCCGACGCCAATCTCCTACTCTCGGAGCAGTTTCTCGACGACCACTGCTTCCGGGCGGTGGCGCCGGCCGGCGGGTTCATCGGGCTCGACTTCGAGCCGAGCCGCGACGGGCGCCAGCCCGACATCCAGGGTCAGCTCCGACTCGATCAGACGTCGCTCGCTCTCGTTGGACTCGAGTTTCAGTTCACGGGCCTCGAGCTGCCGTCCGACGTTGATAGCGTCGGCGGATCGATCGCCTTCGCGCGGCTACCGTCGGGTGGGTGGTTCATCCGACGCTGGCGGATGCGAGTTCCCATCCTGGCGCGGAGGGCCACCTTAGTCGGCGCCCGCGAAAGCCTTGATGGCTATCAGGACGTGGGGGGTGAGGCCATGGTCGTCACGAGCGGCGACGGCGTAACACCAGACATCGGCGCTGGGGCCCGGGCCACGGCTGTGACCGGCGCCGTGGTCGACTTCCTGACCGAAAAACCGTTGAAGGGAGCCCTGGTGACCCTCGGAGGCGTCCAGGTGGACACGACCGACGACGCCGGCCGATTCAGGATCGAGGCCGCCGGGTTGGGCCAATACGTCCTGACCGTCGACCATCCGATCCTGGATGCGTTCGCGCAGGACCCGGTTCGAGTGGGGATTACGCTCAAGCGCGGGGTCACGGATACGGCCGCGGTGCCGATGCCGTCGGCCGAGCTGGTGGCGCGCACGGTGTGCCGCGCCGATCCCGAAAAGCCGGCATCACCGGTGGTGGGTGGGGTGGTGCTCGACAGCGTGACCGGGCGCCCACTCCCGCAGGCTCGCGTCACTGCGATCGTGGAAGGGCCGGGCGTCGTTCGTGTCGATCACCTGCCGAACCGGCCTCATCACCGGATCCTGGCCGGGTCCAACCGGCTCGAATGGGCGATCGACCTCGACGCGCGGGGCGCCTTTCGGATCTGTGGTGTTCCGGGCGATCGGGCGATCACGTTCAGAGTAACCGCACCGGGGTACCGTCCGATTGAGGAGCGAATCGAGCCCGTGGCTGGCCCCCTGCGAGGGGCGATCTTCGCAATCACACCCCACGGTTAGCCAGGGCGGCTCAGTCGACGTCACAGTTGCGGTTGGCTACTACGCGAAATAGACCGGCGATGATACGTGAGGGCAGCCCGAAGACAGGAGCGCAACGCACTTTGGGGAACCGGCTCACGGTCACCGAACACAATCGCGCGGTTGCCCTCGTACCTGAACTGACCTGGAAACTGGGTCCGAAATGACTCGACGAGGGTGGTGTTGCAGTTGAAGTAAATCGCATACTCCGATGCCCTGGACTTCTTCCACCCGATCCGGATCGTGCTGCCCGATCCACTCTCAGCGGTCAGGTAGGCAGGCTCCCCCCAACTTCAGCGTTTCCAGAAGCTCCCCAACTCCCTCAGTCCGAGCCGCTGTCTGAAAGATGAGCGATCGCAAGGCCAGGAGCTTCCGGCGAACGTTGGGTGGGTAGCCGTCGAAGACCTTGGCAACCGCCGGCTTGGGGCCGGGGCTTCCTATGCCGCCGCGCATTTCCGCACAGTTTCCCAGGTTCGAGTCGTCACCTTGGTGCCGAATATTTTCTCGAGCATCGTCATGAAAGCGGCGTCATAACTTACCCCACGAAGGAACGCCGCGTAGCGAGGCATCCCCCTCCTTTCTCAACGCTCGATCACCTCGCCGAAACGCAGCACATTGCCATCGCGATCCGCAAAGTAGGCCTCCCGGCTGCCCCACGGCCGATCCTCGGGCCCGTTGGTGGGCCGCACGCCGGCACCGCCGGCCCGAGCAACCAGCTGGTCAAGCCCCCGCACGGCAAAGTAGACGACCGCGCCCGTCGGGGCGACCGGGTGTTCGGTGAGGAACACCTGGACGCCTCCCTGCCGGATAGCCGTGAGCCGCGGCGCCGCCGGAGCAAGCCGATGCTGCCAGGCGACCGAAAATCCGAGCGCGTCATAAGTCGGCAACGAGAGGTCGACGTCGGCAACCCGCAATGTCGGAATCGCAGACTCAATAACCACCGGGTTCAGGGTCATTTACCGGATCAGGTACCACTGGGTCTGCCGGGGCCAGAAGAACTTCCAGCCCTCGTCGGTCAAGTGGGCGTCGTCTTCCATCATCACATACACTTTCTGCCCGCCCCACTCCGGAACCGCGGTCGCCGTGTTGAGTTCGATCGAGATGTATGAGCCCAACCGCAATGGCTTGCCCGGCCGGC
>JANNQX010000286.1:0-21226 GCA_031400975.1 Gemmatimonadota bacterium
GAAAATCGCGAAGTACGCCCGAGGCCGGGACTACCATCTCGAGCTCACCGAGCGACTCGGCCACCTGAGCCGTTTTGCGCTTGATTCGGGCGCGACGGTGGCGCGACCCTATGCTGATGCGGGTCCGGTGCCCGAGCGAGAGCTGGCGAGCCGAGCGGGTTTGGGTTGGATCGGCAAGAATACGATGCTGATCCGTCCAGGGGCCGGGGCGTTCTTCTTCATCGGAAGTGTCTTGACCGACCTGGCCGTCGAACTCGACTCACCATTCGAGACCGATCATTGCGGCACCTGTACCCGATGTCTGGAGGCTTGCCCGACGGGCGCGCTGGTCGCACCACGGATCCTCGACGCCACCAAGTGTATCTCGTACCTCACGATCGAGCACAAGCCCGACCCCGACCCCGCGCTGGCCGAGCGGTTCCAGGGCTGGGCCTTCGGTTGCGACATCTGCAACGATGTCTGTCCTTGGAATGAACGCTTTGCCGCGCCGGCCGACCGGCTCGCGTACCAAGACCGGGGCGCCATCGCCACCGATGACCCTCAGTTCTTCGACCGGCTTTCAGAGGCTGAGTTCGCCGCTCTTTTTGCCGATACTCCCCTCGAGCGGCCGGGTCTGATCCGGATGCGCCGTAATTACGCCACCGCCTTCCAATCCCTCGATTCATGATCAATCAAATGCATTCGGTCGCGGTCTTCGTCAACGATCTCGAACGCGCCGTCGTGTTCTATCGCGACACCTTAGGCCTCGCCGTCAACAAGCAAGGTTCCTTCGGGGCCGAGTTCCTTGAAACGCCGCCGCATCTAGGGGTCCACCCGGCCGCCCACCCCGACGCCAAGGCGATGGTAGGGCGTCATACCGGGATCACTTTCTACGTGCCGGGGTTGCTTCATTTCTGCGGGGAGTTGCATGCGAAGGGCGTGGCCTTCGTGAGCGAGCCGACCCAGATGTCCTGGGGGGTCATGGCGATGATCGCCGATCCGGAGGGGAACATCTACGCGCTGTGGGAGGACCAGCTTCCCGGCCAAGAGCCCGGTTAAAGGGACAACCAGGTTACGGCGGTTCGTTGCCACCGAGCTGGTCGTCGGTGTCCACCGAATCGGCTGGAATGATCACGCCTTCGGCACCGAGGGTTCGGAACAGGCGCCATTGGGCCTGGCGGGCCGGCCCAACCCGACCGCCCTGGTACATCAGGGAAATCAACAGGACGCCGTCCGGCCGGCCGAGGTATCCGACCAAGGTGGCGACGTTGCCCAAGGTGCCGGTCTTGGCCCGAACGACACCGCGATCCGGGAGTCCGGTGGCGAGATGGTAGAGCGTCCCAGAGCCGTTCGGAGGCAGCAGCATCGAAAAGTTGCGGCCCCCTTGCGCCAATGGGAACCGGGCGAGGTACGAGACGAATGTATACGGTGAGACGCGGTTCAGATCCGACAAGCCGCTCCCGTCGACCAGCCGAACGCCGGTGTAATCGCCGGTAATTTGTTGGACATGGGCGGTGAGCCGCTCGGCTGGAGCCGGATCGCTGCCCCCCGCCCACTTCAGTAGCAGCTCCGCCCCGAGGTTGAGGCTCCGCCGGTTGATCTCGCTGGCGATGGAGTCGAATACCGGAGAGTGAACCTCAGCCATGACAGTCGTGCCGAGCGAGCCGCCGACCAGGCCGGCGGCCGGAGTCCATTCGATACCGGCATCGGCCAGCGCGGTCGACCACATTACTTCGAGTATCGGGCGAGTATCGGACGCCACCCTGCTGATCGAGCGGGCCCGAGCCTTGATGCCTAACGTCCCCGCGATGAGGTACCGGCCATTGGCTCGGGCCTCGATCCGGATCCTCGAGCGTCGCCCGTTGGTGGTTTTGGCCACCACCGTGAACAGAGGGCCGATTCGATTCGGCTCGGTGCCGATCACTTGGATCGGACGCCCAATTTTGGTGCCCGGGGCCACCCGGACGACGATGACGTTGTCGTGGATCGTGAGATTGCCGACCAGCGGCGCGAAAGTCCTTCCTTGATGCCGGACCGACCACGTCGAAGGAAACGCGGCAGTGGCGGAGCCGACGGCGCTGGTCACGGACAGGGGCCCGGTCAGCCGTCGAATGCCCCGAGTGGCAAGTTGGGCCGCCAAGTCCGACAGACTGGTGACTTCGGGACCCCGATGTTCCAGGGTTGGGTCGCCGTTCAGCTCGAGGGCCCAACTACCCTTCCAGGTTCCGGTTGCCGGATCGACCGTTCCGGCGCCGGTGACCCGGGTAGTCTTTCGGGCGTCGCTTCCGAGGATGCTTCGAGCAAAGCCGGTGGTAAAGAGCTTGACCGTGGAGGCGGGAATCATTGTCCGGGTGGGCTGGACTCCCCACAACAGCCGGCCCTGGTTGTCCGCCACCGCGATGCCCCACGCGCCTGGGGCTTTGCGAGACGCCTCGCGAAACCAAGCCTCCAGCTCTTGCTGGAGCGTTAGGGCGCTGTCGGCCCCTTGCTGAGCCGCCGCGGCCGGCGCGGTGGCCCCCATCAGGCTCAAGTACAGCAGCGCGCGCGACATTCCACGTTCCATCGAGTGCCTATTTCAGGAGAGCCTTGGCAATAGTCTGCAGCTGCATGTTACTAGTGCCCTCATAAATCGTGCCAATCTTCGCGTCTCGATAGAACTTCTCCGCCGGGTATTCCCTCGAGTATCCGTAGCCGCCGAACAGGTCGAGCGCTTGACCCGCGATCCGGTTGGCGGCTTGGGCGCTGAACAGCTTGGCCATGGCAGCCTCTTCGATGAATGGGTGTCCGGCGTCTTTGAGACGGGCGGCGTTATACACCATCAACCGGCTGGCTTCGAGCTCGACTTTCATTTGCGCGATCTGGAACTGGACCCCTTGGAAATCGGCGATCGCCTTGCCGAACTGCTTCCGTTCTTTGATGTACTGAATGCAACACTCGAGCGCCCCTTGGGCGATCCCAATCATTTGCGCGCCGATGCCGATCCGGCCTTCGTTCAGGGTCTCGATCGCGACTTTGTATCCGATGCCCACGGGCCCGAGAACGTTGCCAAGCGGGACCTGGCAATTTTCGAGGATCAATTCCGTCGTGCTGGACGCCCGAATGCCGAGCTTGTTCTCCTTCTTCCCAACCGAGAAACCGGGAAAATCCCGTTCGACCAAGAACGCCGTGATGCCTTTGTAGCCCTTCGAAAAGTCGGCGTTGGCGAACAGGACGAAGAGCCCGGCTTCGGCCCCGTTCGTGATCCAGAATTTCCGCCCGGTCAGTTCCCAATGGTCACCCTTCCGTTCGGCCTTGCACTGAAGCGCGAATGCGTCGCTGCCGCTCGCCGGCTCCGATAGGGCGTAGGCCCCGAGAAGTCCGGTGGTCATTCGGGGAAACAGCCGCTGCTTCTGTTCGTCCGTGCCCCATTTGAGCAGGGCGTTGTTCACCAGGGTATTGTGGACGTCGACGTAAATGGCCGCTGACGCGTCGACTCGGGCGAGCTCCTCGATCGCCAACGTCGCCAGGAAGATTGATCCCCCTGCGCCGCCCAAAGCCTCGGGGACTTCGATGCCCATCAACCCAAGATCGAAAAATCGGGTCACCAGGTCAGGGCGGAATTTGGCCGCCTCGTCCATCTCCATGACGTGCGGCTTCACCTCGGTTTCGGCGAACTCGCGAACGGTTTGGCGGAACAGCTGTTCTTCTTCGGAGAGGATCGAGAGGGGCGCGGCCGCCATCAGGGTGTCGGACATTGGGGTTCCTGGGTTCGGTGGTTCGTTCTGGCCTCAAGATATCGACCGAGGCCGAGTTTCGCAGGTCGGTCTCGAGGGTCGTTGTGCAAGCCCGGCGGTGCGGTGCATCTCCCGTACCCAATTACAGAGGAGACCCTGATGCGAAGCCCGACCCTGGCCATGCTGGCCGGACTAGTCCTTGGCACACCGAATGCCACCACCGCCCCATTGAGCACCGGCACCGTCCAGGGGACGGTTCGGGAGGTCGGAATCGGCGGCGGCCCCGTGGCCGGAGCCCTCGTCACGGTCGAGGGGACCGCCCTTCGGACCCTGACGGACCGCAAGGGCGCCTTCGAGCTGACCAACGTTCCGGTCGGCCCGGCCCGCCTTAGGGTCGTCTACGTCGGCTTCGAGTCCCAGAAACGGGACATCGAAGTTCGGGCCGGCCAGAGGGTAACTGCGAATTTCGTTCTCTCGCCGGTGAGTCTCAAGCTCGACGAGCTCGCCGTGACCGGCCGGATCGAGGCCCACGAAGCCCGCGACCGGGCCAGTAAGAGCGTGGCCGCCTACTCGCCCATGCCGGTCGGCGCTCGACGCCAGAACTTCAATACCGAGGAGTATGGTCATCGGGACGAGAATCAGTGGCAATCGCCGCTCCGCCAGCCGCTCTCGACCTTCTCGATCGATGTCGATGGCGCGAGCTACAGCAATGTCCGGCGATTTCTGCGGGAGGGCTCGTTGCCGCCCAAGGATGCCGTTCGGGTCGAAGAGATGATCAACTACTTCCGGTACGACTACCCCAATCCCCGCGGTGAGCACCCGTTCTCCGTCACCTCGGAGTTGGGCCGGGCCCCGTGGAATCCGTCCCATCGGTTGGCGCTGATTGGGCTCCAAGGCCAGCGGATGTCGCTCGGCGAGCTACCGCCCAACAACCTGGTGTTCTTGATCGACGTCAGCGGCTCGATGAACGATCCCAAGAAGCTTCCACTCCTCAAATCGGCCTTCCGCCTCTTGGTCAACGAGCTCCGGGCCCAAGACCGAGTAGCGATCGTCGTCTATGCCGGTGCGGCCGGCCTGGCGTTACCGCCGACTCGGGGCGATCAGAAGGACCGGATCCTCGAGGCCATCGAGCGACTGGAGGCCGGCGGTTCCACGGCCGGTGGAGCCGGCATCCAACTGGCCTATCAGGTGGCCCGCGACCACTTCCAATCCGAGGGCAACAACCGGGTCATCCTCGCCACCGATGGTGACTTCAACGTCGGGGTGTCGAGCGAGGGTGAGCTGATCCGGATGATCGAATCCCGGCGTCAAAGCGGCGTGTTCCTCACCGTGCTCGGCTTTGGGACCGGCAACCTCAAGGACTCGAAAATGGAGCAACTCGCCAACAAGGGGAACGGCCACTACGCTTACATCGACGACTTGCTCGAAGCCAAAAAGGTCTTCGTGCAGGAGTTAGGCGCCACCCTCAACACCATTGCCAAAGACGTCAAACTGCAGGTCGAGTTCAATCCGGCCCGGGTCAAGTCGTATCGCCTGGTGGGTTACGAAAATCGGCTCTTGGCTGATCGCGATTTCAACGACGACGCCAAGGATGCCGGCGAAATGGGGGCCGGTCACTCGGTGACGGCGTTGTACGAGATCGTCCCAGTCGACGGCGAGGCGCCTGGCACCGACGGGTCGGTTGACCAATTGCGCTACCAAGATCGTCCCAAGACGACTGGGTCCGGCGACTGGTTTACCGTCAAGTTGCGCTACAAGCAACCGCAGGGCGGCACCAGCCGGCTGTTCGAACGGGTTGTCCGGAACGATACCGGCGCTCCGTCCTCCGACTTCCGTTTCGTCACCGCGGTGGCCTCGTTCGGCATGCTGCTTCGTGACTCGGAGCACAAGGGTCAATCGACCTTTGCCGGCGTGCTTGCGATGGCGCGGGGCGCGCGCGGGTCGGACGAAGAAGGCTATCGGGCCGAGTTCATCCGGTTGGTGGAAACCGCGGCGACCCTGGCGGAGAAGTAAGCCTACCGAACGACGATGGTTCGCTTCAATTCGATCGTGGCGGCGCCGGTGCCGAGGCGCTTGCCACGAACTCGAATTTCCACCGTGCCCTTCAGGAGCGAGACCAAGACGTCGCGGGGAAACACCCCGAAATCTCCGGTACAGGCGGTGGTGGGCGACACGAATTTGTCGTAGGCGGTGATCGTCAACACGGACCCCGCCACGACCACGTCTTCGCCGTCGGGTCGGTTACAACTGGAACTGCCGTAGCTGTGGTAGCGGACGGTCACCAGCCCGGCGGAGACACTGTCAGGGACCACGATGCCGGACCCCAATCCCGCAGCGGCGCCGGCATCGATGATGCTCAGTTGTTTGCCGCTGGGCACCGGGTCGAAGGCGTCGGTGCACCCGCCAGCTGGGGCTAACAAAAGCAGGACTCGCCATCGCATCTCAGTTCTCCTGGTCGACCGGAAGGGACACCGGATCCAGGCCGAGTCCCTGACGCCTCACTGGGGCCGGCTTCCGGCCAAAACATCGAGGACGACCGGTACCCGGCCCAGGGGTGCCGAAACTTGGGCGCCTTGGACCCGGTCCCGCACCGCCGCCAGCATTTCTCGGCCAATCAATACGCCTTCTGCCAACGCGGTTTCTTTCCCCCGATCGCTCGCGGTCCTCATCCGCACTAACACCGGGTCGGGTACCGTGACACCAGGGACCTCGTTCGCCAAAAACTCGGCGTTACGGAGCGACACCAGCGGCCAGATCCCGGCGATAATCGGGAGCTTGAATGACTCCACCTGTTTGAGGAATCGATCCAGTTGGGCAATGTCGAATACCGGCTGGGTGATCGCGAATTCCGCACCGGCTTCGACCTTCCAGGCCAGGCGCCGGAGTTCTCGTTCGGAGTCGACCGCGGCCGGATTGACCCCGACGCCGATCACGAAACTCGTCGGCTTGCCGAGCGGGTTTCGGCCCGGGTCAAGACCCCGGTTTAGCTGGGCCACCAGGTTGGTGAGCCCGATGCTATCGATGTCGAAAACGGCGGTGGCATCGGGGTAGGGGCCCATTTTCGGCGGGTCGCCGGTGACCAAGAGCAGGTTCCGAAGACCGGCGGCGGCGGCGCCTAACAGGTCGGACAACATCCCGAGCAAGTTCCGATCGCGGCAGGCGTAGTGGACCACGGTCTCGAGGCCGACTTCACGCTCGATCATCAGGCCCGAGAGCAAGGCACCCATACGGCTTTGGGCCCGGGGTCCGTCAGGAACGTTCACGGCGTCGACGCCGGCCGCCTTGAGGGCCCGGCATTGATCGAACATGGGGGTCGGGTCGGTGCCCCGGGGCGGTACGATCTCCACGGTGGTGAGGAATTCTCCCCGGGCCAACTTGCCCCCGTAGCGCGACCGTTGCCCCAGTGGAATCGGGTCGGCGCCGGTCGGTACGGCCTCGGCGACCACGGTCGCTCGGATGTGGCGCGGTGCCACCGACCGCACGTATGCCTTCATCGCCTTGATGTGGTCCGGCGTGGTCCCGCAGCACCCGCCGACGAAACGGGCGCCGCCCTCGACCATTCGCCGAGCGTACTCGGCGACGTACTCCGGGCTCGCCATGTAGATCTTCCGGTCGGCCACTTCGCGGGGCAACCCGGCGTTCGGTTGGGCACTGATCGGCACTTGGATCACGGCCGCCAGCCGTTCGACGACCTCGAGGATGGTCTGAGGCCCAACCGAACAGTTGACGCCGACCACGTCGGCGCCCGCGGCCACCAGCGCCGGTCCGAACGTTTCCGGCGCGGTGCCGTACCCGGTTCGCCCGTCTTCGCCGACGGTCATCTGCGCCACGATCGGGAGGTCGCTGACTTGGCGGACGCCTTCGATCGCGACTCGGATCTCGGCCAAGTCGGCAAAGGTCTCCAAAATGAAGCCGTCAACACCGCCTTCGATTAGGCCGCGGGCCTGCCGGGCAAAGGCGATCCGAGCGTCGCCCAGGGCCAACTCGCCGAGTGGTTCGAGCCGGACTCCTAGCGGTCCGATGGCGCCGGCCACGGCGGCGGTCGTTCCGGCCGCTTCCTTGGCGATCCGGGCCGCCGCCGTGTTGATCCGCTCGGTATCGTCGGCCAATCCGTATTGGGCCAACTTGAACGGGCTCGCACCGAAGGTGTTGGTCTCGATGATTTCCGCGCCGGCTCGGACGTACTCACGGTGAATGTCGCGGACTAAGTCGGGTTGCCGCAGGGCCAGTTCATCGAAACAGACGTTGACGAAGACTCCGCGCCCGTAGAGCATGGTGCCCATCGCGCCGTCGAAGACGTGGACTTTGCCGTCCGCAATCAGGTCCCGTAGAGTTGGCATGCGAGGTTCCTTCCACCAAAAAGCCCGAGGCTAAAACGGCCCCAGGCGACGTTTTAGCGTTTGTTTAACGTGGCCGCAATCAGCGCAAATCACCACGAACCGTTAGGACGACAAAGGTAATCCGGCCCGGGGCCTTGCGCGACCGAGCAGAGCGGCTATTATACGTAACTCTATGGTTACAGATAACTCGATCTTTGGCGCCATCGCGGATCCGACTCGTCGGGCCATTCTCGATTCGCTCCGGGGCCATGAACGGCCCGCCGGTGATATCGCGGCCTTGTTTCCGGTCAGTCGGCCCGCGATCTCAAAGCACCTCCGGGTTCTTCGAGCGGCGGGCCTGGTTCGAGAGCGGCGCGTGGCGCGGTCTCGGATCTACTCGTTGGCGCCCGAACCCCTCCGGAGCGTTGAACAGTGGCTCGACCACTACCGAGTGTTCTGGGCGGCCCGACTGCATGGCCTCAAGCGATACGTCGAATCAAGAGAGTCGAGAAGACCCTGATGAACAGCGTCGAAATCCCGTGGACTCACGAACACAGTTTCAAGTTGGAGGCCCCTCCGGACCGCGTGTACGCCGCGTTCGCCGATCCCTCGGAGCTTCGGCGGTGGTTCGCGGAGGGAGCCGAGGTTCGCCTTGAAGCCGGCGGTCCGTATCGGTTTTGGGGGCGGCATACGCTCGGCACCCCACCCGAAGCAGAGGCGGCGCAAGCGGTCATTCAGGCTGATCCGGGCCGGGCGTTCGCCTTTGCGTGGACGATCGACGGTGTCCCGACCGAGGTTCGGATTGCCTTGGCCGCCGAGGGCGATGGGTGTCGATTGACCCTGCGCCACATGGTCCGGGGCGACCTGGGCCGTCCCCGTCAGCGGGAGCTGATCGACGATCACTGGCGGCTCGCGTTCGGCAACTTGGTTTGCCATCTGGCGGGGGGAGCCGGCGTCGTTTTGCCAGACTACGCCGATCCCAAACCGGCGGTCAGGCTGTCGATCGTGATCGCGGCCCCGAAGGAAGCGGTGTTTCGCGCCCTGATCGAGCCCGAGGCGATCAATCAATGGTTTGGGTCGAAGAATGCTGTGGTCGAACCGCGCGTCGGTGGCCGTTACGAGCTGAACTGGAAGTATCAAGTCGACGGCGTCGATGTATCCGGGGGGCCGACTAGGATTCTCGAGTTCGTCGAGAATGAACGGCTGGTCCTCGACTGGCCGGACTGGCGGGGCAATCCTTCCGTCAACGGGCAATGGATCGGCTTCTACTTGGTCGCTGAGGGCGCCGGGACGCGGGTGAATTTCGTTCATGGCGGATTCAGTCACCCGGCGGAGCAGGGTGACTATCCGTTCGGCTGGGTCTATTTCTTGGGAGAATTGACGAAGGTGGTGGAGCAGCCGAGGCGAGCTTGATCGAGGGTCTCGCCTTCGGGCGACGGGTCGGCTACTCTCGTAGCCATGACCGCCAAGCGCATTGGGTTCCTCGTTCTCGGGTTGATTACCGCCAGTGGGGTCGCGGGGTATCGGGTCCGTAACCCTGAGAAATCGACACTCGATGGGGCCGCGCGGCAGAAGGCGCCCGGTCGCTTCGTGACGCTTTCCGACGGGGTCACCCACTACGAGGTCGCCGGCCCTGACAGCGGCCAACGCGTCGTTCTGATTCATGGATTCTCGGTGCCGTCCTATATCTGGGACTCGACCGTGGTTGGGCTGACCGAGGCCGGGTTTCGGGTGGCCCGATACGACACGTATGGACGGGGCTATTCCGATCGACCAGGCGGCCCGTACTCGCTTGACCTCTTCGACCGTCAACTGCTCCAGCTCCTTGACTCGCTCGGTTGGCGGGATCCGGTCGACTTGGTCGGTCTGTCGTTCGGCGGCCCGGTCTCGGCCGGGTTCTTAGGACGGCATCCCGACCGGGTCCGTTCCCTGACTTTGATAGATCCCGCGGCTGGACCGATGCGCCAGCTGCCGTGGTTGCTGCGGCTCCCGGTTCTCGGTCCGCTGGTGTGGCAGATGCAGGCTGTTCCGGGAATGGCGGACGGGCAGCTGAGCGATTTCGTCGAACCGGCAAAATGGCCGGACTGGCCGGATCGTTATCGAGTACAGATGCAGTATCGGGGGTTCGGCCGGGCTTTGCTATCGACTCGGCTCGCGCTGGGGGCCGTATCGCTCGACTCGGTCTACGCCCGGGCCGGTTCGACCGGCAAGCCGACCATGTTGCTTTGGGGCACCGAGGATCAGACGGTCCCGATTGGGTTAGCGCCGACCGTGCTCCAAGGGCTCCCGAACGCCCAGTATCACCCGATCAACGGGGCCGGCCATTTGCCTCACATGGAACAGGCCCAGTTGGTTGGTTCATTGCTTCGCACCTTCCTGCGACCGGCCGGCCTGGGGCGATAGCCGGTCGCGCACGCTTCGACTCGGGGTGCATTGCACTTCGGCTCCGCGGGGCCAGACGTTGTCGGCTGGGTCGTTGTCGGGGAAACGGCAATCGGGGTCGAGGCGTACCTGCTCGATCGTCCGGCCGCCGAAGTCGAGCCCGGCGACGAACGTGCGAGCCCCGCCGAACCAGACATCGACTGGAAAAGTCACCAAGGCGGTGACGCTGTCCGTCATCAGGGCGTTCGGCATCTCCTTAAGCCTCGGCCCCGATGGCGCGAGCCGAACCCGAAGCATGATCGGGGCGGGCATCTGCCCGTCCTGTCTGACGGTCACCATCGTGCGGTTCTTGTCGGCGGTCACGGATTGAATCGATCCGTTGACACTTTCGGTCGTAAAAAGCCAGGCATACCAGAACCATGACAGGTCTCGATTCAAGGCCCGGTTCATGAAGAACATGTAGTCCCACGGCGACGGATGCTTGAACATCCAGGCCTGTCCCCACTCCCGATGGGCCCGCTGGACCGCCGTATCGCCCACGATGCCGCCGAGCATCGAGAGCATCAACGGCGTCTTCTGGTAGGTGGTAAACCCGTAGAATTGTGGGCCGGCGTAGTTTGCGTTCCACATCATCGGCGGCTCGGCCTCGGACCCACTGATCCGGCCATAGGACTGGCCCAATCCGTTGAACTCAGGGACCTTCTTCGCCCCGTCCGCGTCGGAGAGGATGTTCATGTATTGGTTGAACCCTTCGTCCATCCAGCCGTACCAAGTCTCGTTGTTGCCCACCGTCATCGGCCACCATTGGTGCCCGGTCTCATGGTCGGCGGCGCCCCGATTCGAGTTGATGACCATCGGGTATTCCATGCCCGCGCTGGGCCCGTCCTGAACGGTGAGCTGGGGGAACTGGTATGGAAACCAGAGCCCGGAGTAGAACTCGAGGGCGTGACGGGTAATCGGGCCGACCTCGGCAAAGAGCCGGGCGCGCCCGGGCAGGTACACCATATGAATCGGAACCGGCCCCCGGCCCGGAATGGTGGCCCGAGTGGCCTGCCAGACAAACTGGCGCGCGGTGGCCCAGGCAAAGTCGTTGACGGTGTCGGCCACGAAATGCCAAGTCAGATGGTCGCCCGGCGCCGTGGAGCGGCCCGGCCCGACCTCGTCGGGGCCGACGATGGTGATGGTGCTGTCCGACTCCAGCACTCGACCTAGTCGAGCTTGGGCGGCCGGGGTGAGGACCTCCGCTGGATTCTGGAGCACGCCGGTCCCACTCACTACCCATCCTGCGGGGACCTCGATCTTGACGTCAAACCGGCCAAAGTTGTTGTAGAACTCAGACGGCCCGAGATAGAGTTCGGAATCCCAACCGCGGAGGTCGTCGTACACCGCCACTCGCGGATACCACTGAGTCGGCTGGTAGAGTGTATCAGCCCACCGCATTGTCATCCGATGGCCCTGTCCGGGGCCGCCGGGTAGCCTGAAGTTCCAGTCGACCTCGAGGCTGGCTTGGCCCCCAGCCGGGATCGGGGTCGGTAACGAAATCCGAGCCAGAGTGGTGTTGAGGTTGTTCGCCGTCGGTTCCGTCGGGGCCGCGTTGGTGTTGCCGGTGCCCCTGACAATCGTCTTCCCGTCGATGGCCAGCCGGGTGATGACCATGCCGTCGGTGACCTCGGCTGGAATCCAAGGGGCGGCCTGGGGGGTGTTGCCCAGGAAGATGTTCGGGTCGAGGCGAAGGGCAATTTGTCCGATCGGACCGGGACTCGGGTTGTGGATCACCACGGTTTCCCGGCCGCTCAACCGCGAGGTAGCCGGATCGAGGCTGGCGTTGATGGTATAGTCGGTCCGGAGTTGCCAATACTTGGCGCCGGGCCTGCCGGTCGAATCTCGGGTCCCGGCCGCGAACGCCCGCTTGATGTTGTTGGTCAGCGGAATGTCCCGGCGGAGGGCCCGGTCGGGCGCTTCAGCGGGGGTTTGGGCAACGAGGGGTTGGGCGGCACTGACCGCCAGAGCTAGCACGAAGGATCGAGTCATGGTTCAGGATACCCCGAAAAGGCAAACCGGCGCCAGCCGGGGTAAATTTTGGGCCGGCTTCCCGAACGAGGATTGACGCATGTACAGTCTGTTGATGGTGTGGTCGGCCGTGACGACCCCGGCCTTGGGTGAAATCTTCGGCGATCTTCGCGTCGGCGAGAAATACCTAGCCGCCACCAAGCTCGAATTGACCTGTGGGGATCAAACGGCCTCCGCGGTGACCGATTCGGTTGGGACCTTCCGGCTAACCGTCAAGGGCGAGGGTAAATGCACGGTGACGGTGACCCACGACAAGCAGACCGCTTCGGTGAGCATCGTGGTGTTCGAGAAACCGTCTCGGTACCGCTTCGTTCTAGAGCTCAAAGAAGGCAAATACGCCTTGAAGCGGGTCTGAACGATGGCCGAACCCGAAATCCGCGACCACAAGGACTTCTGGGACAAACTCCAGATCGTTCTCTCTCCCCTCGGCGGGTTGTTCACGGCGCTGGCGGTGGCCAGTTTGGGTTTGATCGGGTCTCGGGCGCTCGATAAGCAGCAGAGCAGTGAGGCCAAGCTCCGGCTCTATTCCGAACTGATGACCCGGCGGGAGGAGTCGGAAGCCACGCTCCGCAAGGAGATGTTCCAGTCGATCATCGGGTCGTTCTTCGACACCCAGTCGACCTCATTTGAGTCGAAGTTGCTCAAGATGGAACTGCTCGCTCAGAACTTTCACGAGGCGCTCAACCTTCAACCGCTGTTCAAGCACTTACGGCGGGAGATTGCCGCAGCCCCGATAGTGGCCGGCGATCGTCGGTTGTATGAAAGCCGGGTCAGCGAGCTGGCGCGGGAGGTTACCCGGAAGCAAATCGTGGTGCTCGAGGGCGGCGGCAAGCGGTTCGATTGGACCGTGATCTTGAGTGACAGTTTGGTGGACGGCCTTCGGACTGAGCAGCTGGAAGACGTAGCCCTCGATCTCGACGGTATCAAACGACGATTTCGGTTGACCCTGTTCCGAGCCGACACGGCCCAACGGGAGCTCCACGTGGGCCTCGAGGTCGAAACCGTGGCCCAACCGGGGGTTCTGGCTTCCGCCGTAGGCCGGTACAACGTCGAGTTCGATGTCGGCTTCTTCAATACCCCGATGATCGATAACACCAGGCTCTCGAACGACCAGCGGGTCGCCGTGGTGCTGACCGACATGAACCAAGCCGGGGCAAGTCTCAGTTTGATGTATTTCCCAGGATCGCGGGCCAGTCTCCGGGAAAAACCCTACTACGAAGAGATTCTCCGCAAGCTGGCCGACACGGCCCAGGCCCGCGAATAGCCTACCGCTGATCGTATCCCAGGTTGGGGGCCAACCACCGCTCCGCCTCCGGCATCGACCACCCCTTTCGAGCGGCGTAGTCTTCGACTTGGTCTCGGTCGATTTTGCCGACCCCGAAATACTGGGCCTCAGGCCGCCAGAAGTAGTAGCCGCTGACGGCGGCGGTTGGGGTCATGGCGTAGTTCTCGGTCAGGTCGATGCCTGCCAACCGTGAGGCATCGAGAAGCGAAAACAGAAGGCCTTTCTCGGTGTGGTCCGGGCAGGCCGGGTATCCCGGGGCCGGCCGGATGCCCTGGTACTTCTCCTTGATGACGTCCTCGTTCGCCAGCGCCTCGTCCTTTGCGTAGCCCCAAAATTCACGCCGAACTCGGGCGTGCATCCGCTCGGCAAACGCCTCGGCCAATCGGTCGGCCAGGGCCTTGGCCATGATGCTCCTGTAGTCGTCGTGGTCGCGCTCGAACTCGGCCACCAGCTTATCGACGCCGATTCCGGTCGTCACGGCGAAGGCGCCGACGTAGTCGAGTACCCCGCCTGCGGCCGGGGCCACGAAATCAGCGAGGGCCAAGTTGGGTTTCCCGCCGCTCTTGAGATGCTGTTGGCGGAGGGTGTGGATCCGGCCGATCGTTCCGGTCCGGGTCGGGTCGGAGTAGAGGTCGATATCGTCGCCGATCGCGTTGGCGGGAAAGAACCCGACCACCGCATGGGCTTGGAGGAGATTTCCGGAGACGATCCGGTCGAGCAGGGCCTGGGCCTCCTCGAACACGTCCCGGGCGGCCCTGCCGACGGCTGGATCGGAGAGAATCGCGGGGTAGTGCCCGGCCAGTTCCCAGGTTTGAAAGAACGGAGTCCAATCGATCCACGGCACCAGCTCGGCCAGCGGGTACTTCTCGAACGCCCGAACGCCGAGGAAATCAGGGGCGGGAACGGGGGCGCCGAGATCGAGGGTTTGGTGATTGGCTCGGGCATTGGCGATCGTGAGCCGGCGCTCGGTGCTGGATCGGCCGGCCCGCTCGGTCCGAATCTCCGCGTACTCCGCGCTGACTTGGCGCACCAGTTCGGTTTTGAGGGTGTCGCTCAACAAGCTGCCGGCAACACCTACCGCGCGGGACGCGTCGAGGACGTGAATCACCGGATGGGAATAGCAGGGCGCGATCTTGACGGCGGTATGGGCCTTGGACGTCGTCGCGCCCCCAATCAGGAGCGGGGTGGTGAAGCCTTGCCGCTCCATCTCGGTGGCGACCACGGTCATTTCCTCCAGCGAGGGCGTGATCAAGCCCGACAAGCCGATCAGATCGACGCTTTCGCGCTTGGCGGTTTCAAGGATCTTGGCGACCGGCACCATGACGCCCAGGTCGATGACTTCGAAATTATTGCACTGCAAGACCACGCCGACGATGTTCTTGCCGATGTCGTGGACGTCGCCCTTGACGGTGGCCATCAGGACCCGGCCCTTCGCCCGCTGGCCCTCGGTCTTCTCAGCTTCGATGTACGGGATCAAGTGGGCGACGGCTTTCTTCATGACCCGGGCGCTCTTGACGACCTGGGGCAGGAACATTTTCCCAGCCCCAAAGAGGTCGCCGACGACGTTCATCCCGTTCATTAGCGGGCCTTCGATCACCTCGATCGGCCGGGCGGCCCGGAGCCGCGCTTCTTCGGTGTCCTCGTCGATGTAGTCGGCGATTCCCTCGACCAGGGCATGGGCGAGCCGTTCCTCGACCGGCAACGAGCGCCAAGCCAAGTCCTTGACGAGGCCCCCGGCTTGGCCCTTGGCGGTGTCGGCCACGGCCACCAGCCGCTCGGTGGCATCGGGCCGGCGATTCAGGACGACGTCTTCGATCCGCTCCAGGAGGTCTTTCGGAATGTCGCTATAGACCGGAAGGGCGCCGGCGTTGACGATCCCCATGTCCATTCCGGCTTGGATGGCATGGTAGAGGAACACCGCGTGGATGGCCTCGCGGATCGGATCGTTGCCCCGGAACGAAAACGAGACGTTGCTGACTCCGCCACTGATCTGAGCGTACGGGAGCAACGCTTTGATCCTGCGGGTGGCGTCGATGAAGTCGACGGCATAATTGTTGTGCTCCTCGATCCCGGTGGCAATCGCAAAGATGTTCGGATCGAAGATGATGTCTTCGGGCGGGAAGCCGATCCGTTCGGTCAAGAGCCGGTAGGCCCGTTCAGAGATCGCCACCTTTCGGTCGGCGCTATCGGCCTGGCCCTGCTCGTCGAAGGCCATCACGATGACGGCGGCCCCGTAGCGCCGAACCAGCGTAGCCTGGCGGAGGAACTCGGCCTCGCCTTCCTTCAAGCTGATCGAGTTGACGACGCTCTTGCCTTGGACGTTCTTGAGCCCGGCTTCGATGACCGACCACTTTGACGAGTCGATCATGATCGGCACCTTGGCAATGCCAGGTTCCGAGGCCACCAGCCGGAGGAACTTGATCATCGCGGCGGCCGAGTCGAGCATCCCCTCGTCCATGTTGATGTCGATGATCTGGGCGCCGTTTTCCACTTGCTGCCGGGCCACTTCAAGACCCTCTTCGTAGCGGCCGTCGATGATCAGCTTAGCGAATTTGCGGGACCCCGTCACGTTGGTGCGCTCGCCGATGTTGGCGAACAGTGAATCGGCGCTGATGGTCACCGGTTCGAGCCCTGCCAGCCGAAGGGCCACGGGGGGCTCGACCGGCCGTCTGGGGGCCACGCCCCGAACCGCCTCGGCAATCGCCGCGATATGGTCCGGCCGGGTGCCGCAACATCCGCCGACGATGTTGATCAGTCCGCTCCGGGCGAATTCGCCCAGGGTTTCGGCCATGAATTCCGGGGTGTCGTCGTACTCGCCGAATTCGTTCGGCAGTCCGGCGTTCGGGTAGGTGCTGACGTACATGGGGGCAATCCGGGCCAGCTCATGGACGTATTGCCGGAGCGCCGGGGCGCCTAACGCGCAGTTGAGCCCAACGATCAGCGGCTCGGCGTGGGCAATCGAGGCAAAGAACGCTTCGGTGACCTGGCCCGAGAGGGTCCGGCCGCTGGCATCGGTAATCGTCCCCGAAATCCAAATCGGGACCAGCTCGCCCCGGGAGGCGAATCGGTCTTTGATGGCGAAAATGGCGGCTTTCGCGTTCAGGGTATCGAAAATCGTCTCGACCAAGAGCAGGTCGACACCGCCATCGAGGAGGCCGTCGACCTGGTCCCCGTACGCGGCGGCCAACTGGTCAAACGTCACGCTTCGGGCGGAGGGATCGTTGACGTCGGGCGAGAGCGACGCGGTCCGGTTGGCGGGTCCGACCGAGCCGGCCACGAACCGGGGCCGGCTGTCTCGGGCCTCGAGTTCATCGGCCACGTCGCGGGCCAACCGAGAGCCGGCCAGATTGAGCTCGTGGGCCAGCCCCTGCATTCCGTAGTCTGCCAGCGAGACCGCGTTGGCGTTGAAGGTATTGGTCTCCACGATGTCGGCACCGGCCTCGAAATAGGCCCGGTGAATCCCGACGATGACCTCGGGCTTGGTTAGGCAGAGGAGGTCGTTGTTGCCCTTCAAGTCGCTCGGCCAATCGGCAAACCGGGCGCCCCGGTACTCGGCCTCCGACAGCCGGTGCCCTTGAATCATGGTGCCATACCCGCCGTCGAACACCACCACGCGCTCGGCCAGCAGAGCCTTGAGTTTCGCGATCCGGGCGGTTCGGCGGTGCTTCATCTCGGTGGTTGGCATTGAGGCCCAAGTTCCCGTCAAAAATTGAGCCCGGGGGCAAAGTACTGACGCCCCGGGCGAGCGTCTTAGCGAGTTGTTTTACGTGGCCGCAATCAGCAGAAATCGCCACGAGGATCGGTTGTGGCCCAAAGGTAGTCGGACCAGCCTCAAAGTCCGAGTGCGGCGGTGGCTTGGGTCACCGAAATCCCGGTGGCATCGATCACCTTTCGCCTGCTCATAAATCCTTCTGTGATAGCGACTTGTCGCCTCGGCAAATGGAATACTTCGGCGAGGAAGCGGACCACCTCTTCGTTGGCGGCCCCGTCCACCGGCGGGGCGGCGATTCGGAGCTTGACGGCATCGCCATGGAGGCCGACGACTTCGGTCCGGGAGGCCCTCGGTTGGACGTGGATTGTCAGCCGGACGCCGCCCGCCGCCGCGGTGATCGGGTTCACCGGACGATCAGCGACCGGAGCAGATAGAGGACAAAGTAGGCGGCGATCGGGCTCGCATCCACGATCCCGAACGGCGGCAAGACCCGCCGGATCGGCACGATCAACCAATCAGTGAGCCACCGAAAGGGCCGAAGCCATGGGGCGGTCGGCGGGACCCCGAACCAGGTCACCAGGTAGCGAATGAAAATCGCCATCATCAGGAGGCTGATGGCGGCGCTCACCGCGACGATGGCCAGCTCGCGCGGTGATGCCTGGGTGAGGGCGATGCCGGTATAGATCAGCTCGAAGATCCACCGAACCAGCGACACCACGATCAGGCCGGCCCCGACGGACAGGCCGAGGAGCCAGAGAGTCGCGTCTTGGGGATTGGCGCCCCGCCGGACCAGTTGCCGTTCGATCGGCCGGAGCACGGGGTCGGAGAGCGACCGGACCGTTTTCGACCAGGGGTTGAACGGGCCGATCTGGCGTCGCCGGACCCCCCAGTGGGTCAGCCAGACCACCCCGGCCAGTCCGACCATACCTAATGCTAGGGCCCGGGCCGCCAGGTCGACCATGGTTGCGACGGCGTTGATGGTCACCGGGTCACCCGCCGGTACAGGTGACCGAGCGGGGCGGGGTCCGCCCGCAAGCGATGGTGGCGTCCATCCCGTGGGCCAAGGGCCCGCAGGCGGCGGTGGTGCCGGTTTCGACCGCGGCTTCACGGGTCGGGCCCGACGCCTTGGAGCAACGGTCGCCGCCGCCAAACGTCATGCAGACGTCGCAGGTCAGCGCCTGCCGCCGCACGCTCGAATACGCGAGGAATGCGACGAAGGCAACGGCTACGATCCAAAACACGGCGGTGCGACTGAGCTTCATAGGAACCCTCCCGCCTGGTGGCGGCGTTTGCTAGGTAGCCCTGAGACAGTTAGCCTTGATCGATGAGTTCGCTTCTGGGACGACTAGGTTTTGGGTTGGCGGTCCTTGGGGTCGCGCTGGGCGCGTTCCCGAAGCCTGCCATGGCTCATTGCCGTCCGGCCCCGACCGAGTCGACCTCGTCTCATCATGACCACGGCCCTAAAAATACCGACTCGGCGCCCGAATGTCCTCATTGCCCGCCGGCCGAGTGCCGCCGCCATGTCGAATGCGTCACGGCCGTTGATTCGGCCCTGATCGTCGGCTCCCTGATTCCGGCGGCCCCGACCGCGGTTCCGGCGATATTTGGCACTTTGATCCGGGCTCCCTCGGCGAACCGCTCACCCCCAACCCCCCCTCCGCAGTCGACCCTCTGATCCGGTCCTCGTAATCCGTCAACCGATCATTTGAGGGTAAGCACATTATGAGAACATCGCGAGCGCGGCCATGGGTCGCGGCGCTGGTTTTTGGCACGGCCGGGGTCTTTCCCCTCCAGGCCCAGGTGGATTACCGCAACTCGGACGATCTCCGCCCAACCCGGGTCGCTGACGCCTACCCGATCGAGCGATTCGCGTTTGAATTCTCGGCTGGGGGCCGGCTTCGGGGCGGCGACGCTGCGGCGTCGCCTCACCTGGAGTACGGGCTGTTCCGAAACTTCATGGTCGGGGTTGGCGGCGAGTTTGGGGCGGCCGGGAGCCACGCTGAGGTGTCGGCTCTCTGGAACGCTCGACGGGAGACGCCTGGTTTCCCAGCCCTGTCGTTCTCAGCCGCGGTGGGGGAGGACCCCGTTATTGGAGTCTTGGCCACCCGGTCCTTTGGGCTGACCCGGCTCCACTTCAATGGCGGCTTGGACTTGTCAGGGCCGGCCGATTGGTGGGGCGGGGTGGCGGCCGACTGGACCTTGTTCCGAACCAGCACGTTGGTGGTATCGGAACTGGTGGCCGAGCGGGTGGCGCAGAGGGTGGAGTGGAGCGCCGCCGTGGGGGTCCGACGGCAAATCACGCCCACGGTGGTGCTGCATGGCGGGGTGAGCCAAGGATTGGGACGGCTCGGGACCGAGTTCAACCTCGGCCTGAGCTATGCTTTTGCGATCGCCGGACTGATGGCGCGGGGTTCCCGATGAATCGATTCTGGTGGGTGATACTGGCCGCCGTGCCGAGCGTCGCGGTTGCCCAGGGCGGGCGGGATGAGGAATTCTACTACCCGGGGCGTTTTAACTGGGCGTTTCAGAGGGTGTTTCCGGAGGCAGCCCGGCTCTTCAACGGGTTCGATTATGGCCACGCGATTCTGTCCGAGCGGCTCACCGTCGCGCCGAACGAGCCGGTTGACCGCCTTGAAACGAAGGAATTCGACTTCCTGGTCGGCGACCTGCTCAAGCGGCCGCCCCGGTTTGCGGTGGCGGAAGAGTCGATCATGCCCCACTACAGCCGAATGGCCTGGCGAGCGAAGGCAATGTTCGAGCGGGCCCACATCCTCCATCGCCAGATCTACGACGTTTATTCTGATGACCGGCTCTCGGTCGAGGCGCAAACGGCGTTGGTGGAACGGCTGACCGATCACTACCTGGCCGACACCCGGTACGCTTTTACCGATCAACCCAAGGCCATGGAGCTGATGGACGATCAGTACTACAGCCAGGGGTTTCGGAAGCGATTTCCGAAGTTCAACGGGTTGATCTGGGCCTATCATTGGCTCCAGGTCGGTCTCTACGAATCGTTGTTGACTGAGACGGGGATCGAGAACAGGCGAGCCAGTCTGCGGGAGAGTGTGGCCAGGTTTTGGGCCATGACCAAGGAGGCGCCGGCCAATCTTCCTTCGGTGATGCCGATGACGGCGGCGGTGGCCCCGGTGTTCAGCGGGCGGCACCAGCGAGCCGCGGTGATCTTTGACAATCTCCACATGCTGCACGACATCATTTCGGACATCTTGGAGTCACCGAAGGTGGCGAAGGCCGACAAGCTCCGGGTCATCAATGAGGCGTTGGACGAATTCCAGAATCCGGCGACCAATCTGATTTCTTGGGACCACTGGAAGATGATGGCGGACCATATGGGTGGCGTCGACAAGATGGGCGGGGTGGCCGGGCGCCGAGGGGGCTCAACTCCGCCCTAGCAAAAGGCGGCGACTCGGCGATTTGCTTTGAATCGGGTGGGTGGTAGCATTTGGGGGCCGGGCAGGGCCGGTTTTTGGGCGGGGGCTGGTTGGGTCGAATGCAGCCTCGGGCGGATGCAGTCTAATTCGCCCTTTTTGCATTTCGTGCTGTTCATTACCCGCATCCTGCGCCCGGTGGCCAGGTTCGGTACCCACGCTAGGCGTGGGGTCTGAGGGCAGTCCTTCGCACCGAAAGACCGGAAGGCGGGTATGACCTTGGAAGCGTCAAAGACTTTCGGGCCCACGGACGTGGGCGACGACGATGGAGTTGCAGAGGGTTCGGAAGCGGCTGACCGCCCATTCGACCTGGACCCCGC
>JANNQX010000287.1:0-4745 GCA_031400975.1 Gemmatimonadota bacterium
TCATCGATGCGCGCGACCTGGCCCAGTTCGTCGTCCACCTGATCGAGCAGCGAACCACCGGCACGTTCAACGCGGTCGGACCGGCCAAGCCGTTGCCGATGAGCGAGGTGCTCGACCGGCTCAAGGCGGTGACCGCCTCCACTGCCACGTTTACCTGGGTGGATGCGGCCTGGCTCGAGCAGCAAAAAGCCCAGTTCCCGATCTGGAACGGACCGACCGGTCCGTACGCCCAGGTTCACACGGTCAGTAACGCGCGGTCAGTGGCGGCGGGGCTCGCCTACCGGCCGCTCGAGGAAACCGCTCGTGAGACGCTCGCGTGGTGGAACGCCCTGCCCGAAGACCGGCGGACCGGGATGCGGTCGGGCCTCCGGCAGCCACCCTCGCTCGCCTCGGAAACGGCGTCGATGGCCCAGCAGATGGCGGCGGAGGCGGAGCTCCTCGCGGCGTGGAAAGCGCGGAAGTAGATCAGTAGGTTCCGCCGAGGAACACCGCATTGGCGAAGATCGGCATCAGCCCACGGAAGAGATCTCGGTAATTCGGGTCGTGGGCGAAGACGATGATCCGTCCCTGCCCAACTGACTCGGTCCACAGCCACGGCGACTCCGCGAGCCGGCCCGGCACCTCGGGCCAATAGAAGCCGGCCAGACGGACTCGGGCGGCGGGCGCGAACCGGATCACGGCCTCTCCAGCGCGAAGATCCTTCGGCACCGAGAAGATTCGGTCGGAGTTCGCGAAGGCCGGTATTTCCTGGTCGGTGATGCCGGCCAACAGCGGCGACAAGGTATCGACCGTAGCCCGCGCAATGACGCCGGGCATCCGGGCGGGCAGCGGTGCCCCGCCGGCGCTGTCGGCGCGGGTCGAGTCCCGCCGGACCCGCAGCCGCGACAGCTTGGTGCTCTCCTGAGCCAACCACCCCGACGACCCATCAATGGTGATCAATACGCCACCCCGGCGGACCCAGTCGCCCAGCTGGGTCCGGCCACCCTCGCCTAACGCCTGATCGAGCCCGCCGCCGAAGACCGATGGGATGATCAAGACCGTGTAGCCCTCAAGCGCCCTCCCGCCGATGGCGGCCGCGTCGAGCAACGTCGTGGGGTAGCCGATCCGCTGGTCCATCGCGTACCACGTGAAGCCCCACGACCCGCCGGACACCGGACTGCCGGTTAGGATCGCGACCCTCGCGAGCGGGATCGGCCTGACCGAGTTGGAGCCGAGGTCGGTACCCTGGTCCACGCCGGCCGACGCGATCGGATGGACCGTGGCACCCGCGGCCACCGCCAATCGGGCCACCGTTTCGTGGACCGAACCGTCGTTGGCCGCCACCCGGACCACAAAGGCCCCCTTCGGGAACGACACGCCGCCCGACGTGAATGAACGGGGAGCGTGCCACACCCGGATCGAATCGGCCAGGAGCGACCCGAGCAGGCGGATCGATGCCTCGCTCCCGGGCGCGAAGGCGTACCCATAGCGGGCCCGGGTCGGCGTTGGCGCGGTGGCCCGGCCGGCGCCCGTCGCGGGGGCGAGGCCGCCCGGCAGCGTTCGGAGGGTCCACGCCTTGAGCCGGTAGGCGTACGGCAAAGCCCACGCGGTGAGATCGTAGAACCGGTCGCCCTGGCCGGTCCGTCTGATTTCGAGTTCGTCCTTCACGAACGCCGAGTCGAGTTCGGCCTCCGGTTCGAGTATCGACTTGGCCAGATGCCCCTGGGGTTGGGCGAAGTCGACCAGATAGCTCCCAGCTCGAAGGCGGGTGGCGGCGGCCGGTGCCGTCGTGCCGAACGGCGTGGCGTCCTTGAGGTCGGCGTCGGCCGTCAGGGACTGGACGTCGATGCCATTGGCCCGGAGCAAGGCGGCCAGGCTGTCGGCGCGCCCCTGTCCGTCGCGTTCGAACGCCACGGCGCGCATCGGACCCCGGGCGTGAACGCTGATCGCGCTTTGGCGGGCCGCGGCGTAGTCACCCACCAATTCGGTGCGGCGGCGAGCCGAGGTCCGGACCGTGGCCCATTCGGCGGCGAAGTGCTCCCAGGCGGCTTGATGCAGGGTCCGCCGGGCGCCGTCTTGCCGGTTGACGTTGCCGCCCGACGAGGAGCCCGATTCGAACAACATGCCGACCGAGCCGGTGAGCATCGGCCAGCCCTCGCCGTATCCGGGGTAGAAGGAGTCGTAGCCCTCCCGCCGGAAGTAGGACCAGCCGTGGACGTCGAACGCCGCCCCGTGGGCCGCGGCAAAAATGTCGAACCACTTGAACAGGTGGGCCGGATTGTTCTTGTTGTCGGGCTCTCGGGGCGGGGCGAAATAAAAGCTCGCGTCGGAACCCTGCTCGTGAAGATCGACGGTGACGTGCGGCATCCACTTGAGGAAGTTGGCGACCCGGCCCCGGGTTTCCGGGTGCGACAGAATGAACCAGTCGCGGTTGAGGTCGAAGCCATAGTGGCTGCCGCGCGCGCCCGGCCACCCACCCGCGTTATTGAGGGCCCGGCGGTCGCTCGGCCAGCTCATCGCACTCCGCCAACTCTCGAACTGATGGGTGTGACGTTCTCGGCCGTCCGGATTCTGATTGGGATCGATGAGCACGACGGTGCTGTCGAGCGCCATCCGGGTTTCGGCGTCGGTGCCCGCGGCCAGTTGGTAGAGGAGCGCAAGACCGGCCTCGACCCCGGACGCTTCGCCGCCATGAACAGAATGCCCGAGCCACACGATCGAGGGCAGTCGGGCCGCGGTGGCCGCCAGTTCGGCGGCGGAGCCGCCGCGGGGATCGGCGATCCGCTTGGCGTCGGCCTGGATGGCCTTGACGCGTGCCTGATTCGCTTCGGACGTCACCGTAATCAGGAACATCTCGCGGCCCTCGAACGAATGCCCGACCGTGTCCACCGTCACCCGCTTGGACGCGGCGGCGATCCGTTCGAGGTACCGGGTCATGGCCCGATGGGACGTGAACCGTTGGCCGAAGTCATAGCCCAAAATGGCCCGGGGCGTCGGGACCGCGGGATCATAGGTCCGGCCGGGTTCGCTGAAGGCATGCTGGGCCGCGGCGATGGTTGGCGCCAGTACGAGGGCCACCAAGGCACGGCAAAGAAACAATGGCATCGGGACTACCTTTTTCCCCTGGCGGCCGCCGGGACGATGGAGAGCACCACCGCCGACGGATGCGCCGGCCCGTGATGGATGACGTTATGCGCGACGACCGGGTCCTTCTCGTTGTAGTTGGGCCCGCCGGTGTTCAAGTTCCGCTCGTAGACCGGGAACGCGCTGCTTGCGATCGCCACCCGGATCCGGTGACCGGCCTGGAACGTGTTGCTGGTCACCAACGGCGGGATCTCGATCTTGTACACCCGGCCCGCCTCCATGAATACCGGGGCATCGTAGCCCTCCCGCCAGCGGACCCGGAGCGCCTGCTCGTCGAGATTGTACGCCTTCCCGTCGGGGTGGACGTCAACCAACTTGACCATGAGGTCGGTGTCTTTGACGTCGGAGGACAAGTAGAGCGTCACGGTGACCGGTCCGGTCACGTTGACCGGGGCCGAGAGGGGCGGGGACGTGTACACCAACACGTCCGGCCGGGCTTGAACCGGCGACTGGTCGAACGAGCCGGGCTTGGCGGCGTTGAAACAACAGACTTGGCCGCCCAGGCTCGGCGCGGGGCGGAGCGGGTCATAGGTGTACCGGTCCAGGCCGGCGGCCTTCGGGCGGGTGACCGTGAGGCGCCCGTTGCCGGCCGCGGTGTTGGCGCCACCGTCACTCGTCAGGAAGTAGGTCTGCCGGTTGGCCTCGCGCGGGGGCCAGGTATCGAACGTCCGCCAAGCCTTGGCGCCCATGTCGAATGCCCGGACCCGGGGCTCCTTCTCGATCCCGTTGTCGATGCCCTTGAGCCAGCGGTCGTACCAGCGGACCAGGAACCCGGTGTAGTCGAACCGCGCGTCGCCCATGTCGCGCTCGCCGATGATGGTGTGCTCGCTCTCGACCCGCCCCATCTGGCAGTGGGCCGTCGGAGCAATGATCATGAACGTATTGCTTCGGGCCACCTCGGTCGCGGCGTGGCGAGTCTGGTACTCGAACATCGCCAAGTTCGGCCCGGTCGACACGTCGTACCACGAGTTGATGTAGAGCGCCGGGGCGCCGTTCCGGTCGCCCTCGGACCCGAACTCGATCGTGCGCCACCGGGGATCGCTGAGCGGCCACGTCATGAAGGCATCGAGGTCACTCGGCGCCGAGCCGATTCGGCCGGGAATGGCGCTGAGCGGCAGGGTATTGATGACACTGTCGAAGCTGACTCGGGGAATCGTCTGGGGTTCGAGGTTCCACGACCGGGCGATCCGGAGCATGTCTTCCCGGCTCAACTCCGGCGGAAACGACGGCTTGTACTTGTACCCGGCCCCGTGGTACCAGGAGAGCCAGAAGTTCTGGAACACACCGCCCCGATAGTGGTTGCCCATTTCGTTGTAGGGCCCGACCCGGCCGATCCCGGCCCCCGACCCGCGCGGCACCGCGGCCGCGAATGCCGGATGGTGCATCGCGTTCATCCGGTGCTGCTCCTCGGCGCTCGAGGAACAGCCTAACGCGCCGACCTTGCCGTTGGACCACGGCTGCTTCGAGATCCAGTCGATCGTGTCGTACGAATCCGGCCCGGAACCGCCCATGTAGGTATAGACGCCCTCGGAAAAGTACCGGCCGCGCACGTTGACGTACGCGAGCGCGTACCCGTTCTCGAGGAATCGCTGGTTCTCCGCCGAGGCGGGGTCGATCAGATA
>JANNQX010000288.1:0-9150 GCA_031400975.1 Gemmatimonadota bacterium
ACCTGGGAATTCTCCGGCGCCATCCACAACGTGACCTTCACGGCGGCCGGGCCGGGGGCCGGCAACATCCCGGACCAGACTCCCGGCAATCGGGCGACTCGGACGTTCGGGACCGCGGGCACCTACCTATACGAGTGCACCCGGCACGCGGGAATGACCGGAACCGTTGTCGTCCAAGGCAACCAACCCGCCGTCTTCACCGCGCTCACCGTCAGTCCGACGAGTCCCGCCATCACGGTCGGCGGCACTGTTCAGCTGGTGGTGACGGCCAAAGACCAGTTCGGCACCACAATGACCGGGTTGCCGGCCCCGACGTTCACCACCAGTGCGTCCGCCGTGGCGACGGTCAGTGCGGCGGGTGTCGTCACCGGCTTTGCGGCCGGCACCGCGACGATCACCG
This sequence comes from Gemmatimonadota bacterium, assembly GCA_031400975.1. Lineage (GTDB taxonomy): Bacteria > Gemmatimonadota > Gemmatimonadetes > Gemmatimonadales > GWC2-71-9 > SHZU01. The sequence continues at coordinate 401 of JANNQX010000288.1, forward strand.
CATCGATCACCAGCGGCGGCGTCACTCACAGCTCCGCCGCCAGCGTCACGGTATCGGTCCCCACACCCGCGAGCGTCACGGTCACCACTCCGGGCAACAGCTTCGCGCCAACCACGGCGACCATCCCGCCCGGCGGGACCGTCACCTGGCAGTTCAGCGGAACCCACAACGTGACCTTTACCGGGGCGGCACCCGCCGGGGGCAACATCCCCGATCAGGGCGCGGGAAATGCCGTCAGCCGGACCTTCGCCACCGCCGGCAACTTCGACTACCAGTGCACTCGCCACTCGGGGATGAACGGACGAGTCGTGGTGCAAGGCGGCTCGACCGGCGGCAGTTTTGCGAGCCTCGGCCTGACGCCAACGAGCCTGGCCCTCAGCATCGGCCAAACCGGTCAACTTCTCGCCACGCCGCTCGACGCCGGCGGCGCCGCGATATCCGGGCTGGGGACGCCGACCTACACTTCCAGCAACGCCAGCGTTGCGTCGGTCAGCCCCACGGGACTGGTGACGGCGCTGGCGGGCGGCACGGCCACCATTACGGCCAGCCTGACAGCGGCTGGGACAACCAAGTCGGCGACCGCATCGGTTGCCGTTGCCACCGGACCGGTGGCGACGATCACGACACCAAGCAATACGTTCGCCCCCGACGACATAACCGTCGCTCCAGGGACGTTGGTAGTCTGGCAGATCACCGGAGCGACCCATAATGTTACCTTCAAGGACACCCCGCCTTCGGGCGGGAACATTGGCGATACCGTAGACGGCGGTTCGGCCGCCCGGATCTTCACCACCGTTGGGACCTACGACTACGCGTGCACAATTCACAAAGGCATGAAGGGAAGGGTACGAGTTCAGTGAGGTCCGTAATCGCCAGCTTGTTAGTGCTGCCCGGCTCGGCCGCAGCCCAGTCGATGCTTGACCGGCCGCCAAACGTGTCCGCCGACTGGGTGGCCGGTTCCGGCACCGTCCAGTTCAATTTCCTTCACCGTTTTTCCCGGAGCGCGGCACCGGAACGCAAGGTGAGCAATTTCCCGACCTTTGTGATTGGTGTCGGGCTACCGCAGCGGACGATGATCGGGTTTGCGTACGCCACGAATTCGACCCTCACGCCCCGCTACCCCAACGAGTGGGAGTTCTTCGTTCGCCATCTCTTGGTTAGTGAACTGGAGGGTGGTCCGATCGACCTCGGCGGCCAAGTCGGCTACAACCTCGCCTCCGAGGGGGTCGACGGCGAGGTAAGCCTTGCCAAACAGGTCGGCCCGGTCCGGCTGATCGGCGTCACCCGAGTGATCGCCAATCCGTTTACCGCGGGAAAGACTCAGTTGGTCGCCGGAGGCGGGGCGGTCCTCAGACTCTCGCGTCTCTTTGCCATTGGTGGCGACTACGCGACGATCACCAACAAGGCGGCCGGGCAAAGCGAGAAGGACGCGTGGAGCGCGGGACTCCACCTCGCCATTCCCCACACCCCGCACACCCTGAGTCTCCAAGCCACCAACACCAACACCGGCACGCTCCAGGGGCTCTCCAGGGGAGAAAGCCGAACTCGCTATGGCTTCGAGTTCACCATCCCGTTGACGCTGGCCCGATACCTTCGGAGCCGGGCCACGCCGGAGCCGGCGCCGTCTCCACCCACACCGACGGCCGACCCTGTCGTGGCCCCCCAAGCGGCCGCACCCGACTCGGCCCCGCGACCCTCACCGGCAGAGCCGGCCCCTCAACCGACCCCATCTCTGGTGGCCGACAGTGCCGTCATCTCGAAGCCGGCCGACCCGGCCAAGCCGCCGGTTGCGACGCCGTCGACTGCCGCCGCGCCGAAGACCGCCGCTCCCAAAACGGTTCGCGTCGTCATGAAAGGCATCGCGTACCTGCCGAAGCGGATCGAGATTTCCGCGGGAACGACCCTAGTCTGGCGGAACGATGACCCGCTGGCCCACACGGTAACGGCCGCCGACAAGAGTTTTGATTCCGGCCTGATCCAGGGTGGGGCGACGTGGCGGCGGATCTTCACCAAACCTGGTACCTACCAAGTGAACTGCATTCCCCACCCATTCATGAAGTCGACGATCGTCGTCAAGGCGGAGCCATGAACGGAACCACCCGGTCGGCGCTCTGGATCGGCCTCTGTCTCGCGGGGGCGACAGCGGCCTGCCTCTCGAGTCGGGCAATCCCGACGGAGAATGTGACCGGGGAATGCCGACTGCCGCTCGGCGCCAAGGTCGCCGGGTCGACGATCGTCGTGATTCGGAACTTCACCTTCGAGCCCGCGGAGGTCCGGATCAAGGCGGGCACCTCGGTTACCTGGGTCAACTGCGATCAACCCGGTCAGCCAGCCCATACCTCGACCGCCGACCAATCGCAGTGGGACTCGGGCAGCCTGACGGACGGAAAAGCGTTCACCCACCCCTTTAGCACCGCTGGTCGCTTCGGATATCACTGTGAGCCTCACCCGTTCATGACGGGCACCATCGTGGTGGAGTAGCCAACCGAGCCGACACCGCTAAGTTATTGGGGTGCCAAAAGGCGCCCGTAGCTCAGTTGGATAGAGCAACAGCCTTCTAAGCTGTGGGTCGCAGGTTCGATTCCTGCCGGGCGCACTCATGACAACCCCATTGCCTTTCCAGCGCGCCGTCGAGTTTCTCCAAGCCCACCGCACCGACTACCAAGGGGCGGTTCGGGATTTTGCCTGGCCCCGGCTCGACCGTTTCAATTGGGCCCTCGATCACTTTGACCCCCTGGCCGAAGCCAATGAGGCGCCCGCCCTCATGTTTGCGAGTCCGAGCGGGATCCGATCCGAGGTGACTTTCGCCACCCTGAAGCACCGGTCCAACCAAGTCGCCAATCTGCTCAGGGGCCACGGAGTCGTTCGGGGCGATCGGATCTTGGTCATGCTGCCTAACGTCACGGCGCTATGGGAGACGATGCTGGCGGCGTTCAAGCTCGGGGCCGTGGTCATCCCGGCCACGCCCCAATTGACGGCAGTCGATATCGAAGACCGGTTCGCCCGAGGGCGGGCCAAACACGTGGTGACGGACGCCGAGGGGGCCGCCAAGGTCGGAATTTTAGGGGAGAGCGGGGTCCGGATTCTGGTCGGCGCCCCCCACGCCGGATGGTTGGCCTGGGACCTGGTCGGCGCCGAACCGGCCATGCTCCCGGACCTCGGGGTGACCCACGCCACCGATCCGCTGCTGCTCTACTTCACCTCCGGCACGACGGCCAAGCCAAAACTGGTGCTCCATAGCCATCAGAGCTATCCGGTTGGCCATCTGACGACGGCGTTCTGGATCGGCCTCAAGCCCGGTGACCGCCACCTCAACATCAGCTCGCCGGGCTGGGCCAAGCACGCCTACAGCAGTTTCTTCGCTCCCTGGACCATGGGAGCCACGGTCGTGGTCTTCGACCAAACCCGTGCCGAACCCAAAGCGGTGCTCGAGACCCTGGTCCGGGCCGGGGCGACCACCTTCTGCGCCCCGCCGACGTTGTGGCGGATGTTGATCAACGAGGATCTCAAATCGTATCCGGTGGTTCTCCGGGAGCTGCTGAGCGCCGGCGAACCGCTCAACCCCGAAGTGATCGATCAGGTGACGGCCGCGTGGGGCCTCACGATTCGAGAAGGCTACGGCCAGACCGAGACGACACTCCTGGTCGGCAATTTTCCGGGTCAGGCCGTCAAGCCTGGTTCCATGGGGCGGCCCGCCCCGGGGTTCACCGTGGTCCTCCGTCCGGTAGCAACCGGCGGCGATGCCGACGGCGGCGACGGCGAAATCGCCGTGGCCCTCGAAGACGCACCCCTCGGCCTGATGGACGACTACCTGGACGACCCGACCAAAATGGCCACTGCCCGCACGGAAGGGTTCTACCGCACCGGGGATGTGGCGGTCAAGGACCCCGACGGCTACTTCACCTACGTGGGTCGCTCAGATGATGTCTTCAAGAGCGCTGGTTACCGGCTCAGTCCGTTTGAATTGGAGAGTGTGCTGATCGAGCACCCGGCCGTGGCCGAGGCGGCGGTCGTCGAGAGTCCGGACGAGGTCCGAATGGTGGTCCCCAAAGCCTTCGTGGCCCTCCGGCCCGGATTCGCCCCTTCGGCCGAGATCGCACAGGACATCCTTCGTTTCGTCCGGGCCAAGGTGGCCCCGTACAAGCGAATTCGTCGGATCGAATTCGCCGAGCTGCCGAAGACGATTTCAGGCAAAATCCGGCGGGTCGAACTTCGCCATCGAGAGCGCCAAACGGCGCTCGGCCCCCGCGGGCCGGCCTGCTTCTGGGAAGAGGATCTCGGCACCGCCTAACCGCTCTCGTCCGGTTATCTTTCGTCTTCTCATGCGAATCGAATCCCTTCTCGGTGCCGTTGCCCTGGCGGTGGCCATTGGCACGCCGGTCGCCGCCCAGCGACGGGAGTTGGCCGTACCGCGAACCGACCGGCGGCCGGTCATCGACGGCCGGCTCGATGATCCAGCCTGGACAACGGCGGCCACCCTGGACAATTGGGCCCAGACGACTCCGGCCGACAACGGCCCGCCCCACGGGCCCACCGTCGCGTACCTGACCTATGACCGGGACGCGATCTACCTCGCCATCCGCGCCAAGGACCAGGCCGGCAGGATCCGCTACGCCCGCCACGAACGCGACAATCTGGTGTCGCAGAAGCAAGACTTCATCGAAATCCGGCTCGACCCGACCGACGTTCGGCAAAAGGCATTCACCGTGATCGTCAATCCGATCGGGATCCAGGGCGACGGACTCTTCGTCGAGGGTTCAGGATTCGAGGAATGGGACGCGATTTTCGACGCCGCCGGCACGGCCACGGCCGACGAGTACGTGATCGAAGTGGCGATCCCCTTTAAGTCGCTCCGATACCCTGATACCCAGCAACAGCGTTGGGGATTCAGTCTGATCCGACACTATGGCCGCGACGGCGCCAAGGATTGGCCTTGGCCTCTGAATCGCGACCTCGGCTGCGAACTCTGCCAGATGATCACCTTGACCGGCATTGAAAACATCGGAGGCACCGCGGCCCTCGAGTTCAATCCGTCGGTGGTGGGCCGAGCCAATGTGGCGCGGCCGGAGATTGGGCTTCCGTTCGGTGCCGGCCGGACCGGCGGGGAGTTCGGCGCCAACGTCAAGTACGGGATCACACCGAACCTGACGCTCGACGGAACCTGGAACCCGGACTTTTCGCAGATCGAAGCGGATGCCGGCCAGATCGAGGTCAACAATCGATTCGCGCTGTTCTTTCCGGAAAAGCGGCCGTTCTTCCTCGAAGGCAATGACATCTTTCTGACCCGGTTCCCGATGCCGGGTCAGGACGCCGGGTTCTTCACGCCGCCCGTCAACATCTTCTATTCCCGTCGGATCGTGGATCCGGACGCCGGCGTCAAGCTGACAGGAAAGTCGGGCAGATTGACGCTCGGTCTGTTAGGCTCCCTCGACGCCGCCCGCGATTATGTGATCGAGAACGGCGTGGGCGGCCTGTCGGCCGCCAGGCTCGATCCGTTCCCAACCGGCGACGCCCGAGCCGGCGTGGCGCGCGTCAAGCTCGACGTGTTGAAAGACGGTTACGTCGGGGCCGCGATCACCGGACGGCGCTTTGGCGACGGCTACGGCTTAGTGGGCGCGATCGACTCCCGGCTTCGGTTCGGCGGCAACACGACTGTTCGGTTTGCGGCCGCCCGGAGCCAAACCGAGGAACCCGACGTCTACGGGCGGATCCGCCGCACGTTAGGTAGGAGCCTAACCGACCCCACGGCCCTGGCTCGGGCCCTCGACAGCCTTCCGGACGATGCCCGAACCCTCAATCGGGAGACCCGGTCGGGGACCTCGGTGCAAGCCTCGATCGAATACGACGATCGCCACTGGAACGCCGGGGTCGGGGTCCTCGATATTACGCCGCAGTTCGAGACCCATCTCGGCTTCACGCCTCGAACCGACTACGCCCTCCTCGCCGGCTACGCGTCCTACACCTGGCAGGGCACCGGATTCATTCGGCAGTTCATTCCAAAAATTCGTTTCGAACAAGGCTACGACCACCAAGCCTCGGGCCGGATCGGAGCCCTCGATCGCCCGACGGACCGGCTGCTGTCGTCGTTTGTCGACTTCCTGCTCCCGGCGTCCACCAGCTTCAGCTTCGGCTACACCCGCTCGTTCTTTGAATTCGACGGCATCGACTTCGATCACTTGGACCGCGGCTTCATCTTCCTGTCCTCCGAAGTGATCCGGCAATTCGGCTGGTCGATGTTCGTCCGGGGCGGGGAAGAGGCGATCTTCAACGACGTGGTCGAGAGCGGCCCCCCGTCGGCCAACTTCTTCGTGTCCGGCTCGGTCAACGCTGTGTTGCGCCCGCTCCCAGCACTCCGGATCAACCTCGATCTGAGCGGCGTCCGGGTGTGGCGCCGGACCGCGACGAACACCCGTGACAATCTCTATGCTGAGTCGGCGATTCCACGGATCAAAGGCCAATTCCAGATTTCCCAACGGCTCGGTCTCCGCGTCATCGGGGAATACCGGTTCGAGCGATTCTATCGCCGAACCGGAGTGCTCGACCAGAAACGTGACGTCTTCTCCACCGACGCCCTGGTCACCTATTTGATCCATCCAGGCCAGAGCATCCAGGCCGGCTTTTCGACGCTGGCCAATGGCGACCTCGACCTGCCGCTTCGGACCGTGGCCCGCGGAGGCGTGGCCAAGGTGACATATCTCTGGCGCTTCTGAGCCGAGCTGATGTACCGTCCGACTCGGGCTGACTACCGATCGCTTCTTGACCTCGCCATCCCCCTCGCCGCCGTCCAAGTCGGCTTGATGTTGATGGGCGTCGTCGACGCGGCCATGCTGGGCCGGGTGTCGGCTGACGCGCTGGCGGCGGCCTCGGTGGCCGGGATCTGGTTCTTTGCCGTGAGTACCATCGGTATGGGCTGCCTCACGGCACTCGACCCGGTCATTTCCCAAGCCTTCGGTGCCAAGGACCACGTCGGGATGGCGCGAGGGGTCCAACGGGGAATTCTGATCACCGGCATCGTCACGATTCCGACCATGCTCGCGATGCTCCCGATCGAAGCGGTCCTTCGGCTCACCGGACAGCCGGCCGCCGTGATTCCCCTGGCCGGCGACTACCTCCGAACCGTCCTGCCGAGCATCCTGCCGTACTTTGCCTTCATGATGATCCGGGAAGTCCTCCAGTCGTTAGGCAGCCTCCGGACGCTGCTGGTGATCATTGGGCTGGCCAATCTTCTCAACCTGGTCCTCAATTGGGTCCTGATCTTTGGCCACTGGGGGGCGCCGCCAATGGGCGTGGTCGGGGCCGCGTTGGCCACCAGTATCAGCCGGTGGGCCATGCTCGGAGTTACCGTCCTGGCCTCGTGGCGGTTCCTCAAGCCCTACCTGGTCCCCTGGCGGCCGGAGGTGTGGGAACCGGCGCCCCTGGGCCGGATGTTCGGGATCGGCCTCCCCATCGGGTTTCAGATTCTGTTCGAGTACGGGGTCTTTGGCGGGGTGGGCCTCTTGATGGGCCAGATCGGGAGCCAGGCCGTGGCCGGCCATCAGGTGGCCCTCAACATGGCCGCCATCACCTTCATGGTCCCGTTCGGGATCGGGACCGCGGCCTCGGTCTTGGTCGGGCGGGCGGTCGGGGGCGGCCGCCCGGACGAAGCCCGGCGCATTGCGGCCGCGGCCTTGGTGGTTGGGGCGGGGTTCATGACCATCACCGCCTCGGCCTTTTTGGGGTTCCCAGGCGCGTTGGCCCGAGCCTACTCCCCCGACCCAGCGGTCCTCGGTGTCGCGGTCGGGCTGGTGCCCTTGGCCGGGCTGTTCCAGGTATTCGACGGGACCCAGGTGGTGGCCATGGGGGCCCTCCGGGGCATTGGGGACACCCGGATCCCGGTCTTGGTAAACCTGGCCGGCTATTACCTGATTGGACTTCCGATCAGCCTTTGGCTCGGGTTCGGGCTGGGGTGGGGCCCCAGGGGGCTTTGGTGGGGGCTGGTGGCCGGCCTCGTGGTGGTGGCCTCGGTCCTGGTCTGGCGGGTCCGGAGGCAGTTCCGGCGGTCACTCGACCGGCTGACCATCGACCGGCCGGAGCCGCCAGGCTAAATTCCCCGGGTTCCCCCAAACGTGGAGCCCCAGATGGCCACCCAAGCCATGCCCGAAATCGTCACCGACGCCTTCCCGATCAACGGAACCGATTACATCGAGTTCTTCGTCGGCAATGCCAAGCAAAGCTCGATCTTCTACCGCGCCGCCTTCGGCTTCAACCTGGTCGGCTACCGGGGCCCCGAAACCGGGGTCCGCGACCGGGCCAGCTACCTCCTCCAGCAAGACAAACTCCGGTTCGTCCTGACCTCACCGCTCGGCCCCGAGGGCGACATCGCGGCCCATATCCTGAAGCACGGCGACGGCGTTCGCGACTTGGCCTTCTGGGTCGACGACACCCGGCTGGCCTACGCGACCGCCATGGAGCGGGGCGCTGAGTCAGTCCACGAGCCCCGGGTCATGAAGGACGACCAGGGCGAGATCGTGATCGCCGCGATCAAGACCTACGGCGACACGATCCACTCGCTCGTTGAACGGAAGAACTACCGGGGCCCCTTCATGCCGGGCTTCGTCGAGATCTCCTCCCCGATGAAGGGCAAGAGCACCGGGATCCAGTATGTCGACCATTGCGTCGGCAACGTCGAACTGGGCCGGATGAACTACTGGGTCGGTTTCTACGAGCGGGTGCTTGGCTTCTTCAATCTCCTGTCCTTCGATGACAAAGAC
>JANNQX010000289.1:0-27881 GCA_031400975.1 Gemmatimonadota bacterium
CTCGCCACATTTGCCAAGTCGGAGCGGCCGGTCATCACCAAAGGCCTGGCCGAACTCCGCCAGGACGTTGCCCGCCGCCACCCCGGCACGACCTCGTTCGCGGCCCTCGCCGGCCCGGCCCAAGTGGTGATCCTCAAGGCACTCGACGCCGCCAAGTCTCCCTTCTTCGAGGCCGTGCGGGTGGCTACGATCACCGGCCTGCTTGCCAACCCGTCGTACGGAGGCAATTTCGGCAAAGTGGGTTGGAGGCTCATCGGATTCGACGACCGGTTCTCCTGGCGGCCCCCCTACGGCTACTATGACCGGCCGTAACGGCCGCCCGCCGACCCAAGGTCCCCGCTTCCGGCCGGCCGACGAAGTGGACTTTGTCGTGGTCGGGGTCGGCGCGGCCGGCGGGATCATCGTGCGTGAGCTCGCGGCGGCCGGCTTCACGGTGGTCGCCCTCGAACAAGGGCCTTTCCTGCACGAGCCGGACTTTCACCACGACGAACTCGCCGTCACCCGCCTCGCCGCGCTGACCAACGATTTCAGCCGCTCGCCCAATACCTATCGGAAGACCGACCAAGAGACGGCCAAGCCGCGGAACATGGTGTCCTATGGCCGAGCGGTCGGCGGCGGGACCGTCCACTACACCGGCAACCTCTGGCGGTTTCACGAAATCGATTTCGTCGAGCGAAGCCGCCAAGGCGGAGTAACGGGAGCCGCGATGGCCGACTGGCCCATCACCTACGCCGACTTGGAGCCCTACTACACCCGGGTCGAGTGGGAGATCGGCGTGTCCGGCCTCGCCGGGGCGAGCCCGTTCGATCCGCCCCGGAGCAAGCCATATCCGCTCCCCCCGATTCCAATCAAGTCCACCGGCGTCCTGCTCGAACGGGCGGCGAAGAAGCTTGGCTGGACCGCGTTTCCGGCCCCGATGGGAATCCTCTCGAAGCCCTACCGTGGCCGAGGGGAGTGCGTCGCCTGCGGGTTCTGCGAGACGTTCGGCTGCGAGGTCAAAGCCAAATCCAGCACCCTGGTGTCGACGATCCCCGAAGCGCTCGCCACCGGCCGCTGCGAGATCCGGCCCCTGTCTTACGTCCGAAGGATCGAGACCGACGCCCGCGGGCGAGTCACTGGGGTCAAGTACTTCGACGCCGCCAACCAGGAAGTCTTCCAGCGAGCCAAGGCTGTCATCGTATCGGCCAACGGCGCCGAAACACCGCGGCTCCTGCTGATGTCAGCCTCGAACCAGTTTCCGGACGGCCTGGCGAACTCGAGTGGGATGGTGGGGCGCCACCTGATGTTCAACGGCGGGGGCATCGCGGCCGGTTTGTTCGACTATGAAGTCAACGGCTACAAAGGAGCGGTGGTGTCCCGCGTGGTCCACGATCTTTACCAACTCGACCCGAAGCTCGGCCTCTACGGCGGCGGTGGGTTCGATTTTCGATGGGACCTTGCCCCGATCACCTTCGGGCTCGGCGGCCTCCCGCCGGACGCCCCGACCTGGGGGCCGGAGTACAAAAAACTGCTCCGACACTACTTCAATCGCGCTGTCCTCTCGTTCGGCCACACCACGTCGCTCCCGGTTGCCACCAATACCATCACGCTCGACCCCACCTTGAAAGACAGTTGGGGGCTCCCGGCAATCCGGGTCACTCATCGCGAGCATCCGAACGACCTCAAGCTCTATCGGTACTTCTTGGCCCGCTCCCGCGATCTTCTCTTGGCAGCCGGCGCGACCCGGCGTTGGGACTTTCCGATTGCCGAGGAGCCTGGTCCGCTCCAGCCCCATCTGCTGGGAACCTGCCGGATGGGGAACGATCCAAAACAGAGCGTGGTGAACCGGTTCCACCGCGCCCACGACGTCCCGAATCTCTTCGTGGTGGACGGAAGCAGCTTCGTGACCAGCGGGCGGGGCCAGCCGACGATGACCATCATGGCGCTTGCGTTTCGAGCCGGCGAAGCGATCGCCGCCATGGCCAAACGGGGCGAGATATAGCGGTGGGTCGGGGCCGGGTCTCCTTCAGCCCTTTGTCGGCCGCCGATTTCCCAACCCTCTGCGATTGGTTGAACCGGCCCCATGTCAGCGAGTGGTGGGGCCCAGGGCCGACCGAGGCGGACGTCAACGAAGAGTTTGGGCCACTGCTGGCTGCTGACTCAACGACCAAGGCATATCTCGTCATCGTAGACGGCCGGCCAACCGGGTACATCCAGTCCTACGTAGCGATGTCATCAGGTGACGGTTGGTGGGAGGAGGTGCGCGACCCCGGCGTCAGGGGCATCGACCAGTTCCTCGCCGAATCCGATCGGCTCGACCAGGGGATCGGCACGGCGGTGGTCCGTGCGTTCCTCGAATTCCTCGTCCGAGACCCGGCCGTCACCCGAGTGCAAGTTGATCCCAGCCCCGGAAACGGGCGGGCGATTCGGTGCTACCAGAAGGCCGGGTTTCGCGCGATTGGCGAGGTTGACACTCCGGATGGCCGGAGCCTCATCATGGTCTCGGATCCCGATGACCGGCTCGCTCAGGATCTCGCGGCGCTCTATCCCCCAGACGTCGCAACGCGGCATTTGTCGATCGGAGGGCCGACCCCTCCTTTGTACCCGGTCGAAGCGGCGGCGATCCAGCGGGCCATCCCGCCGCGCCGCCACGAGTTTGCCCTCGGTCGGGCTTGTGCGAGAGCCGCACTCCGCCAACTCGGAATCAGCGAGTCCGCCTTGCCGGTCGGTCCGAACCGAGCCCCGGTCTGGCCGTTGGGCGCCACCGGCAGCATCTCCCATTGCCGCGATTGGGCTGTTGCCGCCGCAGTGGTGACCACCGGGCGGATCAAGGGAATCGGCGTCGACGTGGAGGTCGCCGGCGCCCTCGACCCTGAGCTGAGAAACAGCGTTTGCACGCCGGAAGAGTTCGAATGGATCAGGACGGGACCGGAGATTCACTCGACCGATTGGTTCAAGATCATGTTCTCGGCCAAGGAATCGGTCTACAAATGCGTTGCCCCCTCCTCCGGCGAGATGCCCGGGTTTGGTGATATCCTGATCCGGATCGACTCGGCCGCCGGCGAGTTCCAAGCCCAGGCCGCCCGCCCCTTATCCGAATCGGTGCAACAACTGCTCGGCCGACTCCACGGGAGGTTCCGGGCCTCCGGTCGATTCATCCTTACCGGTGCGGTGGTTCAATGACCGAGCTCCGCAAGATTGCGGTCGTTACCGGCGGGACTCGGGGGATCGGCCTCGAAGTGGTCCGCGGTCTCGTTGGGTCGGGCTATCGGGTCCTCGCCATTGGTCGCGACCCGGCCACAACAGCCGCCGCGTGCCAATCGCTCGGTCCGGCCGCCGACAATGTGACGATGCTCCAGGCGGATCTCGCCTCGATGACCGAGGTCCGCCGGATCGCGGCGTCGATAGCGGAACAAGCCCCGATCGTCGACGTCCTGATCCATAACGCCGCCGTGGTTCGCAGAACCCGCGAGCTGACGCCCGACGGGTTCGAGTGGCAACTCGCCGTCAACCACTTGGCGCCGTTCCTGCTCACCGCTTTGCTCTTCCCTACCCTCGCCACAGGGTCCGCCCGCATCGTCGTCACCGCTTCTCAAGTCGAGCGCCATGGCACGCTTGATTTCGGCGATCTGACTCTTGCCCGCGGGTACGACGCGTCCGGGGCGTACAGTCGCACGAAGCTGGCGAACGTCTTGTTTACATATGAATTGGCTCGCCGAATTGCCGGCTCAGGGGTGACCGCAAACTGTCTCCATCCCGGTGTGGTCCGTACCGGCCTCCTCAATACGCTGCATGCCGCGGCCAGGGCCAAGCACCGATCCACGGCCGGAGCGATCGTCAGTCGGATCCGCTCGGCGATCGGTGGGGCGCTCCGGGCCGCCGGCCTCCGCGCCCAACCGATCGAATGGGCGCTGAGCCCGGCCGAGGGAGCCCGAACGACCCTGTTTGTCGCGACCGCACCGGAACTCGCCGGCGTATCGGGGCAGTACTTCCGGGAAGGCCACGCCGCCGAAACGTCGGTTGCCAGCCGTGATGTAGAGACCGCGGGCCGCCTCTGGGACGTGTCGGCCTCACTGGTTGGGATCGCGCCTGATTGGACCGCCCGCCAGTGACCGTGGCCAGATTTCTCGATCGCTTCGACGTCATCCTCCTCGACATGTGCGGAACCTTCATGTTCGGCCACGACCGCCTTGGCCCAGACGAAGACTACTACGCCACCTACCGCGCCCTCGGCGGCCGCCGACTCGACCCCATCACCCTGACGGCCATCGTCCGGACGACCGCCGAAGCCTTGGTCCGGCTCTACAACACTCCAAGCCACTTCGACGATTTTCCCTCGGTACGAGAGGCGTTCCAGGTATACGGCGGGGCGGCGGAGCAAGACCTCGACCTGCTCGAGCGCCTCTTCACCAGCCACGAAATCGGCCAGGTACCGCTGGAGCACCACGCCTTCATTGCCCAGGTCGCCCGGACCCACCGTCTGGGGGTGGTCTCGAATATCTGCGCCCACCCCGATCTCTGGCTCAGCCGGTTCGATGACTCGGGTGTTTTCCGCGAGTTTGAGGTCCTGACCTTTTCCTCCGAAGGCCGAACCATCAAGCCGTCGCCGAGGTTCTTTGCCCGAGCCCTGAGCCGGTTTCCGGCCCACGCCAGGTTCCTATTTGCCGGCGACAGCCTCGAGCGGGACATCATTCCGGCCAAGGGGTTAGGCCTTGCGACAGCCTGGATCGCCCCACCGGGTTCAATTCATCCGGCTGCCGATCGCGTCGTGACGAGTCTGCCCGACCTAGCGGAGCTCCCGTCCTAGTCCGACCGCCAGTCGCTATGTTACCACCGTCCCAACCGTAGGATGATCCCGATGACTCGCTCCCTCCTCCTGCTCCTTGGCCTCCCCTCAATGAGCAGGTGGCGGCGAAGAAGACCGCATGCCCGCTAAGAAGATTCGCTAGGCGGGATCCAGCCCTGGATTGACGCGATCCCGTTTCCGCCAGCTTTCTTTAGACTAGTCCCCCGGCAGTCACAACCCTTAAGTCGGAGTGCCCTATGGCCGTCGCCAAGATCACCGAAATTCAGTCCTCGTCCACCAAGAGCTTCGACGATGCGATTGCCGTTGGCATTGCCCGAGCCAACAAGACCCTTCGAAACGTCAGCGGGGCCTGGATCAAGAGCCAGAAGGTCACCATCGCCAAGGGCAAGATCACGGAGTACCGCGTCCTGATGAAGGTCACCTTCATCTTGCAGGGGTAAGGTCAACACCTTCGGCCGGGTCCTGGAACCTAGGTCGATCAGTTACTGGCCGAGTCGGAGACCATATCGGAAGGACTTCAGGCGGTCGGGGCAGGCCCGCCGGGCCGCACCGCCATCTCGGCCAGCTTTTTTAGTTGTCGGTCAGTCCCGAGGACCACGAGGCGATCACCAGGCCGAGTCGCGTAACTCGAGGGCAACGTGGTTTGGAGCTCGTGGCTCCCGGCCCCGCGGACGGCCAGGATGTTTACACCAAGATCGTCTCGGACCCGCAGATCGCCCAGCGTCCAACCCTCGAGTTCGCTCCCTTGTTCGACCCCGACGTCCTTGAGCCAGAGCTCGAGTGACGAGGAATGCATCACCAGGTCCAAGAAGTCGGTGACGCTCGGGTGGAGTAACTGGGTGGCGATCCGCCGGCCCGCGATCCGGTAGGGAGAAATGACCCGGGTGGCGCCCGCCCGCATGAGCTTCGGCTCTGAGGCGTCATTCCCGGACCGGGCGACGATCACGGCGCCGGCGTTCATCGCGCGAGCCGTGAGCGTCATGACGATGTTCGAAGCGTCGTCGCCGGTCGCGGCAACCAAACCCATCGCCCGGGCAATTCCGGCCGCGGCCAGCACCGTATCGTCGGTCGCATCGCCGATCAAATGAGGGTGCCGATCTTCGAGACGCGCCACGGCTTCCTCGGTGGATTCGACGACCACGACCGATTGACCCTGCTGTTCGAGGTCCCGGACAACCTGCTCGCCGACCCGGCCGTACCCGCAGACGATGTAGTGCCCGTTGAGTTTACCAATCCTGCGTTCCATACGCCGACTCCGCAGCTTGCCGGTGAGTGCGCCACCGATCGCGTACTCGGCGAGCGCGGTGGCTACGTACAAGAAAGTCGCGACACCGGTCACGACCAACACCATCGTCAACACGCGACCGCCGGCCCCAAGGGGATGGACCTCGAGGAAGCCCACCGTCGTCAGAGTGATCACGGTCATGTACAACCCGTCGAAGGCGGACCATCCCTCGACCACCATGAATCCGACGGTCCCCGCGATGAGGATGATCCCGAACAGTGCCAACGCGGCCCGAAGAGGCCCTCCGAGTTGGGGGCGCGGCGCGGGCTGATGAGGGAACTTGGTCACCACAAATAATAGCGACGAAGTCGTGAAGAACCCCTGAAGAGGCGTGGGGGCTTTGCCCCGGTTACGCTTCGTTGAGCTATGTTAGAATCTGTCTGCTGGCCGCTGAGTCCTCCAACCCGGAGTGCCCCATGTCCGTCGCCAAGATCACCGAAATCCAGTCATCCTCCACCAAGAGCTTCGATGATGCGATCGCCGTCGGCATTGCCCGTGCCAACAAGACCCTACGCAACGTGAGTGGGGCCTGGATCAAGAGCCAGAAGGTCACTATCGCCACAGGGAAAATCACCGAGTACCGAGTCCTCATGAAGGTCAGCTTTATCTTGCAGGGGTAACGATGCCGAGGCCCGTACCGCCCCTTGGCGTTTGGCCCTTCCTCGCGGCCGTGACCGGCTGCGGGCTCGACGAGTCAGCCACGGTATCCTACGCCGGCTCGGGGTCCTACCCGAAGGAGTTCCTGGCCGTGAGCCTCGGCGACCAACGCCTCGCCGGCAAGGAGTTCGAGACGCTGTCTGATCGGTCCAGCCTTGGCATTGAGACCTTGGTCCCAGGGGGCCGGACCGCCGCGGTCGTGATTTCGCTGGTTTCTGGGCTCGACACCTTGGGCGTCCTCAGGTCTGAGATTCCGGTTCGGAAAGGGCAGCGGCTGACCCTGCAGATCTGGGCCGGCGCTCTACCCGCAACCCTCGGGTCGGCCTGCGCCACCCGGATCGGACCGGTCCCAATTCGGGGTGGGCCCGCCACCGATAGCCTGGCGGCCCGGTGGTACCAAAGCGATCCAACCGACTTCGTCGGCCCCTGCTAGCCGGACTACCGTCGCGGCAACGCGAACACGCTGTCCCATACAGCCAGGGCGGGCTTCGGCCGAAGTTGGGGATCGAACACCCCAAGCGTTGCAAACGGCCGAATCGACTCGCGAAGATCCGCGGGAAAGAAGGGGAGATCGATATCCGTTGGCGCCAACTGGAGCCAGCCGATTGCCGTGGTTTGGGCCAGCATGACTAGCTGCCGCCGGAAATACTTGGCCTGGACCGCGGGAGTGGAGGCGAAGCTCGCGGCCGGCTCGCTCGCCCAGCCGCCTTCGACCACCATGACGGGCGTGGTCCGGCCGTTCAGGATCCGGCGGTAATAGTCGGCGGGCATCTGGTCGGGATCGGACCACCCAAAATACGGATAGGATGAAAGCCCGAGCAGCTCGAGAAACGGAAAGTCAACGAAGTCTTGGTCGACCCCGAGGTAAGGCCCCCCCACCAGCTTGCCCCAAGCCGTTTCGACCTGGACTGAGACGAACAGTTTCGGCGGGTTCGGCAGTGCCTTGAGCTCGGCCGCGGTGGCTCGGGCCGCCGCGACGATCGCCTGGTAAAGCGAAGCCGGCGCGATCAGCCGAATCAAATTGGTTTCCGCCACGAGCCCCACATACTCCGGGCGATACCGGCGGACAAACGCCAGCACCCAGGCCCGATAGACCGCTTGGACGGCCGGCTCCGCGAAATGGCGGCCTAACGCTCGGAGCCGGGGTGCCTCCTTTCCGCGGGCCAGCCCGTCGTTCGGGTCGGCGATGAACACGAGCTTCATGCCTTTGGCCCGGTAGTAGTCGACCAGACCGTCCTTTTCCCGCGTGAGGATCGAATCCGGGACGACGCCGGCAAGCAACTCAGTCCAGGGCAGTTCCTCATGCACGATCGCGATGTCCGCTCGCGGCGACCACGCGTTCAGCGCCCGGACCGCGACCTCGAGCTCGGGACGAGGCGGAAACCCGGAGAACCCCAGGTAGAACGACCGGCTCGCCGGGCCAGGGGGCGGATCGGGCGGGCCGGACGGTTCGGTCTGGCAACCGGCAAGAACAAGGGCGACAACCACGATCGATCCGACCGCAACAACGGGCATGCTGGCCTCCTGGGTCCGTCTTGGTGCAGGAGGCATGCCCCGGATAGGACAGGTGCCGGGCGCTAGATCTTCGGAGCTTCGACCACCGTTTCGGCCACGCTGATCTTGATCCGAACTCCGCCACCCGCCTCGGCAAAATCCACGGTGCCCGCTGTTCTGGGCAACAGGAACCGGCTCGCGGTTTCGGGTACCAGCACGAACGACCGCTCAAACATCTTGAGCACCAGCTGGGTGCCGGTTCGAACCACCACCGCCGCCACCTCGCCGCCCGACCCGTAACTCCCAACGTAGCGATCGAGAACCCGAATGGGCACCACCGCGGCCGGCCTGCTGCGCGCCAGGCCCCTCTCGTCGGCCGGCGGGTCCGGTAGCGGGCGAATCCAGATGTTGCGATACCGAACCGGATGCTCGTGATCTTGGAGGGTCAGGGGCAACCCGGCGTCGTGTTGGGCATAGGATCCGTGCTCAAGCCAGTCGGTCGGTCCCCAGAGCTCGGCGGCGTCTTGAACCACCACCCCGTTGTGAAACACCGTCATCCGGGCCGGAGCTCGGATCTGGCCGTTAGGCAACAGCCGAGGCCGGCGGAACACGATGTCGTAGGCCTGCCACTCCCCGGGTCCGCGCGAGACGTTGACCAAGGGCGGATGCTGGCCATAGAGCGCAGCCGCCTGGCCGTCGGGGTAGGTCACGTTCCGATAGGAATCGAGCACTTGCACTTCGTACTTCCCCATCAGGTAGATGCCACTGTTGCCGCGGTTCTGCCCGCTGCCAACCGCGGCGACCGGCGTGGCCCACTCGACATGAAGCTGGGCGTCCCCAAAGCCCTGGGTGGTTCGGATCTGACCGGCCCCGGGTACCGTCTCCATGTAGCCGTCGCGCACCGCCCATTTGGGGGCCGACCCGTCCCGGGACACCCAGCCCCGGAGGTCAGTCCCGTCAAACAGGACTATGGCATCGCTCGGCGGATCGCCGGCCAGACGGCCCGCCTCGATCTGTCGCGGCTTGGGGCGATCGGGGTCGTGCGCCTTCCAACGATACCCACTTTGCGCGCTGAGGCCGTTTGCCCCACCCACGAGCCCAACGGTCACCGCAATACCGCACCCCACAAATCTCAACATGTCGCCCTCGGTGCCGGTCGGTAGGTGTTCGCTTACCCCTGACCAAAGTACTCGCGACCCGTTCCCGCCTGCTAGCGCAGATGGGCGCGGAGTTCCACCGCGCGGGATATCTTTCGGCATGCCGATCGACCCCACCGCATTGCAGCAACGCCTGGCCGAGGCCTTCCGGGGGGAGCTCGAGGTCACGGGCCTCCTCGGGGTCGGCGGATTCGCCGCGGTACTTGAGCGCGATGTGGCCATCAAGGTCGCTACGGTCGAACACCCCCACATCGTCCCGCTCTACGGCGCCGAGCTGGGCGCCCTGGCGAGCGCACTCGGGGCCGCCGCAGCTGGGCACGCCAAGCCACCATGACCGATACCCGTTTGGATCTCCGGGAGCAATGCGGCAACCTCGACATCTACCTTTTTGACCAACTGCTTCGGGGTCGCTTGGGCCCAGGCATGCGGGTGCTCGACGTCGGATGCGGTTCGGGCCGTAACCTCGTCTACCTTCTCCGAACGGGCTACGAGGTCTTTGGCATCGATCCGAATCCACTGGCGATCGACGAGGTCCGGCGCCTCGTCTCAAGCCTCAGGCCCCACCTCCCTCACGACAACTTCCGGGTCGAATCGATCGAGGACACCTCCTTCCCCGCGGCCTTTGCGGACGTCGTCCTCAGTAGCGCCGTGCTCCACTTCGCTCGCGACGACGCTCACTTCGCGGCCATGCTCCAAGGCACCTCGAAGGTCCTCCGGCCAGGCGGGCTGCTCTTTTGCCGGCTCGCATCTTCGATCGGAATCGAGCAGCAGGTGACGCCACTCGGCGGTCGACGATATCGGCTTCTGGATGGAAGCGAGCGCTACCTGGTTGATGAAGCGCTGTTGATGGAGCTGACCGCGGATTTGCACGGTGAATTGCTCGACCCTTTGAAAACGACCATTGTACAGGGCCAGCGGAGTATGACGACCTGGGTCGTCCGAAAGGCGGCCGATCATGATCCACGAGGGTGACCTCCGCCGATTCGGGCCGGCTCCGAGCGCCTATTGCCACCGCCCCCTGATCCGGACCGTCCGTTCGAGCTCGTCGAGGTTCTGGAGCACTTTCTGCCGGAGATCCACGGGTAGCTTCGGGTTCTCCCTCAAAAACCCGTGAACCAGACCGAGCGCCTCCGGGCCGGTCTGGCCGCCGAGGAAGGCGCCGAGCCACGCACCAAGAAAAAAGATCCGCCGATTGGACTGGATAAAGCCGAGCGAGTCGAGCGCGGGTCTCAGAAACGGGAGCGTTAGGTGCTTGTGCTCACCGGCGTTGAAGGAGCCCAGGCTTCCGCTCGCCCAATCCTCGTTGAGCGACCGGTCGGCGAAGTAGCGCCGGAAGAGTTCGGCTTTCACCTCGGCACTCGGACGGGCGGCGCCCGCGATGAACCGGCGGCGACGGCCATCAGGAGTCGTGTCGCGGGCGGCCTGGGTGGCCAACGCCGTTTCCGCATCGGGCGCCCCAAGCACGAGCAGGCGGTCCACCACATTCCAGCGGGTCGGATCGCGGACTGGCTCGCCGGCCGCCGAGTCGGCGGTGAGGAGAGTCCGGATCTGCTCGATCGCGCCCGCCGACGCCGCGGCGCCGACGAACGCATCGAGATACCCCCGCCGAATCCCATACGGCCGGCCGGCGTCTCGGGCTCCTTCCCACAGGACGCGTTCAGCCAGCGGACGAAGGGTGTCGCGCTGCCCCGGCGAGAGATAGGCGCTCAACGTTCGGTCCAACTGGCCGAGTAGGCCCGGCACGATCTGTTCATCTTTCTCACGGGGCAGTTCTCGTAACACCAGCCGGGCAAACCGGGCGGGGTCGATCCGTGCGTCGCGAACCTGGTCCCAGAGGGCGCCCCACAGCATCGACCGAAGAAATCCGTCCTTGACGGCGCCGATGGCGCCGGCCTCGAGGGCCGCGGTGCTGGCCGAGTCCATCAGCGAGAGGAAGTAGCCGTAGTCGTCAGCGTTAGGAAATACGAAGAGGGGCGCCGGCTTGCCCCGGGCGGCCACCACATCGGTCGTCGCGCCCGACAGGGTGACCGGAATCCGCACCGCCGGGCCGTTCGAATAGGCAAGGAGCACCTGGGTCCGCATCGGCCAAGGGGCCACTCCGGAGACCGACACTTGGGCCGGGCGCTGCCGGAGGGCGAGCCGGACTATCCGCCCATCCCGCACGGAGAGGTCGACGTCGACCACCGGCATGCCGGGGCGGACCATGAAATTCCGGCCGAACCGATCGAGCGAACGATGCCCGGCCTGCCCGATTGTTCCGAGCAAGTCCTGCCAGGTGGCGTTGGCGTAGGCGTACTTGCCCAGGAAGGCGCGAACCCCGTGCTGAAACGCGGTGTCTCCGACCAAGTAGTTGAGCTGCTTCAAGACGCTCGGCGCCTTGTTGTAGACAATGGCTCCGTAGGCACTCTTGGCCAGGTCGAGGTTGGCCATCTGCTGCCACAGAGGCGTCGTGCCGCCGGTTTGGTCAACCCCATAAGCCGACGGTTTGTTCGACTGGTAGAAGGTTTTCCACGCATCGCTGGCCGGCTCGAGATCCGCCAACGCTTTGGCCCCCATGTAGGTCGCGAATCCTTCCTTGAGCCAGAGATCGTCGAACCACTTCATGGTGACCAGATCGCCGAACCACTGGTGAGCCGTTTCGTGGAGGATCACCGAAAACCGCCCCAACCGCCGCGTCAAGGTCGGCCGCTCGCGGAAGATGAACCGGTCCTCGCTGTACATGGTGGCCCCGGGGTGCTCCATCCCGCCGAAGGGGAAGGCCGGCGCCAGCAGCATGTCGAACTTCTCAAACGGGTACGAGGTCCCGAAATACCGCTCCATCCAATCGAGGGCCCGGTGCTGCAGCGCCAATAACGTATCGGTGTCGGCCTCTTTGGCGCGGGAGGCCCGCACGAGCAGGTTGACGGTGCGCCCGTGGTGGGTCGACGCCACCCGCGACCAAGGCCCAGCCGCAAAGGCAATCAAATAGGTCGGGAGGGGCCGGGTTTCGGCGAAGTGGGCGGTGATTCGGTCAGCCGCGGTGTCGGCCCGCTGGATCGAACCGTTACCGAGTCCGGTCCACCCGAGCGGCATGGTCAGCGACAGGGTGACCCGGGCCTTGAGGTCAGGCTGATCGAAACAAGGAAACAACTGATTGGCGTCCGCCGGCACCAGCAAGGTGTAGAGGTAATCACTCCGGTCGGCGGGGTCGTGAACCTTGATGATGCTGGCTCCCGATGGAGCCATGTCCGATACGAATGAGATCACAACCGAGTTGGCGCCGGCCTTGAGCAACCGGGCCGGTACGAGGAGGTGGTTGCCGTTGAACGCATCCGAGGCCAGCGCCGATCCATTGGCCGAAGCCACGCGGAGCCGGCGGCCGCGGAAATCGAGGATCACGTCACCGACGCCGATCCGAGTGAATCGGATCGTCACCGTGCCGATCGCGCTGTCGAGGGCCGTGACGTCGAAAGCGAGCTCGTAGCGAACGTCGCGGATGGTCCGGCCCCGCCAGACCGCCAGTTCGTGCGAAATCCCGTGTCCCATCGCGGCGGCCGGTGGACGGCTTTGACCCAGCAATGTCGACGCCGCCCCGAGCGCGAGGGCTTGGACCAGCAGACTGAACCGATTCATCCCGACAAGATAGCGCGACTCCGACTATCGGCCAGGACGGCCCGGACAAAATTGCGTTTGGAGAGCTGCCCGAACGACACCAAGGCGGTCCCCTCTTCACCACCGAGCAATTCCTTCACGATGACCGGATCTGGCCTGCCCACCCGATGCGCGGCTCGCACCGCACCGATCGTGGTTTCGAGCCAATCGGCCTTGGCGTTCAACATCGGCAGTGGATCGCGAAGCAACCCGCGGTGCGAGTCGAACGCCACTTTCGGTTCGAGCGCCAGGACGGTTCTCAGACTCGTCACCATCTCCATCGGCGATTCGTCGGGCAGCATGGTGGCCGCCTTGGCGCCGAGAAAGAGATCACCAAGGAAGATCGTCCGGGCGTCCTGATCGTACACGGCAACATGGTCAGCCGAGTGGCCCGGCGTCGGAATCAATTGAAACGGATGGTCCGCGGGTTTCGGATCGGATTGGCTGATGTTCGGATGACCCCAAGCCGACCACCGATAGAGTGGCACCCGAGTCAGGGCCCGATGCCGCCGAAGCGTATCAGCCGACACCGCGACCGGAATTCCGCGACCGACTACCCAACCCAGATTCCCGGCGTGGTCCTCGTGCCAGTGGGTCACGACAAACCCGGTAATCCGCTGGGTCCCGACCCAGGCTGACAAAACATCGGCCACTCTCGCGAACCCGGTGTCGATCGCGATGCCGCGGTGGAGAAACACGCTGACCCGGAGGCCGACGGCCCTGGTGTAGCGGGTCGAGAAGACGGCTTCCGTAACCGGGCCGTGTTGGATCAGGTTGAGCATGGCACTAAAGTAGTCCTACCCACCATAGGGAACGAGTTCGATGGGGCCACTCGACTCGCCCTACGCCACCGGGTGGTGGCCGCCAACGCCACGGAGCGGGTTAGGGCGCTGCCGGTGAAATGACGGCCGCGGGTCGCGCCGACGGCAGCTGAATCGCGGCGGCCGGCGGGGCGATCGGCTCCTCGCGCGTCGCCATCCGGTTCGATGCGTTGAGCGCGGCCACCTTGTAGCACTCCGCCAGGGTGGGGTAGTTGAAGACGGTCCGGAGGAAATAGTCGAGACCGCCGCCGAGCCCAATGACGGTCTGGCCGATATGCAACAACTCCGTGGCGCCCGTCCCGATGATATGGACGCCAAGCAATCGACGATCGTCATGGGCAAAGAGCAGTTTGAGCAAGCCATCGCCGTCGCCAAGGATCTGGCCGCGGGCGATTTCCCGATACCGGGCAATCCCGACCTCGTACGGCACCTTCCGCTTCGTCAACACGTGCTCGGGCTCTCCCACCATGGAGATTTCCGGAATCGCGTAGATCCCGATCGGAAAATGGGGCGCCATCGGATGGGCCGGGGCGCCTAACGCGTGACACGCGGCAAGCCGGCCCTGCTCGCTCGATGTGGCCGCGAGACTCGGGTAGCCGATGACGTCGCCGGCGGCGAAGATGTGCGGAACCGAAGTCCGGAAGCACTCGTCGACGGTCAGGCGGCCCCGGTCATCCGCGGTAAGCCCGGCCCGGTCGAGGGCCAACTCACCGGTGGCGCCGACTCGGCCCACGGAGAACAGCACCGTGTCGGCCACGATCCGCTTACCGGATTCCAAGTGCACGGCCACTTGCTTGACGCCGTTACCAATCACCTCGATCCGCTCGACCCCTTCGGAGGGCCGGAAGGTGACCCGACGACGGCGCATCTGATGGATCAACTCGTCGACGATTTCATGGTCGAGAAACTCGAGCGGCCGATCCCGCTTGTCGACGACCGTGACGTCGACCCCCACCGCCGCGAACATCGAAGCATACTCGATCCCGATCACTCCGGCGCCAATCACCACGATGCTGCGGGGCAGCCGCTTGAGCCCGCCAATGTCGTCGCTGGTCAGCACCAATTCGCCGTCGGAGGGCCCGCCCGGCGGGTCGGCCGGATCAGTGCCGACCGCGACCAGGATACTCGCGGCGGTCACCTCCCGGTGGCCGTCCGGCCCGTCGACCAGCACCCGGTGAGGGTCGACAAACCGCGCCTTGCCCCGAAGAACCGCCACATCGTTCCGGCGGAGCTGATCTTCAATGACGATGGTTTCGTCCTGCATCACCCGTTCGACCCGGGACAGCAATTGGTCGGCCTTGGGTCGATAGTCGAATTTCGCATACCGACGACGTTCTGGATTGTCCCGAAGCGCCGCAAAGTGAAGGACCGCTTCTCGGAAGGTCTTGCTCGGTATCGTGCCGGTGCTGAGACAGGAGCCGCCGAGCACGACGCGACGCTCTACCAGCGCCACTCGGCGGCCGAGCTTGGCCGCCTGAACCGCCGCCCGTTGCCCGGCCGGACCGGATCCGATACAGAGGAGGTCGAAATCGTATGGGGTCGTCATACTGAGAGGTATCGGCTTCCCCCCGGCGTTCCTGAGCCCCGCTAGGCCGGGTCGGCGATCTCGACCATCACAGGCGCATGGTCCGAGGGGAGCTTGCCCTTCCGCTCGTTCCGATCAACCCAGGCTTTGATACAACGGCTCCGGAGCGGCGCCGTCACGAACAAGTGGTCGATCCGGAGCCCGTTGCCTTTGGGAAAGGCCAACATCCGATAATCCCACCACGAATACGGCCCCGGCCCGGGCTCGGTGAGCCGGAGGCCATCTACTAAGCCCCACGCGGCAATCCGGCCCAGCGCGGCCCGGGCATCGGGGTGACACAACACGCTCTCCCGCCACTCCTCCGGCCGGGCAACGTCGAGGTCATCGGGCGCGACGTTGAAGTCGCCGGCCAACACTAAGGGCTGGTCGGACCGGTAGGTCGCGGCAAGGTGCCGTTCGAGCCGAGCCATCCACTCGAGTTTGTAGCTCCACTTGTCGCTCCCGACCTCCTGGCCGTTCGGGAAATAGGCCGAGATGACCCGAATCCCGCCGACCGTTGCCGCGATCAGCCGAGCCTGGTCGTCAGGATGATCGTCCGCCAGTCCGGTCGTCACGTCTTCGAGGCCCCTCCGGGCCAGAATGGCAACGCCGTTGTAAGTCCTCTGCCCGAAAATGGCGGCGCGATACCCGATCGCCTCCAACTCGGCGAGCGGAAAATCGGCGTCGGGAACCTTGAGTTCCTGCAAGCACACAACATCGGGATTGGCGCGGCCGAGCCAGTCGAGGAGACGAGGCAGCCGCGCCCGAATCGAATTGACGTTCCAGGTGGCGAGTTTCACGCTGGGGAGGGTAGACGGCGCGAGCCTCGGCGTCAATCGCTATATTCCAAGCGTCCCGCCTTCATAGGAATTCAAATGCCGCGAAACCTCGCGCTTGGGATCGTCGCGCTGGTCCTCCTCCAGCACCCGGTCACCGCTCAACGCCGCCGCGAAGTCACCCCAGCCGTTCCGCAGCCACTGGTCAGCTCGGAGTTCCTCAGCCAACTCAAATACCGCCACATAGGACCTGAGGGCAATCGGATCTCGAGCGTCACCAGCGTCATCGGAGACCCGAACACCTACTACGCGGGCGCCGCCTCCGGCGGGATCTTCAAATCGAGCGACGCCGGCCTCCACTGGGAGTCGATCTTCGACGGCCAGCAGGTTTCCTCGGTCAGCGCTTTGGCCGTGGCGCCCTCCGACCCGAACGTGGTCTGGGCCGGCACCGGCGAGTCCCACATCCGGAGCACGATTTCCCTCGGCTGGGGGATGTTCAAGTCGACCGACGCCGGGAAAACCTGGACCAAGGCCGGCCTCGAAAACACCGGTCGAATCGGTCGAATCCAAATCCATCCAACCAACCCTGATCTCGTCTACGTCTCAGCGGCGGGCCGCGGGTATGGACCCCAGCCCGAACGAGGCGTCTATCGCACGATGGACGGTGGCAAGACCTGGGATCGGGTCCTGTTCGTCGACGAGAATACCGGCGCTTACGCGCTCGTCATGGACCCCAATAACCCACGGATCCTCTACGCCTCGACCTGGCAGTTCGTGATTCATACCTGGGGTCGAAGCAGCGGCGGACCGGGTAGCGGGATCTGGAAGAGCACTGATGGCGGCACCACCTGGAAGCGGTTGACCGGGAACGGCTTGCCTACCAAGCCCTTCGGCAAAACCGACCTGGCCGTCGCCAAGTCGAACTCCAATCGGGTCTACGCCTTGATCGAGACCAGCGACGGCGTCCCCCTGCCTGGCGTCGAAGCCGAAGCCGGCGAACTGTGGCGCTCCGACGATGCAGGGGCAAATTGGCAACTCGTCAGCAACGACCGAAACCTGGGCGGACGGACCCAGTACTACACCCGCATGGCGGTGATGCCCGACAACGAGAACGAAGCCTATTTCCTGGCGGCCAGCTGGACCAAGACCCTTGACGGAGGAAAAACGTCGATCGATCCGCCTAACGCCGAAGTTCCCGGCGGCGATCACCACGACATCTGGATCGATGCCAACCACCCCAATCGGATGGTCGTCGGACACGACGGCGGGATCTCGATCACGACCAACCGAGGCAAGACCTGGCACCAAGTCCAGCTGCCAGTGGCCCAGATGTACCATGTCACAGTCGACAGTCGGATTCCATACTTTGTCTACGGCAACCGACAGGACGGCCCGTCCGCCCGAGGACCGAGCAACAGCCGGATGGCCAGCTTTGGTGGCGATGTCGGAATCCCGAGGGGCCTCTGGCATTCGGTCGGCGGGGGCGAGAGCGGGTGGGCCACGCCCGACCCCGAAGATCCCAACATCATTTGGTCGAGCGCCTCGGGCTTCGGGAGCGTCGGCGGGATCGTCTCGCGCTACGACGTCAGTACCGGGATCGCGGAAAACGTCGAAATCTGGCCTGAGATGACGGCAGGGCATTCAGCCGCCGAGGTGAAGTACCGGTTTCAGTGGACCTTCCCTTTGGTGATTTCGCCCAGTAACCGGAACAAGGTGTACGTTGGAAGCCAGCACGTCCACGCCACCACGGACGGGGGGAAAACTTGGCAGGTCATTAGCCCGGACCTGACCCGGAACGACAAGAGTCGCCAAGGCATCTCGGGCGGCCTCACCCCGGACAACATCGGGGTCGAGTACGCCGGCGTGGTGTTTGCGATCGCCGAATCGAAGTTGCAGCCGGGGTTGATCTGGGCCGGCACCAACGACGGTTTGCTGCAACTGACCCGGGACGGCGGCCAAAACTGGACCAACCTCACGCCCAACATCACCGGGCTGCTCGACTGGGGCACCATCAGCAACATTGCCACCTCGCGCTACAACGCCGGCACCGCCTATATCACCGTCGATGGCCATCAGGTCGACAACCGCGATCCGTGGGTGTACAAGACCACGGATTTCGGGAAGACCTGGAAGCTGATCGTCGGCGGCATCACCAAGACGCCACTGTCCTACGCCCATTGGATCAAAGAGGATCCGGTTCGCCGCGGATTGCTCTACCTCGGCCTCGAAAACTCGATCTGGGTCTCGTTCAACGACGGTGAAGCCTGGCAGCCGCTTCAGAGCAATCTGCCGTACGCGCCAGTCCATGACATCACGGTCCAGGAACACTTCAACGACCTGGTCCTCGCGACCTATGGCCGCGGATTCTGGATCATGGACGACATCACCCCGCTCCAACAACTGACGGCCGAAGTCACGGCCAAGGACGTCCACCTGTTTCTGCCCCGAGCCGCCTACCGGTTTCGCAACGTCGAAGCGCCAATGACGGTCAGCTACGACCCGGTGACCGGCCAGAACCCGCAGTATGGCGCCTCGATCAACTACTGGCTCAAGACTCCGAGCACCGACTCGGTCACCCTGACCGTCCTCGACCCAACCGGCAAGGAAGTCCGCCAACTGAAGGCCATGCCCAAGGGAGCCGGAATCAATCGGATCTATTGGGATCTCCAAACCGAGCCGACCAGAAAGGTCCTGCTCCGAACCCCGCCGCTCTACGCTCCGTATGTTGCCGCCGAAATCGCCGGGCGCCCAAGCCCAAGTCTCGGCCGGCACTCGATGCTGGTGCCACCGGGCCGCTACACCGTTCGCCTCACGGCAGCCGGCCGGACCGAAACCCAGCCGCTCGAGGTCCGAAAGGACCCCAACACCACCGGCACCGACGCCGATCTCCGAACCCAAGCCGGCCTGGCCACCGAGATGCGGAGCGAACTCGACGGCGTCGTCGACATGGTCAACACCATCGAAGTGGTCCGGACCCAACTCGCCGCTCTCAAATCGGTGACCAAGGACGAGAAGGACGTCGGTACCGCGGCCGACTCACTCGAGCAGAAGTTCATCGCCGTCGAAGAACAACTGACCCAGCTCCGAATCACCGGCCGCGGCCAGGACCTGATTCGTTACCCGGCCAAAGTCGGCGAGAAAATGATCTACTTGCTCAGCGACGTCGTCAGTACCGACAACGGACCAACCAGTCCCCAACGCGAAGTTGGCGGAGTCCTCAAGGAGCGAGCCCGGAACGCCCGAAACGAACTGGACCGCCTGATCAACCGCGACCTCGAAGCCTTCAACAAGTTGCTCCAAGGCAAGGGTCTCGGCGGGATCATCGCCAAACCCGCCGCCCGGATCTCCTGACTCGGCACTCGGCGCTCGGCACTCGGCACTCGGCGGGTTGGCTCCAGTGGGGGCCGTGCCGAGCCCCGAGCCCCGAGTGCCGAGTGCCGAGTGCCGAGTGCCGAGTGCCGAGTGCCGAGTGCCGAGGATCGCCCGGCCCGGGGTAGATTCCGGGCCGAATGCGGTTGTTTGTTATCCTTCGCCACGCGATCCCGCTCGTCCTCTCGGCCATCCGTGACCGACGCCGGTGGATCTTCTTCGGTTCGCCCACCGCGCGGACCCCGGCCTTTCATGCGGCTCGGGCCAAGCGGCTCCTCGGGTCGATCGCCACCCTGGGGCCAAGTTTCGTCAAACTGGGGCAGATCTTTGCCGGCCGCACCGACCTCCTGCCCGATGAGTACGCCGAGGCCCTGAGCTCACTGACCGACCAAGTGCCGCCGGTGCCCTATTCCGAGATCGAGCGAATCATCGAGGCCGAGCGGGGCCGGCTGGTCGGCGAGATCTTCGAACGGTTCGACAAGGAGCCGTTGGCAGCCGGATCCCTCGGCCAGGTTCATCGAGCGGCCTACCGAGGCCGGGAGGTGGCCGTCAAGGTCCTTCGGCCGGGCGTTCGCCCGCTGGTGGCCACCGACATTCGCGTTGCAGGCAGGCTCGCCGAACAGGTGACCCGCTGGATGCCCAACGTCCACACCCGTGCCCTCTCGGCCATCGTCGAGGAATTCGAGCGACGGATCGGTGAGGAGATGAATTTCGAGACCGAAGCCGACAACATCCGCGCCGTCCGGGCCAACTTTGCCCGGAACCCGCGGATCAAGATCCCCGAGGTGATCGACGAGGTTTCCGGCAAAGACGTCTTGGTCATGGAATTCGTACCCGGCATCCGGATCGATACGCTCCAGCCCGGAACCAGATATGGCGGGCTCTCGATCCCCGATCTGGTCGAGCGGCTCCAAGAACTCTACATCCAAATGATGTTGATCGACGGGTTCTTCCACGCCGACCCCCATCCCGGCAACGTTCTGGTCGATTCGTCGGGGCGGATCGTCCTGCTCGATTTTGGCGTGGTAATCCGGGTCCCGATTGAGCGCCGCAAGATCCTCGTCGACACCGTCTTTGCCGCGATCAAGAACGAGGCCCCGGGTGTGGTCGACGGATTCTACGCTCTGGGCCTGGTTGAGGCGGGCGCCGACCGACCAACTATCGAGCGGCTGGTCAACATGCTGCTCGACCTGGCGGCCCAGCGCACCACGACGCGGCAGCGGGTGGAAATGCTGACCCGTGAGATCATGAAGGAGCTCTACAACTGGCCGATCCGACTCCCCAGCGATTTGGTCTACTTTGCTAGAACCTCCGCGCTAATCGAAGGAGTTGGGGTTCGATACGATCCGGAATACAACCCGATCATGTCGGCGGGGCCCTCCCTCTGGCGAATGCGGCGGGAATTGTTCGCGTCGCTGTCAGACACCAAGGCGATCCAGCAGCTCGACTGGCCGACGGCGGTCGGCTACCTGCTAGGCCGAGCCGCAGTCAAGCTCTCCAAAGCTGGCGAGTTCATATCGGGTTGGCTCAAGTCCAAATGACCGATCACTCGCCCGGGGGCGCCGACGACCATCGCGCGGCCAGGCGGTCCAATACCTGACTCAAATCAGGCTTGTCCTCGAGGACCGGTGCCACCGGATCGGAGCCCAACGACTCCATCCGGTCCACCGCGGTTTTGATCGTGAAGCTGAACCGGCGCTGTTCCAGATCGTCATCGACGTCGGCCCAGGTTATCGGCATCGACACCGTCGCGCCCACCAGCGGCCGGACGCTGAACGGTGACACGATCAACTGGCCATGCCGATTTTGGAGATAGTCCAGATAGACCTTGTCGCCCCGCTTGGTGATGCTTCGGGTCAGGGTGGCAATGTCCCGGTGTTCGGTAATCACCAGTCGAGAGAGCAGTTCGCCTAACGTTCGGCATTGCTCATACGTAACCTGCCGCCCAAGCGGGATCATGATGTGAAGCCCGGTCTTACCGGTGGTCTTGACGTAGTGTGGGAGCGCCACTTCGTCGCAAATCCGGTGCAGCGTCCGGGCCACCGCAACGACATCGCGAAACGGCGCCTCCTTGGGATCGAGGTCGATCACGCACCAGTCCGGCAACTCGAGTGACCCAACCCGACTCTGCCAGATGTGGAGCGGAATGGTACCCGAGTTGGCCAGGTAGACCAGCGTCTCCTCGTCGTCACAGACGAAATAGCGAATGTCCCGCTGGGTATCCTCGCTCCAAATCGGAATGGTCCGAATCCAATCGGGCGCGAAGTCGGGGGCGTCCTTTTGGTAGAATGACTTGCCGTGGATCCCATCAGGGAACCGAGTCAGGACCACCGGCCGGTTCTTGAGGTAGGGCAACAGCCACGGCGCGATCGCCCGGTAGTACTCGATCAGGTCGCCCTTGGTGTAGCCGTCCTCGGGCCAGAAGATCTTCTTCAAGTTGGAGAGCGTGGTCTTTTTCGATCCCGGTTGCCGCTCGATCGGCGGCTCGGGCCGCCGGTCCGGTGGCGGCTCGGACCATCCCTGTCGCTCGCATTGGTCGGGCCGCTTGTCTTCGCGGAGCCGGATGAAGGCCGGGTGGCGAAGCACTCCGTCTGGGGTCCATTCCCGCGAACGGACTTCGCAGACAAACCGAGGCTCGACCCAGGTAGTCGTGCTGATCTCGGGGATCGATTCGATCGGAGCCAGATCGGCCAACGGTTCGGCGACCGGCCCCTCGCATGGCGCCGATGCCCGGGCGAGCGGAGCCAAGAGGGCACGATACTCGGTCAGCTGCTTGTCGTTGAACCCCGTACCCACCCGGCCGGCATAGACCAGTTGGCCCCGAACGTAGTCGGCCAAATGGAGGGCACCGAACCCGCCCCGGCCGCCCCGGGGTTCGGTAAACCCGACCACGACGAAATCCGCGGTCTTGTCCGCTTTGATCTTGAGCCACGACTGGGTCCGCCCGGCCCGGTACGGCGCATCGGCCTTCTTCGCGATCACACCCTCGAGCCCCATCTGCGCTACCTGGGCGAGAAAGGGGGCGCCGTCCCGCTCGATGTGATCCAAGTATCGAATCGGGCCGAGCGGCGGGAGGACCTTCTTCAAGAGCCGCTTCCGCTCGATCAACGGGAGCGGCCGGAGATCGAAATCTTCGAAGGCCAGCATGTCGAAGGCAAAAAAAGTGGCCGGCAATTCGATGGCCGCGCGGCGAATCTCGATGCCCTTGCCCAACCGGCCGCGACGTTGAAGTAGCGCGAAGCTCGGCACCCCCTTCGGATCGAGCACCACGACTTCGCCGTCCAGAATGGCGTTCTCGAGCGGTAGTGCCTTCATCGCCCGGGCAATTTCTGGAAATACCGCGGTGTAGTCCGTACCACTCCGGGTAAACAGCTGGGCCTCCCCGGCCCGTTGGTTCGCGACCAGCCGATAGCCGTCGAGTTTGAGCTCGAAGATCCACCCTTCCTTGGAAAAGCCCTCATCGGCCGTTTCAGCCAGCATGACCTCGGTCGAACCGGCCTCGACGAACCGCCGGGGAACGTCGAGCCGAACCAACTCGTCGCGAAGGACATCCGCCGGGGTCCGCCCCGCCTTGAGGTCTTCAACTGTGAGCCCGGACAGCACCGACTCTTGGCCGAAGTCATCGCCGGGTTGCTTGACCCAGCTGTCCCGCTCCTTGATGAGGAGCCAGTCCTTTTCACTCTTCTTGATCTTGACCAGCGTCCATTTGCCCCGGAGCTTGTAGCCCTTCAGTTCGAAGAGCAGCTTGCCCTTCTCGAGCCCGGCCTTCGGATCCTCGAGGGGAATCCACTCGCCCCGATCCCAGACAACCACCGCGCCCGCACCGTAGTTCCCTTCGGGAATCAGGCCCTCAAAGTCGCCATACTCGAGCGGGTGATCCTCGACCCGCACCGCCAGTTTCTTTTCGGTGTTGTCGTAGGACGGACCCCGCGGAACCGCCCACGACTTGAGGACGCCGTCCATCTCGAACCGAAAATCATAGTGAAGGTGGCGAGCGGCGTGCTTGTGGACGACGAACAACCCGCCCGTCTGGGACGGAACCGCCTCGCCACCGAACGGCTCTGGGGTGCGATCGGCGGACCGCTTGGCCCGATAGGCGGCAAGTTGGTCGGCAGGAGATGGCTCTTGGTCGGCCATAGGCCTCAATAATACCTCAGCCATTGGCGTCGGATTGATGTCATTGCCGTTCATTTGGTTACCGGGTGGCGACTCGGCCCCACGACATTGATCGGGACCAAGAATCATGGAGCCAGGCTTGACAAGTTTATACGTGCACACATATTATGTTGACATGAACATCACCCTGTCGGTCGACCGGCAGCTCGTCGAGCGGGCCCGCAGGGTCGCCGAGTCGATGGGCAAGAGTCTCAACCAGGTTATCAGGGACCATTTGGCCTACTTGGCCGGGGAGGGGGCAATGGACGCCGAATTGAAGGAGTTGAAACAGCTGTCACTCGAATCTGGCGGCCGGTCCAAGGGCTGGACGTTCGATCGGGGCCAGCTGCATGAGCGGTCGTAGCTTCTTCGACACCAACGTCTTGGTCTACACCGACGACGGTGATGCGCCGTCAAAGCAGACCAGGGCGTTGGATTTGATCGCGGAGCACCGCCAAGGCCGCTCGGGCGTAGTCTCGACTCAGGTCATCCAAGAGTACTTCGTGGCGACCACCAAGAAACTCGGCGTTCCGGCACCCCTGGCCCGCCGAAAGGCTGAGCTCTTCGGCCGCCTGGAACTCGTGCCGATCGGCCTCGACGATATCCTCGGCGCCATCGACCTACACCGGCTTCATCAACTGTCGTTATGGGACGCCCTGATTGTCCGCGCCGCCCTGGCATCGGGTTGTACCCGCCTATACACCGAAGATCTGAAGCCGGGCTGGCGTCTCGACGGGCTCGTCGTCGTCAATCCCTTCCAATAGTCAGTTCTTTGGAAGCGCGAACGCCTGGAGCTTGGCGGGCGCGGCCCCACCACCGGTCGCAATCACCACCATTTGCCGACCGTCCCAAGTCCGATACGTCATCGGATTCGCATAGCCGATCGCGCCAAGCGGCGCCTCCCAGAGCACCGTTCCAGTGACCTTGTCGAGGGCATATAGCGCGGACCCGCCGCCGGTCGCAAAGAGCAGACCGCCCTTCGTGACAATGGCCCCCGGTGCCCCAGCCACCCCGAGTGGCGGCAACATCAGCCCCTTTAGCAACGGATGGTTCCGGATTTCCGGCGAGTCGCCGAGTGTCACCTGCCACCGGTGATCGCCGGTGGCGAGGTCGATCGCCGTCAGGGTCCCGTATGGTGGCTTGCTGATGGGAAGACGGGCCGCCGCCCGCTGGGGATCGTCCGGACTCAGCAGCGGTTTCGTCTCGAGATCGAGACCGGCGCCGAAGTCGAGCGCGTACGCCACGTTCAGCGATTCCGAGGGCACCGGTTTGATCAACTTGAGCAACGCCGGTTGGTTAGTGGCCTTGAGATAGATGATGCCCGTTTCCGGGTCGTAGGCTCCCCCACCCCACCCCGAGCCACCGATCAGGCCCGGCGAGGCCACGGTGCCCTGGACTGACGGCGGGGTAAACAGCGGACCGGTTCGATAGGAGGCCAGCATCTTCAGGGCGAGCTCCTTCAGCGCGGGCGTGAAATCGACGACATCCTTGGGCTCAAAGCCTTGGAGCGCGTACCCAGCCGGCTTGGTCGGAAACGGCTGGGTCAGCGCGGCCCGCTCACCTGGCACGTCGCTCGCCGGCACCGGGCGTTCCTCGATCGGCCACACGGGTTTCCCGGAAACTCGCTCGAAAACAAACAGCATCCCCATCTTGGTCGGCATCGCCACGAAATCGACCGGACGACCCCGCTGGGTTACCCGGCCCAGGACTGGGGCAGTCGGGAGATCATAGTCCCACAATCCGTGGTGCACTGTCTGAAAATGCCAGACCTTCTTCCCGGTTCGCGCGTCGAGGCACACCAAGGACTCGGCGAAGAGGTTGTGACCGAGACGAGCCCCGCCGTACCAGTCGTTACTGGGGGTACTGACCGGCAAGTAGACCAGGCCCCGAGCGACATCGACGCTGAAGGGAGCCCACACGTTGGTGTGGCCCGTAAACCGCCAGGCCTCGTTCTCCCAGGTGTCGGAGCCTTCGCCGCCGGTGGGAATCGGGCTCCACTTCCACACTCGCTTCCCGGTCCGCACGTCGAACGCCTGGATATCGCCGGGCGGATCGTTCCGGTAGGAAAACTTGTCGGCCACCCCGTTGCCGACGATCACCAAATCACCCCAGACCACCGGGGGCGATGTATTGGTGTAGCGGTGCCGGTTGACTTGCCATACCAGGCTGCCTGCCAGGTCCACCTCCCCGCCGGTACCGAAAGACGGAATCGGATTCCCGGTCGCGGCGTCCAGCGCAATCAACCGCCATCGGCTGGCCAGAAACACCCGCCGGCTCTTGCCATCAGACCATAGCGTGACACCCCGATGGACGAACCCGGTTCCGTTAGGCGCCTGGCCGGCCTCGTAGGCCTTGGGGTCGAACCGCCAGAACTCCCGCCCGGTGACGGCATCGAGCGCGACCACTTGGTTGTACGACGTCGAAAGAAAGAGCGTATCACCCACCATGACCGGGGTGGCCTGAAACAACCCGGGCCTGGTTTTCCACTGGGGGAGTGGCACCTCACCCGAAGTCCACTCCCAGGACTTCGCCAGCCGGCCAACATTCCCAGGGTGAAGCTCGGTCAGGGCTGAGTACTTCATCGAACCAGGATCGCCGCCGTAGTTCGGCCACTCGGCCGGTTGGGCGGTGAGCATGGTTGGGATCAGGAGGACAATGAGGGCTTTGGACATCCCCGAATGTACGCTAGGGCCGGACATTCTCAACCGGCACTCCTGTCTGTACCTTACGGGCCAACACCAAGGAGCTTCCCATGCCCGCTCGTTCCATCGGCACCGCCACCATCTCGTTCGGCCTGGTCTCGGTCCCGGTCCACGTCTACTCCTCGGCCGAGTCGACCAGCGCCGTGTCGTTCAACTTGCTGCACAAGAAGTGCGGCACCCGGCTCAAGCAGCAGTACACCTGTCCAAAGGACAGCGAGATTGTGGCCCGCGACGAGATGGCCAAGGGCTACGAATTCGCCAAGGACCAGTACGTGGTGTTTTCGGCTGAGGAGCTCAAGGCGCTGGAGGAAAAAGCCACCAATACGATCGATATCGCCGAGTTCGTACCGCTCGCCAAAGTCGACCGGATCTATCTCGAGAAGGTGTATTTCCTGGGCCCCGACAAAGGCGGCGACCGCGCCTACAAGTTGCTGGCGCAGGCTTTGGGAGACACCGGCCGGGCCGCCCTTGGCCAATATGCCGCGCGGGGCCAGCAACACCTGGTCCTCCTCCGCCCCATGAACGGGTTGATCGTGATGGAACAATTGCACTACAAGGATGAGTTGAAGCCGGCCGGCGAGGTCCCCCTTGGCGAGGCTGAAGTGAAGCCGATGGAACTGACCCTGGCCAAGCAACTGATCGAACAAGCCGCCACCGATGACTTTCAGCCGGAGAAGTATCGGGACCTCGTGCGGGGCCGGGTCCTCGAAGCGATCCAGAAGAAAGTCGACGGCCAGGAAATCACGGCCGAAGCACCTCAGGCGGGCGGTGGCAAGATCATCGATCTGATGGAAGCCCTCAAAGCCAGCTTGGCGCGGGCGTCATAGTGGCGGCGTTCGTCGGAACCAGCGGGTATGCGTTCAAGGAGTGGAAAGGGCCATTCTATCCGGCCAAGCTCCCGGACAAGGACATGCTTGGCTACTACGCCACCCAATTCTCGACCGTCGAGATCAACAACACGTTCTACCGGATGCCCCGGGAGAAGAACCTCCTCGACTGGGCCGCGCAGGTGCCCGACGGATTCCGATTCGCGATCAAGGCCAGCCAGCGGATTACCCACCATGCCCAGCTCCGCGACGCCGGTGAGTTGGTCGGGTACTTGGCCCAGACGGTGGCGGTGTTAGGCCCCAAGCTTGGCCCCACCCTGTTCCAGCTGCCTCCCCACTTGAAGAAGGATATCCCCCGTTTGGAGGCGTTCCTCGAAATCGTCCCGAAACGCTGGCGGGTGACGATGGAGTTCCGGAACAAGACCTGGTTCGACGATGACCAGGTGTTCGAGGTCCTCAAGGCCCGAGACATTCCCCTGTGTATCTCCGACCAAGAGGACGTACCTACCCCCGTGGTGGCCACGGCAACCTGGGGGTACGTTCGCCTTCACAAATTCGACTACGATCAAACCGGCTTGGCCGCCTGGGCCGCCAAGATCGCGGCCTTTGGTTGGACTGATGCCTTCGTGTTCTTCAAGCACGATCACTCCCCCGGCTC
>JANNQX010000290.1:0-85822 GCA_031400975.1 Gemmatimonadota bacterium
CTCGCACTCGATCGGGCCCACGGCACCGACCCGTTCTGCCTCCGCGAGGAATGGAATCGGTGGAATACCTCGAAGGACCGTTACGGCGAACCGGAAGCCCGCAACGAGCACCTGCCGGCGGCCCTCCTGTAGCAGCCTAACCCCAACCACCTCGCTGGCTTGGGAGCCCCTTGCGCCGGTTCGCCGGGCCGGGTAACCTGCGCTGGCGGACTTGACCAAACGGGAGTTCCACGAATGACGTACATCATCACCGAGGCGTGTATCGGGGTGAAGGATCGGGCCTGTGTCGACGTCTGCCCGGTCGATTGCATCTACGAGGCGGAGGACCAGCTTTACATCCACCCCGATGAGTGCATCGACTGTGGGGCTTGTGAGCCGGAATGCCCGGTCAGCGCGATCTTTCCGGAGGAAGAGGTTCCTGAGAACATGTCGGCCTATATCGCCAAGAACAAGGAAGCCTTTGGCGGGCCGAACCCGCCGGGCAAACCTAAGCGCCCGTAGCGATCACCGCAGACTCTGCAAGAACTTGAGGATGGCACGGGTGGTCGGCACCGGCTGTTCGATGCAGGGCAAGTGCCCAGACCCCGGGATCTCCACTAGCCGGGCCTCCGGAATGGCCGCCGCCATCAATTCGGAGATCCCCGGGGGCGTAACGATGTCTTCCTGACCGACCACGACCAATGTCGGAACCCCCACCAGCGTCGCCAGCATCTGGGAGCTGTCGGCCCGGTCCCGCATCGCCGTGAGAGCGCCAATGATTCCGGGCACTGGCGCCCGAAGAATCATGGCCCTTACCGCTTCGATAATGTCGCCCGGAACCGTTGAAGTGAAGAATCGCGGCAACATGGCTTCCGCCGCCGCGATCGCACCGGAGTCCCGCACCTTCGCAACCAACCCATCTCGGGCTTTCCGGCCTTCGGCGCTGTCTGCCTCAGCCCGGGTGCCCATCAGGATCAGCCCGCGCACCCGACTCCGGTGACGTCTCAGAAACTCAAAGGCAACATATCCGCCCATCGAGAGACCACACAGCACCACGCGATCCTCCCCAAGGGCGTCCAGCAGTGCGGCCAAGTCATCCGCATACATCGCCATCGAATAGCCCAAGTCCGGAGCGTCCGATTGGCCCATTCCCCGGAAGTCGTATCCGATCCGGCGGTACCCGCTGAGCGTGTCGAGTTGGTGGCGCCAGATCGTCCGGTCGAGAGGAAATCCGTGGAGAAACACGATCGGCAACCCCGAGCCCCGGGTCTCGATCGCCAGACTCACCCCATTGACCGTGATTCGATCGATCGGCTCTGAGCTCGGGCGGGCACTATAGAACCGCCCGACCGCCTCCGGTACCTGTTGCGGTTGTCCATGATGATCGATGCAAACGAATAGGAACTCCGCCGTGGCGAGCGCCGTATCGTCGGTCATACGTCGCGCCGTCTGCCGCAGTGTAAAGCTCGTTCGACCTAAATGGGTCAAGGCCTGCTGAAAGCGAAGCGTCTCGCCAACCCGAACCGGGGCGTGAAAGTCGAGCACACTGCGCCTGACCGCCGGCCAAAGCGCCTCGCGGGTAAACACGTCAACGCCAGGGCCCCGCCCCAGCTGCTCCCACCTGGCGCGCTCGAATAGCTTGAGAAATGCGCCATGGCTCACGGTGCCCGCCGCATCGCAGTCGTCGGGATACACCGTCAGCTCGACGTCCGCCGCTGGGATTTGTGTCACAGCCCTCCCACTGGGTTCGACTCCTCGTTCCTCCCCCAAGCTACGCCGGGCCCCGTCTCCATCGCTACTTTACGGGGTACCATGCACTGCAAGCTGCTTGCCGGAGTCCCTTGATGCCCCAACAAAACCCTCCCGATCCCCTCCTGATCGCCGATCCGGACGCATTCGAGGCCCTGGTCAAAGCCTGGCGCGACGAACCGGTCGTAGGCCTCGACACCGAAGCCGCCAGCTTCCACCGGTTCAGGGACCGGGTGTATCTCCTCCAGTTGTCGACCCCGGACCGGACCGTCATTGTCGACCCCGTCGGCACCAACGGACTCGAACCACTCCGACCGTGGTTCGACCACGGCAACACTCAGTTCATTTTCCATGACGCCGACTACGATCTTCGACTGATGCACCGCGAAGCCGGACTCCGAATTCGAAGTTTGTTCGATACTCGAGTGGCTGCCCAATTCCTCAATCTTCCGGGAATCGGCCTCGGTGCCATCCTGGAAAGCCGATTCGGCATCAAGACCGACAAGCGGTTCCAGCGGGCCGATTGGTCGGCCCGGCCGTTGACCAAGGACATGCTGACCTACGCCGCGACGGACACCCACTATCTCCCCGAGCTTCGAATCGCCTTTCAACACGAGCTCGTTGGGCTCGGCCGGCTCAGCTGGTTCGAAGAGGAATGCGAACTCCTCACCAAGGTTGAGTGGGCGGCCACAGAACCACCCGAAGTCACTTTTTTCAAAATCAAGGGCGCCCGCGACCTCGACCGCCGCGGCTTAGCCGTGCTGAGGGAGCTCCACGTTTGGCGGGAGGCCATCGCCGACCGGCTCGATCGGGCGCTGTTCCGGGTCATTGGAAACGAGGCTTTGGTGGCCATCGCCACCCAGCACCCTCGCGATCTCCTCGCCTTGGAGCGAATCCGAGGCATCGGGGGTGAGAACATTGCCCGCCGCGGGGCCGAGATTCTTCAGGCGGTCGAACGCGGTCAGGCAATTCCGGAGGCCGAACTGCCGGCGTTCCCCCGTCATCCCCGTTACCGACCCGATCCGGCATTCGACAGCCGCGTCGATCGCCTCAAAGCCTGGCGGACCACGTTGGCGGCTCGAATCGACCTCCCGTCGGGCCTCGTGGCCCCGAACGCCACGTTGGACAACGTGGCACGCCTCGCCCCAACGACGGTCGCCGAATTGTTAACCGTGCCAGGAATCCGGCGCTGGCAGGCGCGCGAATTCGGAACCGAATTGTTGGCCTTGGTGACCAAACCCTAACCGAGAAAGGCCCGGACCCGGGGATCCATCCGGTCAGGAGTCCAATACGGCTCCCAAACCAGCTCAACGGCCGCACTGTTGACGCCCTCGACTTGCTCAACGACCAATCGGGCGTCCTCGAGGATCTCGGGCCCGGATGGGCAGCCCGGCGATGTCAAGGTCATTTTGACCAGCGCATCGCCCTGCTCGGACACCTCGATGTCGTAGACCAGCCCAATATCGACGATGTTGAGCCCCAATTCAGGGTCCTTCACCTGCCGAAGTGCCTTCCGAACCACGTCTGGAGTGACCATACCCCAAGGTACCTGGACGCCAGCCTCCGGCAAAGCCGGATCCCTCGGATATCATGGGGCTGGTGGTTCGCGAAGCGCTCCGGGAGAAATCGCATACAAGAGTTGAGCCGAGGCGCGGTCCCGGTCGGACAGCTGCGAAACCGACACGGTCGGATACATGATATCGCCTGCTCGCCCGGAATGCGGGAGCCCCAGGGCGTGACCAAGTTCGTGGAGCGCGACCGAGCGAGTCTCTTCGAGACCTAGAATCCGCCCTCTGGCTCCGGTACGGGCCAACGAGATCTTCACGAACTGGATCTCACCGTTTCCGCTCGATTCGACCTGGGCCAGCCCAGTTCGCTCCGGGGCTGAATCCGAAACCCAGCCAACCAACACGTTGGCCTTGGCGCTGTCACTGGTTACCAGGAGACTCGGCCCAAGCCGCAATTCCTGCCACGCCACAATGGCCTCTCTGACAACCTCCGCCACCGGGGCGGCATCGAGTGGCCGCCCGATCCAAATCCGGAGCACCGCGTCATCGCCCCACCGCCTGATCGTGGAATCTGGACTGACCAATATCGAATCGAGGTACACGGCCGTGCCCGCCAGGGCGAGCCGGCGTCGGGCCTCGATCCGGGCCAGCTGAGCGATCAGAGGTGCCCGGGTTTCCGGGCCCCGCGTGAGGGCGCTCGCGCCAGGCGCTCTAGCCGCCGTCACCGAGGCCCGGGCGGGGGCCGGGGCTCGCCGCGGCTGAGTGGCGCCCGGTCCCGCCGGAGCCGGCGACGAAGCGGTCAGGCGACCATACCCGATCATCACCCCGAGGCCGAGGATCGCTAGCAGGAAGAGTTTTGCCACGCTGGTTTCGGGGTGCAAATTCGAAGCCTAGCGCCGCCACCTCGGCCAGGATTCCTGGTCTCGGTCCTCGGAACCCCTTACATTGCTGGCGCTTGCGACCCTCCATCCGCTTGAAAGCGACCGTCCCCTCCGTGCGCCGGAGCCCGCTGTGATCCTGTCGAGCTTCGCCAAAGCCGTGGTTCGTTGGCGCTGGATGGTGATCGCCGGCTGGGTGGTGGTGGGAGCCATTGCTTTTGTTCAAGCGCCCAAGACTCCCGACCGGCTCTCTCTCCAGAGCGGGAGCGCTGACGAGCTGACCGAGGCACGAATCGCCGATCGACTGCTCGCAAGCCGCTTCGCGAGACCTTTCGGAGAGTTCTTTGCGGTCGCCGTAGAGGGCCCAGCCCCGTTTACCGACCCCGCCGGACGGGCCGTCCTCGACACCCTCACGCGAGCCGCCGCGCGGTTAGGCTACGTCCAAAACGTCGTTTCGTTCTTGACCCGAAGCGACAGTTTGTTCCTCGCCAAGAACGGCCACGCCAGTTTCTTTCTCGTTTCCTTCAACATTCGATCCGACAGCGTAGGGGGCAAGGTCAAAGAGTTTCGGACCCGAATGAACCAAGCCCTTGCCCAGGTCCCGAACCGGCCGTCGTACCGGATGTTCGTTACCGGTCGGGCGGCCCTAGACTTCGACGTTCGAACCGTCAGCGCTGAGGACGGCAAGCGGTTCGAGCTCAGGCTCTTGCCGATCACTCTGATCATCCTAGTCCTGGCGTTCGGCGCTCTGGTTGCGGCCTTGCTTCCTCTGGCCATTGGGGTCTTGGCCATCGCCATTTCCCTTTCGGTGGTTGGCGCCATCGCCACCATGGTGCCGATGTCGGTGTTTGTCCTCAACCTCACAACCATGATCGGGTTGGGGGTCGGCATCGACTATTCACTCCTGATGGTCACCCGCTTTCGCGAAGAGTTAGCCCGGGGGGCTCGACGCCGGGAAGCCGCAGAACGCACCCTGATGACGGCTGGGATCGCCGTCGTCAACTCGGGCCTTACGGTCGTGGTCGGGTTTGGCGCGCTTCTGCTGACTCCGATGGTGGAGACCCGGAGCGTTGGCATCGGGGGTCTGATCGTCGTTGGGGTCGCTGTGTTACTCTGCGTCACCCTGCTCCCGGCCCTTCTTGCCGCACTGGGGCGATCGATCGACAAGCCTCGGTGGTTGGCTCAACGACTGACCTGGTACCATGCCCCCCAGGTCTGGGAAAAGTGGGCCCGATCGCTAGCCCGCCACCCGGTCCGAGCCCTGGTCGGCGGCGGCGCTATCATCGGGGTCTTGACCCTTCCGGTTTTTTGGATCCGGATTGGCCTTCCCGCGCGCGACTGGTGGCCGAGCCAAACGGAAGCGGGCGCCGGGGTCGAGGCGCTGTCTCGGATGGGGGTCTCCGGGTACATCACACCGGTTCGAATCATCGTCGAAGTTCCATACCAGCAATCGGCCACTCGGGCCGTGACGCTCCGTGGTTTACGAGCCCTCTCGGACTCGATGCGGGCCGATCCTCGGGTCCTCGACGTCCGAAGTATCGTTGACCTGGAGCCGGGGACTTCGATCCTCGCCTATTCGTTGCTCTATGCCGATCTCGATTCGGCCCGAGCCCGCCATGGTGATTTCGTGGATGCCTACCTTAGCCGCGATGGCCGCCAGGCGCTTGTCGATGTCATTCTCCAGGACACCACGTCGCTGACGTCCGCCATGTCGGTCGTCGAACGAGTTCGCGGACTCGCCGCAAATCAAACTATCCGTCAACTCCGTGATAGTCGGGTCTTGGTCGGCGGCTACGTCGCCGGGAGTCTCGACCTGCAGGCGGAAATGTTGCGCCGATTCCCCGGTCTGGTCGCGCTCGTCCTGGGAGCAACCGGCCTGATGCTGGCGATCGCATTTCGATCCGTACTGGTGCCGATCAAAGCGATTCTGATGAACTCTTTGTCAGTGAGCGCCACCTTCGGCCTGATCGTCTTGGTGTTTCAGTTCGGATATGGAAGCCGACTGCTCCGGCTGTCAGGGCCAACCGAAGCGATCTTTGTCCTGGTGCCTGTGCTGGTGTTTGCCGTCGTGTTCGGGCTCAGCATGGACTATGAGGTGTTTCTGCTCAGCCGGATCAAAGAGGCATTCGATCGAACCGGCAAGAACACCGAGGCCACGATGGAGGGCCTGAGCGCGACGGCATCGGTTATCAGTTCAGCGGCCCTGGTCATGATTTTCGTGTTCGGCGCTTTCGCGTTTGCCCGGGTCCTGATCATGCAGTTCCTCGGGTTCGGCCTAGCGCTCGCGGTGCTCCTCGACGCCACCGTGATTCGGATGGTACTGGTCCCCGCCTTCATGCAACTCATGGGCCGGTGGAACTGGTGGCCCGGCGGTCGACGCCAGCCCCCCGAACGGGTCCACTGATTTACCCTTTGGCGTCAAGCCAGTTCGGTCCCACCCCGACGTCAACGACCAACGGCACCTTGAGCTCAGCCACCCCGACCATGCAATCGCGAACCAACGCGACGACCCGATCGACCTCGCCGGCCGGGGCCTCGAGCACCAACTCGTCATGGA
Source organism: Gemmatimonadota bacterium (assembly GCA_031400975.1). Classification (GTDB taxonomy): domain Bacteria; phylum Gemmatimonadota; class Gemmatimonadetes; order Gemmatimonadales; family GWC2-71-9; genus SHZU01. The sequence continues at coordinate 6,672 of JANNQX010000290.1, forward strand.
CCTGAAGGAGGATGCGCGCCTCAAAGCGGCCGTCGTGCAGCGCCTGCCAAAGCCGGACCATCGCGATCTTGATGAGGTCGGCAGCTGACCCCTGCAGTGGCGAGTTCTGACTGAGGCGTTCCCCGAAAGCACGGGTGTTGAAGTTTTTGTCCTTGACTTCCGGGATGTAGCGTCGTCGCTGAAAGAGTGTCTCGACGTAGCCTTGAGCCCGAGCGACCTCGACTTGATGGTCCAAGTAGGCTCGCACTCCGGCAAATCGGTGGAAGTACGCGGCAATGAATTGCTTCGCTTCTTCTTGGGAAATGCCTAACTGTTTCGAGAGCGCAAACGGACCCTGCCCATAGATCGTTCCGAAATTGATCGTCTTCGCCTGGCCCCGCATTTCCGGAGTAATGGCGTCTCGCTCCACCCCAAAAATGAGAGCCGCCGTTTGACGGTGAATGTCCTCCCCCTGGGTGAAGGCTGCCACGAAGGCCGGGTCACCGGACAAGTGAGCCATCAACCGGAGTTCAATCTGGGAATAGTCCGCCACCACGAAGCTCCATCCCGGACTAGGAATGAAACCGCGGCGGATTGCCTCGCCCCGGGCCGACCGGATCGGGATGTTCTGGAGATTGGGGTCCGAGGACGACAGTCGCCCGGTGGCCGCTCCGGTTTGGTTGAATCGGGTATGGATCCTCCCGGTCCGGGGGTTCACTCGTCCCGGGAGGACATCGACATAGGTCGACTTCAGCTTCTGCAGCTCGCGGTATTCCAACAACAGGCGCGGCACGGCGTGCCCCATTTCAGCGAGCTGCTCGAGCACATCAGCATCGGTCGACGGTCCGGTCTTGGTCTTCTTCAGCACTGGCAACTGCAGCTTTCCAAACAACACCCCAGCCAATTGTTTCGGGCTGTTGAGGTTTACCGACCCCCCGGCCTCGACTGCAATTTCGGCTTCAAGTCGGATCAAGTCAGTCGTCAACTCGCGAGACAGCCGTTCGAACACCGCCGCGTCGATCCGGATCCCGGTCCACTCCAGGTCGACGAGGACCCTCACCAGCGGCATCTCGATCTCACGGAGCAATCGATCCAAAGACGTCTCCACCAGACGGGGGGCAAAATACTCCTCCAGGGCCATCACAAGCCCGCAATCTGCCCCGCACTCCCGCGCCGCGACGCTGACCGCGACCTCCGCGGCTGGAATTTCCTTTTTGCCCTTGCCCACGCGGTCCGCAACCGGCCTCGGCCGGCCGAGAAGATCGAGGCTCAGGGTGTCGAGGCCGTGTGACCGGCGACCCGGGTCGAGAACGAAGCTCGCCAGCATCGAATCGAACACCACCCCGGCCAACTCAATCCCGTTGTTTCGGAGCACTTGCCAGTCAAACTTGAGGTCGTGACCGGCCTTCGGGATGGTCGGATCCTGGAGCAGCGCCACTAAGCCGGCGCAGCCGGCATCGCGGAGGGGGGGGAGGTTGCGCACCGGGTCCGGCGCGGCCAGTTCCCCATCTTGGGGTCGGTGACCAAACGGGAGGTACCAGACTTCGGTCGGGCTCACCGCCAAACCGACACCGATCGCCTCCGCATCGTGAGCCTCCGCCGAGGATGCCCTCACGTCCACCGCGATCAACGGCGCCCGCCGCCATCGGGCAATGAGATCCGGCAACGCTGCCGGATCATCAACCACGACTACGTCGGTTGATGCCGTCCTGGGCTCCGGGACACTAAGCTCCGGCGCTGCGGCAACCGTTGCGGCCTCCGTCTCGCCCGACAACCCCAGCCGCGTCACCAACGAGTGGAATTCGAGGCGAGTTAGGATGGTACGGAGCAGCGTCTGGTTTAGCTCATGACGGGCGGCGGCGGCCAGTTCGATCCCAACTGGAACGTCGGTCTGGATGGTGACGAGCCGTCGCGACAGCAATGCCTGGTCGGCCTCGGCCAGCAGAGCTTCTCGAGGCCGTTTGCCCTTAACCTCGCCGGCTCGAGCCAGAATCGTGTCGAGGTCTCCGAACTCGCCCAGCAGTTGGACGGCGGTTTTCTCGCCAACCCCCCGAACCCCCGGCACATTATCCGATGCGTCCCCGACCAGTGCGAGGTAGTCGATGACCTTGCCGGGAGGCACTCCGAGCCGATCGGCGGCGTTGGACTCGTCGACCCATTGCTCCTCCACCCCGGCTGGCCCCCCCCTGCCAGGATTGAGGAGAGCGATCCGGGGTCCAATCAACTGATAAAAGTCCTTGTCGCCGGACACGATCACGACCTGAAGCCCTTGATCCGCCTCGCGGCGGGCCAGGGTCCCAATGACGTCATCGGCTTCGTACCCGTCGATCGCCACGACCGGGATCTGGAACGCTTCGAGAAGACCCCGAGTATGCTCCAGGGCTAGGTCGAAGTCCTGTTGCAGCTCGGTGCTCAATTTTTCCCGCGTTGACTTATAGTCCGCGTACATGGCCGTTCGGAACGAATTCCCCTTGTCGAGAACCCAAATCAGATAGTCAGGCCGATACTTCGATTGCAGCCGAAGCAGAAAGTTGACCACCCCCCACGCGGCCGAGGTGTTCTCACCCCGGGAGGTCCGAAGGGGTCGACTGATCATCGCAAAGAACGAACGATAGATCAGAGCATGGCCGTCGATGAGGAACAAGCGGGGGAGTTCTAAGGCTGGCATAGCCACAAAGGTAAGCGGAGCAAACGAAGGGGCGACCAGGATCGTCCCGGTCGCCCCTGAATCGGATCGGAATCCCCCCGCTACCGCCGGACGTCCCGGGCGATCAGCGATCGGGCTCTGGCGAATTCGGCCCGAGAATTGGGGGTCATCCGGATTCGCGAAAAGCCGAGGGTGCCTTCAAAGTCGATGACAGCCCGGGCATCAGTGTAATACCAGCGAATGAAGCGGCGGTCCCTCAAGGCCGGGTTCTCGTACACCTGGTCCGGCTCACCTAAGGTGACGAAGACCTCCCCGCGATCGGTCCGCCATCCTTCCCCGCCCTCGTCCCGAAATCGGTCGTTCGCGACGGCGATCCTCGTGAAGTAGCGATCGAGGGCTTCATTGTTGCTGGTCTCGGGGACCGGATCGGTGGTCGCAAAGAACTGGCGCCACAGTCGAGCCCGATCAACCGGCTTCGCCCCCCGAAGGTCGCTCAACAGCCCCGGCTCATACGGGAAGAATCTGAGCAGAGTCAAGAGGTTCTCGTAGTTGGTGACGACCCAACCTTTCGCAAAGGAAACCAGGGCCTGCACGCTGCGAGCCGACGGCCCCTCACCAAATTGAATCTTGAGTTCACCCAACGGGGGTGCATCCGAGCCGAACCGCACTACCCTGCCCTCTACACTCTTGCCCCCGGCAAACTGGATCGTCGACCGGAACACCACGCTGTCGCGATCGTCTCGAACTGTTACCGGCATCTCGGTCGGGCCGGAAAAGCGATACCCCTCGACATAAATGAACAAGGTATCGCCGCCGCCGTGTGAAACCGTTCCGCGAGGATTCAGCACCGCATACAACGAGTCGTTGACCGAGGTCCTGGACCGCACCTCGTACACCATCGTCGGAACCGAAATCGACCCGGCCTGGAAGCTGGGTACCTCCACCACCTTTTCCACCCGACTCGCAGCCGTCGACGCCGGATCCCGAACGACGACCGCCAGCGTGTACGAACCAGGGGCCAGCAGGAAGGACTGGTTGAAGAAAATGCTCTCGTCGTTCCGCTGGGTTTCCTGGAACGAATTGACCCGGACGAGTTCGGTCTTGCTCACGGTGATCGGGGGAGCCCCAACCCGAGTGAGCGAAATATCGACCCGGAATCGAGCCGCAAAGCTTCCCTGATCGCGCTGAAAGGAAATCGATCGATTCTCGAACGACAGCCCGAGGTCCAAGAGGGTCGAATCGCCTCGGCCAGCCAACAGCGCCGCGTTGCCGATAAACGGGATCGGCCCCGTCGCCGCCAACCGGCCCAACCGTTGAAACACGGTCGAGAGGCTGAACAACTCAGTCAGGGTTTGGTCGGTCGAAGTAACCGGCGACCCACCTGGGGCCCGCCGTCCGGTCGAGCATCCAAGGCCCAGTGGCAGCAGCGCGGTGACCAGCAAGAGGTAGGAGCGGAGCGTCATGGAAGTGAAACCCTTCGTAAGCTTAGGGGGAGAACCGTGACGGCAGCGTCAGGCGGCTCCTTGCTTAAGCCCTTGGGCGGCGTATACCTTGAACCGATCCAATGAGCCAAGATAACCTCGTCGGCCGAACCGTGGCCGGTTACACGCTCCTCGCTTTCGTTGGCGAGGGTGGCACCGCGACCGTCTATCGCGCCCAGCATCCGACGCGCGGGTTAGCCGCCGTTAAGGTGCTCCGATCCCGGATGGGCCAAGACCCCGTCGCAGTCAAGCGGTTTCTCCGCGAAGCCGAATTCGGCGCCCGCCTCAACCATCCGTACATCGTCGCCACCTACGACTACGGCGAGTCCGAGGGGATGTACTACCTTGCCCTCGAGTGGGCTAAGGGTGAACCTCTCGCCAGCTTCTTGACAGCTGCCGGACCGCTGGCCCCTGACTTGACGGGAAAGATCATTCGCCAACTGGCCGATGCCCTGACGGTCGCCCACCGAGCTGGCATCATCCACCGAGATCTCAAGCCGGCGAACATCATGTACGACCCGGAATCCCAAACCGCCCGTCTGCTGGATTTCGGGATCGCGCGGGACGCCGAGGACGATCCGTCACAGCGACTCACGAAAGCGGGTTTCTTTGTCGGCACCCTTCAATATGTGGCGCCCGAGGCCTTGAGCGGGGAACTGGTCAAGGAGCAGGCGGACGTTTACAGCCTGGCCACGATCGCCTACCACCTCCTTTGCGGCCAGCTACCGTACCCGGGGAAAAACCCACGAGAGTTGTTTCAACAACTACTATCAAAGCCGCCGGTTCCATTGAGCCAGGCCAACAAAACCATCAAGTTCACGCCCGAGCTTGAGGCGGCGGTAATGCGAGGACTGGATCGAGACCTCTCGAAACGCTGGAAGACCGTCGGAGATTTCGCGGTCGCGTTCTGCGCGGCCAGCCAGCAAGATCAAAAGGCCTCCGGCGGCTTCCTGTCGTCGCTGTTTCGCCGTCGAAAAGAATGACCGACCTCGAGGCCCTCGAGGCGTTGCTCCGGCAGCGCTCGCTCGTCTTCGGCGATTTCGTTCTCTCCTCCGGTCAGCGATCGTCCTACTACATAGACGCCAGAAAAACCACGATGGCGGCCTTGGGCCAACGGCTCATTGGGGCCCTGGGGATCGGCCTCATCCGAAGCCGAGGCTGGACCCCGAGCGCCGTGGGCGGTCTTACGATGGGCGCCGACCCGGTCGCGTACGCGATCGCCAGGGCCAGTCTCGACGCGCCGCCGACGGTTGACGGATTCAGCGTTCGAAAGGCCACCAAAGAGCACGGCACCAAGAAGCGAGTCGAGGGAAATTTCGAAGCTGGCACTGGTGTCGTCGTCGTGGAGGATGTGATCACTTCAGGAGCCTCCGCTCTTCAGGCAGTCGAGGCGGTTCGTTCCGAAGGAGGGCTGGTAATCGGGGTCTTAGGCGTCGTCGACCGAGAACAGGGAGGCGCCGACGCAATTCGCGGTCATGGTATAGACGTAGTCTCTATTACTACCATTTCTAGGCTGAACGCTTAACGGGGCGAGCTAGGTACCAGGTCGCTGAGGGACCGCTGCCTGGTTCGATCGAGGTCAACGGTAGTTGACCCAGCAGGCCTCCCCGGCCGGCCCAGTTCCATCGGATGAAATTCCTCCCAGGCAGCCCGATACGGCTCAACTAACAGCTCGACGAACCGTTCGATGGCGAGATCAAAGGTGAACCGGCGGCGGAATTCGCCCGGGGTGATCCCAAGCATCGCTCGGAGATGTCGCCCGAAGCTCTGCGGGGAGGAGCACTCGAGGCGGTAGGCCACATCGGTGATCGACAGCCCCTGATTCTCGAAGAACTGGGCGGCGTAAACCAGGCGCAGCGCGGCCATGTAAGTCTTGGGGGAGGGAAGGCCGGCCCGGGCAAACCGCGACACCATCGTACTCGGGCGCATCCGGGCGTGCACCGCTAGCTGGCGCGCCACTGAAGTGGAGGGGGCCAACCGGACCATCAGTTCGAGGAACATTCGGGCATCCGGGGGGGCATCAGGAATCCCATCGAGAATTCGAGCGAGGATCCGGGCGGCTGGTCGAGACGCCGGTTCGGCCAACAAGTGTCGGAGCCGGCGCCAACCGTTCGGACCGGTGACGTCAATGACGTGGCGAACCCCGGTGGCTCCGAGACGAAGCAGCGTGTCCGGGGTCGCAGGATCGGCGCGGGTCACTAACGCCACGGTCGGGACGTCGGGAAATCGCCGGACCAAGTTGTCGATGTCCTCGACCGCCTGGCCCCCACACTCGTGGACCGAGAAGACGACCGCATCGACCGGTTGTTCGCGAACGGCTTGGGTGGCGGCCGGCAAGCTCGAACGATGAACGATGGCGAAGTACCCGATGCCGGCCGCATCGAGTCCCGGGCGCTCGGTCGAGGTAACCACAGCGGCGACTACAACGCTGGCGCGTTCGAGCATCGTCAGGCGACCTTAGGATCGAGGGAAGCGGAAACCTGCGTCAGCCACGTCAACCGCCGATCAATTGACGTGATGACCCGTTTCACCAGCGTCCTCACCCAAACCACCAAGGAATGACCGCCGCGACGGGACCAGGCAACCGGACATCCCTGTTGAGGTATATCTTTGGGGAATGACCCCGTGGTTCAGTCGGCAATGAGCTCAACCGGTTTTCCGGCGTCCCTCCAGGCCGCCCTAGGCCCCCAATTCCAGATCGAGCGCGAGCTTGGGCGGGGCGGCATGGGAGTCGTGTATCTGGTGAGAGATCTGAACCTCGACCGATTCGTGGCGGTCAAGGTCATCCACCCGGATCTCTCGACAAACCCGGTCATTTCGGCCCGGTTTCTTGCCGAAGCGCGGACCATTGCCAAGATCCGTCACCCGAACATCGTCTCGGTTCACGCAGCGGGCGCAGTCGACGGCCATCTGTATTACCTGATGGACTACATTGCCGGAGAGACCCTTCGGCAGAAACTCACCAGGGAAAAGCGGCTGCCGCTCGACCTCGCGATCCGGATCGGAGCCGACATCGCCGATGCGTTAGACGCTGCCCGACAGGCGGGGGTGGTCCACCGGGATCTCAAACCTGAAAACATTCTCCTCAGCAACTCCGCCGCCAGCCCGCGGGCTCTCCTGGCAGACTTCGGGATCGCTCGCCTGGTTGAGGGCGGGGAAGGCCCCCCGCGCACCGGCCCCGGCACGGTGATGGGAACGCCGGCGTACATGAGTCCTGAACAAGCCGCGGGCGAAGACCTCGACGGCCGGAGCGATCTCTATTCCTTGGGGATCGTTTGTTACGAGATGCTGGCCGGGGCCCCGCCGTTTGTCGGGTCACCCCGGGCGGTAATCTCCAAGCAGATCCTTGATACTCCTCCGCCGCTCGACGTCATTCGTCCCGGCCTTCCCGCCGAGCTGGTGGGGGCGGTCATGCAAGCGCTCGAGAAAACCCCCGACGCCCGATGGCCAACCGGGCGGAGTTTTCGATTGGCGCTCACCGGCGAAGCCGGCACCCCGAGCCCAGCGACGCCCCCGGTTTTGCCGCGCTGGTCGAGGCGGTTGGCACTCGGCGCTGTGGGGGTCGTCGCGGCCGTCGCCATCGGGTTCGCGATGCTGGGCCGGGGCGGGGGTCCACCCGCCGGCGTCGACCCCCGGCGCTCGATCCTCGTCCTGCCGTTCGAAAATCTCCGCGACGCTGCTCCCTGGGGGTGGCTCCGAAGCGGCAGCGTGAACATGCTGTCGCTCGCCCTGTCCCAGTGGCGGGACCTGATGGTTGTGGACCAAGCCCGGGTCCATGACCTACTCGGCAGCGCCAAGGTCTCCGACCAAGCTCCTATCGGCCTCTCACGCGCCCGGCAACTGGCACGCGACGGTCGAGCGTGGACCGTCATCTTGGGCGACTTTTCGGCGATCGGGGATTCGCTCCACCTAGTGGCGAGGCCGTACGATGTGGCCACCGGAGCGGCCCTTGATGTCGTCAAGGTCGATGGGCTCTCGACCGCCGACGTTCGGCCCCTCTTCGACGAGTTGGCGGCGAAGTTGTTGGACCTGACCGGCGCCCCGAAAGCCAACCGGGCGTCGCTCACATCGGTTACGACGGAGTCCTTGGCGGCCTATCGGGCCTACCTCCGGGGCGTCGACGCCCTCAATCATTGGCGGCTGGCCGAAGCCAGTGACGAACTCAAAGCCTCCGTTCAACTCGATAGTACGTTCAGTCTGGCGAACTACCGGCTGGCGATTACCCGCGGATGGATCAGTCCGCTGGACACAGCTGGGCTGGCCGCAATTCAGCGGGCCGCCCGGACATCCGAGCGCCTCCCGAACCGGGATCGCCATTTGATTGAGGCGTATCGGACCTTCGTAACGGGAGACTATGTCGGCGCCATGGCGATCTATGGGCAACTGGCACACCAGGACTCCCTGGACTTAGAGGCTTGGTACGGATTGGCCGACGGGGCGTTTCACGCCGGATATACCAGCCGACCAAAAGTGGCACTCCTGACCCAGTCGCTCAGGGGCTTTCGCCGACTCATCGGTCTCGATTCCACCTACGGACTCGCCTACGAACACATCGGCGCGCTGCTGACCGATGCCAGCGGATCGGCCGGTTCGTTACGCCTGATTGGCGATGATTCGCTGGTCCAAAGTCAGCCAACTGGACCGGCCGACTCCGCTGCGTTACGACGGGATCGAGCCCGGGCGAGCGACCAGGCCATGGCACTGGCCCAAACCTGGACCCGGCTTCAGCCCACCACCGCCCGGGCCCACTACCATCTGTACAAGGCGTACCTCTCGGCCGGACAATCAGCCGGAGCCGAACGGACCCTGGCCCAATTGAGAACTCTCTTTCCTGATTCCGTTCAAGCGTTCTTTGGATTGCTCGAAGCAAGGGCCCAGTTCGTTGCGAACGACATCCACCGATCCGCGGAAACCGTTCGCAAGGTACTCCCCCGCATCCGCCCCCACGTCCTCGGCGAACTGGATTTCGCGCCCGAGCCCCTGTTTGACGCGATGACCGGGATTGCCGCTTTAGGGTACTTCGGCGATTTGCAGGGGGCGACCTCGCTGATTCGCCTGGGCCGGGAACTGAGGCGCCAACGACCCGAGGGCCGCGATTCTCTCGAGAAGATACGCCAGGATGACCTCTGGGAACTCTCTCGGCTTGGTTCTCTGTACGGCGCCGCCGGGACTCGAATCGATCGATTGCGAGCCGTCTGGAACCGCGGACTCGAACTGGTGAGGGGCTCGACGGCCGAGCAACGGGTCGGTGATCTGACGATGATCACCGCAGCAGCCGTTGGCCTCTTGATCGGGCCGACGAGGGATGGTTCGGCCGTCGCAGAGCTTGACCGGCTGACCGAGAAGACCGCGCCGGCCGCGCTCCGGGCATTGGTGGCCGCCAGGGCAGGGGATTCCTCGACCGCTCGAGCCCTGCTCGCCAACCTTAATGGAAAAAACGGGCAAGACGATTCGTGGGACTGGGACGCGGACCTTCGCCCAGTCGTCGCGGAAACCTATTTCGAACTGGGCGACTATCCGAACGTCATCATGACCCTGGAGGGATTCCAGCCGTCGGAATTCACCAAGCGAGGGTTCGATCCGAGGTGGATCCTACTCCCGCGGGTTCGACTGCTCCGGGGACAAGCGCTCGAGCGAACCGGGCAGCATACCAGGGCGGCCGAGGAGTATCAGGCGGTCGTCGATCAATGGGGCGGAGCTGATGCAGAACTGCTCACCATCGTCCAACAAGCCAGGCGTCACCTCGCGGCCGTTACCGGCCCGCCGGAACACGGGTAATCCGATTACCTTGGTAGCGGGGTTGGCGGGATAGTCGCGGGCGGGTTCATCGTCCCGAGGAAAGTCCGAGCTCCAATGGGTAGACTGCCAGGTAACGCCTGGGCGCCGAGAGGCGACGGATCGGGCCACAGAGAATAGACCGCCACCGGGGCTCGCGCCCCGGTGGTAAGGGTGAAAAGGTGGGGTAAGAGCCCACCGCGATGCTGGTAACAGCAGCGGCACGGTAACCCCCAGTCGGAGCAAGGCCAAATAAGCGGCGAGGTGCGACCCACACCGCCAACGTCCCTCGGGACGAGCCGCGGGTAGGCTGCCGGAGGCGACTGGTAACGGTCGCCCTAGAGAGATGACTATCCGGATGCCTTCGGGCATTCGAACAGAACTCGGCTTACGGCCGACCCCAAACAACCCCTGAATGCCAGCAATGGCAGACGGGGTTGTTTTAGTGAAGATCGGTACCTCAACAACGAGGTCCGAAGGCCTTGTCGCTTTGGAGGCGTACGAATGTCCGGACGATGGTTCGCTGGTGCGGTTCCGTTTCTCGTTGGGGGTCTCTTTTCCGCGTTCTATTCCGTTGCTCCGACCACCACGAAATACCGGCTCGATTCCAAAATCGAGCAAGTGGTTGACCTGAGCGCCATGGGGCAAGGCAACCAAACCACCTCGTTCACGCAGCTCACCATCGTCTCGATAACCCTCTCGGATACCGTTGGAGGGAAGATCATGCACGTCGTGATCGACAGTATCGCATCGGACGCACCAGTCCCCACGGCCGAGTCGATTCAGAAAGCCCGGGGGGCCTGGCTTCACGGAACCATTGACGCCTGGGGCCGCGGAAAGATTACCGCAACGTCAGCCGACTCGAACGAAATGGTGACGCAGTTGAAGGGCACGATGGCCCGGTTTTATCCGATCCTCAAGCCAGCGGCCAAACAAGGCGACACCTGGGTTGATACATCGAAAGTCGATACCAAGAGCGCGAGCCAAGCGATGAAGACGACGACCGTCAGCACGTATACTCATGCCGGCCCTGCGACTCGGGACGGGCAGCCCGCCGGCCGGATCGACGTCACCTCAGCAACGGTTGGGGCGGGAACGATGGAGAATCCCATGGCCGGCACAATGGAGGTTGAGGTGAAGAGCGCTGCCACAACCAGCTATTTCATCGGATCCGACGGTCGGTTGCTCGGTGCGGAGTCGACCTCCGACGGGAAGAGTCTGATCCGAACCCCAATGGCCCCCGACCCGATTCCGGTCACCGTCAAACAGATCATCACGATTTCAGTGGCCAAGTAGGGCTCGGTGAGGATCTTGGAGCGCCTGGTTCCTTCGGGACCGGGCGCTTTCTTTTCGATCTCATGGTAACCGGCCCGGCTCCACACCGCCCCGAACCCGTGTCAGGGGCACCCCGACCGCGGCGACGGCGCTTGGTGGTCGGCCTTCTGGTCATCGGGGCTTTGTTTTGGGTCTGGATGCTCGCGGTATGGCCACCGCCGATCTGGTATCGCTGGTATTGGCCCCGGCAAACCGCGTTCATGGGAATGCGGGCGGCGCAAGCGGATAGCCTGGCTCACCACGTTCAACGCCGGGGACAGGCGGTCGAGGGCAAACTGCCGAGGCGGTACACTCCGGTTCGATTCGAGCACATGGCTCCGGCCGTTGCCCAGGCGGTCCTGATCGCCGAGGATCACCGATTTTTCGAGCATGGCGGAATCGATTTTCAAGCCATTCGCCAGGCCCTTGGCTATCGGAGAGACGATTTCGAGTTTGGCGACCCGCGGGATCGGGCCGAGGCAAGGCGGGTCTTCGGCCAGACCTGGTCTCGACGGAACCGAATCCGAGGGGCCAGTACCATCACCCAACAGCTCGCCAAGAATCTCTATCTCTCACCTTCCCGCAATCCGTTGCGAAAATTCAAGGAAGCCCTCACCGCCTATCGGATTGAATTGGCGATGAGCAAGACCCGGATCCTGGAACTCTATCTCAACGTGGTGGAGTTTGGGCCGGAGATCTGGGGTATCGAGGCTGCTTCACAGACTTACTTTGGGCGGCCCGCCAAGCGACTGACTGTGGAGCAGGCCGCCGCGCTGGCCGGATCCCTCCCATTCCCGCTCCGGTCAAATCCCGGGTTCCGCCCCAGTCGAATGACCTGGCGGCAACAATTGATTCTTCGCCGGATGCGCGGCGAGCAGATCCAGATTCCCGACGACGATGCTAGTGAGGCAAAGGAACCGACGGACCCTGGCCCGCCGGCTCCCGATGGCTAATCCAGCAGCCGGAGAGGCATCACCAGCGAGAGATAACTGGCTGGGTCATCCCAACCGACCGGCTCGCACGTTGCGGCCCGCTCAGGAGCTTTGAAGCTCATCCTGACCTCATCCGTCGGCATGTACTTCAAGACTTCCAACACATAAGCAGCGTTGAATCCGATCTCAAGCGGATCCCCCTCGTACGCCACCGTCATTTCTTCCTGGGCCTCGCCGAGGTCGGGGGTGGTAACTGAGAGCTTGCAGGTCCCGTTCGCAAAGGCCATCCGGATCCGGTGGGTCTGGTCGCTGGCGACGATGCTCATCCGGCGGAGGGCTGCTGCCAAAGCCGCCTTGTCCGCTGTCATGATCTTGTCGTTCTCCCGCGGAATTACCTGTTCGTAATTGGGATATGGGCCTTCGATCAGACGGGTGTAGACCTGGGTTCCGGATGAGCGAAATCCCAGATGATTGTCACTTCGGGCAATTTCAATTTCCTCGTCCGGACCGTACAATCGCCGAATCTGTTCGAGGGCTTTTGGGGGCACGATCAGATCGGCTTGGCTCGAGCCCTTGAGCGGCACGTCCATCCGGGCCAGCCGGTGCCCGTTGGTGGCAACCATCCGCATCCGGTCGCTCCGAAGTTCCCAGAGCACCCCATTGAGAATCGGGCGGCTTTCCTCGGTACTCGCGGCGAACGCCACATGTCCGATCAGTTTTTGGAGTTCCTTGGCCGCAACTTTCCAAGCCCCATCGAACTTCACCGCCGGGAAGGCCGGGAATTCATCTCGAGACAGCCCGAGTAGCTTGAACCGGGACCGGCCACATTCAATTTGCACCCGTTGTTCCCCTGAGCCGGTAAACCGGATCGCCGCGCTCGGCAGCTCCCGGACGATCTCGACCAGTTTCCTGGCTGGGAGTGTTGTCGCCCCCTCTTGATCGATCTGGGCTGGAATAATCGTGCTCACCGCGATATCGAGATCTGTTCCCGACAATCGAAGGCCGTCTTTGGTTGCCTCAACCAGGATGTTGGAGAGCACCGGTAAGGTCGTTTTTGACGGGATGCTGGCCGCCACCGCTCCCAAGCCTTCGTGGAGTTTTTCCCGCGTAATCGTGAACTTCATTTCTTGGTCACTTTCCACCCGGTATTGAGTTATCACCACGGGCTATTAGAAAAGCATTACCTATATAATAAAACAGTAGTAGCCGTAGAGTGGGTCGATTGTTGATGACCTTGCCAAGCGCCGATGTTTGAGCGACTTGCTCTCCAGGTCCTATCTTCAACTCATGTGCACGGCGGGGAAAGGTCTGACAACGACTCTGAGATGTCCCCGTGATCAACATTTCACACACGAAACTCACACGACCGATGCGGTTAACTCCACCCGGGCGGAATCAACCCGATCTCTGAATCCCCGATCCCGCGCTAATTGGCGCTGGACCTTGTCGACACTGTGAATCACCGTTGAGTGATCCCGACCGCCAAACGCTTGTCCGATTTCGACGAGTTGCATGTTGAGGACCTCGCGAGCCAGGTACATGGCAATCTGTCGGGGCACCGTCAGACTCTTGATCCGGGCTTTGGAACGAAGCCCTTCCGGGGTCACTCCCCAGCGACGGGCGACCACGTCCTGGACCTTGTCGATCGAGGGCAGCGCCTTGGGACGGTCATCGCTGGTGGCCTGGCTCGGCCGGATTCGGTCGGCGAGGGCTTCACGAGCCAGATCGACTGAGATTTCCCGATGCCGAAGTGAGGCAAAGAGCAGAAGCTTGATGATCGAGCCCTCAAGCTCGCGGACGTTCGAGTAGACGTGTTCGGCAATGAAGGTCAGGACATCGTCCGGAATGGTCGTCTCGAGGTGATCCTGCTCCTGCTTTTTCCGGAGGATGGCAATCCGATGCTCGAGGTCCGGCATCCCGACGTCGGCAACCATGCCCCATCCGAATCGGCTGACCAGACGGTCCTCCAGCCCAGGCAGTTCCTTGGGCGGCCGGTCCGACGTCAGCACGATTTGTTTTTGGGACTCGTATAGCGTGTTAAACGTATGGAAGAACTCCTCTTGGGTTGCCTCTTTCCCCTCCAGGAAATGGACATCATCAACCAGAAAGAGATCGATCTCGCTCCGGTACCGGCGTCGCAGGTCAGGCATGGTGCGACCATGAATCCCCTCGATAACCTCGTTGATGAAATGTTCAGCGCCGATATACGTCACCCGGGTGGAGGGATGCCTCCGAACCACCGCGTGGGCAATCGCTTGCATGAGGTGAGTCTTCCCGAGACCGGTCCCGCCGTAGATGAACAGGGGATTATAGGTTCGCCCCGGTGCTTCGGCCACGGCGTAAGCCGCCGCCGCCGCCAGTTCATTCGACTTCCCGATCACGAACGAGTCGAAACTGTAGCGCTCGTTCAGAGGCAGAGGAGAATGACTGGTCCGGACCGGCGCGACCACCGGTTCGGCCGGTGGGGCAACAAAAAAATCGATCTGGGGCCGCTGGAGGCGGTCCTCAAGAACCCGAAAACTTACCGCAACTGTCTGTCCCAAAACGACTTCAGCGATTTTGGTCAGGATCGAGGCGTATTTGGCCTCGTTCCACTTGACGGCAAACTCATCCGGGAGGCCTAGTACGAGCCCGCCGCCATCCAAGCTGACCGGTTCCGCCGGCGAGAGCCAAGTCCCCACGGCTTGCTCAGGCAGCGAGCGCCGGGCTTCGTCAAGGATTCGCTTCCATGCGTCTTTCGGGGACAACGGCATTTCGCCTCGAAAACAATCGGGGATTTAGCGAAGGGGGGACGATCTTACGGCCCGGGTGTGGAAAAGTCAACCTTGACCGACTACGCCCAAAGCCGCTATGTTTTCGGGCTAACTTGAGGTGATAGGGATTTATGCAGCCGTCATATCGTCCGCGCAATCGCAAGCGGGTCAACCGGCATGGATTTCGGGCCCGGATGGCCACCCGCTGGGGTCGGGCTACGTTGGCCCGCCGTCGCAAAAAGGGTCGACGGAGTCTGACGATCTCGATCCCCTCGAAGCACGGGGGTAGCTGACACGGTCTCGGAGCCGTTTTCGCGGCGGCAACGTCTGACGAGCGCGGATGGCATCAGACGGGTCATGAGTCAGGGCCGGCGTCACCGGACGATGCACCTTGAAATTGCTTGGTTAGCGAACGAAGCGGGCCACCCACGACTGGGATTGATCGTCCCGAAGTTCCAGTCGAATGCGGTGGCCCGCAATCGTTTGCGGAGACGGTTGAAAGAATTGTGGCGTCGGGAGGGACTGCCTCTGCTGGCCCCGATCGACATCGTGGTCCGGACCCGGCCTGCGACTTACACGGCCCGCGTGAGCGACCTCAAGCTCGAGGTGCTCGGATGGATGGCAACAAAGGCCCCGACTCGGTAGCCACGGTCCTTCGGTGGCCCCGGCGGGTCGGGGTCGGTCTAATTCGCGGATATCAGCGATTCGTTTCGCCGGCGTTTCCGCCGCGCTGTCGCTTCAGTCCGAGTTGTTCGCAGTACACACTTGAGGCGGTGGAGCGGTATGGATTGGTTCGCGGCAGTTGGTTTGGCCTCAAACGTCTTGCCAAGTGTCATCCTTTTCATCCGGGCGGGTACGACCCGCTTCCCTAACTAACCAGAGCTCTCGGCGCCTACTATGGATCGTCGATTTATCTTGGCCGTCGTGTTGATGATGGTCGTTTTGATCGTGCCACCGCTGTTTCTCAAGAAGCCCGTGCGGCCTCCAGCGGTACCAACGGCCCTCGCAGTCCCCGATTCCGCCGAGGTTCGTCTGCCGGTCGTTCCGGTGCGCCCGGCAGCATCGGGAGATCTCCCGGTTGACTTGGCTACTCTGGTCGAGGACACCGTCCTCGTGCGTTCGGGGCTTTACCAGTACCGATTTTCGACCCGCGGCGGTCGGATGATCGAAGCGGTCCTCTCCGAATATCGGTCGATGCGCCAAGATGAACCAGGCCAACAGGTTCAAATTTTTGCGCCGACCAGCGAGTTCCTATCCCTCTCGCTGTTGACCGGCCGAGATACCATCCGCCTCTCGAGTCTCGCCTTCCGTCCGTCGGTCAAATCCCTTGAGGTGGCGCAAGGTGCCGAGCCGACTCAACTCACCCTTTCGGCCGCCATCGATAGCAGCCGTGCTCTCGATCTGACCTACTCGTTCGTTCCCAACGACTACCGAGTCGAAGTGCGGGGCCAGGTCCGAGGGCTCGGCCCCACCGGCGGAACCCTCTTGATCGGGATGGGCCCGGGCCTACGCAACACGGAGTCCGATAGCGTCGAACACGCTCGTGAGCTGAGTATCGTGACCCGAAGCAGCAAGTCCGAACTCACCCATTTTTCGAGCCTAGAGCCGGGCGAACCAAGACTGTTGAGCGGGCCATTTCAGTGGGTGGCGCTGAAGTCGAAGTACTTCGTGATCGGGGTCCTCGGTCCGGACTCGGGCTCCTCGACTCAGGGCCGCCTTGGCGGGGTCATCGCTTCAGCGACAGACCGGATCCACCGGTCGCCGGAGTTCGCCGAGGTGTCCACCAGTGTCGGGATTGGGGCCGACGGTGGGATCCGGTTCTCCCTTTACGTTGGGCCGATGGAGTACCCTCGGCTTGCGGCGCTCGGGCACGGCTTCGATGACGTAAACCCCTACGGCTGGGCGTGGCTTCGGCCCGTGATCCGGCCCGTGGCTGTCGGGGCCAGGTGGCTGCTGGTGTGGCTCCATGAGAAGGCCGGGCTCGCCTATGGCCTTGCCCTGGTGGTTTTCGGGGTCGGGATTCGAATCGTCCTTTGGCCGCTCAATCAGCGGGCCATGCGGGCCAGCATGGCCACCCAAGCGATCCAACCCGTCCTGAAGGAAATCCAGGAAAAACACAAAGGCGATCCTCAGCGGCTCCAGCAGGAAATGTTCAAGGTCTACAAGGAAAGCAAGGTCACCCCGTTCAGCGGGTGCTGGCCGGTCTTGTTGCCGTGGCCGATCTTGATCGCGCTCTTCTTCGTCTTCCAGAACTCAATCGAGCTTCGGGGGCAATCCTTCCTGTGGGTGCCCGACCTCTCCCGGCACGATCCGCTCTACATCATCCCAGTGTTGATGGCGGCGTCGATGTTCGGGGTCACGAAGATCGGGCAAATGGGCATGCCGGAGAATCCGCAAATGAAGATGATGCTCTATCTCATGCCGGTCATGATGCTGGTGATGTTTTTGAAGTTTGCTTCCGGTCTCAATTTGTACTATGCCGTGCAAAATTTGGCCAGCATTCCTCAGCAGTGGTTGGTCGCCAGGGAACGGATGCGCCGGCTCCCGCCACCGGCGCCGGTTCCACCGCCCCCCGCGCCGACCAAGCGTTCCTTGAAGAAGTAGCCTGAAGCCGGAGGTCAGCGGTGCCGTGCTCTCTGATCTGATTGCTGCGCTCGCCACTCCGCCGGGTCGCTCAGCCCTGGCGGTTGTCCGGCTCTCAGGGCACGGAGCCTTCCCACTCGCGCAGCGGATTCTTCGGTGGCCGGCCGACCAAGCGCCTCCCCACCGCACCCCTCAGCTGGCGATCGCCTTCGATCAATCTGGTGAACCCCTAGACCAACTGCTGGTCACGTTCTTTCCGGCGCCGGCTACCTACACCGGCGAAGATCTGGTCGAGTTCAGCTGCCATGGAGGGCTGCTGGTTCCCGCTCGCTTGACGGCGGCGTTGTTCGCCGCCGGAGCCCGACCCGCAAGTCCAGGAGAGTTTACCCGGCGAGCCGTTCTGAACGGGAAGATGGACCTCCTCCAGGCCGAGGCGGTGGGCGACCTGATCGATGCGACTACGGCGGCACAAGGCCGCGGCGCTATCCGGCAACTCCACGGTGGCCTGTCACGGCAAATCGGGAGCTTGCGAAGCAGTCTCACGGATCTGCTCGCTCTGCTTAGCTACGAGATCGATTTTCCAGACGAGGACGACGGCCCCCTCGATGGTGAGGCCATCCGCGCCAGCCTGGCCCACAACACTCGAGCCGTGGAGGCCTTGTTGGAAACGGCGGTCATTGGCGAACGGGTTCGGCGGGGCGCCCTGGTTGTCCTCGCCGGACGCCCGAACGCTGGCAAGTCGTCTCTGTTTAACGCACTGCTTGGCTCGGAGCGGGCCCTAGTGGCTGAGATGCCAGGAACGACACGGGATACCATTGAAGCCGACCTAGACCTGGCCGGTTGGCCGGTTCGATTGGCCGACACCGCTGGTCTTCGACCGTCCACCGATCCAATTGAACTGATGGGTATCGAGGTGAGTCGACGATACCTGGCAGCGGCGGACCTGGTGCTGCTTTGCGTCGAAGCCGGCCGAGTGCCGGATCAGGCGGAGGATGGCTTGATCGCGGAGGCACGAACACTTCTGGTGCGCACCAAAGGGGACCTGGCACCAGCGACGGGTCTAGTGGTGTCTGCTGTGACCCGGGCCGGACTTCCTGATCTGACGGCCGCGCTGGTATCTCGATTGTTTAATGCCGGAACCCACCAAGGTGATCTCGAACCGATGCTCACCCGGGAGCGGCACCGGGTCGCGCTCGAAACAGCCCACGCGGCGATGCTGGAGGGCCGTCCCCACCTTGAAGCGAAGGGAGACGTCGTCCTTGGTGCCCACCATCTTCGGCGCGCGGTGGCGGCGCTCGACGAGTTGATCGGGACGATCGATGTTGAAGAGGTGCTCGGAGCGATCTTTTCCCGATTTTGCGTCGGGAAATAAGCACTTTGGAGCTCTACGCCGTCCTGAGATCGCGGGCGATTTCCTCGGTAGCGTCGAAGCCGACGGCCGGCAACCGAAGGGCGGTGTGAATTCCGCGCTCGGCGACCAGGGCCTCGACCATCCGATAGCCGAGGTAATAGCCCGAGCGCTCCGGCAGTACCCGTCCGAGGGCCAAGCGGGCACTCGGGGTCATGCCGCCTGAGAGGAATCGCAACCGGAGACCGATCCCGGATCGATCGAGATCATGGTGCGCGGCTCGTCGAATCGAGGCTTCGAGTTCGCGCATCCGCTGGAACTGTCGTTTCGGGTAGCCGAAGTAATCGGAGAGATCATGCCCGGGAGCCAGGAGTCGCGAGGCGTGAACGGCCAGGCCCTCATTCACCAAATGCTCCCGCAACGGCGCCCGACTCGCGGTCATCCAGTAGTCGTAGTTGCCGCCATTCTCCCCGACGAGTCTCCGAAGATCGCTCTGGCTGGTCGGCGAGGTATAGCGGACAGTATGGGCCAGTTCGTGGGCCACCCAAAGGGGGATGAGTTCTGGCGATAGGCCAAGGCCGAAGGTGGTGGGGTTGACCTTGCCAGTAAAATGCTCGACGCACACGAACGCGGTCCCGCGGCCGTTCACCACGAGCTCACCGGCATTGGCGGCCCCGACCCCGACCATGAGATATACGTCGGTGGGCCGATCGATGCCCAAGGCGTCGGTGGCCTTCGCGATCATGTCTTCGACGAGGCTCGACACTTTGACGGCCTGAAGCATCGACTTCAAATCAGTCCGGTCGGCCCGGAGCGTGGTGGCGATGACTTCGGCGACGTGGGGGCTGTCGAGGTCGAGAACGTAGTTGCTCCAGTAGGCCGAGAGCACCGATCGATGGGTTTCGAGGTACCGGTAGTAGGCGGCTTCCCGGTCTGAGGATGCGAGGATATCAAGAAATTCTGGGAGGAGATTGATGAGCACGGCAGAGAATACGGGAGACCCCTACCGAAAATCAAGATGCCGGCCTGATTTCAGTGCTGTTCTCGCCGCTTTCGCTCCGACGCGTCGCTCAGCACCTTGCGTTCCCGCGACGTCAAACTGTCGATCCCGAACTGGGCGATCTTGTCGAGGACTTGATCAACGTCGCCGCCGCCGGCTTCGGGCCCGTCGTCGATCATTGGCGCCGCCGGACGAAGCTCCGGGGTGGTTTCCTGGAGGCGCATCGGTGTCACCACGGGGCGGCGAGTTCTCGGCACCGGTCGAGCGGTGGAGCGTCGGTTCGACAGCGCCTGGATCCGGAAAAAAGCGTATCCGGCCAGTGCCCCGCCGAGATGAGCGAAGTGGGCAACACCGTCGTTGCCCCACAGTCCCAGGGCCACGTCGAGGATCAAGAGCCCGAGAAACAGAGTCCGGGCCGTCATGGCGACAGGAAACGGAAAAAGCCGGAGTTCGGCGGTCGGCCAGAGGAAGACGAATCCCAGACTGATTCCATACGCGGCTCCCGATCCACCAACGAACGGATCAATCCGGAGCACCGCTGCAAGGCCGAGGGCGAACAACGCCGCCCCGATACCACAATAGATGTAGTAAGCGAGGAATCTCCCCCCGCCAAGCCGTCGCTCCACGGGCGGGCCGAATACGGCGAGGACCAGGCTGTTCAGGACCAGATGAAGAATATTCGCGTGAACGAACATGTAGGTCAGGGCCGACCATGGCTTAGCGGAGAAGGCGGCCGGATCGAAACTGAGGCTATCCAGAAACCGAGGGGCCGTAAAGACGGTGGCCAGCAATAGCAGGACCGCCCCGTTGATCACGATCAATCGGGTTACCCAAGGGGTCAATTTGGCGGTCCGGCCGTCTTCGTTCATGCTCTAACCTTACCACGACCCTGAGGGGCCAAGCAAATCCGCTCACAAAGCTCCGTAAAGCCAATCCCGGCGGCCCGGGCCGATTGCGGCATCAGGCTGGTTGCCGTCATCCCCGGAAGGGTGTTTACCTCGAGGCAGGATAGCCCCCCCTCCGGGGTCAGCCTGAAGTCGACCCGACTGTAACCGCCAAGCTTGAGGGCGCGGTGGGCCTTCAAAGCCAGGTCCTGGCACCGGGCGACGAGGTCCGCCGGCAGGTCGGCGGGAAAAATCTCCTCGGCCATTCCGGGGGTGTACTTGCACTCATAGTCGAAAATCTCGTGCCGGGGGATGATTTCGCCAACCGCGAGGGCCTGACCGTCTAGAATTCCGACAGTCAGTTCTCGGCCAGGGACGAAGGCCTCGATCATTACCTCGTCGTCGTACCGGAACGCATCCTCGATCGCCGCTTCGAGATCACCCGGGGATCTCACCAAGCTCAAGCCGACAGTGGAGCCCTGCTTGCTGGGTTTGACAATCACCGGCCAGCCGAGGCTATCACCGAGCTGAGCCGGCCTGATTGGCGCCATGACCCAGTCGGCGGTGGGAACCTGGGCGGCCCGGAACAACCGTTTTGCGACGTCTTTGTCCATTGCGAGGCCGCTGGCCAATGCGCCGCTTCCCGTGTAGGGGACGTCGACGACATCTAGCACAGCCTGGAGGGTTCCGTCTTCTCCGCGACCGCCGTGGAGCGCGAGGAATAGGACGTCGGCTTGCCGGACAACTGGAAGGTCTGCCAGTCCGGATAGAAGGACGCCGCGTTCGAGGTTGACTAACTCGGCGATCGACGGCGGGGTCGTGCCGACCGCCGCGCCGAGACTGCTGGGCTCATCGGCCTGGGGAATGAACCCCCGGGCCGTATCGACCACTGCGACTTGGTGGCCCCCCGCCCGCAGGGCGGCCACAACCATGGCTGCCGAAGCGATGGCGACATCGCGTTCGGAGGAAGTCCCGCCGGTCAGCACCGTGATCTTCATCGGGTCTCGATCAACTTTTGGGGTACGAGGAACGACAACACCAGGCAAACTTGCTCCTCTTGACCAAGGTAGCCGAGGCTTCCCGAGTTGCCACTCAAGGCAGCCCGGTCGACCGAAAACCCGCCTGTCATTCCGGACTCCTTGATCGCCCAGGGGCCCGAAAAGTGACGGGCTGAAGAAAGGCCCGGGCAACCGGCCTTCCATCCCGTAGCGCCGGCGCATATCGAAATCGAGGACCGCCTGCCAGGGCCGCCGAATCTAGCGCGGGGTAGCCGCTTGACTCCTGTACTGTTGTGGACTCAGGTCGGACGATGCCGGCGGAATCGACAAAGAGCCCAAGGATGACGACTCCCCCAATTCGCTGGGCCGCCAGGCCCGCAGGGTACCCCACCGGCGGGTCCGGATTGAGCGGCACTGGTGGTTCATCCGGCCGGACCGGCGTGGGTTGGTCGGCTGGGATGGCAACGGCCGGGCCGGGCCGTTCCCTGCACCCGGTGGCGAGCACCAACACCAAACAGATCCGGCACCAGATCATTGACGCTGCTCCGCTCGATGTTTTAAGTCAGCGAGTCGGTTGAGCGCTTCGAGCGGAGTGAGGGCGTCGACGTCAAGCTTGGCGATCTCGTCTCGAATCTCATCGATCGGCTGCGCTGAACGATGGTCGGTGAAGAGGACGAGTTGCCCTTCGTCGAGCCGGGCCGGCGGGCCGGGAACGACCCGGTGCTCATCCTCGAGTCGGACCAGCACTTCCTTGGCTCGGTCCACGACCTCGCGGGGCAGCCCCGCGAGGTGGGCGACGTGAATCCCGTACGAACGATCGGTGCCGCCGGCTTCGAGGCGATGGAGGAAGACTACGGTGTCGCCGGTTTCCCGAACCGCCACATTCATGTTCTTGGCATGCGCCAACCGTTCGGGGAGCTGCATCAACTCGTGATAGTGGGTGGCGAACATGGTCTTACATCCGACCCGATCATGCAGATACTCACTGACCGCCCAGGCAATGGCCACCCCGTCATAGGTCGACGTTCCCCGTCCGATCTCATCGAGGAGCACCAGGCTTCGGGCGGTCGCGTTGTGGAGGATCGCACTCGTTTCGCTCATTTCTACCATGAACGTCGACTGCCCCCGGGCCAGGTTGTCGCTGGCCCCCACCCGGGTGAAGAGCCGGTCGACGACCCCAATCGAAGCGGAGCGAGCGGGGACGAACGATCCGATCTGGGCCAAAATCACCACCACCCCGATCTGCCGAAGGATGGTCGATTTCCCGGCCATGTTGGGCCCGGTGACTAGCTGAACCCGACTTGAAGCCTCGAAGCGTACGTCGTTGGGGATAAACGATTCGCGAGGCATCAAACGTTCAATGACAGCGTGGCGGCTTTCAGTCAAGACGATGTCGAACCCGTCGTGAACTACCGGGCGAGTGTACCGGTTCTGCGCCGCCACCTCCGCTAAAGAGGTCCAGACATCGAGGTGAGCTAGAGTCCTGGCGGTTCTTTGAATCCGGTCGGTGGCCGCCCCGACTTGCTCGCGGAGTGCATCAAACAGTTCGGCCTCGCGCGTCAGCATCCGCTCCTCAGCGCCGAGAACCTTGGCTTCGGACTCCTTCAGCTCGGGGGTGACGTACCGCTCAGCGGTGGCTAACGTTTGACGGCGCTCGTAGTCGGCGGGCACTCGACTGGCGTGGGTGTGGGTTACTTCAATGAAGTACCCGAACACCTTGTTGTACCCGATCTTCAACGACGAAATCCCGGTCCGCTCTCGTTCTCGCTGTTGGATCGCCGCGATGTACTGCTTCCCTCCATCGCGCAGGCCGCGGGCTTCATCGAGTTCGAGGTCGTAACCTGCCCGAATGATTCCACCGTCGGCCAGGTTGATTGGCGGACGCTCCTCGAGGGCGGCCTCGAGCTCAATGGTCAGATCTTCGAGCCGATCGAAATCGGTCCCGAGCAGCGTAAAGGGGTGCTTCGGACCGTCTCCCGGTGCCAGTGCTGCCAGAGCGATAGCCACTTTCGGCAGTCGTTGGCAGGAATCTCGGAGGGCCGCCAGCTCGCGTGGATTGGCCCGCCCGGCAGCGGCCCGCCCTGCCAGACGCTCCACGTCTCGAACCCCGTCGAGGACCTCGCGGGCCTCGCGGCGGGTGCCTGACCGATGCAGGGCAGCCTCCACCGCATCGAGGCGATCATTGATCGCTGTTAGGTCTCGGAGCGGCGAAAGTACCCATTGCCTGAGGAGGCGAGCGCCCATTGGGGTCATCGTCACGTCTAGAGACTCGAGCAAGGTCGTTCCCTTGGCGCCCCCTCGAAGTGGCTCCACCAGCTCGAGGTTACGCCGGGTCATTTCATCGATCCACAAGAACCGCTCCGACCGGCGAATGACTGGCCGGCGGAGATGTGAGAGACCGCCGGGCTGAAGTTCGACCAGATAGCGGAGGAGGGCACCGGCTGCCCCAACCGCGGGGCCGTCCTCGGGTTCGATCCCGAGACCGTCGAGTGAAGCTAAGGCGAAACGGCGGGTCAGTTCTTCGCTGGCGAGCTCGGCGTCGAATTCCCACCATTCCCGGTTGGTGCGCATCGGGGCGGTTTCCAGGTCAACGGAGGCCTCGGCCACCGACACGACCTCGGCGGGAGCGTACCGGCTGATCGCCTCCGCCAACCGGTCTCGAGGGACCGACTCCAGGACAAACTCACCGGTGGAAAGATCGGCGGCCGCCAGCCCCGCGAGGCCGGTCGGATTTCGCTTGTCGCCCGGATGGACGGCAACCAGAAAGTTGTTCCGCCCGCCCGGCAGCCAGTCCTCCTCAATCATGGCGCCAGGCGTGACGATCTCGA
This sequence comes from Gemmatimonadota bacterium, assembly GCA_031400975.1. Taxonomy (GTDB): domain Bacteria; phylum Gemmatimonadota; class Gemmatimonadetes; order Gemmatimonadales; family GWC2-71-9; genus SHZU01. The sequence goes on from JANNQX010000290.1 coordinate 31,194, forward strand.
CGACCTCGCGCTTGACGATGCCCTTCGCCTTCTTGGGATCCTCGACCTGCTCGCAGATCGCGACGCGATGGCCTTTGGTCACCAACTGCCGAAGGTATTCGGCCGCTGCCTTAACGGGGACACCGGCCAGGGGAACCCCGTCCCCGCGGGCGGTCAAGGTAATGTTCAGAACCCGAGATGCTAATTCCGCATCGTCGAAAAACATTTCATAGAAATCGCCCATCCTGAAAAACAAGATCTTGTCGCGATGACGCGCCTTGATCTCCTTGTACTGCCGAAGGAGGGGGGTTTCTTCAGACAGTGACAGCGTCACTTGTCCGCAACGACGAACGGCTGGCCGCCGAGCCGGGTTCGGATTTTGGCCATCGCTGTCTGGGCCTCGGCCCTGGTGGCGAAAGGACCGGCCCGAACCTTGAAGAACCCGCCTTCTCGGACAATCACGGCTTCATATCCGATCCCTTTGACCCTCTCAATGGTAGCCGTGGCCTTGGCTTCGGTCGGGGCGGCAATGACTTGGACCCGAAACCCCTTGGTGATTGAGGCCGGGGCGGGACGGGGTTCTGGAACCACGGTCTTGGTAGTGTCGACGACCGGTTCAGGCGCCTTCACGACCAGGGCCGCGCAGCGCTGGCGTTGATATTGAAGCTGATTCTTGACTTCGATGTCCTCCGTTGGAGCCGCCAATCCGAGATCGGCGATTCGGCACGCCTCGGCTCCGTTGTTCAAGTCTCCGGCTGCTCGGGCGCCCCAGAACGCCGCGACCGCCGCTAAGGGGCTCGCCGGGTAGTCGGCCAGGAGCCGGGTGAATTGCGCCAGAGACGCCCCGGGGTTGCCGTTGGCGTACTCGACTTGGCCCATAAGCAGCAAGGCATCGTCGGCCCAGTCCGAGGTGGAATACTCGACGATGACGCGCCGGAGTGAGATCCTCCGGTCATACTCGGTGGCGGCCACCATACCTGAAGTAAACAGCACCTCCGGGTACAACGAGTCGCTCGGGGGCGTGGTTTCGAGGGTTCGACGAATGATCCCGCGCGCCGAATCAGCCTGGCCATCTTGGGCCAACCGAACCACCGCCACGAGTCGAGGGTCCGTTTGGGCCGCGGCCGGATCGGGGCAGAGCTCCAGCAGCCCGAGGAATCCAACGGAAAAGGCGAGGATCTTCATGCAGCCGCTTGCCATGGTAGGGTCAACTCCATCACCAAGTCGAAAAGGATGGCCTGCTCGTCCGAGACCGTCGTGGTCTTGCATCGTTCATCGGCGCGCCGAAGGGCCAAAAGGCTGACCTCAATCCGGCGGGGCGACCAAGACGGCGCCAATCGGGCCCATTGCGCCGCCGCTTCGTCGTACGACATTCTGGTCGCGGGCCGGGCCCGAAATAAGGTTTGTTTGATAGCGGCGGTGAGCGCCCCGCCGCGGGTTCCCCGATCAAAGAATGATCGGGCCAAACCGAGTCCAACGACGCTGGTGCCGAGCAGGGACACTAACGACACCCCTGAGACCCCCGTTTGGGCCAACACATGAGGCAGGACGCCGACGGCCCGGCCGACCTCGCCATTGAGCACCAGGTCGCGCCAATCAGCCGGGGTCTCGCCATGGCGGACTCCCAAAAATTCTGAGACCCGCTCGAGGGTCAGCGGTTCTTTGCCTCCAATGCCGATCAGCTTCTCAAGCTCGCTTCGGAGCGCGGAGAGGCCTCCTCCGGTGGCCCGGACCATGTGCTGGGCGGCGGATTCTTCGAGCTGGACGCCGTTTCGGTCAGCGTGCAGCATGAGCCAGCGCTGGGCCCGGTCTTCGGGCAGGGCGTCGACGGCGACGGCCGTCGTCCCCACCGCGAGGTCGTCGTCGATCTCAAGTTCGCCGGAACCCTGGACCAAGATCAGGATCGTTTCCGAGGCTGGCCGTTCGAGATATTTGAGCACGGTTGCTTTGGCTTTGGCTCGCTTGTTCCAAGCCTCGACGTCGCGAATGATCGCCACCCGACGATCGGCCATCATTGGCAGCGACTGGCACAGCGTCTCCGCCTGCTCGGGATCGAGATCGGCAGCGGACCGTTGGTCGAAATTGAAGTCTTTCAATGATGGTTCGAGCGTCCGCGCCAGCACTTCGGCAATGGCTTCGTCTTTGAGAACGTCTTCGATTCCGTACAGGTATATAGCGTTCGGAATCTCGCCCTTGCGGAGGGCTTTGTAGAAGGAGTCGAACGTCACTCTCGGCATGGTGCTTCGCAGGGTCCTTCAGGTCGAGTTCCGGAGGGAATCTAAGCCCTGGGGCGACCGCCGACGAGCCGGCGCTATCGGTTGGCGCTCCGGAGAAAACTCTGGACGAACATCAAGGCTGCGAGGGATTTGCCGTCTCGAACGTCCCGGCGGCGGATCATCCGGCCGATCTCGGACCACCGGAACTCATGAATCGAAATGAACTCATCCGACTCCGGGGCGGCGGCGCTGGGTGTCAGATCGGTGGCCAGGTACAAATGGATCCGCTCGTCCGTGAAGCCTGGCGCAGTGAAGATATCGGTGAGAAACTCCAGCGATGCCGCTTGGTAACCCGCCTCCTCGACCAACTCGCGGCGGGCGCAAACTTCCGGGGCCTCTCCAGGACTGAGGGTTCCGGCCGGGATTTCCCAGATAAAGTCATCGGCCGCGTGACGAAACTGCCGGATCATCACGATTCTGGGATCGGGGTCGCTGATCGGGTCAAGCATCGGAACGACCGCGGCGGCTCCAGGATGCCGGATCATGTCCAAGGATCCCTCGGAGCCGTCGGGAAACCTGACCAGCTCTTGATCGAGCTTGATGACCCGGCCTGTGAATAATCTCTTCGAAGAAATCAGCATGGTAGTTTTATGTCATACTCATAATTCGAATGATTCACCCAGAACCGGAATCGTCACCTGGCCGACCCCAGATTCCCGGAGGATGGCGGCCATCGCTGCCGCGGCCTCCGGTTCCCCGTGGACCACAAACGCCCGCTTGATTGGGCCGCCGAGCGCCTTGACCCAGGCGCGGAGTTCGTGTTTGTCGGCGTGGGCCGAATACCCGCTGATGGTCTCGACCTCGGCTCGGCGCGGGGTCATTTGCCCGAAAATCTTGACCGAGTCAGCCCCGTCTTGAATCCGGCGGCCGAGGGTATGTTCGCCCTGAAAACCGACAAACAGCACGCAATTTCGGTGGTCGCCGATGTGGTTGGCCAGGTGATGAAGGATCCGGCCGGCTTCCGCCATCCCGGAGGCGGCGACAATGATCGCGGGTCCGTTCAAATCGTTGAGTCGTTTCGAGTCGGCCACATCGCGGACGTACTTGACCAGGTGGAAATCGAAAATCTGTTCGGTTCGCTCGAGGAATTTCTCCCGCCGGTCGAAGACCTCCGGGTGGATCCGGAACACGGCCGTTGCGTCGATCGCCAACGGACTGTCAACGTAGATCGGAATATCGGGAATCGCTCCCTGGCGGACCAAATGATGGAGGGAGTAGATCAACTCCTGGGTCCGACCCACGGCAAAGGAGGGGATCAGGATTTTGCCGCCTCGGCCGGCCACTCGCTTGACCACCTCGGCGAGATGCCTCTCAGCGTCGGCCGTCGACTCGTGCTCTCGATTGCCGTAGGTCGATTCGACGATCAGGGTATCGATCGGCCCCACCGGGGGATCGGGATCGCGAATGATGGGGAGCCCGCTTCGGCCTACGTCCCCTGAAAACACCAGCCGGTGTCCCCCCCCTTCCGTCAACCGCATGTCCACCGTGGCACTGCCGAGAATATGCCCGGCTTCGGCGAACTCGAACGCCAAATGCTTGCGCACGTGGCTAATACGTTTGTAGGGCAGTCCGATCATCAAATCCTGGACCGCGATCGCGTCGGCCAAGTTGTACAGTGGATCGCTCTCGGGCCCCTTGGCCCGGCCATGACGGGCCAGGAACTCAGCATCCCTCATTTGAATTGTGGCCGAATCCGGCAGCATGATCGCGCAGAGATCTCGGGTGGCCGGTGTCGCGTAAATCGGGCCGTGGAATCCATGGCGGACCAGCAGCGGCAATCGGCCGGCGTGGTCGATGTGAGCGTGACTCAAGATGACAGCGTCGATCCGGCGGGGATCGAACGGCAGCTCCCGATTCTTTTGCGCGGTTTCGGTCCGCCTTCCCTGGAACAAGCCGGCGTCGAGCAGGATCCTGGCGCCGGCCGCTTCCACCAGGTGCATCGAGCCGGTGACTTCTCCCGCGGCTCCCCAAAACGTTAGGCGCATGATCCGACTACTCCTTTCTAGCGAGTTCCGAACAGCCGGTCTCCGGCGTCCCCAAGCCCGGGAAGGATGTACCCCGATGGGTTGAGCTCACGATCGAGGCCAGCAGTATACACCTGCACCTCAGGGTGGGCCGCCCCGAGGGCTCTGACTCCCTCGGGGGCCGCGACCAGGCACAGAAAACGGATCCGGGTCGCGCCCGCTGCCTTCAGCATGGTCACGGCCGCCACCGCCGACCCGCCGGTCGCCAGCATCGGGTCGAGGAGAAAGACGTCGCGGCCACCGTCGCCGGGGATCTTGAAATAGTAGCTGACCGGTTCGAGGGTCCGGTGATCGCGATACAACCCGACATGCCCGACCCTGGCGGAGGGGATCAGCTGAAGGATGCCGTCGACCATGCCAAGTCCCGCCCGAAGGATCGGAACCAAGACCAATTTCTTTCCGGCCACCCGGTTGGCGGTCATTCGTTCAAGGGGAGTCTCGACTTCGATCGCCTCGGTCGCAAGATTCCGGGTCACCTCGTAGGTCATCAGCATGGCGATTTCGCCCACCAGCTGCCGGAAGTTCTTGGTGGCGGTTGTCTGGTCCCTCAGGAGGGCTAGCTTGTGTTGGATGAGCGGGTGGTCGAGCACCGTCAGGTTGGGATGGATGGGGTGAGCCATTCGGGTAAATATGGGGGCAATCGGAACCGGCGGCGAGGGGGCGTTCACTCCCAACGCCAAGCCTTTCGGAGGTTCGATACATGAGAATTGGGATCGTGACGTTGGCAATCATGGCAGCGTCTTCCGTTCCGTCGCTGGCCCAACCCAATCCTTTCAAACTTTCGAACCAAGTCCGCGGAGTGGACGATGGTGACCGAGGATTCGATGATTACCGCGAATCTTGAGAAGAAGGAGGGGTTTGCGGGCCCGAACCTGCTGCCCCACTACGCCAAGGCCTACGATGGTCTCGATCGAGGCGGGAAGGAGCGATTTCACGCCAACGTGAAGGAGATGGCGGCGTTGATGTCGAAAGCCTTCAACGTGAACTCAATGGGATCGCTGGGCGAGAAATTTGGCCGACCAGACGATCGCCGGCGAGGTTTGCGAGAACCACAAATTTGCCAGTTTTGAGATTTGCTCGATGAGACGGGGGCCCCAGGTACCGCTCCGGACCGCGGGTGACTTGGTTTGCTTTCGGTTCGAACAGACCGCCACTTCGGTGTCGCTGGCGGCCCCGCCGAGTTCGACCTGGGAAAAACCGATCGGGATCGAGTTCAAACCGATGTTGGGGGCCCAAGACGCCGATTCGGCCGCCCGAGGCATGGTCGGCTACCTCGCCAGCAAGCGCCTGTCTGATTCGCTGGCGGGTGCGAAGGTCGAACTGGAAAAAGCCAAAGCCAAGGCGGCCGTCAAGGGCGAACCGACAGCCGGCGAATCGCGGCCGATGACGGACGAGGAAAAGACCCAAATGAAGCAGGCTTGTGAAATGATCAAGAACTTCGACATGAATAAGGCGTTGGCGAACGCTTGGCGAGAAATGAAGCGGGAGCTCGGTCAGGCGGCCGTGGACGCCGTCCAGCAAAGTGCGACCAGCAAACTCAAGGGTCTGCTCAAGAAACCGAAAATCCCCTGAGCTAGCGCAACATCGTCCGAACCGAGTCAAGGGCTCCGTCATTCTTTCCCGGACGGAGCCCCATCAGATGAGCCATCAACTCATAGAGATGAACGCTCTGAAACGGAGCGACGACCGCCCCGCCCCGAAAACCGGGCCCGGTGGCGATGAAGGTCGCCGCCATGGACGGCAGTTCGTTGTCATAGCCGTGATTGCCCAGATCGGTGAGAGGACTGACGCTCCACCGTTGACGGGTCGAGATCGTCCACCCGTCATCGGCGAGCGCGAGGATTGGGGCGATTCGCGGATTGGCACGAAACCGTAAACGGACCGGTATCTCGTGACGTCGGTAGACCCGCAGATGTGGGTGGGCATCGACCAAGGCTCGAAAGAGCAGGTCAGTGCGCCCGGGGCCCGGATCGATGGCGGTGGCGGGGGCCAGGTCGGTGATTTCGTCGGCCTTAATCGCAACGTAGTCGTCGAGGTAGATGACCCGCTCCGGCGAGATGGTGGTCATCCCATGGTCGGAGACTACGATCAGGTTGGTCTGGTCGCGAAGACCGCGCTCCGCGAGGCCATCGAGCAGCCGCCCGATCGCCGAGTCCGCCTCGCTGATGGCCGAGTCGACCGCCGGCGAGTCTGGCCCGCGCCGATGGCCGATCAGATCGACGCGGTTGAAGTAGAGGGTCACGAGATCCGGGCGCTGACCCGGGGGCAGCGAGAGCCACTGGAGCACCTGGTCCACCCGGGCGGAGGTCGGAAAGCGAGGGTCGAACGGGCGCCAGTAGGTGGGCTGGATCCCTTCGATGGCCACCTCCGATCCCACCCAGTACATCGTGGCGGCCCGGCGGCCTTGTTTGATCGCCGTGACCCAAATCGGTTCGCCGGCCCACCATCGAGGATCGCGGTTGCCGATGGTATCGGTAGTCGTGAACCGTCCGATCCTCGAGTCTACCATGGAGTTGGCCACGATTCCGTGGTGCGCGGGGTAGAGGCCGGTGGCGATCGTGTAGTGGTTTGGAAAGGTTTTCGTTGGAAACGCCGGGATCAACTTCGTGGCCCGAACGCCTAACGCGGCGATTTCCCGAAGCCGCACCGCCCCGGGCCGATCGAGATAGTCTGGGCGGAAGCCATCAATCGAGACCACGATCAACAGTTGACCCGGGGCTGGAACCGGGAAGTCCGGTGGATGGGCCGGAGTCCGGCAGCCACTCAGCGTGACCAGAAGCGCGAGTCGGGTGAGTGGTTTCATCTCGACCGGTATGGCGTTGTCGGCGAACGAGTTACGGAAGATGGCCCGGGGCTAGATCGGGCGCAACTTTGGGTCTATATTCCTCGCCCTCCAGGCTGGGTAGCTCAGTTGGTAGAGCAGCGGACTGAAAATCCGCGTGTCGGGGGTTCAATTCCCTCCCCAGCCATCACAGGGCCCCGCCTCGCGACTCTCGTTTCGGGGCGGTTTTGTCGGAGGGTCGAATGACGACATCGAAGGCTGGACTGATTCGCGGCTCGGACGGCCTTGCTCGTTGCTGGTGGGGGGCCTCAGCTCCGGACTACGCCGCGTACCACGACGCGGAGTGGGGCCGCCCGGTGACCGGCGACCGCTGGCTATTCGAGAAGATCTGCCTCGAAGGGTTTCAGGCTGGGTTGAGCTGGCTCACGATCCTCCGGAAACGGGACAATTTTCGCCGAGGGTTTGCCGACTTTGACTTTGTAAAAGTGGCCCGTTTCTCGGGCCGTGAGGTGAAGCGATTACTCGCGGACGCTGGAATTGTCCGCCACCGAGGCAAAATCGAATCGACGATCAACAACGCGAAGCGGGCTCTTGAGACGGTGGAGACCCACGGTTCTTTGGCGGCCTATTTCTGGGGTTTCGAGCCCGACCCCCAGAGCCGACCAAAACGGCTGACCCGGACGGGGTTGATGACGATGACGACGTCGCCGGCGTCGGTGGCCATGTCGAAGGATCTCAAGAAGCGGGGCTGGACCTTTGTCGGACCGACGACCATGTATGCGTTCATGCAGGCGATGGGCTTGGTGAACGACCACCTGAACGGCTGTCATTGTCGGGAAGCCGCCACAGCAGCCAGGATCGGTCTGAAGACCCCCGTTTCGCGATAGTTAAGTTCATATGTAACAATGCGTTACGGCAGCGCCGCCCCGACTCGAACCCAATCTACTAGATTGAAGGGGTCCTTTCCATTGAGTGCTATGACTACTGCAGACGTTACGACCAAATGGCGTGAGTTGGTGGCGAAGTATCAGCAGCCAATCAATCGGTCCGCGATCACTCAAATCTGTACCACCATGATTCCCCTGGTGATCGGTTTGGTGTTGATGAGCCTAGCCATGAAAGTTCACTATGGGCTGGTCCTGTTGCTCGCGATTCCGACGGGTGGCTTGCTGATTCGCACCTTTATCGTGATGCACGATTGCGGTCACGGATCGTTCTTTAGCTCACGGCGGTGGAACGACATCGTCGGTTTCATTACTGGGGTCATGACGTTTACGCCCTACATCCAGTGGCGTCGGGATCACGCCATCCATCACGCCACGTCAGGCAACCTCGACAAGCGAGGATGGGGCGATGTCGCCACCTTGACGGTCAACGAGTATATGGCGCTGTCGTGGGCTGGGCGGTTCAAGTATCGGATCTATCGGAACTCGTTCTTCCTGTTGGTGTTCGGTCCAATTTTTCTGATCATCAAACACCGGTTTCCGACGGCAGGCGCGCTGACGACGGCCAAAGAGCGGTTCAACGTCCATGCGACCAACCTGACGCTGGTTGCGGTCACGGTATTGCTCGGATTTCTCGGTGCCCTCGATGAAGCGGCGGCGATTTATTTGCCGGCCTTCATGGTGGCTGGGTCGGTTGGCGTGTGGCTCTTCTACGTGCAACATCAGTTCGAAGACGCCTACTGGCAGCCGGCCCAGGATTGGGACTATGCCACGTCGGCTCTTCAGGGGAGTTCGTACCTCAAACTGCCAAGAGTGATCCAGTGGTTTACTGGAAACATCGGCCTTCACCACGTTCATCACTTGAGCCCGCGGATCCCGAACTATCGGCTCCAGCAGTGCCACGATGAACATCCGGAACTGCAGAACGTACCCACGATCGGTTTCTGGCAAGGGATCAGGGCGCTCGGTCTCAAGTTGTACGACGAGGACGCGAGGCGCCTGATCGGTTTCCGCGAAGTTCGAAGGCGGTTTGCCAACCGCTAAAGTCGCCAGCGGGTTGAGGTCAACGGGGCGGCGAAAGCCGCCCTGTTTGTTGCGGCCCACTCTTGATGTCTCATCACGATGCCCCGCGGATGGTGGCTTGTCGACGAACGTTGCGATCACCGGGTTTGCGGTCACTCATCCGGGGCTTGAGTCGATCTTAGGCTCTGAGTTGATCCAGCTCGGCCTCGCGCCTGGTGAGCCGGTCGCGGGCGGGATTGAGTTTGTCGGCAGTTTGGAACAACTCGCCACGGCGAATCTGAGCTTGCGGACGGCCACTCGGGTGCTGGTCCGAATGGCCACGTTCCGGGCTCGGTCATTCATCGAACTCGAGCGACATGTGAAGCGGGTTGAATGGGGACGTTTCCTCGGTCCTGGAGTGGCGGCTCATTTCCGGGTGACTAGTAAGAAATCGAAACTATTTCACGAGAAGGGGATCGCCGAACGGCTGGCGGCGGCGGTTCAGGGGGAGTGTACTGGTGTGGCAATCGCCAGCAGCCGGGCCACTGTCGACCTTGAGGAGCACGATGTCAGGGTCCCGACGAAGGTCCAGCGATTCGTAATTCGCTTTCAGTATGACGAATGCACCATCAGTGCGGACAGCTCGGGTCCCCCACTGCACCGGCGGGGCTATCGGTTGCACTCCGCCAAGGCGCCACTGCGGGAGACGCTCGCGGCGGGCCTGCTGCTCGGGAGTGGGTGGGATGGGTCGACGCCCCTCGTGGATCCAATGTGCGGGTCGGGCACCATTCCGATCGAAGCCGCCCTCATCGCTCGCCGAATCGCGCCTGGCTTGGCGCGTCGGTTTGCGTTCGAGCAGTGGCCCGAAGTGGACCCGGATTTGACGCTGAAACTCCGGGCTGACCTGGCGGCGAAATCGTTGGTTCGAAGCCCGGTGGCGCTGGCTGGAAGCGATCGGGATGCGGGCGCGGTGGCCGCATCGACCAGCAATGCGGCGGCCGCCGGGGTCCTGGCCGATGTGGAGTGGAGCCGAGGTGCCGTGTCGGCATTGACCCCCCCAACGGCTCGCGGTTGGATCGTGACCAATCCCCCCTACGGCGCCCGAGTTGGTGACCGGACCAAGCTGCGCGACCTCTATTCCCAGCTTGGCAACGTGCTTCGTCGAGTCGGCCGGGGTTGGCGGGTGGCGATGATCTCGGCCGACCGGATGCTCGAAGGCCACGTCGGACTTCCGTGGCACGACGTTGCCTCGACCGAAAACGGCGGCATTCCGGTCCGATTCGTCACCGCCGAGGTGCCCGACCAATGACCGAGCGCCTGCCGGTCGAGGACGCGTTGCCGGCCCTGTTTGAAGCCCTCTCGGGGTTCGGCGCCGCAGTGCTGGTGGCCGAACCAGGCGCCGGCAAGACCACCGTGGTTCCGTGGCGGATGCTGGAGGAGCCGTGGCTGGCTGGAAAGCGGATCATCATGCTCGAGCCGCGGAGAGTCGCGGCCCGCGCTGCTGCGGCTCGGATTGCCTGGCACTTGAACGAACCGGTGGGACAAACGGCGGGGTACCGAGTCCGGTTCGACACCGCGGTATCAGCCGCGACCCGGATTGAGGTGGTAACAGAAGGCGTTCTGACTCGGCTGATTCAGTCCGATCCGTCGCTCGATGGGTACGGCATCGTCATTTTGGACGAGTTTCACGAGCGGAATTTGGCGGCCGATCTCGGTCTGGCTTTGACCCTCCAGACGAGGGATATCCTTCGGCCGGACCTTCGGGTCCTCGTCATGTCCGCCACGATCGCCGCCGCCGCGGTGGCCGGGGTGCTCGGAGGTGCGCCGATTGTCGACGCCCCAGGACGAGTCTATCCGGTTGAAACCCGGTTTCGGCCTAACAAAGCGGGTCAACGGCTCGAGGCCCACGTCGCCGCGGTTGTTCGCGAAGCGCTATCCAATGAATCCGGCGACATCTTGGTGTTTCTGCCCGGGGTCGGAGAAATCAACCGGGTTGAGTCCTTCCTGACTGAGAGCGGGCCGGCCTTGCCGGCGTTGGTCCTCCCGCTTCACGGAATGCTCGGGCCCGGCCAGCAAGACGCCATATTGGCTCGCGGGCCGAGCCGGCGGGTCATTCTGGCGACGTCGATTGCTGAGACGAGTTTGACGGTGCCGGGAGTCCGGATCGTGGTCGACGCCGGCCAAAGCCGGGTGCCGCGCTTTTCGCCGAGGACCGGGATGTCCCGACTGGAGACGATCCGGGTCACCCGAGCGGCGGCTGACCAGCGCCGGGGCCGAGCCGGGAGAACGGAGGCCGGGGTTTGCTACCGCCTGTGGTCGGCGGGGGATGACGCCGGGCTCGCAGCTCATCGGAGCCCTGAAATTCTCGGGACCGACCTTGCCTCGCTGACCCTGGACTTGGCGGCTGCCGGTGTGGTCGATCCCCTGGACCTCCGATGGCTCAATCCGCCGCCGGCCGCCGCGATGAATCAGGCGGCCGCGCTCCTTGTCCTGCTGGGGGCCATCGACGATCGCGGGCGCCTCACGCCGATGGGCCAAGCGATGAGTCGACTGGCCCTCCATCCGCGGCTCGCCCATATGGCGGTTCGGGCGGTTCAGGAAGGCCTAGGTGGCCTCGCTGCGGTGATGGTCGTGGCGCTATCCGACCGAGATCTGGCGCGCCGAACCCAACCCCACGAGCTGCCGGATGTCGATTTGAGGCTCCGAATTGATGCGATCGCCTCGGAACGGCTTCCCTTAGGCTTCGACGTCGATTGGGGGGCGGTGGCCCGGGCCCGACGGGATGTCAAAGAATGGCGAGATCGGCTCGCGGTCCGGGAGCCCGGCCGTCCCTCGGCCGAAGCCGCGGGACGGCTGCTGTCTTGGGCCTACCCGGATCGGGTGGCCCAGCGACGGCCCGGCCAGACGGGGCGATTTCTGCTCCATAACGGCCGGGGCGCGTCGATGCCGCCAAACCAACCGTTGGCACGCACCGATTATCTCGTCGCGGCCGAACTGGACGACGCGGGCCCGGAAAGCCGGATCTCGATTGCCGCTCCGTTGGACCGGGAAACCCTCGGTGAGATGGTAAGCACCGGGGGTCGTACGGTGCAATTCATCGAATGGAACCGAGCCAACCTTTCGGTGCGCGGAGTCGAGCGGATAATGCTCGGCGCGCTGGTGATCGAAGAACGGCCGGTGCGGGCCCTCGATCGGGGCTTGGCGGCTCAAGCGGTGCTGGACGGGGTGCGCCGCGACGGTTTGGAGGTATTGCCCTGGTCGGAATCGGCGACCAAGGTGCGGCAGCGGCTGGCGTGCCTGCATCTGGTCGATCGAACCTGGCCGGATCAAAGCGACGAAGTCCTGCTCGATCAGCTGGGGGACTGGCTGGGCGACGTGGCCCAAACGGGTGACATCAGCCGGATCGATTGTCGGCAGCTGTTGCTAGGCCGGTTGACGCCCGACCAACGCTCGCGACTCGATCGGTTAGCTCCTGAGCGATACGAAGTGCCGACTGGCTCGCGAATTGAGATCGACTACAGCGACCCGGCCGCGCCCGTCCTTCCCGTCAAATTGCAAGAAATGTTTGGTGAAACCGCGACGCCGCAGATCGCCGATGGTCGTTTGGCGGTTACGGTCCACTTGTTGTCACCGGCGGGTCGCCCGCTGCAGGTGACCCGCGACCTCGCCGGTTTTTGGCGAACCAGCTACTTCGATGTTCGCCGCGAGATGAGGGGACGTTACCCGAGGCACCCATGGCCGGAGAACCCGCTCGAGGCGACGCCGACCCGGCGGTCGAAACGGAAAGGGTAGGGGACGCGCTTCAGGGTCGGGCCATAAACTCGCGAATCAATCGGGAGATCTCCTCAGGATACTCGTGGACGACCCAGTGGGTTCCCTCGGCGATCCGTCGGATCGTTAGATCAGGAACAAACGCATCGAGCCCAACGAGGTTACCGGTCAAGAGGGCATCGTCTTTTTCTCCCCAAATCACCATCGTCGGAACCTTGACCGAGAAGTCACCCATCGAAGTCCCGGTTACCATCGTGTCCTGCGAGTTCGGGCCGGGTGGTCCGACCCGGGAGGCCCGATAGTAGTTGAGGCCGCCAGTGAGCGCGCCCGGTTGTCGATAGGCTTCTCGATAGGCCGCCTCGTCCAGCGCGGAGAACTTGCCCTTGGCCTTCAGTCCGTTGAACAAACTGATGATCGGCGCGTAGTCGTTGGCCGACAAGGTTGCCTCGGCCTGGGGTGACCGGAAGAAGAGCATGTACCCGCTGGCCCGCTGTTGGGCCTGGTTTTCCCGGAGCTCCCGCGCAAACACGATCGGATGGGGTGCGTTAATGATGATCAGCTTCTTGAGCAGTTCGGGGTACCTGATCGCAAAACCCCAAGCGATGGCCCCGCCCCAATCATGGCCGACCAGCACGAACGGCCGGCCGCCGTTCAGAGAATTGGCCAGCGCGCGAATATCCTCGATCACGTTGGCCGCGCGGTAGTCATCAACGGCCGGCGGCTTTTCGGAAAGCCCAAAGCCCCGGAGGTCGGGCGCGACGGCGAGGTAGTCTCGACCCAGGTCCACAAGCTGGTCCTTCCAGGCGTACCAGAACTCGGGAAACCCATGCATGAACAGGACGAGGTCTCCCTGGCCGGCGCGGACGTAGTGAAGCTTCATGCCGTTGACGGTGGCATATTCGTGTTGCATCGGCGGGCTCATTTGTGCGGCGATCGTTTCGGTGATCGCGACCACGGCGGCGATCAACATCAGGGCTCGTTTCATCTCGGGTACAGCGCTCCTCCGGCGTGGCCCAGATTTCTCAAAATCGCCGGAGGGCGGAACCGTTCCCCGTGGCGGTCGGCCAGGACATCACACTCCGCGGCTAACCGCTCTCCTCCGACTGAGTCGATGTACGAGGCAATCCCACCGTAAAAAGGGCAAAATCCCCACCCGAGAATCGAGCCCACGTCGGCGTCTTCCGGCCGCACTACCACGCCCTCTTCGATGCATCGAAGCGTCTCGACGGCTTGAATGTGGAGCAACCGTCGTTTGACATCGGCGAGTGGCGGTTGGATTGGGGCTGTTGGATAGTGTTTCGTGAGCTCTGGCCAGAGCCGCTTGTCCCCGTCAGGCAGGTAGTCAAAGAACCCCGCTTTGGCTTTTTGCCCAAGCCGCCGCTGACCGACCATGAAGTCGATGATCGCGTCGGCCGGGTGGGCTTGATACTGGTCGCCCAAATCGAGCTTGGTTTGGAGCCGAATCTTCTGAGAGAGGTCGAGGTTCACCATGTCGGCGACGGTCAGAGAACCCATCGGCATGCCGGCCAGGCGGCCGGCATTGTCGATCAACGCCGGATGAATCCCGTCGGCCAGCATTGCAATGCCTTCGACGAGGTAGGTACCGAAGACCCGACTCGTGAAGAACCCGCGGCCGTCCCGCACCACGATCGGGGTCTTGCCGATGGCTTTGACGAAATCGAGCGCCTTGGCGAGGGTTTCGTCCGACGTCTGAGCCCCGCGGATCACCTCAACGAGCGGCATCTTCTCGACCGGTGAGAAGAAATGCAATCCGATAAACTGGCTCGGCCGGCGGCTGGCTTCGGCGAGGCCGCTAATGGGAAGGGTCGACGTGTTGGTGGCGAAGATCGCGGTTGGTCCGATCATCGCTTCGGCCTTCTGAGTGATCTCGTTCTTGAGCTCCCGGTTCTCGAAGACGGCTTCGACGAGCAGCTCCACGGCCTTGAGATCTTCGAACGAGGCCGTCGGTGTCACCCGACGAAGCGCGGCCGTGGCCTCGATCTCGGTGAGTTTCCCCTTCTTGACGGCATCCGACAAGATCACTCCGATCCGCTCCTTGCCCGTGGCCGCTGCCGCGAGATCCAGATCCAAGAGGGTGACCTCGATGCCGCTGATCGCCGCGCTGTGGGCGATGCCATGACCCATCAGCCCCGCCCCGACGACCCCAATCGTCCGATAGGCGGCCGGGGGCACTCCCGGGGGCCGATTCTTCAGCCGCTTGGCGTCTCCCATGCTAAAGAACATGGTTCGGACCATGCCCTGGGTCTCGGGGCTGAAAACCAGTTCGACGAAGCCTCGGGCCTCGACCCGACAACCCGCGTCGATCGGGAGTTGGAGGCCGTGATAAATCGCATAGGTGGCCAGCCGAGGCGCCAGATAGTTGCCCCAGGTCTCTCGGGCCATCATAGCGTTAGCGCCGGTGAAGGTTTCGGCCCCGGATGGCGAATGCACCTCGCCCCCGGGCACCCGGAATCCCTTCCGGTCCCATGGTTGGATCGGCTCGATGGTACGAACGAGGTGGTTGGCCCGTTCGAGTAATTTGGCCGGGGCCACGACCTCGGTGATGAGGCCAAGCTCGAGGGCCTTCCGTGCTGGGATGGTCTTGCCTTGGGAAATCAGCCCAATAGCTTGTCGGGCTCCGATGAGCCGGGGCATTCGTTGGGTACCGCCGGCCCCGGGGAGGAGACCGAGCGAGCACTCCGGGAGGCCGAGACGAAGGGTGGGATCGTCGGCAACGACCCGGGCATGACACGCCAAGGCCAACTCGAACCCTCCCCCAACCGCGGTACCGTTGATGGCTGCCACGACGGGCTTGCCGCCGGTCTCCATAGTTCGGAAAACCCGTTGGAGCCTGGAAACTCGCTCAAGGAACTCGGCCTTCGTTAGGTCTTTGGCTGCCAGTAGCATGGTCAAGTCGGCGCCCACGATGAAGCCGGCCTTGGCCGATGTGATGATGATGCCTTTGACGCTCGGGTTGCCGAGGAGGTCGTGGATGGCGGGGATGAACTCGCCGAGCGAGGCGTCGTTGAAGACGTTGGGCGGCTTGCCTGGGCAGTTCCAGGTCAGCGTTGCGATGCCGTCGGTTGCGATCTCAGTGAAAACATGGGTGGCCATTGTCACACTCTCTCGATCACCGTAGCGACGGCCATGCCGCCGGCGACACATAAGGTGGCAACACCGACGGTCTGATTTCGCCGTTCCAATTCGTCGAGCAGCGTGCCGAGGATGATAGCCCCGGTCGCGCCGAGGGGGTGGCCCATGGCAATGGCTCCGCCGTTGACGTTGACGGTGTCGGACGTCAGCCCGAGCTCTTGGATGAAAAAGAGGGCCACGGCGGCGAAGGCCTCGTTGATCTCCCAAAGATCAACGTCATTGACGCCAAGGCCCGCCTTCCTAAGGGCGATCCGACACGCCTCGGCGGGGGCCGTCAGCATGATGGTCGGGTCCGCTGCGCAGGCGGCAAAACTCCGAATCCGGGCCCGCGGTTTGATCCCGGCTTTCAGGGCGGCCGCGCGACTGCCCAGGAGTACCATCGCGGAGCCGTCGACAATCCCGCTTGAATTGCCCGCATGGTGGAAGTACTGAAGTCGCTCGATCTCGGGGTACCGTTGGAGGATGACGCGATCGAAGCCGGCGAGTGTCGCCATTTTCGCGAACGACGGCTCGAGTTTGTTGAGACTGTCGACCGTCGTCTCGGGCCGGAGGTGTTCGTCACGGTCGAGTATGATCAGGCCGTTGCGGTCGACCACCGGCACCACCGATTGGCGGAAGTAGCCGGCGTCCCAGGCGGCCTTGGCCCGGCGTTGTGACTCGGCGGCGAAGGTGTCGAGTTGCCGGCGGCTGAAGCCGTATTTGGTAGCTATGAGATCGGCTGAAACGCCCTGGGGAACGAAATGGAAATCGGCGGCCAGGATCGGGTCGGTGGCCGCGGTGAAGCCGGAGGACCCCATCGGGTTTCGGGACATATGCTCGATTCCGCCCCCGATTCCGAGGTCGATCTGTCCGGCCATTACTTTGGCGGCTATCAGATTGACCGCTTCGAGCCCCGAGCCGCAATACCGGTTGAGCACGACGGCCGGAACCCGTTCGTCGTACCCAGCCGCCAACACCGACCATCGCCCGATCCCCGCTTCGTCCTTGATCGCATCGACGCAGCCGACCGCAACATCTTCGACCAGTGAGGTATCCAGATCGTGGCGGGCTTTGAGGGCTCGCAGGGAGGTCGCGGCCAGCTCAACGGGTGCGACTTCATGGAGCGAACCATCGGGCTTCCCGCGCCCCCGAGGGGTTCGCACGGCGTCGAGAATGAAAGCGTCTGTCATGGGTCGAATCTATCATTCCAGCCGGTAGGCGGCGAGAGGGAAGCCGAAGCGTGGTAGATTGGCAGTATGACCCCACACGCGGCGCCTGTCATCGGGATGGTTTTGTTTCCGAATCTCACCCATTTGGATCTTACCGGCCCGTTCGAAGTGTTGGGCCGAGTCCCCAACGCTCGGATCCTGGCGATTGGGGCCGATCTCGCCCCGGTGGTGAGTGACACCGGTCTCCGGTTGGTGCCCGACCTCACCTTTGCCACTGCCCCGGCGTGCGATGTGATCTGTGTCCCCGGCGGCCCCGGCGTCAACGAAATGCTGGAGGATGAGACCCTGCTCGACTTCCTTCGGATCCAGGGCCGGCAGGCGGCGTATGTAACGTCGGTGTGTACCGGCTCGTTGCTGCTGGGCGCGGCCGGGCTGCTGACGGGATATCGCGCCGCCACCCATTGGATGTCATTGGACCTCCTGGCGCTATTCGGCGCGATTCCGGTCGCCGAACGAGTGGTGATCGATCGCAACCGGATCACTGGGGGCGGCATAACGGCCGGAATCGATTTCGGGTTAGTCGTGGCCGCGGAACTGGCGGGCGAGGACACGGCACGCCGAATCCAGCTGATGATGGAATACGATCCCGCTCCGCCGTTCGACGCCGGTTCACCCCTCCGCGCGGCCCCTGAGGTGGTGACGGCCGTGCGGGCGCTCGGTGCCAAATATCTCACGGCTCGGCGAGCAATTGCGGTCCGAGCCGCCGCCCGGCTCACGCCCTAGGGGAGAAATCGAATTCGGGCTCGGGGCGGAGGCACCGGGCAGGTGGCATACCGACCGAACGCACGGGTTCGCCAATACGCGACGACGTCATAGAGCGAGTCCCGGATTTCCCGCGGGATTAGATATCCGGCTAAGAAGACCAACCAGGGTCCGCCGAGATAGCGGGCAATCCGGAGGACCGCCGTGGATCGGACCGTTGCTTGAGATCCTTCGAGAAAAATGAGGGAGTCAATCCCCTGGAGCTCGGGATGCGCGTTGCGGGCGGCTTGCGCCGTCACGCCAGAGAGCGGTGCGAATCGAAGGGTGCCCCGGGCGTCGACCTTGAGCAAGATCGAAACCCAGCCGTTGCAGAGGGCGCAGTGCCCATCATACAGGAGAATCGGAGCCGGCTCAGGTGATGAGGCCAACTTCCCGAAGCTCCTCCTCGAAGTCAGGGGCCGGATTCTGCGGGCGTCGGAAGAACCACCACTGTTCGGTCGAATCGTGGCCGTTTTCGCGAGCGTTCTTTTCGCCCCAGATCGGCTGACATTCGACCGTCAGGTCCCGAAACTGGCGATCCAGTTTCTCGAGCTTCGCGTCGTTGGCCTGGTGGTCCTCCGGCGAGGCGACTTCCAGGGCGCCAGCCAAGGTATCGCGCATGTCCATGTCGTTCAGGTAGTCATCGAAGGTGAGGTCATAGCCTTCTTCGACGGCGGCCACCAGGCTTTCCCAGTGATCGATGAGCCCCTTGAGGCCGCCCTTCACGACACTGGGTGCGCTGCCTCGGCGGCGCAGGTACTGGCGGACTCGGTCAGGCTGCTGGGTCGTCATTGCTGCCTCCGTCGGGCTTGCCGCTGAAAGTACGCTTCACCATCGGCCGGCCTGAAGAAAGTCCGGATGGTGCCGTCGGTATCGAACGCCAAGAACGCACCGATCTTCCGATCATAACGGCTCACCGTCCGATCGGGGCGAACCAGTTCGAGGACATCGCCGCCAACCGGCCGATCCCGGAGCTCTTGGGCGGCTCGAAGGTAGGCGGCTTGAGTGGAACCTTCGAACTCTGCCCCATGCTTCCGGAAATGGTCGGCCAAGTGCTTGGGCGATCGAAATCCGATCGTGGTTCGGACTTCAGGGGCCCGGGGGGCCGGAGCCACGGCCAACGCTGGCGCGGCGGGGGCCGTGGCCGGCGGGGGTGCAGCTCGGCACCCCAGAACTAGCCCCAGTGCCGCTACCAACCGGGTTACTATGCCATGACATCGCGGATTGGTCAACGGCCCTCCGAATCTTGCCATGGAGCAGATTATCCTCGTTGTTCGCATCGGGCGCAAGCTACCCAGGAGAATGTGGTGATCATTCGGGACGCAGCGGAGTTTGTGGACTATTGGCGCGGAGTGCGGCAACGGACTCGGCGTTTGGCCTTGATGATCCCCGAGGACCGGTTGGAGTGGCCGCCGGCCGCCGGTCGCTGGAGCTTGGGAGATCTGGTTCGGCATCTAGCTGCCGTCGAGCGGTGGATGTACGGCGAGAACGTCCAGGGTCGCCCGAGTCGCTACCCCGGTCACGGCCAGGATCTCGCGCAGGGGCTCAATCAGGTGATGGTCTATCTCGATTCGATGCATCAAGAGTCCTGCGTCATCTTTGCGACCTTGACTCCCGAGCAGCTCGCCGGCAAGTCGGTGACCCCGGCGGGGACGCCCATTACCACCTTCAAGTGGCTCCGGGCGATGGTGGAGCACGAGGCCCATCATCGGGGTCAAATCCAGCTGCTACTTGGCCTCGTTGGGCTGAAGACGCCCCCCATTTTCGGGCTCACCGAAGAAGAGGTTCGGGCCCGATCGTTGGGCTAGCGATCGGTTGTCCAGGTCGATCGCTCAAACCGGCGAATCAGCCGTTCCATCCGGGCCTGGATCGCCTCGAATTCGTGATTGCCGGAGAGCGCGGCAACATCTTTTGCCCGGGCCGTGGAGTCAGGGTATTCTGCCTCCCAAATGACGTCAGGCAGACTGTCGGGGCCGCCGGTCCGGCGAAGGACAGAGCCAACGACCAAACCGGCCCGCCGGCGGATGGCGCTGGCTTCAAGCCGGGTCAGGTAGACTGAGTCGGCCAGGGTTGGCTTGGCATAATAGTAGTTGTGAACCACGAGCACCGGCCGGATCGGGCGGGCACCGATTGCGAGGCCCACCCCGGCCACCAGCAACCATCGGAACATTGGCGTTTCCCTTCGTTTCTAGGACCGACGTCCCTCGTACCAACCCCGTAGCGGTCGCGGCGAATATCCGGCTTCGAGCTTCGTACATTCGTCCTCGGTGAGTCGTAAATCGACAGCGCGGACGGCACTCTCAAGCTGGGCGAGCTTGGTGACGCCGATGATTGGCGCGGTCACCCCGGGTCGGGAGAGCAGCCAGCTCAAGCCGGTCTCGGCCGGCGAGACCCCTCGTGCGGCGGCGACCGCGGCGTTGGCCGCGATGATCGTCTCGTCGGTCGGATGATCGTACAATTGATCGGTCAACTGATCGGACCCGCCCCGTGCCGTCGTCGACCGCGAGCCCGGACCGCGGGCGAGGAGTCCCCGAGCCAACGGAGACCAGGGAACCATTCCGAGCCCCTGATCGAGGCAGAGCGGAACCATTTCCCGCTCCTCTTCGCGATACAGCAGGTTGTAGTGATTCTGCATCGAGACGAACCGGGTCCAGCCTCGTGAATCCGCCAGCGCGAGGGCCTTCATCAGTTTCCACGCATAGGTCGTGCTGGCCCCGAGGTAGCGGACCTTCCCCTGGGACACTAAGAGGTCGAGTGCGGCCAGCGTTTCGTCAAGGGGGACAGACGGGTCGAATCGATGAAGTTGGTAGAGGTCGATGGCATCCACGCCGAGCCGCTTGAGGCTGGCTTCACAGGCCTGCACAATATGTTTCCGCGAGAGGCCGCCGGTGTTCGGCGCCCCGCTTCGCATTTCGAAGAACACCTTGGTGGCGATCACCACTTCGTCCATCCGGGCATACTCCCGGAGCAACCGGCCGGTCACTTCTTCGCTGACGCCGAGGGAGTACATGTCGGCGGTATCGAAGAAATTGATCCCCAGTTCGATGGCCCGACGAAAGAACGGTCGAGCGGCCGCTTCATCGAGGACCCACGGGCGCCACGTGGGAGTTCCAAAGCTCATGCAGCCGAGGCAGAGCCGTGAGACGATCAGCCCGGAGGATCCCAGCGGAGTGTATTGCATGCCCAGAGATACCGCGACGACACCGCCGGAGTCAATCGCTCGCTAGCCGAGCTCGTCGGCGAGGATCTGGCGTTTGGTCGGCACGCCCCAGCGATAGCCGCCGAGCGACCCATCGTCGCGAATGACCCGGTGGCAGGGGACCACCACCGCGATCCGATTGCGCGCGATGGCGCTCGCGACCGCCCGGGTGGCCGTGGGCTTCCCAATCGCGGCCGCCAGCTCGTGATAGGACGCGGTTTGCCCCCTTGGGAGTTCGGTAAGTGCGCGCCACACCCGCAGTTGGAAGGCGGTCCCGATCAAATCCAGGGCGGGAGCGTCGGCCCCAAGGTCGCCTCGGAGTTGGGCGTCGACCTTGGCAACCAGCTCAGCGAGCCAGCTATCGGCGCCGTCGTCGACCCGGTCTTTGATGGCATGGGGAAACTCCTTGCGGAGGTTTTCAACCAGGGTCTCGTCATCCGGCCCGAGGAGCACCGCGCACACGCCTCGGTCGGTCACGGCCGTCAGGAGCCGCCCGTACCGTGAGCCGGTGATGGTATAGCGGATCCGAACGCCGGCTCCACCCTTGGCCAGCCGCCCCGGCGTCATTCCGAACCGCGCATCGGCCCGCTCGTAGACCCGGCTCGAGGATCCGAACCCGGATTCATAGGTAGCCCGGGAGACCGCTCCGGTCTGTTGGAGGGCGCTCCGGAATCGTTGGTCCCGGACCACCTGTTGGAAAGCCTTGGGTGACATGCCGTAGCGAGCCTTGAAGCGGCGTTGAAGATGCGAAGGGCTCATCGCGACTAGACTCGCCAACTGACTGAGCGTTACCTGGGTCGAATCGGCGGTCTCGATGGCCCGATGAGCCAGGGCAATCGGATCTTGGGCCGGTTCGTCCGGCCGGCAGCGCCGACAGGCTCGAAAACCAGCGGCTCGAGCGAGGCCAGGTCCCCCGAAAAAGGCGACATTCTCGGGCTTGGGGCGCCGGGCCGGGCAGGAGGGTCGACAATAGATGCCGGTCGTCTTCACGCCAAAGACGAACCGGCCATCTTGGCTCGGATCGCGGCGGAGGACCGCCTGCCAGGCGGTCGATCGGTCAGGCTCTTGGCGCGGGGACGACATCACGGTAGTGATCATAGACGTTGAGCTCCTTGGTTGTCTAGGATACGGTCCTCGGGGCGGGCCATCTATCCGATTCGTGTTCTCAATACCAGTGGCTCAAAACCGGTCTGAAATCCGGGTAGTTGCGCCGGTCCGCTGACCCCGATTCATTCTACCCGCATTCTTGGTACGTCTTGGCCCCCTTTTTGGAGTTTTTCCCAATGATTCGTGCTGGTGTGGGTCCTTCAGTCCTGTTGGTCGTCGGTGTTGCCTTGCCGCTCGTCGGCCAGGACAAGAAGGAAAAGACCCAAGCGATCAATATCGACTTTGGTTTCGTGAACGCCTCCGGCAACACCAGCGTGACGACGCTCAACCTCGGCAACAAGTATGTGACGAACACGGTGGATAAGCGGGTGATTTTTACTCAGCTCTTCAACGCGGTCCGGAGTCAGACCGATGGTGAGAAGCAGGCCGAGAACTATCGGGCCCAACTCCGGCTCGACTATGGACTCGGCGGCAAACTTTATATTTTTGGCCTAACCGGTTGGGACCGGAATGTTTTCGCCGGGGTATCGCGTCGTTTCGAGGAGACGATCGGTCTCTCCTACAAGGCGGTCGCACTGCCGAATGACGACCTGACCTTCGAGGTAGGTCTCTCGCAATTCCAACAGCGCAACACCATTGCGACCGCCGGCAAGTTGGCTGACAACTTCACGGCCGGCCGACTGGCGGGTCTTTATAAGCGGAAACTGACCGACGCAAGCTTCTTCACGCAGGGTCTCGAGTTGATTCCCAACTTCAGCACGAGCGATGACTGGCGTTTGAATAGTGAGTCCGCGTTGGTGGCGCCGATCTCCAAGGCCATCGGCCTCAAGCTTGGGTACACCATTCGTTACGACAATTTGCCGGGGTTCCGTCCGGCGCCGGCAACGACTGGATCACGGTTCAAGAAGACGGATCGGTTCTTGACGGCCGGGATCACCATCTCCTATTGATGGGAAGCCAACCCAACAGCGCCCCGGTCTACAAGACGATTGGAATCGACGTTCTCTCGACCACCGCTTGGTTCGCGGCAATGCCTACGATTGTCGCGATCAGCCCATCCTTCGCGCTGCACGGCACCGGTACGTTTGGGAAGCTCACGCTTCGCAGAAAATCGCCGAGCGCATAGTAGAGCGGAGAATAGGGAAGCCCAACCCCGGCCTTGAGCTGTCCCTGTGCGGCGAGTTTCGTTGCGTCCGCGATCAGAATGATGCCCTCGTCGTGGTGGAACTGCTGCCGAAGGGCATAGACCTCCCAGCCCAAGGTGGTCGCGTCGACCTCCTTGAACATCCATCCGTGGGTCCAGGACAGCGAGAAAGTGCCATTGGTGCCGCGGAGGATTTCGTGCTGGTTGCCGAACGAATTCGCGAGTGACGCCTCGTAGGTGACCATCGACCCGGCGGCAAACTGGAACAGGGCATGCACGGTGTCCGGTACCTTCCGGCCATCCCGGTGGAACGCGATCGACCCGCTGCCCGACACAGCCACGGGGGCCTGGTTCCGAAACCAGTGGAACACGTCGAGCTGTTGGGCTCCGATTTCTCCGACGAGGCCGATCGATAGCTCCGGATCGAGTCGCCAGTTGTCGACCTCGGTCGGGAACCTCCAGGTGGTCTTGCGATGGAAATGGGCCGACCCTCCGATGAAGTCGCGAAATGCGTCCGTGCGGTAGAAGGTCCGTGCCAACTGGTAAACCGGGTTGCTCCGGGCCTGAAACCCCGCCATGAAAACCCGGCCCGGGGCTGCGTCGGCGGCCGCGGCGATGGCCCTGGCATCGGCCACGGTATTGGCTAAGGGCGCCTCGCAATACACGTGCTTGTTCGCGGCGAGAGTATCCTGAACGACGGCGCGGTGGAGATGGGTCGGCGTGGCGACGATCACCGCGTCTAGGTCCCGACGTTTCTCGAGCATGGCCCGATAGTCGGTAAACGGCTCGGCGCCGGCCGCCCGTTGTTCGCCCGCCTTGGCCCGGGCCGGATTCGGGTCGCATACCGCGACAACCTTGGCGCCGCTGATCTTGTTGAGTTCTGCCAGGATGGCGCGGCCCTGTCGACCAATCCCCACGACGCCGATCGCCTTGGTCTCCGGCAAACGTCGAGGCCCGAGGGTTTCGAACTCGGGCACCAGTGCCAAGCCCGCCATCGAGCCCCCAGTTTGCACCAAGAAGCCGCGCCGATCGAGATTGGTCATCCGCTCATCCGTCCAGTCTGGCCCATCGATGCCGCGAGTCTGAGAGCCACACTCGCCATTCGCGGCCCAGCGACTCCGGCCGGCGCCCCGAGACCAGAATCGCTGTCGACCACGCGTCGGCCAGTCGAGCCGACGGCCCAACCACCGCAACCCGCCGGTCGGCCCGAAGAGCCCGCCCGGTTGCGGGATTGATCGTGTGCGGCACCCGGAGGCCGCCTCGATCTGACCAGGCCCCAGCAACTGAGAATCCCTGATCTCGAAGATCCAGAACGGGATCGTCGCGTCCTTGGCCCAGGCTTACTCGCCATCCGGACGACGGCTCCGGGGCGCCGAACCCAAATCCGCTGCTGGTGCCGCCATGAACAAACCCCGCCTGAACCCCGGCTTCTCTCAGCACGGTGACCGCGAGATCGACCGCATGGCCCTTCGCGATCGCTCCGAAATCGAGGGTGGCCGCCGCGTCGACCAGCCCGACTTGTCGGGTGGTGGGCTCAAGTCTCAACAGCGTGTCGATTTCACCGTGGCCGAGCATCGGGTCAAAGCTCCAGCCGGATTGCCGGGCAACGAGCAGGGCCTCGGCAAACAGCGAAAAATCATCGGAGTCGACCTCCGTGAGATCGGGGGCGGTTCGCCGGAGATGGGCCACCAGACTGCTGGAGTCGAAGCGGGTGAAGGTCCGATGCGCCGATTCAATCCGCTCGACCGCCTGCTCACCGATGACCCGAAGGTTGGCCTCATCGTCGCCCAACAGGACCAGCTCGAACCGGGTCCCCATGGCCTGGGTCGCCGCCCGCACCGCCGCCACTTAGAGTTTCCGGGCTCGCATCGTGGCCGGATCGAAAGCAAAAGCCGACCCTTCCCATAGGGATCGGGTGGCAAGATCGACGGCGACCATGACCTTGGCGCCCAACTCGACCGGGCTCGGCGAAGGGCCTTTTGACCGGATCGCGTCGATCCAGCTGATCCGGAGCGTATCTTGGGAATCGCCCAGGTCCTCGCCTTCGAAACTTTGCTCGTCGACCTCATCGGCGTAGATCCGCTCCGGGCGGAGCGTCGCCTTCTGGGCACCGCCGATGTAGAGATTGCCCTTGTGACCTCGAATCACGGTTTCAAATCCGACCTCGTTTGACGTCGACCCTGCGACGACCATGGTGTGGCCGCCCTCGAACTCGATGTTCAGATTGACCTGGTCGTGGTTTTCCATAACCTTGTCGACAAAATGGCCCCCTGATGCGACCACCCGGGTCGGCCACCCCAGATCCAACGCCATGACGAGCGGGGTGATCCGATGCACCAACAGGTCGCCGATGATGCCGGTAGAGTATTTGCGATAGCGGCGCCACCGGGCATAAATCTCGGGATTCCATGGAATCTGGCCAAGGTTGCCGCACCACTGTTTCCAATCGAGGTTCTCGCCCGGTTTCCATTCAGGGTTGATAGCATAGTAGAGCCACTCGCCGTCTTTCGAATTGCGGCAATAGCTCGTTTGGCTCCACACCGGCTTGCCGATCGCTCCGTCGGCAATCAATGTCTGCGCCTTGCGGTAGCTCGGCATCATCACGAACTGGGTTCCGACCACGACGAGAGCCTGCGGGTTGGCTTTGACCATCCTATGAAGGCGGAGAGCTTCTGGGAGTCGGAGCGTCATCGGCTTCTCGACGTACACCGCCTTGCCGGCGACCACGGCGTCCTCGACCATCTTGGCATGCCAGTGTTCGGGCGACGCAATCAGCACCCCATGGAGATCCTTTCTTGCCAGGAGTCCTGGATAGTCCGCGTAGAAGGTCTCGATGGTACCAGGGCCTTGGGCCGCTTCGACCTTCTGCTTGGCGGCCAGAAGCCGTTCCTGACAGACATCCGCCAACGCGGCGATCGTCACATTGGCGCGGTGATCCTTCACGATGGCGAGAAAGGATTCGACGTGACCGGTTCCCATGCCGCCCGTCCCGATGACCCCGATCCTTACGGGCTCATCGATCCGAACCCCCCGCGGTACCGGCATAGTCGCCCCGGCCTCGGCTGGCCAGCCCGCTCTAGTGCCTAACGTAATGGCAGCCGTTGACGCCAGAAACTCCCGTCGCGAATGGTCGTTCATTGAGCTTCCAACCCAGTTCGCAGTCGTTTGAGGAGGTGGAGCGTCCCGGCGATACCCTCTCGTTCGGAGAGCCGATCACCCTCGTATTCGATCCCGATCCAGGAATGAAAATTGGCCGCCATCACGATTCCGAGTAGCCGGGGGTAGTCTTTGGTGGTTTCGTTGCCGACGCTATCGAAATCATGGGACTTGGCGCTGACCGCCTTCGCGAAGGGCATCATCTCTTCGACCCCTTTATAGCGGTCATATTCGTAGAAATTGCCGAAGTCGGGCAGGGTTCCGCAGCGCGGGTGGTTGACCAATCGCATGACACCGGCAAGCCAGTCGCCGCGAGACGAGAGCCCTCCGTGGTTCTCGACAATGACGTTGAGTTCCATTGGCGCGGCAAGCTCGGTGAGCTTCCGCAACCCATCGGCCGCGAGCTTCTGCTGCTCTTCGGGGCTGCCGGCGCTTTGGGCATTGACCCGGATCGTGGCGCAGCCGAGCGTCTTGGCGGCTTCGAGCCACTTCCGGTGGTTTTCAACCGCCTCGAGCCGTTTGGCTGAATCTGGATTTCCGAGATCGCCTTCTCCGTCGCACATGATCAGGTGCTGGTAGACCCCCTCGCCGGCAGCCCGACGATTCATCTCGGCGAGGTACCCGGCGTCCCGAGCCTTGTCTTTGAAGAAGGCGTTGACGTACTCAATGGCCTCGATCCCGAAGTCGCGCCGGGCGACCCGAGCAAAGTCGAGATGATCGAGTTCCTTGGCAAACAGGGCCTTGTGCAGCGACCACTGGGCCAACGAAATCTTGAATGTCGCCGGAGCTCGCCCGAACAAAGGCAAGGAGGGTAGCGCGAGCCCGGCGGCGGCACCAGCCACAAATTCCCGTCGATCCATGGAAAGGATTCTCCGTTCAGGTTCCCCCAATTGTAGTGTCGAATCGAACCCGGCGCGACCGATTACCTCTGTGATCGGCCCAATCGGCGCCCGCCATACCAGAGTCCGTCGATCTTTCCGGCCGCGTTCATGGCGAAAGTCACCAGATCGGTTCCTTGCCAGGCGTTATCCCAACGGGCTTCGAAGGTATCGAAGTGCCAATGATCGAGCGGGGCGTGGAGCTGCGATCCGAACTGGAGCCCGAGGCGGCCCTCCTCGATCCGAATCTGAATCGATCCGATCAACGAATCGGCGTAGGTACCCTCATATTCCTCCATGGCCAATGATGGCTTGGTGCCCTTGATTCGGCCCTGACGAGCCCGGACGGCGGCGCCCTCCTGCGCGGCAGCGATGCCTTCGTAAAGGGTCCGGAGCTCGGTGCTCCAGTCTCGGGTTCCGGTGCCGAGCCAGGTGTCGAGCGCGCGGTAAAGGAGCGCGTGGCGGACCTCGACGTGATCGAGATTGCCAAGGACATAGACGCCAAAGCGTTCCTCGGGAATGACCCCGATGATGGCGACCATCCCATCAATGCTCCCGGTGTGAAACTGGAGCATCCGGCCCTGGTAGTCGTGCTGAAACCAGCCGAGTCCGTAGGTCATCCAATGGGGTTTGGTGAGCTGCTGCGTTGGGTAGAACTCAGACGGCGGTACGATCGTTTGGGGCTTGAACAACTCGGCCCAGGTGGCCGGCCTCAGGAGCGGTCGCCCGTTGACCCGACCGCTGTCGATCACGAACGCGGCCCACCGGGCCATGTCTGAGACACTCGACCAAATCGACCCCGCTGCCGCGACCGGATCGACGGCGGCGTTGCTGATGACCCGCACCTCGCCTCCGACCTTCTGGTGGGGCGAAGCCACGTTGGGCTTTCCCCCTGTACCGGCCAGGGTCGTAACCGTTCGGTCCATCCCCAATGGGGCAAGAATTCTGGTTTCGATGAATCGTTCCCAGGGCATTCCGCTGGCGGCGGCGACGACCGCACCGGCGGCAGCGTACATGATGTTTTGATAGATGAAACCGGATCGAGTCGAGTAGGCCATCGGGATGAACCGCGCCCGCCGGAGCACTTCCGCCGACGAGTTGTCGTTGCGGTACCACAGCACGTCGCCGTTGGCGAGCCCAGCTCGATGGACCAGGAGATCCCGAACGGTGACTTCTCGGGTCACGTAGGCGTCGCTCAAAGCAAATCCAGGTAGATGCTTGATGACGGGGTCGTCCCATCGGACTTTCCCTTCGTCGACCAGCAACCCGATCGCGGCTGCTGTCATGGCCTTCGTCGTAGATCCGATCGAAAACAGAGTGTTGTTGTCAACCGGGTCCGGTTTGCCGATCTCCCGGACTCCGTAACCTTTGGCAAGAATGGATTTCCCATCTTTGACGACAGCAACGGCCAGCCCGACGGCGCCCCAGTCTTTCGCGGCCTTGGCGGTGTAGGCGTCGAACTCGGCAACCCTGGAATCGGTTTGAGCCACGAGTCGGGGAAGGGCAACTAGGGCAAGGCAAAGTAGAGTGAAACGCATCAGTGGCTCGTTGGGTGGTGAAGTGCCGAAGGTAAGGCCACGGTCAGGCCGGAAGAAGTTTCGACGCGGCACCCCGCCAATTGCCGCCTTGGCTTACGATGTCCACGTCACCCCAGGCATCGACTTCCACTCCAAGAAGGCCTCGATGCTGAACCGCCCGTTTTCGCGACCGAAGCCGGATTGTCCGAACCCCCCAAAAGGGGCACCGTAGTTCGAGGGGGCGCCATTCACAATCACTTGCCCCGCGCGGATTTGCCGGGCCGCTGCCTCGGCGCGGGCCGGGTTCGCAGACCAGACCGCGCCCGACAGCCCGTACGGCGTGTCGTTCGCCAGTGCAATGCCATCGTCCTCTGCGTCATAGGGCATCACCGCGAGGACGGGCCCGAAAACCTCGTCGGTGGCAAGGGCCATCCTTGCGGTCACATCCGAAAACACCGTCGGGGTCACGAAGAACCCGCGGTCAAACCCTGCCGCCCGTCCCGGCCCACCTGCTATCAAAGCGGCGCCATCGGCTTTGGCTTGCCGAATCTGCTGGTTGACGAATCCGAACTGAGAGCGGGTCGCAACGGGTCCGATCCGGGTATCGGCATGAGTCGGATCTCCGGGTGTCCATTCGGCGAGGGCGGCGACGACTCGTTGCACCACTTCCGCCTGCCGGCTCCGGGGCACCAAGAGGCGCGATTGGGCAACACAGGTTTGGCCCGAGTTCACCATACAACGCCGAACCGTCGCCGGGATCGCGGCATCGAGATCCGCGTCATCAAGTATCAATGACGCCGATTTCCCACCGAGTTCGAGGACTACTCGGGTCAGTGATGCGGCGGCCGACCCCATGATTCGCCGTCCGACGGCCGTCGATCCGGTAAAGGTCACCTGGTCGACGCCCGGGCTCGCGACGAGACGCTCTCCGACATCGGCGCCACCCCAGACCATGTTCACCAAGCCCGGCGGCAGATCGGCTTCGGCCACCGCCTCCATAAACAGCCGGGCCACGCTCGGCGCTACTTCACTGGGTTTGAGCACGGCCGGACACCCAGCCCCGATGGCGCCACCCAACTTGGCGATGATCTGGTGGAGTGGAAAGTTCCAAGGCGTGATGGCCGCGATCACCCCAACGGGTTCCCGTTCCACCGCCGCGTTACCGATTTGCTCCCGCCAGGTGATCTGATCGACGCCCTCGATGATTCGTTCGAGATTGGTCAGCGGCATTGGGAGTTGCATCGTACGGCTGACCCAGACCGGAACCCCCAGTTCGGTTGCCAGCACCTTGACGAAGGCGTCGGCGCGTTCAGCGATCGCTCCTTGCAACGCTCGCAACGCCCGGCGGCGCTCGTCAAGCGGACTCCTGGCCCACCCCGGGGCGCACCGCCGCGCCGCGCTGACAGCGACGGCCACGTCGGCTGCACTGCAAACTGTCAATAGACTCTGGGCGAGTTCCGAGGTGGGATTGTACTGGGTCAACTGGGTTCCCCCGGTGGCGGGAAGCCACCGGCCATCGGCGTAGTAATCGCGGTACTCGATCATGGATTCGGCCCGGCGCCCCGGACGATATCGACACGTGCCACTGGGTTGGCCGGCAACCCGTTGCTTCGGTGGTCGCTCATTGCGAAGAATGTAGCGATGAACCGGGGCTGACGGGCCTGAGCCGTTGCGACCTCGCCGTGGGGCGCTAGCTTCTTGTTCCTATGGCAAACAAACGACTTGGAATCGGGTTTGTTGGAAGCGGGTTCAACGCTCGTTTTCACATGCTTTCGTGGACCGGTGTTCGCGACGCCGACGTGCTTGGCGTCTACAGCCCTAACTACCAGCATGCTGAGAGCGCCGCTCGGTACGCCCGGTCGCTCGATGTCGGGCAGTGCAAGCCCTACCGGTCGATTGCCGCGATGGTGGCCGACCCCGCCATCGACGCGATCTGGGTTTGCGGGCCCAACCACGCCCGGATCGACAACTTCGAAGAGCTGGTCGACCCGATCCTACGGGGCCGGGCCGAACTGATCGGGGTGGCCTGCGAAAAGCCGTTGGGTCGGAACGTCGCCGAGGCCAAGCGGGTGACCGCTTTGGTCAAGCGGGCCGAGCTCAAACACGGCTATTTAGAAAACCAGTGTTTTTCGCCCCAGGTGGAGCGGGGACGAGAACTCCTCTGGGCCCGTGGGGCGGCGATCACCGGTCGGCCCTATCTGGCCCGGGCCGCCGAGGAGCACAGTGGCCCTCACATGCCATGGTTTTGGCGCGGCGCGCTCCAAGGCGGCGGCGTCTTGAACGACATGATGTGTCACTCCGCCCTGGTGGTACGCCACCTCCTGACCAAGCCGGGTGACGATGTGAGTTCGGTGAAGCCGGTCCGGATCACGGGCCATATCGCGAGCCTCAAATGGACCCGTCCCGAGTATGCCAAACGGCTCAAGAAGGCCATGGGCAAGGCCGTGGATTTCACCCGGGAGCCGAGCGAGGATTTCGCCAGCGTCATGATCGAGTTCGAGACGGCCGATGGCTACCGGGTTTTTGGGGAGGCCACGACATCCTGGAGCTTCGTGGGAGCCGGGCTCCGGTTGTCGGCCGAGCTGCTGGGCCCGGAGTATTCGATGTCCTGGAATACTCTGGACAGCGGACTCAAGCTGTTCTTTAGCCGGGAAGTCCATGGGAAGACGGCTGAGGATCTCGTTGAGAAGCAGAACGCGGAAATGGGGTTGATGCCTGTGGTGGCTCAGGAGGCCGTTGCCTACGGCTATGAGGCCGAAAATCGCCATTTCGTTCGGGCATTCCTCGGCAAGGAGGCGCCGCTGCTGACGTTCGACCATGGCGTAGAGGTGGTCCGGATCCTGATGACCGCGTACCAAAGCGCGGAGCAGGGTAGGACGGTGGCATTTCCGCCGCCGGGCCTCGATCGTTTCATTCCAGATGTGGCCAAGCGTGGAGTTAAGTTGCCGCGGGCGCTTGTAGACTAACTACAAGATCTGCCTTGGTTTATATATAAAGAAATAGTCCTTTACATACGAGGCCCGATGTCTCAACCAGGCAATGGAAAGGCCGGCCGGCTGTCCATCATGATGTTCCTCCAGTATGCGGTCTGGGGGGCCTGGCTGCCGCTTGCCGGTCGATATCTGTCGGCGCCGGTCGCCGAAGGTGGCCTCGGATTCACCGGCGGCCAGATCGGGTTGATTCTCGGGTTGGCCGGGTCGATCGGGGCCATCGCCTCACCCTTTATCGCCGGACAACTGGCCGATCGCTATTTTCGCACCGAGCGCTTCTTGGCGACCTTGCTGCTGATCGGCGGCGCCCTCAAATGGGTCACGGCGAGCCAGACCGGATACGGACCTTGGCTCTGGCTATCGATCCTTTACAGCGTCGTCTACATGCCGACGTTGGCTCTATCCAATTCGATGGCGTTTGCTCACCTGGAAAACCGCGATCACGACTTTCCCAAGGTTCGAGTCTGGGGCACGATTGGGTGGATCGCCGTCAGCTGGATCTTCCCAATGCTCTACCTGCAGACGGATCTTCACCTCCAGTGGATGCCGCCGTTCTTGGTCGGGCCGGAAAAAGCCGGGGTGACTGCTCACCTGGCTGATTCTCTTCGCTTCTCCGCGCTCATTTCGTGGGCCTACGCCGCGTTTTGCCTGTTTCTCCCCGCGACACCGCCGAAGCGGGATTCGGTCGAGAAACTGGCCTTCGCCAAGGCATTCCGCCTTCTGAAGAACCCGTCCTTCGCGGTCTTAGTCGCGGCGAGCTTGCCGATCAGTATCATTCACCAGATCTACTTCATCCAAACCCCGCCCTTCTTTTCGCACCTGGGGCTCTCGGACAGCCAAATCGGTCCCGCCATGACGATCGGGCAATTCAGCGAAATCCTGGTAATGGCGCTGCTCGGATTCGCACTGACCCGGTTCGGATTCCGGACCGTGATCGCGACCGGCGCTTTTGCCTACTTCGTCCGCTACGCGATTTGGAGCTTTCCGGCCCTGCCCGTCGAGGTCCAGGTGGCCAGCCAAGCGCTCCATGGGGTCTGCTACGCCTGCTTCTTCGCCGGGGCGTTCATCTACGCCGATCGGATCGCCCCGCCCGACATTCGCAATTCGGTCCAGACCGTCTTCGGGATCATCATTCTAGGCGGAGGTCCCGTGCTCGGCGGCATTCTCTCCGGCTGGCTGGCCACCCACTACGGGACCCCTCAAGGTGGCGTTGACTTCGCCGCGCTCTGGCGCGTCGCGGCTTTCATTGGGCTTGCGACCGCGATCTTCTTTCTCGCGGCGTTTCGAGCCGGCCCGGCGCCTGCCGCCGCCAAACGTTAGGCCGCGCCGGGAGTCCGGTCCTCGTTTGGCCCGCGTTCCCGGGCCCGTTTACCTTTGTTCGACGTGACGACTGCTTTGGCACCGAACCTCCAGAACGCCGCTCTGTGGTGGCGGATATTGGTCATTCTTGCCGCCGGCGCGACCGGACCCGTTGCCGCCCAGCAACCGACCGGGACCCTGGTGGTCACCGTCCGGGGGGCCGATTCGGCATCGCTCGGTGGAGCCTTTGTCCGATCGGATCGGATTGGGGGTATCGCCAACGACTCCGGCCAAGCACGGATCGACCTGCCGGCCCGCTTCGTCGCGGTCGTCGTCACTCATCCAGGATATCAGCCGGCCCGCTTCGAGATCACGATTCTGCCGGCCGTGACCCAGCGTTACGAGCTCGTGCTTGAACCAGTGAGCGGCCGCCCTTCCGACGCGATCATCCACGCAACCCGCGCGGGCCGAACCGCCCTCGTTGAACCGATGGCCACCCGGCTCCTCAGCACGGATGATCTGACCATCCGGACCATGGCCCATCCCACCGACCTCAGCCGGCTATTCGGGGGGCGCTCCTCGATCCTGCTCCAGAATCAAACCGGTGCGCTCGACGGGACCGGGTTCAAGCTGAACGGTGTCCGCAGTCAATACACGGGATTACAGGTCGACGGTTTGCCCCTGCTTGGGGCGCAGCCGGGATCCTTCGGTCTCTTGCAGCTGTCATCGATCGAATTCGACCAAGTCGAGGTGATCTCGGGCGCGGCGACCACCCTGGCCAGCAGCGGCGCGGCCGCGGGCTTGGTCAACCTGGTGTCCCGCCGGCCCGATCGTGACCGGGTTCGCCTCGGCGTCAACCAATCCTCCGAAAAAGGTGGGGACCTTCTCCTCTGGGCCTCGCGGCGGAAGTCGGCGTCACTGTCAGCAAGCCTATTCGCCGACCTTCACCAGCAGCGTCTGGTCGACTCCGACGATGACGGCTGGGGTGAGTTTCCTCGGGCGATCCGCCTCTCGGTCCGCCCTCGCGTTTATGTCGATCGCCCAAACGGGGACGGCTTCATGGTAACGGTCGGGGCGATGTCCGAAGATCGCACCGGAGGCTTTCTCCGTACCAATGCCGGGACTGACCTGTACCGCGAGGAGCGTCGGGCCAACCGATTCGATGGAGGCATGACAGCCCGCCGAGGCCTCGGAAACCGCGGGACGGTGGCCCTCAAACTGGCCGGCGTTTCCCAATCGGTTCGCTCGGCCTTTGATGAGGTTCTGGAGCGGGACCGACGGACGACGCTCTTTTCCGAACTGACCTACCACAATGATTTCGGACTGCTCGATCTGGTCGCGGGTGTGGGGTACCTCCGGGAAACCCTTCGGCAACGGGATTTCTCCGGGTTCGACTTTACCCACAAGGTTCCGACAATCTTTGCGACGGTGACGAAGGTCCTGAGCGAAAGGGTGAGCGGCACCCTGGCCGGCCGGTGTGACTACCACAATATTCACGGGCCGCAATGCCTGCCCCGCATCGATCTTCTGTTTCGGCCCGGCCCGCGGTTCGAAATCCGGGGCCACGGCGCAGCGGGCTACAATCCAGCGACGCCGCTCGCCGACAACACGGAGACCCTAGGATTTCACGCAACGATTCCCGGCAACGCCAAGGCTGAAAAAACTCTGTCCTCCGGAATCGATCTACAGTGGCGGGGGGCTCGCCTCACCGTGGGCGGGTCTTTTGGTTACACTCGGATCCAATTTCCGATCCGGTCCGTGCCCTTTGTCGGCGACTCCGCGTTCAGGCTCCGGCTGATCAATGTTGCTGAGCCAACCCGAGTGGCGGCGGCCGAACTTCGAGTCGGGTATCAACACGATGCCGTGCGGGTGGAGGGATTCCTCGGTCTGATTGGGGCCTCCGAGGGGGTTCCCGGTGAGTCGACGCGTCGACGGGCCGATCTCACCCCCCGCCAAACCTTCGGCGGTCTGATTCAGTGGCAGGCGCCGGCCGCAGCAGGGACGACGGTGAGTCTCGACGCCATGGTTGTGGGCTCTCAAGCGGTCTCCGACAACCCTTTCATCGCCACGAGCAAGGCCTTTGGGGTTGTGAATGGATTGGTGTCTCAGAGGTCGAACCGGGCCCGGTTGTACTTAAGCGCAGAAAACCTATTGGACGTTCGGTTGGCCGACTATCACTCCGTGTTCCTTGGAGCGCCGGCCGTTGGGGGCCGCCGGACGCCGGCGCCATGGGCACCGCTCCGAGGTCGGGTCATCAGTCTCGGGGCACTGGTCGACTGGTAGCTCGTTAGTCGGTTCTTTTCTTGAGCTCCTTAGTGGCTTCGAGATGCCCGGCATCCGCCGCGAGCTTCAGGTACTCCTTGCCGGTCTCTTCTGACTTTTTCACGCCCCGGCCCTCGAGGTAAATCATCGCCAATCGGTACTGGGCTTCATGGTTTGGACTGCTTCCCGAGGCGGCCTTGAACAACCATACACGGGCCGCCGAGTCGCTCCGAATTGTCCGGTTTCGGCTGGTGGAGTACAGCTGGGCCAATTCGACTTGGCTCCTCGAGTCGCCGCCATCGGCAGCTAACAGGTACCAGCGGAGGGCCTCGGTTTCGTTCACCGCGGTGCCGATTCCCGACTGGAGCCGTCGTGCGATGATCGGGTAGGCGGGTTTCCAATTGCTGTTGGCAGCGGCGCGGTACAGCTTGGTTGCTTCCGTTGGTTCTGAGGGCTCGAGCCGCTCAGCCATCCACATTTGCGACTCGGGGTCGCCGCCGTCGGCCGCTTTCTTGAAGAACGAAACCGCCCGTTCGGTCTCGGAGCGCCGATCCAACATCAGACCAACGGTCCGACTGGAGCCCACGTCGCCCTCGTTGGCCCGAGCCTCGCATACCACCAGGGCCCGGTCCAAGTCTCCCCGTCCATAGAGTGCCTGACAGCTCGGTGGCGGCGTCGCTGGGGCCGCGGAGGAATCGGGTTGCGACCCGACAGCCGTCGCCGGATCGACGGCGACCTTGATGCCGGTATCAGGCGGGCCCGGCTTGGTACGGGGTGGGATCGATACGACTCTGGTGGTGGCGGCCTGGGGCATCGATGGTGGGCCGATGATTGGCGTGGAGTCCCTGACCGCGGTCGGACTCGACGGGGACGGCGCCCTCGGCCGCCATTGAGTGACGGCCACCGCGACCAGGACGACGGTGGCCACGGCGGCGGCAATCCATGGAGCCCACTTCGGCGGCCGTTTCGGGGGCGGGGGTGCGGGCGTTGGTTCCGAGATTGGGCCGACATACCCGGGGTTCTTGAGGGCCGCCGCAAAGTCTTTGATCGAATCGAACCGATACTTGGCATTCTTCTGCATAGCCCGGTGGAGTGCCGCGGCGATGTGAAGCGGCAAGTCCTCGACCAAGCTGGCGAGCGGCGGCGCCGGATCGAGCAGCTGTTTGGCGATGATCGCCCGAGCGGTTTCGCCATCGAATGGCGCCCGCCCGGCCAGCATCTGGTACGCTACGACCGCGAGCGAATACTGATCACTGCGATGATCGATGTTCGGCTCGCCGCTCGCCTGTTCCGGGCTCATGTACTGAGGCGTGCCGACCACGACCCCGGTACCAGTGAGTTCTTTTTCGCTCGAGTCGACCGCCTTGGCGATCCCAAAATCCATCAATCGGACGTGCCGCTCGGGCCCTTCGAGCATGATATTCTCGGGCTTAATGTCGCGATGGACGACGTTGGCCTGATGGGCGACCGCGAGGGCATTGGCCGCCTCGAGCACGATCCGCTGAACGTCCTCAATTGGAAGCCGCCGCTGGCGCTGGAGCACTGCTTTGAGGCTTTCGCCCCGAATCAGGGGCATGAGGATGTAGCAGATCCCATCGGCCTCGCCGACATCGTAGACCGGCACAATGGCGGGATGCTGCAGGGCGGCCACCGCGAGCGCTTCACGTCGGAATCGCTCGAGAAGCCCCGGCGTCACGATCAAATCAGGTCGAAGGACTTTGACAGCAAGATCGCGCTTGAGTTTCAGGTCGCGAATCGCGAAGACTTCCGCGTATCCGCCTCGACCGATCAACCGGCCCAGTTCGATGTTTGGTCCGAGGGCCTGTCGAAGACGGTCGGGGGCGTGCTCATAGCTCGTTGACGCGGGCCCGGTGCGAAAGGCCTGGGTCTCCCCGATGACCTCGGTCGTGGTCGGGGATCCACACAACGCACAATAGGCTGCGTCGCGCGGGAGGGGAGTCTCACAGGTCGGGCAGGTTCTAGTTGACACGGTCATCGATTATGGACGGCGGCGCTTGGCCACCTCCTTCGTGGCCTCTTCGTGCCCTTGGGCGGCGGCCTTTTCCAGCCACTGAAGGCCGACCCCCTCATCCTTGGGAATAGCCCCGCGCCCCTTGACGTACATCATGCCGAGCTGATACTGGGCGCCGGGGTGATCGAGCTGGGCCGCTTTGCTGAACCATTGCGCCGCTTCGTCTTCGCTTTTTCGGACGCCGCGGCCCTTGAGGAACATCTCCCCGAGGTTGAACTGCGCGGACCGCTCGCCGTTCGCGGCGGCTTTTTGGTACCACGCGGCGGCTTCCTTATCGTCACGCTTGACGCCGAGGCCCTGTTCGAATCGCTCAGCCAACAACGGCCAGGCGTCAGTCACATTGCCCTCGGCGGCCTTCCGCATCAGGATGGTCGCCTCGACGTCGTTTTGGATCACGCCGGTCCCCTTCCCGTACATCAAGGCCAGACGGTATGACGCCTGCGGATCACCGCCGGCGCTCCCTTTGCGATACCAATAGGCGACCGCGGAGTCCGAAGCGGTCACCCCGTTCCCCCGCTGATATAGCCCGGCAAGAATCCGGCTCGCGGCGACACTCCCAGCTTCGGCCTCCGTGGTGCACAGTCGAACCGCGTCGGCCCACTTTTTGGCGGTGTTCGCCGATTGGCAACTGGCAGAGGTTGGTGGCGGCGGCGCCGGCGGTTGGCTGGCGTTGCTGGGTGCTGTCGAGCCCGGCCCTGGCCCGGGGTTCGCGGGCCGGCGGCTGGTGGCGGCCGTTGCAGGCTGAGGCGAGGGCGGCGGTGGAGGGACCGGCGCTTTCGGGGGGGCGACCGTCGAATCGCGAACCGGCGCGACGGAAATCGGAACCGGCTCGGTAGCCGGTCCGCGGTCCCGCAGGGTGGACCACAGGGCAATCGCCGTCGCAACGACCGCGACGGCGCCTAAAGTGGTCATTGGAATCCGGGAAGGCCGTTTGACCGGTGCGATGGCCGCGGCAGTGGTGGCCGGTGACGCCGATGAAGGCCTTGGCGTGGATGAGGACGGATTGCCGTCGGCCAGCGACGGCCACGGATCCGAACCAGCAATCGCCTCTCGGAACGCCTCCATCGACGGGAACCGCTGTTTCGGGTCCTTTGACAGCGCTCGGTCGATCGCAAAGGCCACCCCGGCCGGGACGTCGGGGACCAAATCGCGAAGGCTTTTGGGAACGCCGACCATTTGCTGGAACAAAACGGCTCGAGTCGATTCGCCGTCGAATGGGAGTGATCCCGTGATCATTTGGAACCCGACCACCGCAAGCGCGTATTGGTCGCTCCGATTGTCGAGATGGGGTTCGCCACTTGCCTGTTCCGGACTCATGTAGTGGGGCGTCCCGACCAGCATTCCCGTGCTGGTCAGCCCGGGCGTTCCATCGGTGTGATCGATGGCCTTCGCGATCCCGAAGTCCATGAGCTGGACCCGGCGGGACTTGCCCTCGAGCATGATGTTCTCGGGTTTGATATCCCGATGGATCACCCCGGCTTCGTGGGCAGCGCCGAGGGCGTCGGAGGCTTCCAAGAGAATGCGGGACGCTTCCCGGACCGGGCGGGGTCCTTCGCGCATCAGCAGGGCGCGGAGACTCTCGCCTTGGATTAGGGGCATCAGGATGTAGGCGATGCCTTCGGCTTCACCGATGTCGTAGATCGGAACAATGTGGGGATGCCGAAGGGCGGCCACGGTTTCGGCCTCTCGCCGGAATCGGGCCAGGAGCGCTTCCGACGTGATCAGATCGGGCCGGAGGGCCTTGAGTGCCAAGTCGCGCTTGAGCCGCCGGTCGTGAACCAGGAACACTTCGGCGAACCCACCCCGGCCGATCAGTTTGCCCAACTCGTAGTTGGCCCCGAGGGCCCGCTGGAGTCGGTTCAAATCCGGCGACGGGATTCGGGCGGAACTGACCTGCCGAAATTCGCCGGTGGCTTTGTCGATGGCGTGAGGCGTTGCCGCTCCGCACATCATGCAGAACGCCGCCTCGGCGGGGAGGGTGTGGGCGCACGAAGGACATGCCTTGGTAACGGAAGTCACGGGACAAGTTTCCCAGGAAACTGACAGTTAGGCAAGGGCCGGAACCTCCCAACCTTCAAGGGACCAAACGGGGGGCAGGTACCCCAGGAGGCCTCAAACTTGGTAACTCGCCTCAACCCGTTGTTGGGGTTATGTTTACGGGCTACAATCACCAGTCACAATGAACGGTAACACCAGCATGGCAATCATAGCGAGCAACATGCGGCGGGGCATGGCGATCATGTTCAATGGCGAACCCTGCCGAGTCCTCGACTTCCACCACCATACGCCGGGCAACCTCCGGGCGTTGGTCCAGGCGAAGCTGCGCAAACTCAGGACCGGAATCCAGTTCGAGCATCGGTTCCGGGCTACCGATAGTCTCGAAATCGCCAGCATGGAGACCCAGGATCTCGACTTCATGTACAAGAGCGGGACCACCTACCATTTCATGAATTCGGAGAACTTCGATCAAATCGAAGTCGAAGAGGACGATCTCGGCGACTCGGCCAAGTGGATGACCGAGGGCATGAAAATCGTGGCCGAGTTCTTTGAAGGGCGGCCGATCGGTGTCCAGATGCCATCCGCGCTGGTGTTGGAGGTGGTTGACACGACCCCGGTCATGAAGACCGCGACGAAAACCGCCTCGACCAAGCCCGCCGTTCTCAGCAACGGCATCACGGTCAATGTGCCAGAGTTCATCAAGACCGGCGAGCGGATTCGGGTCAACCCCGAGACCGGCGAGTACTTGGATCGCGCCAAGGACTGACCGGATTTCGCTCGACGATTGATTGGGGCGCCTCCGACGGGGGGCGCCCTTTTGGTTACCTTGACATTCTGGGTACGATGACGTTCCTTGTTGTTACCTAGATATACGAGGTATCTGTGCGCCGTCCCCCCACCGGTGATTTCCTCCCGGGCACGCTCGATGTGCTGATTCTCAAGGCGTTATCCTGGGGTCCGCGACACGGATATGCCGTAGCCCGCTGGCTCGAGCAGATCACCGAGGAGACGCTGGCGATCGAAGAGGGCTCCCTCTACCCAGCGCTCTATCGGATGGAGCGAAAAGGCTGGATCGAAGCCGAGTGGGGCACGTCGGAACTTGGTCGCAAGGCCAAGTTCTACGGCTTGACGACCAGTGGCCGCGCCCGCCTCGATCAGGAGTTGCTGGCTTGGCACCGGCTCAGCTCGGCGGTGACCAAAGTGCTCGACTTGCGTTCAGCCGTTGCGTCGTGATGTTCGAGGACTAGCGGACTCGACGGCCGGGTGGCTTTGGCGTTAGGATGCAGCATGCTCTCGATTCTCCTGTTGTTCCAGGTTGCCGTTGGGGCGCCGTCGACGCGCGACAGCATCCCGTTCGGTCGGTTGGTCGGGCAACTCTCCGAGTCAGGCGGCTACTTCGACACCGACAACCTGATCTCGAACGAATCCTCCTACCTGCACGTCATCGGCTCGGTCAAGGCACTCGGCCAACGCGGCGGTGCCTATCTCGGGGTCGGACCCGATCAGAATTTTTCCTACATCGTGGCCGGTCGTCCATCGATTGCTTTCATCGTCGACCTCCGTCGCGACAATTTGCTGCTCCACCTGCTCTACAAATCCGTGTTCGAAACCACTCGTAACCGACTCGACTTTCTCTGTGTCCTGCTCGGCCGCCGGCCGCCGGCTGATCTGCTCGCCTGGACCAATCGTCCGCTGGTGGAGCTGCTTGACTACGTCGACCAAACGCCGCCCGATTCCGGCCGGCATTTTCGGACCACCACCGGCCTAATCGAACGGATTCGGGGATATGGGCTGACAGTGACCGCGGTCGACTCCACGACGATCAAGCGGTTTCACGATGAGTTCATGCGAAGCGGGTCGGGGCTGCGATTCACCACCTACGGCCGAGGCCCCCGATCGTACTACCCGACGATTCGGGAGCTGTATCTCCAAAAGGACCTCGGGGGGAAGGAAGCCAGCTTCTTGGCCCGCGAAGAGGATTTCCGCTTTCTCCAGAGGCTGGAGCGCCAGGGCCGGGTGATCCCGGTCGTGGGCGATTTTGGTGGGACGACAGCATTCCGACGCATCGGCAAGTTTCTGGCCGATCGGAAGGAGGAAGTGACCCTCTTCTACACCTCGAACGTCGAATTCTACATCTTCCGACAGCAGGTCTTCCGCCGCTATGCCGCGAATGTTAGGCTGCTCCCGTGGGCAAAAAAGGGGCTGGTGATCCGGAGTTACTTCGGGGGCGTCATGGGTCAGGTCCATCCGCAGGCCCGACCCGGCTATGCCAGCGTTCAGCTCCTCCAAACCGCCGACAATTTCCTAAAGCGGACGGCTCAGCCGGACAGCGTCTCCTACTGGGAGCTCGTCACCCTCGACTCGGTTCCTCTCAAACCCTAGCGGGGAATATTGAACCGTCGGCGCCACCGAATGTTGGTGAGGAACGGCAGCGCCTTCACCTCGCCTCTAGATCTTGAGGATCCATCCCCGTCGTTCGAAGCCGACTAGGATGAGGTACCAGAAGAGCACGAACGAGGCCGCAAACAACAACGAAGCATCGATGGGCGCCAACCACGAAGCAAAGGCCCGTTCGAAGATGACCTCCTGGAGCGACCGAGACGTGCCTGCCCACTCGATGCGAATCGAGCCCAGGGTCCGAGCCATGATGCCCGAGCCAAGAAACGCCACCAGTGGATTGAGTCCATAGGTCACGAACGGGCGGGTCCACGAGCGGAGTCCCTGGATGTCGATCATCCAGCTGGCGGTCGCCAGCGAGAGCATGGCCACTCCGGCTGAGAAGACCACATACGAACTGGTCCACAAGCTCTTGTTGATCGGGAGCAACCAATCCCAACCGAGTCCCAACACGGTGAGGATCGCACCGGCGCCGAACAGCCCGTTCAGTTTGTCGGGCAGCGGGTTCGGCCGACTCATCCACCGGCCGGTCAGAATACCGAGCAGACTGGTGACCACTGCCGGAATCGTCGACAGCGGCCCCTCGGGGTCCCAGGTCTTCGTGGCGCTCCAGAGGTGGCCGTCGAGAAGCAGCCGGTCGACGTAGGCGGCCAGCGTGTGGCTTGGAATATGGAGGGTGATATCGGCTTGACCAGGGACGCCGATCAGTGTCAGGGCGGCCCAGTACCCGACCAGCAATGTGCCCCCGATCAGTCCGACGGCACGGCTCGACCGCCGCCACGCCAGCCATCCTGCGAGGCCGTAGCAGACTCCAATCCGCTGGAGTACGCCCGGAATCCTGATGTCGGTCCAGCGAGTCAGCGGATAGAACGGAAAAAGAGCGAGCAACAGACCACAGAGGATGATCAAAGCCCCTCGCCGGAGGATCTGGAGCCGAATGGCCCGATCGCTCACCCCGGCTGTTGCCCGGCGTTCCAGGGACAGTTCGGTCGTGATCCCGACGATAAAGAGGAAGAATGGGAAGATCAGGTCGGTTGGGGTCCAACCGTGCCAAGGGGCGTGCTTGAGCGGCGGATAGACGGCGCTCCAGGTGCCCGGATTATTGACGAGCAGCATGCCGGCAACGGTCAATCCGCGGACGACGTCGAGTGCCAGCCAACGATTGCGGACGTTCATGGCTTCAGGGGTTCGAGCCAGGCGTCGATCGTGGCACGGCTTTCAGATCGCCAGCATGTTGACACGACTCCACGCAGTGTTTCATTTGCCCTCGTCGAGGTGCCATGACCAAGTCCAGGCGCTCTCGTTTCATCCTCACGCCGAGACGTTCAGGGTGTATCGAAATGGTACACGCCTTGTGCCCGATAAAGAAACCGATATAGTGAGTCTGGGGCCAGCAGAGCGGGCCATCATCGAATTCCGCTTGCCGGCCAGGGGACACTACATGTTCCATCCCCATCAACGAAACATGGCGGAGCAGGGAGCCATGGGCTGGTTTGCGGCAGTCTAGTCGACTCAATTTGGGGGTACTAATGAATTCTCGTGTTGTCGTTCTTGCGTTTTCAGCCGCGTTGGCCCTCGGCTGCGGCGGGAGTACCGATCCGGTCCCGCCGCCCCCGCCGCCCCCGCCCCCGCCCGCGGCGAACGCCGTGACGGTGGCGTCCAACACCTTCACGCCCACGCCGCTCAATGCGTCGGCTCGGGGCGCGACGGTGACCTGGACCTGGGCGGGTGGGAGTCACAATGTCGCGTTCGAAGACAACGTGAACAACTCGCCCGATCAAAATCAGACCACCGGTACCCATCAGCGAACGTTCAACAACGCCGGGACCTTCCGGTATCGCTGTACGAACCACAGTACCGCTGGCAATTTCACCAGCGGAATGGTCGGCTCAGTCGTCGTCCCGTAGATCAGTACCGATAGTGATCCGGCTTGTACGGCCCGTCTACCGTGGTTCCGATGTAGGCGGCTTGTT
Source organism: Gemmatimonadota bacterium (assembly GCA_031400975.1). Taxonomy (GTDB): domain Bacteria; phylum Gemmatimonadota; class Gemmatimonadetes; order Gemmatimonadales; family GWC2-71-9; genus SHZU01. The sequence goes on from JANNQX010000290.1 coordinate 75,026, forward strand.
CGGCGGTCAGTTTGGTGAGTTTCACGCCGAGCTTATCGAGGTGAAGCCTGGCCACCTTCTCGTCGAGATGTTTCGGTAGGACGTAGACCTTCTTTTCGTACTTCGCGTTGTTCAGGTGCAGCTCGATCTGAGCCATAACCTGGTTGGTAAAACTCGCCGACATTACGAAGCTCGGGTGGCCGGTGGCGCAGCCCAGATTCATCAGCCGTCCCTCCGCCAGAATCATGACACTGTGGCCGTCGGGGAACACCCACTCATCATATTGCGGCTTGATGTTGATTCGCTGAATCCCTTTGATCTTCTTGAGCCCGGCCATGTCGATTTCATTGTCGAAGTGACCGATGTTGGCGACAATGGCCTTGTCCTTCATCCGGGCCATGTGGTCGGCGGTGATGATATTGAAATTGCCGGTCGCCGTAATGAAGATGTCGGCGGTTGACAACACATCTTCGATGGTGAGGATCTGGTAGCCTTCCATCGCGGCTTGGAGCGCGCAAATCGGATCGATCTCGGTGATAATGACCCGGGCCCCCTGCCCCTTGAGGGCTTGGGCGCAGCCCTTGCCGACTTCGCCGTAGCCAAAGACGACGGCTACCTTGCCGGAGACCATCACGTCACTGGCCCGGTTCAATCCGTCGATTACCGAATGACGGCAGCCGTAGATGTTGTCGAACTTGGATTTGGTGACCGAGTCATTGACGTTGATGGCCGGGAACAACAACGTGCCGGCCTTCATCATCTCGTACAGGCGATGGACTCCGGTGGTGGTTTCTTCGGACACGCCGCGGAGTTCGGCCGCGACCTTGGTCCACCGTCCGGGGTTGTTCTTCGCTTCGGCCCGGATCAAGTCGAGAATGACGCCCCATTCTTCGGGCTCATTTGCGGCATCGAACGCCGGGATCTTGCCGGCCTTCTCGAACTCCACGCCTTTGTGGACGAGAAGGGTCGCGTCGCCACCGTCGTCAAGCAGGAGGTTCGGCCCCGAGCCGTCGGGCCACCACAGCGCCTGCTCGGTGCACCACCAGTATTCCTCCAAGGTCTCTCCTTTCCAGGCAAAGACCGGGGTACCGCGCGGCGCGGCGGCCGTGCCGTCGCGGCCGACGACGACCGCTGCGGCCGCGTGGTCCTGAGTTGAGAAGATGTTGCAAGATACCCAACGAACGTCGGCCCCGAGTTCGTTGAGGGTCTCGATCAAAACCGCCGTCTGAATCGTCATGTGAAGCGAACCCATGATCTTGGCGCCCGCGAGTGGCTTTTTGCCTTTGTATTCGGTTCGGAGGGCCATCAAGCCGGGCATTTCCTGCTCGGCAAGCCGAATTTCCTTTCGGCCGAACTCGGCTTCTGCCAGGTCTTTGACCTTGAACGGGGGGCGCCCGGCGTCTTTGGAGGCGTCGAACGGATGGCGAACGAGAGTGGCGGTGGTCACGGCTGGATCCTCTGGGAGGGTGGAGTTTTTTCGGCCGTCGCGACGAATAAGAGCGGCCCTTTGATTTTGGCTTGGGGTGGCAGCGGACGATAACTGAGCCCGGTGAGATTGGCGGCCTGACACCAACCGGCCACGGCGTGCCGGTCGAAGCCGAGCCATTGATGCCCCATCGAATCCCGATACTCGGTTCGCTCATGTGGCATCATGTCGGCAATGATGATCCGGCCGCCGGGTTTGACGACCCGGCCAACTTCCTCGATGGCCCGGGCCGGATCGGCCAGGTGATGGAGCACCAGCACAATCATCGCCAGATCGAGCGAATCGGTTTCGATCGGGAGCGCCTCGAGGGTGCCCTGACGAACGTCGACGTTGGGCAGACTACGGACCCGAGCGGCCAGGGTTTTGAGCATCGCCGGCGACTCGTCGACCGCAATGACTCGGCGGACCATCGGGGCCAGGTTGGCGCTCAGTTGGCCGGTGCCGGCACCCAAATCGCCGACGGTCCAATCGCTGCCTAACAGACCGGCCAGGGCCAGCCACTCGACCCCGGTGCCGAACAAGTCGGCGCGGAGCTTGTCCCATTGTCCGGCGCTGGTCGCGAAGAATGCCTGGCTCCGGCCGTGTCGCTCGGTGAGGACACTCTTGACCCGCTCGGCGTCGCGGATCGCGGCCGGAGTTCCGCTGAACTGTTCCCGGACCACGAGCCAGAGCCGCTTCGCTCCCGGATCGAGCTCGCGGCCGGCCATCCGGTACCAATTGCTGGTCCCATTGGCGCGGCTGGTGATCCACCCTTCATCGGCCAGCACCTTGAGATGCCGACTGACGGTCGACTGGGGCAGTTGAAGCGCGGCTTTGAGTTCGTTGACCGCCAATTCCTGGCGTTCGACCGCCAGCAGCAAGCGGCACCGAATCGGGTCGGAAAGGGCGACCAAGCGGTCGAAGAGGGCGGCGGTCGTTGCGATCATCCGTATATCCGGATGAAATGTTTATACAATAGTGCCCCAAGTCAAGGGGTTGGTTAACTCACTATGGGGTAGTGGTTTGTCTGACTGGGATTTACGTTTTGGGCGTGAAGACCACTTTGATCCTTGCCCTTGGCCTACTGTCGGTGGCGGCGTGTCGCCGGGCCGATCCATTGCTCCAACCTTCGCCCGTCCATTTGCTCCGGCCTGCCCCGGACAGTTTCGATGTTCGGGTGGAATCGAGTCGGGGCCCGTTCGTTCTCCGGGCCCGCCGCCACTGGTCGCCGGCTGGGGTCGACCGGCTGTATTACCTGGTTGGCCACCGATACTTCGACGAGACTCGGTTCTTTCGAGTGATCAGTGGGTTTGTCGCCCAATGGGGCATGTCAGGCGACCCGGCCATCAATCGTGCCTGGGACGGCAAGAACATTCCCGACGAACCGGTCCGGGCATCGAATACCCGGGGGAGAGTTTCGTTCGCGCGGGGCGGACCGGATACCCGATCAGTGCAGTTTTTCGTGAACCTGGCCGACAACGTCCGGCTCGACACCGTCAGTACGTTCGGCTTTCCGCCGATTGCGGAGGTCGTCAGCGGCATGGAGACGGTCGATTCACTCAACTCGGCGGACCGGCGGACCCGAACCGACGGGCGGCCCGGGCCATCCCAGGATTCAATTCAGGTCGCTGGGAACGCCTACTTGGCGCGATCGTTTCCCGGCTTGGATTGGATCATCCGCGCTCGGATTTCCACCCAGTGGAAGTAGAGGTCACCAGGGGGAATCATGCCGGTCGGCGGGTATGCCAATCGGTTTCCCGCTGATAGGCCGCGCCGAGCCCGAGGATGGTCTCCTCATGTCCGGCGCCACTCACCAACTGCATGGCGATCGGTAGCCCGCTTCGGTCGAAGCCGCAGGGGACTGACAGCGCCGGGACTCCGGTCATGTTGTGCGGCGCGTTGTAGCGGCAGAAGGCTTCGGCAATCGGGGTGTCGACGCCGGCCATCGGTACCGATTGGGTCCCAATCTTCGGGGGTGCGACCGGCAGCACGGCCCCGATCAAGCAGTCGACTTCTTGGAACAAGCCGGCGAACGCCGTCAACAACGCGATCCGGCGTTCTTCGGCCTGGACATACTGAAGCGCTGATAGTTGGTACCCTCCCTCGAGGCGGGACTTGAGGATCGGACCGTAGCCGTCCGGGTTTCGGAGGAGCAGCTCGTCGTGGTAGGCTATCGCCTCGGCCAACACGATGACCCGCGAGGCTTCGAGGGCCGGCTCCAACTCCGGGATCTCAACGCTGACCAGAGTCGAACCGCGCCGGGCCAGCAGTTTGATCGCGGTCTCGATCGCGGTGGCGATCTCGTGGTCGGCGTCTCGAATGAAGTACTCGCAGACCGCGATTCTTCGTCGCCCCGGTTTCTGGTCGACGGCCTTGAGCAAGGCCGCGGTTCGCCGGGCGCTCCCGGTCATAACCCCAAATAACAGGGCCACATCCTCGACCGAACGGGCCATCGGCCCGACGTGGTCCAAGGTGGCGGCCAGCGGGAAAACGCCCTCGGTCGGGATGGCGCCGTAGGTGGGTTTGAGCCCGACGGTCCCGCAGCAGGCGGACGGAATCCGAATCGACCCCCGGGTGTCGGTTCCGACCGAGCCGAGCCCCATGCCGACGGCGACGGCGACCGCCGATCCGCCGCTCGATCCCCCGGCCACCCGGTCCCGATCCCATGGGTTGCGGACGGGGCCGAAGTGCTCGTTGACCGAGGTGACCCCAAGGGCGACTTCGTGGAGATTGGTCTTGCCGATCACGATGGCGCCCGCCCGGCGGAGCCTTGCAATCGCCGGGGCGTCCGGTCCGGCGGGCAGCCCGTCGGGTATGGCTCGGGAGCCGAGCGTGGTTGGGGCGTCGGCCGTTACGATCAAATCTTTGACCGAGATCGGAATGCCGCTGAGGGCACCAACGCGTCCCGATTTTGCCTTCCGCTCCGCCTCCCGGGCGGCGGTCTTGGCCGAGCCCGCGGTGACGGTGATGAAGGCGCCCAGTCGCCCGTTGTCGGTCTCGATCCGGTTGAGGGACTCCTGGACCAGCTCGACGGGCGAGAGCTTGCGGCGGGCAATCAGGCGGGTCGCAGCCCGAATGGTCAGGTGGGGAAGTTCGGTCGGGGACATCGCAGGCTGGGCGTCGGGGGAGTTGAAACTTAACCGGCTCGTAGGGGTTTTCGAGGCCGAACCATGTCATATTGGAGTCGGCCTCTTGAGGATAGACTGGGGCCATTCCATCGGACACGGGAGCGGATCTGAGATGACAATTCGTCGCTGGCTGGGTATCGCCGCACTACTGGGGGCTGTGAGTGGGACCGCTAGGCTCGTGGCTCAGGAACGACGACCCGAGGGTCCCCCGCCCGGCGAAAAGCCGTCAGAAAAGCCCAAGGATGCGAAGCTCATGGTCAAGCTCGACGACAAGCTCAAATTCATGGCCGGGTGCTGGCAGGGTCCGATCGACCGGGAGACTATGGTCGAAGAGATTTGGACCAATCCAACCCAGAATCTGATGACCTCAACCACTCGCTACATCCGGAAGGACCGAGCGAGCTCCTATGAGTTCAGCCGAATCCTCTCGACCGACTCGTCGGTGACCTTCTCCGCGTCGAGCGAAGGCAAGCCGTTTGATGAGTACAAGATGATTCAGTTGGTCGATGACTACGTCGTCTTTGAAAACACCAAGAAGAGCTTTCCCCAACGGATCAGCTACCGGTTGGCTTCGGACGGCGATCTGCTGCCCCGCAATGAGGGCGAGGGACAACCCGCCATCGAAGTCCGGTTCAAGAAAGTGAAGTGTCCGGGCGCCAAATAGGCGATATATTGGCGGGTGCTCGGAACCGTCACCACTTTTCTCTCGATTCTGGCCGTCGATTCCTCATTGATCTATCGAGGCGATCGGCGGCAGACCGAAGTCCCGATTCCCCGGATTGATGCGGCCGTCGTGGTCGACGGAACTCTTTCCGAACCGGTGTGGCAGCGGGCCGCCCGGCTGACCGGATTCTCTCAATTCAGCCCGACCGACGGCCGGCTTGCCGAGCAACCCACCGAAGTGCTGGTGTGGTATTCACCGACCGCGATTCACTTCGGGGTCAAAGCCGCCGCGCCGGCCGGGTCGGTCCAAGCCCACTTAGCCGATCGGGACCGGGGCATCATTCCCGACGACTACATCGAGTTCCAGATCGGGACTTTCAACGATGGCCGTCAGGCGTTCACCTTCGGCGTCAACCCGCTCGGCGTTCAGGCTGATGGTTCGTTGGTCGAAGGCACAGCCCCCCAGCGCCGGGGAAGCGAGGGCGGCAACGATCGGAGCGGGGCTCGGGAGCAGGGTGATCTCAGTCCCGACTACGTCTGGGATTCCAAGGGCCGTCTGACCGAATTCGGCTACGAGATTGAAATTCGGATCCCGTTCAAGAGCCTCCGATATCAACGGGTCGACCCACAAACCTGGGCGCTCCAAGTGATCCGAAAAACAGCCGATTCGGGCCGCGAAGACACCTGGACGCCGGTCCAACGGGCCGCGGCCTCGTTCCTGGCCCAAGCCGGCCATCTCGTCGGGCTGACCGGGATTAAGCGCGGTTTGGTATTGGAAGTAAATCCGATCGTCACGTCGTCGGTGCAGGGGAGTCGGTTGCCGGCCGGCGTATGGGATTACCGAGGCGGCGCCCCTGAATTCGGCGGCAACGTCAAATGGGGTGTCTCGACCGACGTCTCGATGAATGGGACGGTCAACCCCGACTTCTCTCAGGTGGAGTCCGACGCCAGCCAGATCACCCCCGACCCGAGAAGCTCGGTTTTCTTCCAGGAAAAGCGTCCGTTTTTTCTCGACGGCATCGAGTACTTCTCGACCCCTTCCCAACTGATCTACACTCGGCGAATCGCCGCCCCATTGGCCGCGGCCAAGTTCACTGGACGAACCCAAGGGGTGGGCTTTGGTTTCATGTCGGCCATCGATGACCGGCTTTCGGGCACGTCCGGCGATCACCCGATCTACAACTTGCTCCGGGTGCAACGCGATGTCGGGAAGCAATCGCGGATCGGATTCGCCTACACGGACCGGATCGAAGGCGACGACTATAACCGAGTCGGCCAGATCGATACCCGCCAGGTGTTCGGGGGCGTCTATAGCCTCTCGGCCAATGCCGCGTTATCGCGAACCCGGGCGGATGGGGCGGCGACGACCGGGCCTTCCTGGGCGGTGAGCTTTTCGAGAACCGGCCGCCACCTCGGCTGGCAACTCACCTCGCGCGGATTCAGCCCCGACTTCCGAGCGCAGAGCGGATTCATCAGCCGGGGGGACCTGGCCCAGGTGGGATTTCGCCCGTCGGTGACGACCTACGGCAAACCGGGTGCCCTCGTCGAGCGGCTCTCCGTCAGCACCAACCTTGATGTCCTGTGGACCTACCGGGACTTTTTCGACGGCAAGAAGTCTCTGGAGCGCAAGTTCAATGTGGGGACGAATTGGACCTTACGGGGTGGGTGGACGGTCTCTCTCTCCGCTCTGATCGAGAGCTTCAGCGTCGATCGATCGCTCTATAAAGACTATGGCGTCGCGGTGCCGGGCCTGAACGGGGCCGTGGATACGATCGCCTATAACAGCCGCCCATTGGCCGATCTCCCGAACTACGACATCCTCCTCAATTTCGAGACCCCGCAGGTCGCCGGGTTCAAGGCGAGCGGGTTTCTCATCTATGGGCAAGATGAGAATTTCTTCGAGTGGTCCAAGGCGACGATCTGGTTCGGCCGGGGCGCGCTGGCGTTCCGGCCAACCGACCGCCTTCGGCTCGATGGGAATTTGTCGTTCCGGACCTATCGTCGGAAAACTGACGGCTCCACCGTGGGGAGCACTTGGATTCCACGACTCAAGGTCGAGTACCAGGTATCGCGGGCGATATTCTTCCGGCTGGTTGGTGAATACACCGCGAACCGCCGCAGCGACCTCCGCGACGATGGGCGGACCAACGCCCCGATTCTGATCCGGGATCCTGAAGACGGCATCTACAAACGAAGCCTTGCCACGGCGGCCGCGTCGAATAACCTGCGAGTGGACTGGCTCTTTTCCTATCAGCCCACGCCCGGTACCGTGTTCTTTGCCGGCTACGGGAGCCGCCTCGACGAGCAAGACGCCTTTCGCTTCCGGCGTCTCACTCGCTCCGAGGATGGATTCTTCATGAAGTTCAGCTACCTCTTCCACCTCTAACCACCGCTATCATTCGCCCATGCCACAGAATGTCCACGACAACATCCTCGGTGCGATCGGGCACACCCCGCTGATCCGCCTCAATGCCATCGTCCGCGATGTCCCGGCCACGGTCTATGCCAAGGTCGAGACGTTCAACCCCGGCCACAGTATCAAAGACCGAATGGCGCTCCGGATGGTCGAGGATGCCGAGCGAAGTGGAGCGCTCAAGCCCGGCGGAACGATCATCGAAGGTACCAGTGGTAATACCGGCATGGGTCTCGCGCTTGCCGGGATCGTCAAGGGGTATCGCTGCATCTTCACTACGACCGACAAACAGTCACGCGAGAAGGTCGATGCCCTCCGCGCCTTCGGAGCTGAAGTAGTCGTCTGCCCCACCGATGTCGATCCTGAGGATCCCCGGTCGTACTACTCGGTGTCGTCGCGGTTGGTGGCCGAGACGCCGAACAGCTGGAAACCCAATCAATACGACAATCTCAGCAACTCGGCCGCTCACTACGAATCAACCGGTCCGGAGATCTGGGAACAGACCGAAGGCAAAGTGGCCCATCTGGTGGTGGGCGTCGGCACCGGTGGAACGATTTGCGGCACCGGTCGGTACCTGAAAGAGAAGAATCCCGCGGTCAAAGTGTGGGGCATCGATACCTACGGTTCTGTTTTCAAGAAGTACAAGGAGACGGGGATCTTTGACAAACATGAGATCTATCCGTACGTCACTGAAGGAATCGGCGAGGACTTCCTGCCCCAAAACGTCGACTTCAGTGTCGTCGATCATTTCGAAAAGGTGACCGACCGCGATGCGGCGATCTACACCCGCGAGTTGGTTCGCGGTGAGGGCATCTGGGCCGGGAATTCCGCGGGATCGGCGGTGGCAGGGATACTACAGCTCAAAAACCACTTCAAAGCCGGCGAAGTGGTGGTCGTGATCTTTCACGACCACGGCACCCGGTACATCGGCAAGATGTTCAATCCAGATTGGATGCGCCGGATGGGCTACGACGATCTCGACGGTCCGACCGCCCGGAGTCTGGTCAAGACGAAGACGGGAGCGGACCTAGTGGGGGTCGAGGAGACTGCCACGGTCGAGCAGGCCCTGGCCCGGATGGCGGCCAACGACTTCTCTCAGATCCCAGTCACCAAAGAGGAGCGGGTGGTGGGATCGCTCCGTGAAGCGCACGCCTATGCCTGCATTGTCAAAGATCATGCGGTCCGGCATGCCCCGGTTCGGTCGATCATGCAGCCGGCGTTTCCGTTCGTCGACATCGAGACCCCGGTCGAATTGTTGGCCCCGATGATCACGCCCGAGAACCCGGCGGTGTTGGTCCGGGACTTCCCGGCCGGCAAGACCTATGTCTTGACCGGGTACGATGTGCTTCAGGTGATTTGACCGATGGTCAGCGGCACGCCGGCGGCGGCGTCAGGCTTTCCTTCGGTTTCATCGGGGTAACTTCGAGTAACTGGACCAAAGCCGGTTCCGTCGGGGCCAGAGTAATCGAGACCCGAAGGTCGGCCTTGGCGCAGCGGATCCGCCACTGACCTCGAAGAGCATTCTCCACCACAAACGGTCCCTCGTCGCGACACCGGCCACCCGCCGCCGCCTGGAGGCGCCCAATCGCCGCCCGGCGACGGTCCTTCGATTCATCGAGGTAGAGGTTCATCGCCGCCAGGCTGTCGGCCAACGGCGTGCTCCAGTTCGCAATCAGCCGAGAGACCTGGGCCCGGCGTTCCGATAGAACCGGGGCCGGCTCGGGTTGCCGGGGTACCAGTCCGCCGGTTTTCGCGAGGAGTGTCAGGGCCTGTTCTGCTACCGGGCCCCAGTTAGTGTAGGTCAGATTGCCGAGTGCCACGATCCCGACCCCATACTCGGGCAACCACCGCATGTGTGATCCAAACCCCGGCAGCCCGCCGCTGTGGGCCACTGAAATCCGAAACAGACAGGTTTCGCGAACCCCGAGTCCGTAGGCGTAGCCACCAGCCGTCAGGGTAACGGCACCGGTGGTGGGGTTCCGCGTCGTCGTGGCGCCGCTATATCGGATCACCTGCTGCATTTCGCGCAGCGAGGATCGGCGGAGCGGGCCGGTCTCAGCCCCGTCGCGCGCCGGCCACGCATCGAGCATGAAGCCGACCCATCGGCCGAGGTCGCTGATCGAGGTCAACATGCCGCCCATTGGCCCGAACGCGCCGTCGGGTAGTTGCGGCTCTTCGAGCCACGCGGCGTCTTGGCGGCGGTAGCCATGGGCCAATCGGGTCGGAGGTACCGTGGCGGCTTCGAGGGTAGTGACATTCATACCTAACGGCTCGAGCACCCGCTCCTTGAGGTACCGCGGGTACGGCATGCCGGAGACGTTCGCGACGATTCGGCCGAGGATCGCGAATCCGAAGTTCGAGTACTCATATGCGGTTCCGGGTGCCGTCGAGAACGGGATCCCTCCCTTCATCATCTCCGCCATGCGCTCATCGGACACCGAAAGCTGCTGGTCTCCCCAAGGGTTGTCTTCGGGGAAACCGGCTGCATGCGACAAGAGGAAGCGCACGGTAAGCTTCGGTGAGTCGGTGGTCGGATACCGAAGCCTGGCCAGTTCCGGCACGTACCTCTCGGCGGGGTCATCGAGCGACAGCAGGCCGGCATCGCGCAGCTGAAGGATCGAAACGGCGGCAAAGCTCTTGCTCATCGATGCAATCCGGAACACGGTGGAGGTGTCCACTGGGGAAACGGGGGACAGCTCGCGCGAACCTCCGACGTTCATCGCAACGACCTTGCCATCGACGATGATTCCGTACCCGAAGCCCGGTACGTGCGTTTGCCGGGCAAACTCGTGAACGATCCGGTCGATGGCGGGAAATGCCGTCCGCAGCTTGGCGAGCCGATCCGGATCGGCAAACCGAGGTGGTGGGGCCACGCTGCTGGTCGATTGAGCCGACCCGCTCTGCGGGGCAAGGAACAGGATCGCGCCGAGCGCGGTGAGCAACGTGCGATTTCGCATCAGGTCACCAGTCGATGAGTTGGCCAACACCCTGGCGCTCAGCCTCGCCCAGGATGAACGCGGCGGACACCAAGTCCTCAGCGACCATGCCGAGGGATTTGAACAGTGTGATATCGCGATCGGACGTCCGGCCAATAACCCGGCCGGTCAATACGTCGCCGATGGTACCGAGAATATGGTCGTCACCGACGA
>JANNQX010000291.1:0-2548 GCA_031400975.1 Gemmatimonadota bacterium
CCTCGAGTAGGCCGGGACGGTCGTCGCCAAGTAGCACCGCTTCAATGCGCCAACCCACCGTTGCACCGTGTTCGGGGCCACGCCCAGGTCTCGGGCCAGGTTCGACGCGTTGAGTTCCTGGCCGGTTCGGGCGGCAGCCAGTCGGACGAACTGCTCGAACTGGTCCGGCAACTCCGACCCCAAGACGTCGCGCGCGTCGCGCTGAGCAAACGTCTGCAGGTATTGCCCGAGGATGTCGATCTGCGCCTCTCGCGGCGCGGCCAGAGTTCGCGGCATTCCGCCGGCTGCCGTGATCGCCGCCCAGTCGAGCGGGCCGCTCAAGGCTTGGGCTTCGTCGAGGCGATCGCGAAGCTCGGCGTCCTTCAGATCAAAGAACCAGCTCCACCGCGCCGGCGTTTCTTCATAGCGCTGCTCACGGAGGGTGAGGGGACGAAGGGTCCGGTAGGCCACCCGACCCTGGAGTGAGTCGGCCACTCCGCTCGCCACCCGAGGCTGGTTCGAGCCCGTCAGGATGAACTGCCCGAGCCGTTGCTCCCGGTCCACGACCTCCTTGACCGCCAGAAGGAGGTCGGGTGCCCGTTGAACCTCATCGAAAACCGCCCCCGTTCCGGCAACTTCGGCGAGGAGTCCTTCCGGATCCTCCAGCGCTCGGGCCCGGGTTTCCCGATCGTCCAAGGTGCAATATGTGAGGCCCCGTTCGCGGCTTAAGTCACGTACCAGTGTGGTCTTACCGACTTGCCGGGCACCCATGAGGGCGACCGCCGGGTACCGGTCCAGGTCCCGGCGTACCACGGCGAGGAGGTGCCTGGGATAGGGGTCTCTTGAGTTTTCTGCTCGAAATGGTATATTCGACATCACGGGACAATATAACGTAGGATATTGCCATGTCAAACGAATATACGGTGGACGATCTCCTCGCGTTCCTGGAGCACGCTTCTGACCGGGGCCTACTACCGGCCGCGACGGCCAAGGCGCTCTCGGTGGCCTCCCGGAACGTGCTCGGAGTGCTCGAGAGTGGAGAGCGGAACGACTTGAGGACGCTGGACTTGGCCGGGGTCGCCAAGCGGTTTCACAACCAGCGGGCTCGGGACTTCACACCGCAGTCCCTCAAGGAGTACGAGCGCCGAGTAAACCGGGCCGTGCACATGTACCTGGAGTGGAAGGCCGATCCGTCCTCCTTCAAGGCAGCCACCCGATCAACCCGTCCGCCGAGCTCCGGATCTGAGTTCCCAATCCAGCCGCTGCTGGGAACATATCAGACCTCGGTACCCCTCGGGCCGGGCCGAATCGTCACCATCGCCAACGTGCCGGTGGACCTTACCAAGTCGGAAGCGGACCGTCTGGTGAAGTTCGTCCAGATGCTGGTGCCATAGCCGGACGGTTGCCCTGCGCCAGCGTCCATCGAACGAGAAACAGCCGTGCCGACTCCTGGTGTTGGGAGAGTTTGCCCTCGATCCGGGCGATCAAATCGTCCCGTCGCTGTTCGACCTGATCCTGGGCATCGAACAGAGACCGCCGTTTCTCGTTGCGCTCCGCCTCCAACGCCTTGATTCGCTTCTGCCCCGCGACCTTCTCTTCCAGAGATTGCATCGTCGTCGTTGCTCGCCGGGCCTCTCGAATCCGGCCGTCCAGTTCCTTGATCTCGCGCTCGAGGCCCACCTTGAGGTCGTCGGCCCAGCCCTCAAGCTTGGCGGCCTCCGCGTCGAAGAACCGGCCATTCCGTCGCGCGATATCGCCTTGAATGGCGGCCTGCCGCTGGCCGAGGTGGGCGGTGAGGGCCGCCTCCGGGGGGGCGTGAGGGGCGAGCGGGACGACGGTGCCAGGCAAAGACCAAAGCCGCGCGGCGGCGTCTTCCCCGAGCCCCTCGCCGTCATCCGTCACCCCGGCGAAGATCAGATAGTCTTCCGCCTGATCGAGGGACTCAACGCTGAGTAGGGTGAGCGCCAACCAGCCCGACTTTCCGATCAGTGGTTCGAGCTGTGAGACCTTGCCGTCGTGCCGGCCGTAGTCGAACCGGATCTCCGCCGGCGCCAGCAGGCGCTCCTTCGCCCGCTCGACCACGGCCTCGGCCAACGGATGATTCAGGCGATAGAGGTGGGCTTCGCCGGAGCGGCGCGGGAGTTCGTAGCTGCCCAGCGGAATCCCGGCGCGATCCGGAAACGGATGGGCATCAAGCCGGAACGCCGCATCGCCATGGAAGGTGGCGCTGCCCTCGAGCTCGTACCTGGTCAACTGGATCAGGAGGCGCTCGTAACGGTTGAGGTAGGCCTTGGACGCCTCGTCTTGGACCTTGAGCTTTTCTCGCACTTCGTCGTCGAAATTCTCCAGGAGCTTCTGGCGGGTCCGGATCATGGACTCGCCGATCTCGAGACTCAATTCGAGCTGGAGCTGGTCGAATGCGGTTCGAATCTCCTCAGGTTTTCGGCAGCGATGATAGATCTCGGCGATTCGCTTCTCGAAGTCGACTCCCGATTCGATCGCACCGAGGACCTCGTCACTGGCACCAAACACCCCTTGGAACAAGTGGAATTTCTCGGAGAGGAGCTCG
>JANNQX010000292.1:0-6420 GCA_031400975.1 Gemmatimonadota bacterium
TGAGGATATCTTCATTGGCACCGTCCTTTGTAAGGAGTTAGACAATGACCATGTCTCGACGGGCCGCCATTGGGTTGGCCGTGGCCGCCGCGCTCGTTCCGCGCCCCGCGATGACTGCGCCCTTGGCCGGGCTCAAGTTCCAGATCTACCGGGACAGCCGGTCGGAGTTCCGGTGGCGGCTCAGGGCCGGGAACGGGAGAGTGATCGCCAAGGCCGACGAGGGCTACAAGACCAAGGCCGCCTGCCATAAGACCGTCGATTTGATCATGGCCGAGGCAGCCACCGCGACGATCGAGGAAATGTCCTAGCCTTGGTTGCACCCACCATTCGAACTGACGACCTTTGGGCCAATCCCTTTCCTCGGAGCCTCCATGGGACGGTTTTCGTTTACCTTCGGTTTCCTCGCGACCAACCCCGGGTCTCATGACTGAGCCCGGATCTGAGGGTCGAGCCCCAGCTACTCGGAGGGATTTCGTCTCCTACTTGGCGATCGGCGGCCTCGCGGCGGCGGCCACCGCGTGTGCTCACCCCCAGGCTGGTGCCGCGGCACCGGTGCCGACTGGGGCGGCCCCGAGTGGGGCGGCACCGCCTGTTCCTCCGGCGGCTCAACGGCCGGCAGGCCCCCCGATTCAGTTGCCCCCGACCACGGGCGATGGCCCGTGGGACATGTCGTGGCTCGACCGGGTTGATCGGGCCCGGTTCAAACTAATGTTCGACGTCGGGGCCTATCTCGATGGGGGCGGCCTCTTCTACGTGAAGAATTACCTCAACGGGATGCGGGACGGGTGGGGCGTCGAGACGCCGGACGTCTTGCCGCTATTGGGGATCAGCGGGAATGCCTATCCGATCGTTTTCAACGATCAGATCTGGAAGAAGTACCGGTTCGGGGCGACGAGTAAGACCAACGATCCACGGACGGGGCAGGTGTCGACCCGGAACATTTTCTGGAAGCCCAAAGCCGGCGAGCCGATGGTGGAATTTGGGGTCGATGTCCTGCAGGGGCGGGGGGCGCAGTTTCTCTTCTGCAATAACGTCTTTCGGGGCGTGATTCGTCAGGTGATGCGGGAGACCAGCCGCCCGTACGACGAAGTACGGGCGGAGCTCAAGGCCGGATTCCTGCCCGGTGTCATCGTGGTTCCGGCGATAGTGGCGGCGATGGCCGTCGCTCAGAGCCGGGGCGCGGGGTACGTTTTCGCCGGTGTCTAATTTGTTTGGCCTATGGAGTGGCCTGGCTGGCGGTCCGGATCGGACGGCCAGGCATGGCGCCCTTGACGAGTTGCCCTTCTTTCACGACGAAGGTGCCATTGACCAGGACGTAGGAAATCCCGGTCGACGTTTGGGTCGGCTTCTCGAACGTGGCCCGGTCAACCACGGTTGACGGATCGAACACGGTGATGTCGGCATCGGCATCGACGGCGATCCGGCCTTTGTTCCGCATCGCGGGGGCGACGGTTTCGACTCGGCGGGCGGGCAGAATGGTCATCTTGGCGAGGGCGTCCATCAGTCCCAGTGTCTTCTTCTCCCGGACATAATGCCCGAGCACCCTGGCAAACGTTCCCGCCCCGCGAGGGTGTCCGGTGCCGTTGACGAAGGGCACACCGTCGCTGGCGATCATAACCCCCGGGTGGGCGATCGCCTTTTCAATGTTCTCGTCCTTCATCATGTAGATGATGACCCAGCCGCCTTCTTTCCGGTACTTGTCGAAGCTCGCCTTGGTGAGGCGTTCGCCGGTTGCCGCCCAGCCGAGATCGGGGTAGTCGATCCCGAGATTTCGCTGCCACCCGGGATTGAACAAAGCCGATTCTAGCATCGTCGACGCGGCCGTGTAGGGATACACCTCGGTCGTCAGGTCTTGGCCAGTGGCCCGGACCGAGTCGATCAGCGCCAACGCCGCCGGAAGATCGGGACCTGAGCTGCTGCCGACATGGACGATATGGAGCGACGCACCGGTTTTCTTGGCCGCCCCGATGGCTTCGCGGATTGCTCCGATCCCGAACGCCCTGGTGTGGACGAAGACGGGCACCTTCCTCCCGGCGGCGATGGCGAACATCGCTTCGATTTCTTCCGGAGTGGCGCCCGGGGAATAGTTGATGCCGAATCCCACGCCGAGGGCTCCGTCCGCGAGTCCCTGGCGGATGGCGCCGCCGAGTTGTTCGGTTTGGGCGTCGGTGGCGGCTTCATTCGCGCCGGCCGGCATCGCACCCAACTTGGCGACATTGGCGCGATTGACGGGCCAGTGGCCGACTTCGATCCCGTGGAACACGAAAAACCGGCTCGCGATGTGGCTGACCGTGGCCCCGAAGTTGAGCGGCGACTTCCCTTCGCGGGAGAGATACCAGGGCGCCACTGGAAAGACTCCGACTTCGAGTTCGAGGGCGGTGGTTACCCCGTCTTGGGCCTGGATTTCCATGTCGTCGGTGGTCTGCCCGTGGGCGTGGAGGTCGATGAAACCCGGGGCAACGACTTTGCCGGTTACGTCGACGACCTCCGTGCCCTGGAGCGGCTTGATCGAAATGGCGACGATCTTGCCGGCGGTGATGCCGATGCTCCGAACTGAATCGAGGCCCGACGCCGGGTCCATGACGTGGCCGCCTTGGAGCACCAGGTCGTACTGGGGCGGCTTGGCGCAGGCCGCCGTCATGAGAGCAACCGCCAGGAGCGGGTGCAATCGGGTGGTCATCCCCATTTGAGGCCCTCTTTTGACAAGGGCAGGCTTCGGATCCGCCGCCCACAGGCCGCGAAGATCGCGTTACAGAGCGCGGGTACCACCGGCGGCAACGCGGGCTCGCCCATGCCGGTGGGGGCGTTGTCGGTGAGTTTGAAGTGGACCTCGACCGGCGGGGCCTGAGCCAGCTTGAGCAGCGGGAAATCATGAAAGTTGCTTTGCTTGGCGCGGCCCCGGTCGATGGTGATTTCTTGGCCTAACGCTTCGCTGATCCCGTCGAGCACCGAGCCTTCGACCTGGTTCAACGCGCCGCTCGGGTTGATGATCTGGCTCCCGACATCGGCGGCCACCCAGACTTTGGAAACCTTGAAGGTGTCGGTGCCGCTCATCGTGACTTCGACCACCTCGGCGAAGTAGCCTCGGTGACTATAGTGGAACGCAACACCCCTGCCGGTGCCTTTCGGCGCCGGTTGTTTGCCCCAGCCGGACTTTTCGGCCACGAGCTCGAGGACACCGCGCATCCGGCCCGCGTCATATCCGCCCTGCGACCCGCCGACCAGCCGGGCCGGGCCGAGGAGGTCGAGCCGGAACTGGACTTGATCCTTGGCGGCGGCGTGGGCCAGTTCGTCAATGAACGAATGGAATACGTAGGCCAGCGCATTACTGCCCGGAGCCCGGAGCGGGCCGGTGGGAACGCCGAGCGGCATGACGGACTGCTCGAGCCGAAAGTTCGGGACGAACCGGGACGGGAATTCGGTGGCGCTCATGCCGGCGCTACTGGCCAGCTTGTCGCCTTCGCCGAAGGTGACGAAATGGTTTTTCCAGGCCACGAGCCTGCCGGAGGCGTCGACGCCGCCTTTCAGGAAATGGAACCCGGCGGGGCGATAGAAGTCGTGCTTGGTGTCATCCTCGCGGGTCCAGAGGAGTTTGACCGGCACGCCGACTTGTTTGGCGATCCAGGCGGCCTCGACCATGTAGTCATTCATCAGGCGCCGTCCAAAACCGCCACCGCCGCGAGTCATATGAATCGTGATGTCGGTTTGGGCGATACCTAACGTTGTCGCGACCAGTTCTCGGCCGGGCTGTGGGTTCTGGGTTGGAGCCCAGATTTCGAGTTTGCCGTCTTTGAAATGCGCGGTGCAATTTTGCGGCTCGAGCGGCGCGTGAGCGATGAAGGGATAGAAGTATGCGGCTTCAACCACCTTCGCCGCGGAGCCGAACGCCGCGTCGACGTCCCCGTCGTTCTGGAGGGTCTTGGCGCCTGGGCCGGCGGCCAGTCTTGCGGCGGTGCTCGCGAACCCCTCTGAGGTCTGCGACGCGGTGGGGCCCTCGTTCCAGGTGACGACCAGCTTCCGCCGGGCGCTTTCGGCGGCCCACCAGTGGTCGGCGACGATGGCGACACCCCCAAGGAGACCGTTGAGGGCGGTGCCGCCGTCGACAACGAACGCGTGGCGGACACCGGGCAGGGTCTTGACCAGGTCGAGATTCGCGGTGGCCACCTTACCCGCGAAGACCGGACACTTCACAAACACCGCGGAGAGCATTCCCGGGACCTTGACGTCGATTCCAAAGAGCGGCTTGCCGGTGACGATCTTGGGGTTGTCGATTCCGGGGACCGAGGTGCCGATCAGTTTGAAATCCTTCGGGTTCTTGATCTTGACCGACTTCAGGCTGGGCGTCGGCATGGTGCCCGCCTTGGCCACCAACTGGCCGTAGCCGAGCTTCCGGCCGCTCGCGCCGTGCAGCACGGCGCCCGAGGCGGTCGAGCACTCAGACTCAGAGACGTCCCAGGTGGCGGCCGCGGCCGCCACCAGCATCTGCCGGGCGGCCGCGCCGACCCGGCGGAGCTCATCGTAGTGCTGCGGAGTGGCGGTACTGCCACCGGCAAACTGGCGGCCGTACTTGTCTTGATTCGCGTCGGCCTGTTTGATCTCGATGCTCTTCCAATCGACGTCGAGCTCTTCGGCGATCAGCATCGGGAGCATGGTCTTGACGCCTTGGCCGACTTCCGGGTTCTTCGCGATAATCGTGATCGTCCCGTCGGCGCCGATCTGAATGAATGCGCTGGGCTCAAATAGATCCGGGTTGCTGTTTCGGCGGCTGCCGGAGGCCTTGGGCAAGAGGAAGGCGCCGAGCAGCATGCCTCCTCCTGCAACCGCGGTGACCCGAAGAAAGCCGCGGCGAGTTTGGATTAGAGTCATGGCGCCCCCTACTGGTCCGCCGCGATGCCGGCGGCTCGATGGATGGCTTTCCGAATTCGGAGATAGGTGGCGCACCGACAGAGGTTGCCGTTCATCGCCTGGTCAATGTCGGCGTCGGTCGGCTTGGGCTTCTTGGCGAGGAGAGCTGACGCCGCCATGATTTGGCCCGCCTGGCAGTAGCCGCATTGAGGCACGTCAATCTCTTGCCACGCCTGCTGGATCGGGTGGGAGCCATCGGCCGACAGGCCTTCGATCGTTGTGATGTCCCCCCCCTTGACCGCGGAGACCGGAATCGAGCAGGACTTGATCGCGACGCCCTTTAGGTGCACGGTGCAGGCCCCGCATTGGCCGACGCCGCAGCCGAACTTGGTGCCGGGGAGATCGAGGAGATCTCGGAGAACCCAGAGCAAGGGCATGTCCGGGGGGGCGTCGACGGTCCGGGTTCGGCCGTTGACCTTGAGCGTGATGGCCATGGAAAAGCTCCCAAAGGGGTACCCCTATAAAGTACCGCCGTTGCCCCGGAATTGGGGCCGGGGGGCCGGGGGGCCGGCGGACCGACCGGGCGGGGCCTCGGACTTACCTCGCGGTAAGGTCGACCGGGAGGTTTCGCCACCGGCCCTGGCGGAATCGGAGCACCGACAGGGTGCACCGGCTGGCATGGCCGATCAGGATCGCGATCCACACGTCGGTCGGCTGGAGCGGCCGGGTCATTCCGAGGATTGTCAGCAGGCCGAGGGGGAGCACGATCTGAGAAAGGACCGAGATAAAGAACGGGCTCTTGGTATCGGCGGCGCCTTGGAGCCCGCCGGTATAGGTCAATGCCGCCGTGATGAAGAACCCGGAGGCACTCAAGAACCGGAGCAAGCCGACCCCGATCGAAACGGCCGCCGGGTCCTCCATGCCGAATGCCCCAAGGAGTGACCGGGGAATCGCCCAGAACATTACCGCAACCATCGCGGCCACCGAGAGGCCGATCCGGGCGGCGTGGTGAACCGCCTGGACGGCCCGATCGGGCTGGTTCGCGCCGATGTTTTGGCCGACGATGGCGGCGGTGGCTCCCATCAGCCCGACGGAGGTCCAACTGATGAGTGAGAAGAGCTGATTGTAGCCCACGGCATACGCCGCTTGGGCCTCGGCGCTTTGTTCGAGGGAGCCGATGAATCGAAGGAGCAAGACGCCCCCGATGTTCATGGCCACGCCTTGGAATCCGGTCGGCAGTCCGACCTTGAAGAGCGACCGGATGATGGCCCAGTCGGGCTTCCAGCTTTCATGGCGGGGAAATCCGACCACCCATTTTCCGCTGATCAGCCGCCAGAAGGCGAACAGTGCCACCAAGCCTCCGGCAATGACGGTGCCGAGTGCGGCGCCGGCGGTTCCGAGTGCCGGAATTGGGCCGAAGCCCCGGATCAACACGACGTTCAAGACAATGTTGAGGACGGTCAGGGCAATGCCGAGTTGGAGCGGCGTTTTGGCGTCGCCGGCGGAACGAAGCGCCCCGCCGAGCATGAAGAACGTCAGCATGCCGAAGCTGAAACCGAACATGATCCGGAGGTA
>JANNQX010000293.1:0-63912 GCA_031400975.1 Gemmatimonadota bacterium
GGCGGGATGATCAACGCCGTCGCCATCGTCTCCGCCAACATCGCCCACCGACGGGCCTCGAACCGGTCCTCCCGCACCGCTCGGCGGACCGCTCGCACCGCCGAGAGTCGAGCCGGAATCGCACCCAACCGGCCCTCGGACCGCTGCGACTCTGACGACGTGAGGAATTGAAGCAACGCCAAAGCACCGGGTCGGTTCCGAGCCCCCCGTGCAATGGCGAACGAGTGGCAGCCGGCGTACGCCGCACGCTTCCCAGTCAAACCGACCGGCAGCAACGCGACGCTCGTTGCGCCGGCGACCCGGCTCGTCGCCGTGCTGGTGTACAAGTAGTGGCCGCCGGGCCAATCCGTGGTCATCGCCGCGTGCCCGCGCCGAAATTCGGCCGAGATGTCATCGTAGTGCCAATGCGGAAGAATCGCGGGGGTCACCTCCCGGCGCCGATGAAGTTCGACCAACCGATCAACGGCCCACAGACCGGCGGCCGAGTCAAAGGCCGGCGCGAGGTCCGGGTGAAAAAGCTCGCCACCAGCGCTCACCAGCAGCTCGTAGAAGGTCCCGAACAGCCCGGAGTCCCGCCCTGGAAACAGGAACCCCGCGTGAGCCTTGGTGGTCAGAATCGTCGCGGTATCGACCAAGTCGTCCCACGTTTCGGGAACGTCGAGCGGCTTCCGGAACGCTCGCTGATAGCGGCGCTGAAACGTGGAACTCTCGAACAAGTCCCGCCGGTAATACAACAGACGGAGGTCGACGATCCGCGGCACTTGCATCAAACGGCCGCCGATCGTCGCCAACTCGAGGGACCGGGGCAGCAAATCGGCCCGATCGGCTTTCGGAATCAGCCCATCCAACGGGGCGAGCCATCGAACTTGCGATGGCGCGTACTTCGTGTGAGTCGAGAGCAGGTCGACGTCGGGGTTCCCCCGGCTGAAGTCCCTTGCCACCCGGGCATTCAACTCCGGATGGGGGAGCCGAGCGACGACCTCAACTTGAAAGCCGGTATCCCGCTCAAAGGACGGAATCCGCCGGTACAACCGATCGTACATCGGGCCGCCGACCAGCATGACCCGAATCACAGAACTCCGTGCCATGCCGAGCCTTGGAAACGAGGATTGAGGAGAATATATCGGAACGACCGGCGGCCCCCTACTTTTCGTCAGCCACCCCAAACGAAAGGAAGACCAGATGGTCTATCGCGACCGAGTGGTGATCGTGACCGGCGGAAGCCGGGGCATCGGCGAGGGCATCGTCCGCGGGTTCGTGGCCGCCGGCGCGGTCGTCTCGTTCTGCGATCGCCGCACCCTCGAGGGCGAAGCCCTGGCTTCCGACCTCAGCCGGCAGGCCCCCGGCCGAGCCCGGTTCCATGCCTGCGACGTGACCGACCCCGCCGCACTCGAAGACTTCATCACCGCGACCGCCGACTCGGCGGGTCGTCTCGACTGCGTCGTCAACAACGCCGGCTGGCACCCACCCCATCAACCGATTGACGCTTTCTCGGCCGCGGATCTCAGGGCTCTCCTCGAGCTCAACGTGGTCAGCGTGTTCACCGCCTGCCGCACCGCGCTGCCATATCTCCGAATGGCCCAAGGCAACATTATCAATATCGCGAGCCTGGTTGGCTCGATCGGACAGCATCACGCGGTAACCTATGTCGCCACGAAGGGCGCCGTCATCGCCCTCACCAAAGCGCTCGCCATCGATGAGGCGCCCCACGGCGTCCGGGTCAACTCGATCTCGCCGGGCAACATCCTGACCCCTCTGTGGATCGAAGGAGCCGCGACCACCGCCGACCCCGCCCGAGCCGAGGCCGCGGGGAAGGCGGCCCAACCGGTCGGACGAATGGGAACCGTCGCCGAGGTCGGGGCGCTGGCGGTGTTCCTCGCGGCCCAAGCCGGCTTCACCACCGGAGTGGATCACCTGGTGTCAGGCGGCGCTGAGCTAGGGTACGGCCTGAAGGCCTGAATCAACCGTTAGGTACCACGTCGGTGACGAATCCGATCGACCGCCACCGCCGAGACGATGATGACCCCCGTCACGATCTCCTGAACCCAGTTGGACCAGCCGAGCTGTGACCCGCCGGCTCGGATCGTGGTCATGATGAGGGCGCCCAACACGCTGCCCAGCACCCACGCTTCGCCACCCGCGAGACTGGCGCCGCCGATGACCACTGCCGCGATGATGTCGAGCTCGAGCCCGGTCGCCACGGTCGGATCGCCGACCGAGAGGCGGCCGAATTGAAGCACCCCGGCGATCGCCCCGAACAGCCCTCCGAGCAGATAGACGAAACGTTTGACCCGGTCGACCGGAACGCCCGCCAGCCGAGCCGCGCTCGGGTTCGAACCGACAGCCAAGACGTGGCGGCCAAACCGGGTGTAGTTGAGCACAACGGCCACTCCGAGCGCCAGCACGACCATCAGCCAGACCCCGGTCGGGAAAAGCTGCCACCGCCGGTCGGCCGGCAGCACGGCAAGGCCGTCGTTGAGCCAGGTGGTCGGCGCATCGATTTTCTGCTCATGGGCCAGTCCCTTCGCCGCGCCCCGAACCGCCAGCATCGTCCCAAGGGTGACGATGAACGGCACAACGCCAAGCGTCGTGACCAACAGACCGTTCAGAGCACCGGCGATCACACCGGCCAGCATCCCGAGCGCCAGGGCCCCTGCTGGGGAGAACCCCGCCGTCAACGCCGAGGCAACCACGACGGTTGTGAGGGCAATCACCGCCCCAACCGACAGATCGATCCCCCCGGCGGCAACGATCAACGTCATTCCGAGAGCGGCAGTCCCGACGATCGCGGTCTGTCGAAGCACGAGTTCGAGATTCGCTCCGTTCAGGAAACTGAACTCGCCGGTCGCCTGGCGAATCAAGCCGGCAAACAACAAGTAGGCCAACACCCAAACGACCAAGCTCACCAGATTCCGGCGCATCAGGACGCCCCGCCCGACGCGGCAAGCAGGAGTGTCCGCTCATCGGTGTCACCGACCGGAACGAAGTCGCCCAGCACGCCGCGGTGCATCACCGCGATCCGGTCACACACGGCAAGTAGCTCCGGGAGGTAACTCCCAACCAGCAAGACTGCCTTCGGGGGTACCGAGCCGGTCACCAAGTCATCGATGAGGCGGTAGATCTCCCGCTTGCTCCCGACGTCGATACCCCGGGTCGGCTCGTCGAGCAGCAGGACTTCGACGTCATGATGAAGGAGGCGGCCCAGCGCGACCTTCTGTTGATTGCCGCCCGACAGCGTGGCCACCGGCGCGAAAGGACTCGTCGCGCGAACGTTGAGCCGCTCGATCAACCCGGTCGTCGCCGTCTGTTGACGCGCCGGCGTTACCCACGGGCCGCCGAGTTTGCTCAACATCAGGTTGTCCGCCACGCTCAATGCGATCGCCAACCCTTCCCCTTGTCGGTCCTCACTCACCAGCCCGACCCCGCTCGCCCACCGACCCTCCGGCGAGCGGTATCCGCCACGACCCATCACCCGAACCGCCCCCTGCCGTACCGGATCAAGACCGAAGATGGCGCGAAGCAATTCGGTCCGGCCGGAGCCCACCAGTCCGAAGATCCCGGCCACCTCGCCGCGGTGGAGTACGAAATCGGCCCGCTCGAGTCGGGCAGTCCCCGCCAGATCTTCGACCTCGAGAACCACCTCGCCCCGAGCCCGAGCCCGCCGCGGATACGCCTCCGCGCTCGGCTGCCCCATCATCATCGCCACCAGATCCGGCGACGACCTGCCGGCGGTTGGGCCCGACGCCACCAATCGGCCATCCCGAAGGACCGAAAACCGATCGGCGACACCTAACGCTTCCTCCAGAAAATGCGTGATATAGACAATCGCCTTGCCCTGGGCGGCCAACCGGCGCATGGTGGCGAAGAGACGCCGGGCATCCGGCAACGGGAGACTACTGGTCGGCTCGTCGAGCACCAGCACCCGGCAGCCGGCGGCCAGTCCCCGGGCAATCTCCACCAGCTGCCGGACCCCGATCGGAAGCGACCCGACGTTCGCATCGGGATCGATCCCCTCGGCCCCAAGGTCGGCAACCGCCGCCCGGGCGACGGCTCGCATCCGACCCCGGTCGACCAGCCCCCAGCGCACCGGCTCGACACCCAAGGAGATGTTTTCGGCAACCGACAAGTGCGGTACCAGCGAGAGCTCTTGGTAGATCATCGCGATCCCCGCCCGGCGGCCCGCCAGCGGATCACGGGGCCGGTACGACGCCCCGCCCAGGTGGATCGTGCCCTCATCCGGCGCGAGCGCCCCGGACAGAATCTTCATCAGCGTACTCTTGCCGGCCCCATTTTGCCCCAACAGGGCATGGATCTCCCCCGACGCAACCGCTAGGTCGACTCCCGCCAGCGCCAGGGTCGGGCCAAACCGCTTCCCGATCCCGGCCATGACCAAAGCCGGCACCGGAACATCGGGGTCGGGGGCGGTATTCGCTTGAGGCATGATGGCGCGCCAAATCTGGACCACCTGCCCAGGATCGGCAAACCGCGTCGGACCAAGACCGCCAGCCCCCGAGTTTTTGGCCCAATCCCGCGTTTTTTGGGTTAACACCGGCGCCGAACTCAGGCAATCTTCAGCGCCATGACTAACCCGACTCCCTCAATTGCAAAGGTAGCTTCTACAAGCTACCTTCAATTCATGTTAGCTATCGGCCTCAAAACACTCAAGAACAAGCTGGCCGAGTACGTCCGGCTCGTGGCCTCCGGCGAAACCGTTCTCGTCACCGACCGCGATCGGGTTGTCGCGGAACTAGTCCCCCCTCGCTCCGGGAGAAGTGACATGGCACCCGACGCACTGCTCGCCGACGCCGTCCGCCAAGGCTGGATCACCCCACCTTTGGTTATCGGTCCAGTGCCGCCGCCTGGAGCGGGCGTGGCCTCGCTAGCCCAGGTCCTCGAAGAGCTGGCCCACGATCGGGGCAATCGGTGATCTATCTGGATACCTCGGTCGCCCTGGCCCATCTGCTCGCCGAGGACCGACGACCCCCCGAGGCGTTGTGGTCGGAACCGCTAGTGACGAGCCGACTCCTCGAGTACGAAGTCTGGACCCGGCTCAACGACCGGGGGCTCGCCCGGTCCCATCGCGCGGCCGCTGAAGGCCTCTTTGGCCGGATCGCCTTCCTCGAGCTGGTCCGTCCGGTACTGGCCCGAGCCACGGAACCATTTCAGAAGCCGGTCCACACCCTCGACGCTCTCCACGCGGCCTCGATGGACTTTCTTCTTCGACAGGGCCAGCGATTCCGGTTGGCGTGTTACGATCAACGGCTCAGCGCGGTCGGCGCGAGTCTGGGCATCGACCCCTACCCACTCGAATAGCCGGCGTCCTTACGGTGCCAGCTTGGGGTTCACTAACTCCGCAATGGCCGGATCGTCGATGTTACCCTTCGTCACCAGCGTGGCGCCGGTGTCGATCCGCTTCTCGACCGGCTGACCTCGGAGGTGTTGGACCAGGGCCTTCACGGCGAGATACCCCATGTTGACCGGGTTCTGGAGCACCATGCCATCCATCTGGCCGGCATTGATCGCCTCAACGAATGTTGGGCTTGAGTCGAACCCGATAAAATGGACTTTGCCCGCGTACCCCCCGTCAACTAACGCCCGAAGCATCCCGAAGGTGGCCGATTCGTTGGGGCAAAAGATCCCGTCGACGGCCAGGCCCGATCCATTCTTGTGGGCTGCGAGTAAGTTCTCACTCGATTGGAACGCGGTCTCCGTCGTCGGGCCGGCATATTGATTGTCACTGACGACCGTGAGTCCAGGGTGCTTCGCGATCTCATCCAAGAAACCCTGCTCCCGCCTCGCCGTGCTGGCCGAGCCTACCGCGTAGCGAAGCAGTAGGATGTTCCCCGTCTCGCCCACCCGTCGGGCCAACTCGGCGCCGGCGATCTGCCCCCCCTTGTAGTTGTCGGTGGCCACGAAACTGACATACTCGTCTGACTTGAGGTCGGAATCAAAGATCACGACCGGAATCCCGGCCCGTCTGGCGTCGAGCACCGGCTGAACCAACGCCGCGTCATCAAGCGGGGCTAGCGCAATCCCCGAAACGCCTCGAGTGGCAAAATTCTCGATCACTTTGATTTGCTCCTCCCGGTCGCTCTCTTGGAGCGGGCCCTTCCACTCGACGGTCACGCCGAGCTCTGCGCCTGCTTTCAGGGCGCCGGCGTGGACCGCTTTCCAGAACTGGTGAGTGGTGCCCTTCGGAATGACCGCAATCCGAAGCTCGGACGGCGAACCGGGCTGCTTCGTGCGGCTGCAGGCGGCTGCCAGGACGATCGCCCAAGGCAGGAGTCGATTGAGTGGCGTCATCTAGGCTAGGCTCCCGGCCGGCTTCGGCGCCGAGCCAGCACCTCATCAAGGGAAAATCGATCGGACTCGGGCGGCAAGAGTAGCAAGAGTAAGAGGAGGCCGAGTCGCGGAATCACATGCTCGTGAAACGGATAGAGAGGTTGGTGGAGCAGGTGACCAAAGGTGACCACCACCAACACGGCACCGATCGCGACGTAGCCGATGGTCCGCCGCCAGCCGAGGAGGACCAAGCCCCCCGCCAACAACTCAACAAACGGGATGGTGAACCCAACGACCCAGAGGGACCACACCGGAAGAAACGTGTCATTGTAAGGGAGGAACATCTGGACCACGTGGCCCGTCGGCGTCAGCACAAACACTTTGTATGACCCGGCCATCAAGAAGATCAGGCCCAAAACGCTCCGAGCAATCAAGAGGGCGACGCCGGTCCATCGAACGGATTGGCTGGTCATCGGCGAGCTCCGGAACAAAGGGCGGACGAAAGCCCAATTATAGGCTATCCCGGGCAGGATGTTGCGGTTTCGCCCCCTTGGCGTTATAGTATGGCAGCGGTCGATGCGCCAAAGCGCGGACAAGTTCCGAGTGGACGTTGGGGGCCCAGCAATGCTGCGCCCCCATTTTTCATGGATGACCGTTGGCGGTGTAGGGGAAAGGCCCCTCACCGTGGGAACGCCCCGTCTCGTGAGGGTTTTTCACGGGGGTTCAGTAATGGTCAGCGTGCTGGTGCGCCAGCCGCCGATCCAGTTCACAAGGGAATACCGCAATGCGAACGACTGGTACGGTCAAGTGGTTCAACGATGCCAAGGGCTTCGGGTTCATCACGCCGGAAGACGGAGCGAAAGATTGCTTCGTCCATCACTCTGCCATCACCGGCGAGGGCTTCAAGTCCTTGACCGAGGGTGAGCGGGTGGAGTTTGACGTCGTCCAGGGTGCCAAGGGCCCTGCGGCTGAAGGCGTGAAACGGATCGCCAGCGCGTAAGCAAGCGTCCGGGGAACCCCGACCTTAACCGGTCGGGGTTCTTTTTTTTTGCTTCCCTACCAACTCTCGTTGCACCCTTGACAGGACCGAACAAATACCGATATTGGTTTGGTGCTGATACCGAACAAAGACCGTAACCGCGAGATCAACCCTCGCCGAACCCAAGAGCAGCCCCCCCCTGTCCGGGTCTGCCCCGAGTGTGCGGGTCCGGTCATCTCGACCAGTGCCTGCCTGTCGTGTATTCAATGCGGGTGGTCCCGATGCGGCTAACCCGCACCGCGGAGGCCCAACTTGGACTCGGGCTAGTTGTTCCGAAGGCGCTCCCGACGCTCGACCAGCGGCTCCGAGGCACCGAGTTCATCGGCCTCACCGTCCGGCGAGTCGCCAATCCTCCCGAAGCCACTGGTATGACCTTCTGGTCGATCAATCCCTACATCGGCTGTGAGTTCGGTTGCGCCTACTGTTACGCCCGCGATACCCACCGCTGGACCTCGGAACGAAACGATCGCGCCGGGTCGGAAGTCGACCCCCGAACCGCGTTCGAACGGCAGATCTTCGTCAAGCAGAACGCCGCCGACGTGCTCCGCCGAACGCTCGACCCGTCCAAGGTCGGCAACCGGACCATCCTGATCGGGACCGCCACCGATCCGTACCAACCGGCCGAACGGCGGTTTGGCGTCACCCGGTCGCTCCTCGAGGCTTTGCTCGGATACCGCGGGCTCCGAATCAGCATCACCACCAAGTCTCCCTTGGTCGCTCGGGATGCCGGCCTGCTCCAGTCGCTCTCCGCTCGACACCGCGTCTCCATCAGCATGTCGATTATTTCGCTCGATCCCGACCTGATTCGGCGGCTTGAGCCCAAGACCCCCCTACCTCATGCCCGCCTTCGGGGCGTCCGGGCCCTGGCGGAGGCCGGCCTCGATGTCGGACTGATGATCGCGCCGATCATCCCCGGTCTGACCGACGGATGGGGCGCTTTGGGCGGGCTCATGGCTGCCGGGAAGGACGCCGGGGCGCGGTACGCTGACGGGTTTGCGCTCAGACTCGGCCCCGTAGCGCGGTCCGGTTTCCTTCCCATTCTCGAACGAGAGTTCCCGGCGTTAACCGCCCGATACCGACGACGGTACCTGAACCGTCACAACGCCGGGGCCGACTACAACAATGCCCTGACGAAGCGGTTGCGGACTCTCCAACAAATCCACAGTTTTCCCCTCAACCGTTTCGGGGCACCGACCCCTTCTAACCGGGCCTGACAACCTCTCAAGGAACCACTATGTCCAATAACATTTCCCAGTCCGTTCTGCCCGAGTTCGACAATGAGATGGCCAACACCCGGAAAGTGCTCGAACGCCTCACCGACGCCATCGCAACCTGGAAGCCCCACCCCAAGTCGTTTGCAGCCGGTGATTTGGGCCTCCACGTCGCGAACTTGGCCGGATGGGCCACGATGACCATGGCGCAAACCGAACTCGACATGAATCCCGGCGGCCAGCCGTGGAAATCGCCGCCGTATGAGAGCGCCAAACGCACTCTCGAAATTTTCGATCAGAACGTCAGCCAGGCCCGAGCTTCGCTCGCGGCGGCGTCCGACGCCGACTTCGCCGTAAATTGGGCCCTCAAGAGCAACGGACAGGTCATCTTCTCGATGCCCCGGGTCGCCGTCCTTCGGATCTTCACCATGAATCACATCATCCACCACCGGGCCCAATTGACGGTCTACCTCCGGATGAACAACATCTCCGTTCCCTCGACCTATGGTCCATCGGCTGACGAAGGGACCATGTAGCCATGACGGTCTCCGATGTGGCCAACGGACTCGCTGCCAAATGCAAAGCGGGCGACTACCTGGGCGCAATGAATACCTATTACCATCCGAAGATCGTCAGCATCGAAGCGGCGGGCGAACCTCGCGAGGTCGTCGGCATGGAGGCCGTTCACCAAAAGGCCGAGTGGTGGGTGCAGACCTTCGACGTCCATAGCGCAGCGGTCGAAGGCCCGATGATCGGTGGGAACCAGTTCAGTCTCCGGTTCAGCTATGATGTCACCAACAAAGCCACCGGCCAACGCTACGTTATGGACGAGATGGCACTGTACTGGGTTGAGGACGGCAAGATTACCAAGGAGCAATTCTTCTACCACATGCCCGGAATGTAGACTACCAGGTCAGCACGATTTTCCCGAAGACCTGATTCGATTCCATGGCCGCGTGCGCCTCGGCCATGGACTCGATCGGAAATGACGCGCCGATCACCGGCGCCATCCGGGCCGCGGCGAGCTCGGGTAAGACCCGCTGGATGAATTCCTCCACCAGCGGCACCCGCTCGTCGTGAGGGCGGGCCCGCATGACCGTCCCGATCACCTCGAGCCGGCCCCGAAGAATCCGGCCGACGTCAACGGTCGGGGCCACCCCCCCTTGCAGTGTGCCTAGCAGCACCAACCGGCCCTTCGTCGCGAGCACCGCCAGGTTGTCGGCCAATGCCGGCCCGCCAAAGTAGTCAAGAATGACGTGGACCGGCTCTCCCACTGCCTCCCGAAAGCCCGCTACACTCGTGTTGATTCCAACATCCATCCCCAAAGCCGTGGCGCGGTCCAGCTTCGAGGCTGTTCGCGAAGTGCCCACCACGGTACACCCCCGCCACTTGGCGATTTGTACCGCCGCCGTACTCACGCCGCTTCCCACAGCGTGCACCAAGACCCGCTCGCCGCGCGCCGCCCGTCCCCGCACGGCCAGGGCATCGTAGGCGGTGAGAAATGCCTCCGGAATAGCAGCCGCCTGCTCGTCGGTGAGGCCGGCGGGGACCGGTATCACCTCGCGCTGATGCGGGACCACGAACTCCGCATGGGCCCCGCCACCGACCAGCCCCATTACCCGGTCGCCGATCCGGACTGAACCGACGCCTTGACCTAACGATTCGACCACCCCGGCGTACTCGAGCCCCGGAATGTTCGCCGGCCACCCAGCGGGCGCGGGATAGGCCCCCTTCCGTTGGAGGATGTCGGCCCGATTGAGCCCAACCGCTCTGACCCGCACTCGGACATGACCCGCGGCGGGCGACGGGCTATCGACTTCAGTGACCGAAATGACTTCAGACCCGCCGGACCCAGTGTACAGAATGGCTCGCATGAGTACAAGTTACACCCCATGAAACCGTTCCGGCCTCTCACGTTGATCGCCTTGTTCTCGGCCTGCGGCGGCGCCAGCGCTCCACCGCCTCCTCCGCCACCCCCTTCCAGCGGACTCGGACTGGCCGACATCGGCACCTTCAGCGTTCCGGTGTTCGTCGCCGCTCCAACGGGAGACAACGCCCGAATCTTCGTCGTCGAGAAAGCCGGGGCAATCCGGATCGTAAAGCAAGGCTCAACCCTTAGCGCGCCTTTTCTCGACCTCCGCGGCAAGGTCTCAACCGGATCCGAGCAGGGACTCCTCGGTCTGGCCTTTCACCCCGGCTACGCAACCAATGGCCTGTTTGTCGTCAACTACACCGATCCAGACGGCGACACCAAGGTGAGCCTGTTCCGGATCTCCGCCAGCGAACCCGATCGCGCCGATCCAAGCTCAGAACAAGTCATCCTGACTGTGACCCAGCCATTCTCCAACCATAACGGAGGAATGGTCGCATTCGGACCCGACGGCCAGCTCTACATCGGGATGGGCGACGGAGGCTCAGGCGGGGACCCGCAGGGCAACGGGCAAAAACGGTCGACCTTGTTAGGCAAGATGGTACGACTTACGGTGTCGGCGGCCGGACAGGTAACGATCCCCGGCGATAACCCCTTCGTCGGCCAAACCGGCACTCGGCCGGAAATCTGGAGCCTCGGCCTCCGTAACCCATGGCGGTTCAGTTTCGATCGAGCAACCGGCGATCTCTACATCGGTGATGTCGGCCAGGGAGACCGCGAGGAGATCGACGCCGTCTCGTTAGCCGCCAGCAAGGGCGCCAATTTCGGCTGGAACACGATGGAGGGCAAAGGCTGCTTCGGAGGCGGGTCCTGCGACCGAACCGGCCTGGTGCTCCCGGTGGTCGACTACCCGCACACCGGCGGCGCCTGTGCGGTCACCGGCGGGTACGTCTATCGGGGGACCGCAATCAGTGGCCTCGCCGGGACCTACTTCTACGCTGACTACTGCCGCGGATGGGTCCGCAGTTTTCGGCTGGCCAACGGCGCCGCCACCGAGGAACGGGAGTGGCCCGATCTGGTGGCGAATGGGCAGATCACCGGGTTCGGCCAGGACGCGGCCGGGGAGCTATATCTGGCGACTGCTGGCGGCCGAGTCGCCAAAATCGTCCCAAAGCCGTGAAGCTGGAGTCACGGCCAACGATCCAGGAGCTCCAGCAACTCCGAGCCGCAATCCCCGCCGGCGTCCACTTTGGCACCTCAACCTGGACCTATCCCGGATGGACCGGACTCGTCTACAGCAAGCCCTATCCAGCGAGCGGCGCCACCGCAAGGATGCTCGCTGAGTACGCCAAGTTTCCTTTGTTTTCGACCGTCGGAATCGACTCCAGTTTCTATGGACCACCCAAGCCGGCGACTCTCACCAACTGGGGCAAGGCTCTTCCGGCTGGGTTCCGTTGCGTCAGCAAAGTCTGGGACCGCCTAACGGCCTACTCGATCGACGGCCGCCGGAACCCGGACTTTCTGAACGCCGAACTTTTCCAGTCCGAGGTGTGGGCGCCCTATCAGGCCGCCTTCATCGACCATGCCGGCCCATTCGTATTCGAGTTTCAATCGATCCACCGGAACGATGGGGTCACGCCCGACCAATTCGCCGGTTGGCTCGATCAGTTTTTGGGTCGGCTCCCGCCTCTGGGCCAGTACGGGATCGAGATCCGGAATGAGGGCTTCCTTTGCCCGGCCTATTTCGCCGTACTCCGCGAGCATGACGTGGCGCACGTGTTCAATTCCTGGACCCGGATGCCGACGATCGGCGAGCAGCTCGACCACCCCGATAGCATCACCGGTCCCTTTCTCGTCGCCAGGGCACTCCTCAAGCCGGGCCGGACCTACGCTGATGCGGTGGACCGATTTCAGCCTTACGATCGGATTCAGGAGCCGAACCCGGGCCTTCGGGAAGACCTGGTGCGATTAGCGCGAACCGCTGCCGGGTTACGACTCCCCGCCTATTTGCTGGTGAACAATCGAGCCGAAGGTAGCGCCCCGCTCACTATTGCCGCGATCGCGCGAATGTTGGCAGGAACGAGTTAGAACGCCGCCCGGGTTCGGCGGCGCCTGACCGTCGAGCGATCCCGACGGGCCCGACGGCTGGCCAATCTCACGGCCTGGTGCGACTGGAGGATCAAGTCATGGAGCTCAGCCGGATCGGTGGTGGGTACCGGGACCGCCACCCAGGTGAGCCCGTTCGGTATCGGGGGCTCGACCAGCAGGAGCCCAACCTCCGCCTCGATCACCTGGGCACCGGTCGGCAGCGGCAGCCGGAGCCAGATCGTGGTTTCGGCCACCAACGCGAACATTCTCCCGGCCGTGAAATAGCCTTCCCGCGCGTTGACGCGGCGGGATGCGACCGATGGCAGGGACTCGAGCGTTTCGTGGATCGACATTAGGGGCGGAGAGTGTACCGCCGGAACTGCGATCTCGCCATACCAATACCGAACAATTACCGAAGCAGATCGACTGGGTCCATTCCAAGAGTCGCAACGACCCGGGCGACCGTCTGGCCGATTTTGTTGTTGGGGGTCGACGCGCCGGCTGTCAAACCGACCGACCGGGCGGCTGCCAGCCAGTCGACCTCGACCACCTCATGCTTCGTTCCCACCGGCTGATGGCGGATGGTGCCCGCATCGGGGTCGATGCAGTCGGCGTCCTCAATGTGGAAAGTTCGGACCCCGATTCGAGAGGAAAGTGCGGCCAAGTGCGTGGTGTTACTCGAGTTGTATCCACCCACCACAAGCATCATATCGGGCCGTTCGTCCAGCAGCTCGGCCACGGCATCCTGCCGTTCTTGGGTGGCGGAACAGATGGTATCGAAGGTCCGGACGTGGTCGGCACCGGTCTCCTCACCGTACTTTCGAAGCATCGCCGAGCGAAACTCGTCGGCAATCGCCAGCGACTCCTTGGAGAGCATCGTCGTTTGGTTCGCGATCCCGACCCGGACCAAGTCCCGCTCGAAATCGAACCCCGCGGAGGCGGTCTTGCCGAACTGTTCCACTAACGGCGCGGCGTCGCCGCCATGCTCGATGAACTGAATGACCTGGCGAGCCTCAGCCATGTCGAGGACGACCAAATAGTGCCCGGCCGGATACTTCGTGACCTGACTCGCCGTGGCTTTGGTTTCCTCGTGCCGGTACTTCCCGTGAATGATCGACGTGAAGCCGTCGCGGGCATAGGATTCGACCCGCTTCCAGACATTGAGGACCGAGCCGCAGGTGGTGTCCACCAGCACACAGCCGATGGCCCGGAGCGTCGTGAAGTCATGGATTGTCACGCCAAACGCCGGCAGGATGACCACATGATCGGGTGTGATGCCCAAAAAATCGAAGTGGCCGGCCTCGCTCCGGTGAATGAACTCAATGCCCATCGCGGCGAGCTTCTGATTGACATGGGGATTGTGAATGATCTCACCGACCATGACCAAATGGCGGTTGGGGAACTTCGACCGGGCTTCGTAGGCATACTCGACGGCGCGGTCGACCCCGTAGCAGAAGCCGAATTCCTTCGCGAGCCGGAACGTCAGCGGGCCAACCGTCAGTCGATATCCGTTCGCCTTGAAGCGCTCAATGAGGGTGCTATGGTAGTCGGCGGTGAGCAGACCATCAATCGCCCGTTTGAGGCCGAAGCCTTTCCGAAAGTAGGTCTGGTCAGGCACGCGGCTAGCGCCTCCCCGACCTGGCAACTCGGCCACACAACCCGGCTGCCGGACGAATGACAAGGTCGACGAACTTGCCGGTGATTCTGAGGGTATCGGGACCGTCGACGCGCTTGAACCGGGCGTCGAATGTTCCCGAGACCCGTCCCGAATCCGCGCGGGTGACTTGGACGTTACCGGATGAGGCTTCAAAGCCGACGTTCACCGAGTCGGCGGCCAAGCGGAGGGCTCCGAAAGCGAGGGGCCGCCAATTGGCGGAGATTGCGCCCGACACCAACGGAAACTGACCCGACCGGATTGAGTCTTGCGCAAAGAGGGTGATTCCGAAGGCCGTGTCACCCCGTATGGCGAGGATTTCAAGCATCGAATCGGCCGGGCACCACGACGTTTCCGGGCGGCTCGAGAACTTGCCGGTTCGCGACGCCGTCCAATCGACCGCGACCGTGCCTGGGCCGTCGTCGGGTTGGACCACCGTTTCCTGGCAACCGAGGGGAAGGATCAAGAG
This sequence comes from Gemmatimonadota bacterium, assembly GCA_031400975.1. Lineage (GTDB taxonomy): Bacteria > Gemmatimonadota > Gemmatimonadetes > Gemmatimonadales > GWC2-71-9 > SHZU01. The sequence goes on from JANNQX010000293.1 coordinate 14,614, forward strand.
GCCCAACGCTAGCGCTCGCATCGCGGAGGAAGGTCTCAGCGAACGGCCCCGAACACAAGATCGACCCGCCAGCCCCCCCGGGCGTTGAACGCCAGATTACTGGCGATCCGCCGGCTGAGGTCGAGCCGGACCAGACCGGAGAGTGCCGAAAGGCCGACGCCGCCGCCGACCAGCAGAGGTTGGCGCGAGAGCGATCCCAAGGCGCCGGCTTGGCCGGCATCCGCGAACAGCACCGGCCGGAGTTGGCCCCGAAACGGGGTCCAATCGGTTTGCACCGACCAAAACGCCGGGCCGCGCTGAGTTCCGTAGTCGAACCCGCGAACCGTGGACCGGCCTCCGGCACGAAAGAACATCTGGGGCGGGGCGTCCTTGGTCGCAACCCCGGCATTGGCCCGAACGACGATGCCCCGACGTCCGAAGAGGGGCTGACGAAGCGCGACGTAGGTTCGGGCACCCGCATCGTCCCGGCTCCGCTGTCCTTCGACCGTGAGTGACCATCGAGCCCGACCCGTAACGCCGTCCAACCGGGCGGTCGCAACGGCGTAGTCACCATCGGCAATCGCCGGGTTGGGGTCGAACACCCCGTCGCCAAACAGGAAGTCGTTGACCGACGACTTAGCCCGGCGCACGACGGATGCTTGGCGTTCCGCGCGAAGACCGAGCTTTAAGTCGAGACCTCGGGTCAGCGAGGACTCGTTGGAAAGCGATACCCCGGAGGCGAGATAGTAGTCCGCGTCGTCCCTGGCCCAGAAGATTGCCCGAACCGAATTGCCGAACGTGAGGCCGCGTGAGAGCGGGTCCTGATCGGCAAGCTCATGGTAACCGGTCAGGGACAGGGTCCCACCCGGGGCATCTCGGACCAGCGAGATTCGCCCCGTTAGGCGTTTGTCACTGGTGCCATACCCGGCGGTCAGGTAGGCGGTGGTAAAGGACACTCCGGGCACCGACGCCTGGTAGCCGAATCCGCCCGACCAACCTTGGACCCGGTTGTACCGAAGGATGTCGGCCAGCTTCTCGTACCCGACGCCGGCACCGCGGATCCCGGTAATGGCGTTGGGCAGGGCATCGACCATCCGCGCCAAATCGTCCTGAACCTCTTTGACCCGTCGGTCGTCCTCGGCCGACAACTCGAGTTGGAGGCTGTCTCCCCAGGTCTGGTAGGCCCGGAGGGTGTCTCGATGGGGCCGATGGATTTCGTACCGGCCGCCGGGGGCATACCCCGCAAACCGACGACCGCCAAGACTATCAGTCTTGAGCCGTTCGCGTTCCCGGGCATCCAAGGTGTCGCGCCGAGCCCGACGCCCGGCGACGGTGGATCGGTATGCCGAATCCGGCAACGGCTCGGTGAACACGATCCGCCGACCGGTGTTGATTTCGTAGTCGCCGAAGGTGGTGACGGCCTCGAAGGGTACGACGTAATCGCCAACGAATGGGATCTGCACCTTGCCGGAGAGGATCTGGCGATAGGGCATCCAGTACTTCCCCTCCTGTAGGGAGTATTCGAGATCGGAATCGATCGAGAGAATCCGATTCACGATCCGGTTGGCACTCCGCGCCTCACTTGAATCCTTCTTGGTGTTGAACTCGGGAGAAACCCACAGGTTGGTTCCGACGTAGCGAAACGCCAATCGGACCACTTCGCCGGTTTCCACATCGAGCCAGATCCGCCCGGCGATCAGGGCGCCGGCCGCTTGCTTTGGAATGACTCGAATGGCGGTGAGACGGATGGCCCGGCCTTGTGGGGCCTTGATCGCGACACTATCCAGAAGCTCATAGCGGTAGTAGATCGGTCCGTCCGCCGCGAGCGGATGGAGCGCGGCCCGTTCCGGAAAGTCCGCGCCGAAGGTCCGAATCGAGTCGCCGAGGCCGCGGGGCACGAACCACGGCTCATCGAACGTTGAGTTGAGATTCCACTCGGGGTTTCGAGCCCGGAATCGTTGGCCCAGAACATCCACTCGCAAATCGTTCGGAAGCTGCCAGCCGACCTTGGCCTCCTGCTCCTCGACACCCAAGGTGGGGACGTTCGCCCACCGGCGGCGACCAAGGGCAAACGAGAGCCGGTATCGAATCCGGGCCTGATAGTCGGTGACCGTGGAGTCCTGGGCCCGATGACGCGCCATGGCCCCCGCGATCAGGTCGCGGGTTCTCGGTGAGTCGTAGGTTGCGGTGTCGGGGGTTTGCTGGAACAGCGCGGCGGCGAAGGCGAGACCTAGGAAGCCTGGGCCCATTTGCTCCGTCCGTCCCGATGGAGGCCGTAGGCCCGAAGCCGCCGCCACAGTGTGGTCCGGCTAATCCCGAGGCTCTTGGCCGTTTCGGCCAGCTTCCAGGCATTGGCGTCCAGCGACCGGACGATCGCTTCCTTTTCCCGCTCGGCGAGCGTCTTGGGACCGGCGTTGCCGGGCAGGAACATCGCTTCGCCCAGGTCGATGGCCCCGACCTTGAGCGGCTTGAGGCGACCGCCGAACTCGGCCAACTGCGGCATCAGTTCGCGGGAGGTTTGGGAGAAGTCGAGGCCCAATTCGCGGGCATTTTGGTTGGCGTATAGCACCTTGCCCTGAGCATCAAAAACAACGACGCCTTCGGAAAAGGCGTCCAGGAGCGACTTGGCAAGCGGCGAGAAGACCGAGGGCATGGTAGGCGGAGTCGGATTTGACATAGCTGTCAGGTACGGAGGCACGTTCCAATAGGTTTCAGGTCTCGGCGCTCGGCGCTCGTCGCTCGGCGCTCGGCACTCGGCACTCGGCACTCGGGGGGGGTGTCGTTTTGAAAATCTGTGTTGACTGACTGGACGGTCAGGTATATCTCGTTATTCTGTAATTGTTTGACTTGCTGCGTTTGTGGTAATTGACCCAGTGGTCAGTCTGGGGCTATGATTGGGGATGCTCAGGGACGTCGTGCTTGATCGGTCGGTGGCGGTGGTGGTGGAGCGGGGGCTGGCGGGGTGGACCCTGGAACGGGTGGCCCTTGAGGTGAAATGTGCGAAGGGCTTGGTCCTTTATCATTACCAGTCCAAGGCGAGGTTGCTGGCGCTGACGGCGGCCGAGCTGGAGCGGGTTCGATGGGATCTGAGGTTGGCGGCGATCGGTCGCGGGACCGGACTCGAGGCTATCGACCGTCTCTGGGGCGCTCTGGTCGATGACGTGGAGTCGGGCCGCTTCGCGGCTTGGGTGTCGCTCGCGGCCGGTGGGCACGCCGGGGTGGCCGCGGGCGCTTTGGGCCAGGATTTTCACCGGGCCTTGCCGCGAGTGCTCGGCCTCCCGGCCGAGTCGCTCGCGGATCCGGCCTCGATCGACGCGATGTTGGACGGGATCGAGCTGTCGCTCAGCAGGGCGGCAAGCCGGGCGCCAATTCGCACGGCCTACGATCGGCTGTGGACCAGCCTCGTCGCGCTCTGATCTACTTGAGGCCGGCCGCCGTGACTGGTTTGGAGTCCGCCCACCATTGCCTCGCCAGCGGACGAATCCTCGGGTAGATCTCGTTCAGCGTCTCGCCCTCGTAGATCCGACCGTTCTTCATGACGTACTTGATCGTATTGCTGTTCCGGATGTTCTCGATCGGGTTCTTCTCGAGCACGAGGACGTCGGCCAGCTTGCCGACCTCGAGGCTGCCGAGATCGGTGCCCATGCCGATGGCCTCCGCACCGTAGATCGTGGCGGCCCGAAGAGCATCGTGATTCGCGAGCCCGCCCGAGGCCATGGCCCAGAGCTCCCAATGGTTGCCGATCCCTTGGATCTGACCGTGGGCGCCGACCGCCGCCCGAGCCCCACCCTCGATCAGCTGCTTGATGAACTCAGCGTGCTTCGGGAACACATACTCATCCTTGTTGAACCAACCGCCCTGCTGGTAGCCGAAGGACGAACCCCGCCGGAGCGCTCGGGCGTCGACCTGTCCCTTCGGCATGAAGGTGGCCAGCTTCTTGTCGCCGACGACGTCTTCCGTGGCGTAGAAGTAGTTCTCACCGAACGGTCCGCCATACGACACGAGCAGGGTTGGTGAATTGGTGGTTTGGCTGGTCTTGAACAACTGGACCACGTCGTCAAAAATCGGGGTGATCGGGAGCGCGTGCTCGATGCCCGGGTAGCCATCCTGCGCGTGGGTCAGATTCAACTTGAAGTCGAGACCGCCTTCAGTGGTCGGCATGATGCCGAGTTCCTTGGCCGCCATGATGATCCACTGGCGCTGCTGGCGATTGCCGGACATGTACATCTTGAGCGTTTTGGTGTCCCAGTATTGGGCGTACCGCTTCAACAAAGTCTTCGCGTGATCGAGGTCTCGGACGTTGTCGCCGCTGAACAGTCCGGGGCCCGTCGAGTAGATCCGGGGCCCCACCATCCCGCCGGCTTCGACTCGGTCCTGGTAACTCAAGATGTCGCTCACCGCGGTTTGCGGATCCCGGGTGGTCGTGACGCCGTAGGCCAAGGTGGTCAAGTACTGCCACGCCTGGCTCGGATGAATTTCAGGAATCAGCCACTGGGCGTGGTAGTGGGTGTCGACCATTCCGGGCATAACGGTTTTCCCGGTGACGTCGATGATCTTGGCGCCGGCCGGAATGGTCACCTGGCCCCGGGCGCCGATCGCGATGATCCGGTTGTCGCGCACCACGACGTCGGCGTCCTCGATGATCTCCTTCCCCTTCATCGTGATGGCCCGGCCGCCGCGAAGGACCACGACGCCGCGGGGCTGGTCGCGGGCGATTTCCACCTTGATCTTGAGCTCTTCCGGCTTGTACCCAGGCTTCTCGTCCTTCTTGGCCTTGGTGGTGTCAGGTTTGGCCTTGGTCGTGTCAGGTTTGGCCTTGGTGGTGTCGCTCTTGGCGCGAGCGGCCTTGACCGAGTCCGCCATCAACCGATTTTCGAGATCGAAGAGTCTGATCTTGATCGAATCGGGCACGACCGCGAGCGCCTTGATCAGGCTGTCGCTCCTGGCCTTGAGGGTCTTGACGCTGTCCTGAATCGACTGCTTGACGAAGGCCGTGTCCGCCTTGGCGCGATTGACCGCTTTGAGACTGTCGTCGACCACTTGGGCTCGGGCCAGGTCGTAGCTGAAGAGGACATTTCCGAGGGCGAAGTGGACCCGTTTGCTGTCACCACTCCAGGACGGGAATTCACCGCCCACGTCACTCAGCTTCCGGACCGTCACACCGCCGCCGCCCATGACATTGACGTTCGGGGTCGGCCCGCCGACCTGGACCAGCGGGATCGAGAAAACGTCGGTCTGCACCTGGGCCAGCACCCGGTCGCCCTCGGGTGAGATCATGATCAGACTGGCCGGCAGGAACGGCGACCCGCCCTCGAGCGGGTTGACCACCTGGAAATCAGCCGCTTTGACCGGAGCAACTCGGCGGGGCAGGAACACGAGTCCGCCATCGGGTTCGAGAGTGCTCGCTCCCGGCACCCCGCCGAACGCGGCAGGCCCGGTCACTTGGATGATCCGTTTCACATCGGTGCCGTCCCAACGGAACGAGACCAGGCCTTCGCCAAAGCCCGACGCGTAGATCCGATCGGGCTGGTTCTTGACGAAGTGCGGCACGTCGCGGCCCGCCGTCGGCGCGATCACCGTGACGTCGCCACCGGTCGAAGGAACCCAGACAAAGTCACCACCGACGCCGCCACCGCCATTGCCGGACGCCTCCACCAAGTCCCGGCCGGCCTGGCGCGTAGCCACGATCCGGGCCCCGTCCGGCGTCCACACCGGATTGCTGTAGAGTGCCGCCGTCTTGGTGACCGGCACCGGAGCGATGACCCGCCCGTCGACGGCCGCTCGCATGATCTGACCAGCGGCCGCATCGCCCCAGGTGATGTAGGCGATCGACTTGCCGTCCGGCGACCACACCGGCTGATACTCACCGACCTCAGCGGCCGACACTCGCCGCGGCGTGCCGTTCGGAAGGTCCATCACATAGACCCGATCGAGGGCGACGAACGCCAGCCGCTTGCCGTCGGGCGAGGCCACCGGGTTGCGAATCTGCTTGGCCACGAGATTGGCTGTGGTATCGGCCCGGTAGACGAACTTGACCTCAGGCCCCACGTCGAGCTTCACGTCGACGGTGAACGGGATCTTGGTGGCCGCCGACTTGTCGAGCGGAACCCGCCAAATCTCACCGGCGTACGAGATGATGACCGCCCGAGAATCAGGGGTGAACGCATAGCCCGGCAAGGCGTCGAGGGTCGCGCGGGATTCGATGTCATCCCGTTGAATCGGATAGGCCAACCAACTCTCGTCGCCGCTCGCCAGATTCCTGAGCCTGAGTCCGGTATTCGACTCGTGCCGGGAGGCATAGGTCAGCCACTTGCCGTCGGGCGACACGGCTGGGCGGAACCCCGAGCCATACCGGTTCGACAGTTGGGTCATGACACCGGTTTGCCGGTCGTACGAACCGACCTGAGACTGGGGGAAGATCGCATTGTAGTGCCAATCACCGGAGCGGGCCGCGAACCAGACATAACGGCCATCGGGACTGAAGGCAGCCCCGATCGTTTTGAGATTGGCGGTTTGAGGACCGGGTTGGACGAGCGGATACCCCGATCCGCCGTCGACCGGATAGAGATGGAGTTTGGCCGAAGGAAAGGTTCCACTGCCTCGGCTGACCACGATGGACTTGCCGTCCGGGGTCCATTCGGGGGAGATGTACTGGGTGCCGTTCCCCTGGGTCATCTGGGTCGTGTCCGACCGGTCCACCGTCATGGTGAAGAGATTGTCACCGCCGCTTCGGTCCGACACGAAGGCAATCTTCTTTCCGTCCGGGCTGAACCGGGGTTGGGCATCGAACGACATCCCGGTCACCAGCGCGGTCGCCTTGCCGCCGCCGATCGGCATCGTATAGATGTCGCCGAGCATGTCGAAGACGATCGTCTGGCCATCAGGGCTCACGTCCACGGACATCCAGGTGCCCTTGGTGGCGGTGAACTCCCCTTTCCGCTTGGCTTCGAGCGGTAGGGGTTTCGGAGGCGGGCCGCCCGGTCCACCGGGAGCCTGGGCAAAAGCGGGCGAAACGAGGAGCGCCGCGAGAATGAGGGAGCGAGTCATGGTTAGCGGATCCCTGTGGTGTTGGCTGGCGCGGTCTGACGCCAAGGTTCGTTCGGCGCCGTTTTTTGCCGCGGCCAAATTTCATTCATCGTATCGCCTTCGTAGAGGCGGCCGTTCTTCATCACGTACTTGATGGTGTTGGTGTTGCGGATGTTATCCAGTGGGTCCTTGTCCAGAACGATCAGGTCGGCCAGCTTGCCGGTCTCGAGTGAACCCAAGTCCTTCCCAAGCCCAATGGCCTGGGCTCCACAGAGCGTCGCGACCTTCAAGGCGTCGTGATTCTTCATGCCGCCGCTCTGGATCGCCCACAGCTCCCAGTGAAAGCCAAGGCCTTGGAGTTGGCCGTGGCTGCCGACGCCGCTGCAGACACCGGCCTCGATCAGGTGCTTGTTGAACTCAGAGTGCTTCTTGAACATGAATTCCGATTCGTGGGCCCAGCCGCTCGGGCCGGGGCCTGAACCCCGTCGCCGGGTCTTGCTCTCGAATTCTTCCGATGGCGTGAAGTGACGAAGCTTGGCATCGCCGGCGGTGCTTTCCCGGGCGTAGAAGTAGTTCTCCGCCCAGGGTCCGCCGTAGGTGACCAACAGTGTCGGGGAATTGGTGGTCCCAGAAGCCTTGAGGAGCTGGACGACGTCGTCATACATCGGATAGAGCGGAATCGTGTGCTCGATGCCGGGATACCCATCCATTGCATGGGTCATGTTGAGCATGAACTGGAGCCCGCCTTCGGTGGTGGGCATCAGCTTCAGTTCTTTCGACGCCATGATCAGGTATTGGCGGGTGAGCCGGTTGCCAGACATGTACATCTTGAAGGTCTTGGTGTCGTAGTACTCGCTGTAACGCTTGAGCACGCTCCGGGCTTTTTCGAGCGAGCCGATCCGGTCGCCGGTGAACACACCCGGCCCGGTGGAGTAGACCCGCGGCCCAACCATCGAGCCGGCGTCGACCCGGTCCTGATAGGTCAACACGTCGGTCGTCGCGGTCTGCGGGTCGCGGGTGGTGGTCACCCCGTACGCCAGGTTGGCGTCGTAGATCCAACTTCGCTGCCAGTGAATACCCCAGGCCGTCCACATATGGGCATGGGTGTCGACAAATCCGGGAATGATGGTCTTGCCGGCCACGTCGATAACCCGGGCATCGGCCGGAGCTGAGCCCCGAGGGCCGACGCTCACGATTCGCTGGTTCTTGATCACGACGTCGGCGTTTTCGACAATTTCGGCGCCGCGCATCGTCACCACTTTGGCGCCCCGAAGCACCACGGTGCCCTGCGGAATATCCCGCCCGGCGGTGACTCTGATCCGCCGCTCGGCCGGGAGGTATTGGTTTCGGACCCGGACGGCGGTGTCGGCCCCGGCGGCGCGGAGGCTGTCATCAACGGCCATGCCCCGAGCCACATCGTACGAGACAAAGGCATTGCCGATCGCCCAATGAATGGTGCGCCCATCGGCGCTCCAGGTCGGGAACTCGCCACCGATGTCGGTGAGCTTCAGGGCACGAGTCGCGGAACTGTCGATCTTGGCAACCGATACCGTGGGCACCGCGCCGCCGATCTGCGGCACTCGGACCACATAGACATCGTTGCCGAACGCCGCCAGCGCCAGATCGCCCTTGGGAGCCATCCGGATCACGTCGGCCCGGGGTCCTTGGACCGCCGGCTCTTTGGCGCTCATGTAATCGGATGGGAGCAGATCACCCATGGCGGTGTGGCCGGCCTTGGGAGCGAACGGCTCCCGATACTCAGGGCCGGAGCGAGCAAAGAAGCCTAACGGCAGTGGTCCCGTGACCTGGAGATGCTGCTTCAGATCGGTGCCATCCAACCGGAACGAGGCCAGGGCCGCGGTAAACCCTTGGGGGGGACCGCCGGGCGCGGGCGGGAAGAACCCGTAGACGAAAACCCGGCCGGTGTCGGCGGTGAAGTGGGGCGCGCCGAGGTTTCCGCCGGTGGGCCGAATCGCGGTCGGCTCACCGCCGGTCGAGCTCACCCAGAAGAACTCAGCCCCCTGCCCGTCCCCGATGAATGGGTCGATCTGGTCTTTGAGATTCCGAGCCGCGGCTCGAACGCCGACGATCCGCCGCCCGTCGGGCGACCATGCCGGGGTTTGATAGAAGGCGCTTTCTTGGGTCAGGCGCAGTGGCTGGCCACCGGACACGGCGGCGCGCATCAGGAAGCCTTCGGTCCCGTCCCAGGTCACATAGGCCAGTGCCGATCCGTCCGGCGACCAGGCCGGATAGTACTCCCCGGCGTCCGAGGTGGTGACTCGCCGCGGCGTTCCGTTAGGCACGTCGGCCACATAAAGACGGTCGAGCGCCGTAAACGCGATCCGGCGGCCATCCGGCGACGGGACCGGATCCCGAATCTGGCGCACCGTAAATGTCGGGGTGTCTTCGATCGGGTATTCGAACTTGACCTCGGGTCCGACGGCCACTTCGGCGTTGACCACGAAGGGGATTTTCGCGGGGGCGGTGCCATTGACGGGGACCCGCCACAACTCCCCGCCGTAGGAGATCACGATGGCGAGCCCGTCGGGCGTAAAGGAATACCCCGGGAGGAAGTCGAGATCGGGCACCGACTCGATGTTGTCGCGCTGAACCGGAAAGGCCAACCACTTTTCCTCGCCGCTGGCAAGTTCCCGGATCCGAAGCCCGGTCTGCTGGCCTTCGCGGCTCCCGTACGCGAGCCACTTGCCGTCCGGCGAAATCGCGGGCCGAATGCCGTTGCCGAACCGAGTGGTCTGGATCGTCGTACTCCCGGTGTGACGATCGTAGACCCCGACCTGCGCCTGGGGCATCGCGGCGTTGTACTGCCACGGGCCTTGCCGGGTGGCGTAGTAGATGTAGCGCCCGTCGGGAGACGGTGCCGCGCCAAGGAACGCCATCGGGCCGGTGTTCCGGGTCAACATGACCCCGATGCCGCCCTCAACGTCGTACATCGTGAGTTTCCAAGCCCCGAAGCCACCGGCAGCACTCGACGCCACGATGTACTTCCCGTCCGGCATCCATTCCGGAGAGACGTGGGTCCCTTGGATGCCATAGGTGATCCGGCGAATCCCGGTGCCGTCCGCGTTGCTGACGTAGAGATTGTCACCCCCGGCGCGGTCGGAGAAGAAGGTCAGCCGCTTGCCGTCGGGACTGAACCGGGGCTGGGCGTCATACCCCATCCCGCTGGTGAGCCGACTGGCGGTGCCGCCGGTGATCGGAATGGTATAGAGGTCGCCGAGCATGTCGAACACGATGGTTCGGCCGTCTGGGCTAACGTCGATCGATGTCCAAGTGGCCTTGGTGGCCGCGAACTTGGCGACCCGGGCCGGCTTGAGGGGGAGGCTGTCTTGGAACAACGCGGCAACCGTGAGCAGGAGAGGCAGGTACATGGACTAGGGCCTAGGGCTTAGGGCTTCGGCGGCGCGGTATCGCGCCACCACGGTTTGGGCAACGGTTTGGCATTGGGAGCAAGCTCGTCGAGGGTTTCCCCTTCATAGAGCCTGCCACCCCTCATCACGTAACGAATCGCCTTCGAGTTTCGAATGTCGTCCAACGGGTTTCGGTCGAGAACCACGAGGTCCGCCAACTTCCCCGGTTCGATGGAGCCCAGGTCCTGGTCGAGACCGATCGCTTGGGCGCCGAGAATTGTAGCCGCCCGGAGGGCATCATGCCGCGACATCCCGCCGGACTGAATCGACCATAACTCCCAATGGAACCCCAGGCCCTGGAGTTGACCGTGGCCGCCGACTCCAATCCGGCCGCCGGCCTCGACCACCGCTTTGGCAAACTGAGCATGTTTCGGGAAGATCTGTTCTTCGGGTAAGACCCATCCAACTACCCCAGGGTTGCCTCCCCGCCGCCGGGCTCGGCCATCCAGTTCGGCATCCGGCAGGAATCGGATCAGCTTGGGGTCGTCCGCCACTCGTTCGGTAGCGTAGTAGAAGTTCTCAGCCCAAGGACCCCCATACGCCACCAGGAGCGTAGGCGTGTTCGTGGTCCCGCTGTTGACAAAGAGTTTGACAACGTCCTCGAAGATCGGATGGACTGGAAGCGAGTGCTCGACCCCTGAGTAACCGTCAAGAGCATGGGTGACCTCCAGGGCGTAATCGATCCCGCCTTCGGTCGTCGGCATGAGTCCTAACTCTTTTGCCGCCATGATGATCCACTGTCTCCGCTGACGATTTCCCGCCATGTACATCTTGAGCGTCTTGGTGTCGTAATATTGGCTATAGCGTTTGAGAGTCGACCGGGCATGATCGAGACTCTTGATCTGTTCAGTTGCGAACACCCCGGGCCCGGTCGAATACACTCTCGGTCCGATCATTTGACCGGTCTCGACCAGATCGGCATAGCTCAAAACATCGGTGGTGCTGGTCTGAGGATCGCGCGACGTGGTAACCCCGAAGGCCAGATTCGCGAGGTAGGCCCAGGGTTGCCCAAAATGAACGCCGGGCGAATGTCGGTAGTGAGCATGAGCGTCGATAAATCCCGGGACCAGGGTCTTTCCGGCCACATCGATGATCCGGGCATTGGGCTCCGGCCTCGACCCGGCCGGGACGACCGCCACGATCCGGTCGTCACGAATGATGATGTCGGCGTTTTCGAGGACTTCGCGGCCGTTCATGGTGATGACTCGACCGCCCCGCAGCACTAGGCTCTGCCTGGGGATGTCGCGCCGGGCGCCGATCCGAATCCGCTGCTCGGAGGTCTTGGCGGAGTCGAGGTCGTAGATCACGTGGGCGTTGCCGATCGACCAGTGGACCTTCCGGCCGTCGGCCCGCCACGCCGGGAACTCTCCGCCGATGTCGGTCAGTTTCTTGACCGGTACCGCCGCGGTGGCCGGATCGGCCACTGACACGATCGGAGTCGGACCGCCAACATACGGCACTGAAAGGACATAGATGTCGCTGCCCACGACCGCCAAGGCTTGGTCACCGGTGGGAGCCATCAGGATCAGGCTGGCAGGTGGCGCCGTCGTCCCGCCTGGGGGCATCGGCCCGGTCACCTTAAGATGCCCTTTGATATCGGTCCCATCCCACCGCATCGAGACCAGCCCTTCGGCCCCGCCGTAACTGTAGATCCGAGTGGGATCGGTGGCGAAGTGGGGTGACTGGCGTCCCCCGGTCGGCGCGATGACGGTGACCTCGCCGCCGGTCGCGGGAACCGAGACGAACTCGGCCCCCAACCCCGAACCGAATCGCTCCAGAGTCTCCTGCATGTCGCGAGTCGCCGCCCGGACCGCCACAATCCGCTGACCATCCGGCGCCCACGCTAACTGAGAATATCTGGCCCCCGTTCGAGTGAGCCGGGTCGCCGCTCCCGGCCCCGCCGCCGGCGCCCGATAGATCTGCCCGCCCTCCCGATCCGACCAAGTCACAAACGCCACCGCCGACCCGTCCGGCGACCACGTCGGATAATATTCCCCGACCTCGAGTGCCGAGATCCGCCGCGGTACCCCCGCCGGATAGTCCATCACATACACCCTGCCGAGCGCCGAGAAAGCAAGCCGTTTCCCATCGGGCGACGGGACCGCGTCACGAATCTGCCGGGCCTGGACCATACCGGTGTCGACCCGATAGGCGAACCGAACCTCCGGTCCAATCGCGACGTCTTCGCCGACTTGGAACGGGATCTTGGCCGGCGCACCGCCTGAGACCGGGATCCGCCAGATCTCACCCTGGTAGGATGCGATGACCTCGCGGGAGTCGGGCGTGAAGGTGTAACCCGGCAACACGTCGAGGGAGGAGGAGCCTTCTTGGTCGTCGCGCTGGACCGGATACGCGAGCCACCGCTCATCGCCGGAAGCCAGGTCGCGGAGCCGGATCCCGGATTCGGGCTTGTAGCGAGTACCGTAGGCCAACCACTTTCCATCGGGCGAAAGCGCCGGCCGAAATGCCGAGCCTTGGCGTGCGGTCATCACGGTCTGGGTGCCGGCGTCTCGATCGTATACCGCCACTTGGTACGAGGGCAGCCGCAGGTTGTACTGGAAGCCGTCATCGCGAAACGCATACCACAGGTAACGGGGGTTCGGACCAAAGGCCGCGCCGATAGCCTGCCGTGGGGGCGGCTCTCGGATCAACTGCACACCGCTGCCGCCCGCCACCAAATACAACCAGAGTTTGGCGGCACCGGGCCCGGCCGAACCGCGGGTAACGACGATACCCTTGCCGTCGGGGGTCCACTCCGGCGAACTGACGCCTTCGAGGTTGCCCTTGGTAATCTGGATCGTATCCTTGAGGTCGAGCGACATCGTCCAAACGTGGTCACTGCCGCTCCGATCGGACACGAATGCTATCCGCTTTCCATCCGGGCTAACCCGTGGTTGGGAATCGAAGGCCAGTCCGCTGGTTATTCGGGTCGCTCGGCCGCCGGCAATCGGCAGAGTGTAAAGGTCGCCCAGAAGGTCGAACACAATCGTTCGCCCGTCGGGAGTCAGATCAAGGGACATCCAGGTGCCCCGGCTGGTCTCGAGTCGAAACGACCGGGCGGAAGCCTGCAACGGAAGCCCCGCGCCGCCGCGGGTAGTATCTTGCGAAACCAAGCCGAACCACATCACCGCGAGCGATAGCAATGGCATGCTACTTAACCCCCGAAACCCTGAAATGACCCATAACTTACCGTTCCAATCTCGTTCTCGTGAGGGCCGAGTGCCGAGCGCCGAGCGCCGAGTGCCGAGACTGCCGAGCGCTCTCGCGACCTTGGTGTTCGCCGCATCGGCACTTCAGGCGCAGGCTCCAGTGGTGGAGGCGACATCCCTCCTCGGCAAGCCGTTGGTTCGACCCGCGATGACGGCGGCGGCACGAACGGCATCCGAAGTAAATCTCGCGGCCGCACAGAAGGCGTTCGACCATACGCCGACCAACCCGGATTCGATTATCTGGCTCGGCCGGCGCACAGCGTATCTCGGGCGTTATGCCGACGCGATCGCGATCTACACCAAGGGCATTGCCGGCCATCCCAACGACGCCCGGATGTATCGGCACCGGGGGCACCGGTATTTATCGATTCGGAAGCTCGATCCAGCGATCCGGGATTTTGAACGAGCGGCCGAGTTGACTCGGGGCAAACCAGACGAAGTTGAGCCGGACGGGATTCCGAACGCCCAGGGCATTCCGACCAGCACACTGCAGTCGAACATCCGGTATCATCTCGCGTTAGGCTACTACTTACAGGGTGCGTTTGCGAAAGCACTGCCGTTCTATCAGGAGGATGTCCGGATCGCGGTCAACCCCGACATGGTCGTCGCATCCAGCCATTGGCTCTATATGACCCTCCGGCGCCTGGATCGGGAAGCGGAGGCGGCGAAGATTTTGATGCCGATTTCGGCCGGCATGAAGGTCATCGAGAACGGGAGCTACCATCGCCTGCTGTTGATGTACAAGGGAGAGATTACCCCGGACGCGATCCTGACCCCAGCCGATCAAGGTGACGCGGTCCAGGACGCCACCGTAGCCTATGGGGTCGGGAACTGGCATCTCTACAACGGCCGGATGGCCGAGGCCCGGCAGATCTTCGAGCGGATCGTGGCGATGCCGCAATGGAGCGCTTTCGGGTACATCGCGGCCGAGGCCGAGCTGGCGCGGATGGGACGATAGATTACAGGATGATTGCATTCGGGTGACGACTCGGTCCCACCGTCTTGTCGCCCAGTTGGACAATCGGCAACGTAGTGGATGTATTCCGATTGCCTCTTCTGTCAGACACCGCTCGGCGCCAATCAAGAACTCGAACACCTGCCGGTTGGCCGTCGGATTGCTTTCGATGAGGCCAAGGGCCGGCTTTGGGTCATTTGCTTGGCCTGCGCCCGGTGGAACCTGACCCCCTTCGAGGACCGGTGGGAGACGATCGAAGACTGCGAACGGCGGTTTCGGGGCACTCAAGTCCGGGTTTCCACCAGCAACGTCGGATTGGCCAAGATGCCCGAGGGGCTCGAGCTGGTCCGGATCGGCCAGCCCCTTCGGCCTGAGTTCGCGGCCTGGCGGTACGGCCAGCAGTTCCTACGGCGCCACAACCGGCGACTGATTCGCCGGGTTGCCGCCGTGGTCGGTAAGCCGGGATTGCTTGCACTCGGCCCCGCCCTGGCGATGCTGGCGGGACCGATTCCCCCGTTGTTGCTCTCAGCTGGGGCGCTGGGCGCGATCTACCACCTGATGCGGCGGCCCGAGGTGTCGGTCCCGTTAGGCGGCGGCACCATGGAGCTGTCCTCGGAACAGGCCCGGAACGCGCTCCTGATCCGGGACGACACCGATCCGGGCGGCTGGGCTTTGATGGTGCAGCATTTGAAGAAGCTCGACGGGTTCGACTTGCTCAAGTTCAAGCGAGACGCCGATCCCGACTGGGCCATCCTTCACGGGACCGAGGCGCGGATGGCCGCCTCGTTGCTGTTGCCCAAAGTCAACCCGCTGGGCGGGAATCAGGAAACGGTGGCCGAGGCGGTCCGGTGGCTCGAAGCGTCGGGTGGGCCGGAGGGGGCGTTCGTGACGTTTTCCCGGTCCCACATGGTCCGAATGCCGTTCGACAATGTGGAGTCCCGGATCGTCACCCTGCATGCCGAGGTCCGACTGGC
Source organism: Gemmatimonadota bacterium (assembly GCA_031400975.1). Lineage (GTDB taxonomy): Bacteria > Gemmatimonadota > Gemmatimonadetes > Gemmatimonadales > GWC2-71-9 > SHZU01. The sequence continues at coordinate 30,185 of JANNQX010000293.1, forward strand.
CCTGGAGATGGCACTCCACGAAGACGAGGAACGCCGAGCCTTGGCCGGCGAGCTCTCGGTGCTGGAATGGATCTGGAAGCACGAGGAAATGTTGGCCGATTTAGCCGACACCCTCGGCACTCCGCCCGGCCTCGACGAGCAAGTGGAAGCCCTCCGCCGCCCCGGGTGAAGCAACCCTTCAGCTGCCCAGAGCATCCAAGCCGATACCTCCCAACCCTCACTGAGTCCCCAATGCCGAGTGCCGAGCCCCCAGTGCCGAGCATCGCGTTACTACTCGTGGTCTTGACCGCCTGCACCGAAGGCAAAGCCGCCAAGGTCCCGATGGCCACGATCGATACCTTGCCCGGAGGCGTGGTGCGGGTCTCCAGTGCTCAACCGACCGGGTGGGCGGACTCGAGCCGGGCCTGGGGCATCGACGAAGTGATCCGGTTTGGCGCCGCGGAGGGACCGGGCCAGTTGGTGGAGCCGGGATCGGTGAGCGTCGACGGAGCCGGCCGGGTCTACGTGGCCGACCGGAAGCCGATGATGGTGAAGGTCTTTGATTCGACCGGTGCTTTCGTTCGGACCATTGGGCGCGAGGGCGCTGGTCCGGGCGAGTTCCGGGTGGCGTTCATCGCGGTGCGGGGGGGGAACCTGGTCGTCCAGGATCCGATGAACGCCCGGACCTCGGTGTTCGACACCTCCGGAGCCTATCTCCGAAGCTGGAAATCGTCGTGCTGCTATTGGGACGAGATCTTCATCGACGACGCCGAGCGAGTCTACATCCCCACGATGATCCAGCGGGATACCGCCGGACCGTCGCGGGGACGCGCGTTTACCCGGTATCAGATGACCGGCGAAGTGGTCGATACGCTCTTCGTGGCTACCCGAGATGACGACGCCAAACAATGGATGTTCGTCAGCAAGAGCCAAGGCAAGAATCGAAACGTCATGTCGACGAGCGTCCCCTTTTCACCGCAGATGGTCCAAGCCTTTCATCCGGAAGGCGGTTTTGTCACCGGCTGGACGGGGGACTACCGGGTGATTCGGAGCCCATCGGGCGGCGACACGACTCGGATCATTTCGCGAGCCTGGACCCCCGATCCAATTCCTGAGACAATGCGCCAGGCCCGAGTCGACGAGATGATCAAGAACGCCAAAGGCATGGTCGGCGAGGAGGTGGCCCGCGCCGTCGCGAAACTGAGCGACGTGCCGACCACCGCCCCAGCGTACGTCGACCTCAAAGTCGATCCAACCGGGGTGATCTGGGCCCGGCGCTTGGTCGGCTCGGACTCGACCAAGACCCGATTTGACGTCTTCGGGGCCGACGGTTCGTGGCTCGGCCAGTTGACCACGCCGATCGGGTTGCCCGAGTACGGCGGCATGACCTTCACCCGGGACGGGTTGCTGGCCGCGATCGAGGGAGACGACGGATTGCCGACCATTGTCCGGCTTCGGTTCAAGCGGTAATGCTTCGGATCGAATACCTGGCCGATCATATGGACCTCGCGCCGACCTTGGCGCGGTGGCACCATGATGAGTGGCGGGACCTGATTCCGAATTGGAGTTATGACATTGCGCTAGAGGAGTTGCGGACCCACCAACACCGAGCAGCGATTCCAACGACATTGGTGGCGTTTCGGGGCAAGACCTTGGTGGGGTCGGCGAGTTTGTTGGTGGAGGATTTGCCGGAGTGGCGCCACCTAACGCCGTGGGTGGCGAGCGTGTACGTCGTTCCTTCCGAACGCGGGCAGAAGGTTGGAACCCAGCTGGTGCGACATGCCGTGACGGTGGCGGGGCAATTGGGCGTCAAGACCGTCTATCTGCTGACGCCTGGGCAGGCCGCGTTTTATCGGCGGCTCGGGTGGTCGGAGGTGGGTGGCGGGTTGGGTGAACAGCCCTATGTCGTGATGGCCACCGGCGCAGCAGAGGGCGGGCCCTCGATCCCGTGATTCCCTCGGTAGTCCGCCACCGGCGGGGGCCGCCACCCGGCGAGAACATCTGGGGCGGAGTCATAGATCTCGATCCCGATCGGCCGGCAGATCGAGGTAACATCCGCCACCGCATTGGCACCCCAAATGGGAACCGACATGTCCCCGTGGGGACAGGTCGAGACGGCACAGAGCAAATCGATCTCCGCGAAGAATTCGAAGTAGTCGCCCTTTTTGGCTGGGCACGGCTTGACGAAGTAGCCGTGGCCTTCGGCGGTGAGACCGGTCACCTGAAAGACATTGAGCACATCGTGGATATCGGACTCGGCCAAGCCGAACGGCGCGACCGCGCGGAGCAAGTTCGAGTGGCAGCAGTGGTCGAAATCCTGTCCGGTCAGCATCTTGTGGACGTAGGGGTCGCAGCGGGTGCCGAGCAGGTCGTGACACCCGGCGCCGTCGGCGTCGATGCCGTAACTGATGCTGTCGCCGGTGACTGTGGCGATCGGACGGAGATAGGGTAAGCAGGACCAGAGCCGGTTGAACACGTTCATGTGGGCGCCGTGGAGCTGCTTGGTGCGGGAGGCCCAGAATCGTTCCTTGGGATCGTGGCGGTTCCAGGCGTTGAAGTCGACCACTTGGGGGCCTTCGATCGCAACCAGGCGGCAGACTTGGCCGGCGCGGAGGTGCCAGGCGTGGCCGGAACGAATCGGGACGACGAAGTGATCGGCCAGGCGACGGGAGGGCGCCGCAGCGACGGCCCGATAGAACTCGCGGTCGGGATCGAGCGCGGCGGCCGACCCGGGTTGGTAGAGCGGCTTGGGCACCTTAGGCATGGTCGCCCTCCACGCGCTTGAGCCTCGTCAGAATCGCCGGCTCCTCCTTCAGTTCCACGAGCGGCGCCAGGCGCTCGTAAATGGCCGGCCAGTCCAGGCGGCCCCGTTGCCGAGTCGCCACATTCCCGACATCCACCCAATCTTGGTCGCGCGACGCGAACGCTTTGAGCACGACCAAGTCCTCAGCCGAACAGGTTCGCAGTCGGATATCGTCGCCGTAGTCGCCTAACGACGATCGCTCGACGAGATCGCGCTCAAAGGGAAGACCGCCTAGCGAGATATCGAGACCATCGCCTCCCGGGGTCTCGAGCAACACCACGCGACGGGTCAAAGCAAACTCCTTCGCGTCCTTGAGGCGGGCCCGAAACTGGGCCAGGAGCTCGTCGATGGTGGGCTCTTCGTTACCGAACCCGACATAGACGGTTGCATCGATGTCCCGGGTTAGCCGCGGGGTACCCCAACGAAGCAGGGCTAGCCCACCGATGAAACAGAAGTGCCAACGACGTTGCTCAAAGAACGCCTGGACTTGGCTGGCTTGCCGAACGAGGTCAACCATCACCGTAGTCTAGCAAACCAGCGTTGTTGCTCGACCAGGCCAGACGTCGGCTCCGGGGGGAAGTGACGCCTCGCATAGAGGAACGCGCCGGCCAAAGCGCGAACGGCCTGGCCGGTATCGACCCGGCGAAGTTCGGACTGCCGAATTCGCTCGAGGTCGGCCCCGGCCAGGCGCCAGGCTGCCATCCAGCGCTTCGGGTCGGACAGTGGGGACGGTTCAGACATTGTTTAGGTAACTCCTCGCGAAAGGTAGTTGGGTGGCGCGATTCGAGGCGCCCTGCCAGGTTTCCTGGACCATGAGCCGATCAATATCTGATCTCAACGTCCTGTTACGATCCATGGAGCCGGTGCTCAATCCCGGCGTCTTTGTCTTCGCGTCCTTGCCGGCCGGGGCCGATCTATCCGGGATCGTAACCATCGCCACCTTCCGCGAGGCTGAAGGGGTAACCGTCGTCGTTGAGGAATCCGAAGCTACGCGAGCGCACTTACCCGTCCAGTTCCGAGCCGCGTGGATTACCCTGGCCGTCCATTCCGACCTCCATGCGGTCGGGCTCACGGCTGCGTTCGCGGCCGCGCTCACTGAGGCCAACATCAGCTGCAACGTCATGGCCGCGGTGCATCATGATCACATCTTCGTACCGATCGAGGCGGCGGGCGCCGCTCTCGAACGGCTCCAGGCGCTGCAACGGGGAGATTGAATGGCGCGATCTGTTCATGCGTTGTTGGTCGCCTTCGTTGCGGGGTGCCAGACCCCGGTTCGGGAACCGATCACGGTCACCGATTCAGCCAGCGTCCGCGTGGTCCGAATCAGGAGCCTGGACGAGGTCACCTTTCCGGCGTGGTCGACTCGGCTACTCGGATCGACCTCGCAACAGGACTCAGTCCAGTTGGGTTCGATGTTTACCGGCGGGTTCGCCGCTGACACCTCACTCTTTCTCACGGCCGGGTCGGAGCTCTTCGTCCTCGACCGACAGGGGCGTTTTGCCCGGAGCGTGGGCCGCAACGGCGACGGCCCCGGTGAATTCCGGCAGGCCGTTTGGCTCTTGATTGCCGAGGACGGCACCCCGGTGGTCGGCGAACTGACCGGACGGGTAACCAATATTCACCCGACCGGCGAGGCGATTCGAATCGTCGCCCATCTTGGTCGCGGGAGCGGGACGGAAGTCGCGCCGATCACGATGCTGCCAGACGGCCGGGTCTTGGCCACTCGCTGGCAACAGCGCCCGAACCGGGGAACCATACCTGGCATTCCGCGCGGGGCCATTGAGCGTGACTCGGCCCCGTTGGTGATGTACGACTCCATGGGGCTCGCCACGGGCCGACTCGGTCTGTGGCTCGGGGTCGAGCGAGCCGTGGTTCGGATCGACGACGAACTGGCCCGTCTCCCGGTCCGGTATGCGCGGAGCGTCGCGTACGACGGCCGCGGACCGCTTACCCTTATCGGCCCGACCGATTCGCTCGACTTTTCACTCTACGATGGGACCGCCCTGGTGCTCCGCCTGATCGCGGACCCGCCGACTGGCCGACCAAACGCTCAGATGATTGACGACTGGGAGCGAACGGTCCGGGAACAAGACCCCGACGTCGCGGCGACGTATTTGCGAGCGATCGAGTCGGCACCGGAGGTCGACCGGTTGCCGGCCATTGGCGGAGTGGTGGTGGACGACTCCGGGCATCTCTGGGTCGGGGACTATGGGGTGGTATCAGGTGCCCGTCGCTGGCGGGTGTTTTCTCGATCGGGGCAACCGGTTGGGCAGCTTGAGCTGCCGGCGTTCAGCCATCCGTTCGTTCCGGGGACGTGGGAGCTGCTCGATGTCTATGGCGACCGGCTAGCGGTGCGGCGGCTCCTGCCAACCGGCGAGACGATCGTCGAGGTTCGGCAGATTATACCCCTTCCGCCTGGTCGTTGACCGCCGCTGGAACGACCAACTTGGTCGGGACGCGGATCGCCCCTAGATTTGACGGATGCCCCGTCGCGCCGTAACCATCACCAGACGCCGTCTTCATGATCAAGAAGACCACGACGACGTGCTGGCTATGTCGCCCGCCGAGCGGATTGAACTGACGTGGCGGATCAGCCTGGATTGCTGGGCCTTTATGGGAGAAGACATTGCTCAGTCCCGACTTCCGCGACATGTTATCCGCGTTATCCGCCGAGGGTGCTGAGTACTTGCTGGTCGGCGGATACGCGTTGGCCGCCCACGGACTACCGCGCGCCACGAAGGATCTCGACCTCTGGGTCCGTCCCACGGGGGAAAACCCTGCTCGGGTCTATCGGGCGCTGGCCGCGTTCGGCGCCCCCCTCGATCAGATCACCATCGAAGATCTCGGGGCGAGCGAGACGGTTTTTCAGGTCGGCGTTCCGCCCCAACGGATCGATCTGTTGACCGCAATCAGCGGGGTCGAGTTCCCGGAGGCATGGGCCGATCGACAAACCCTCCGGTTGGGCGACGTCAATGTGGCGGTACTGTCGGTGGGCCATCTGATCATCAACAAACGGGCGTCCGGCCGGCCCCAAGATCTCCTCGACGTTAGGGCACTCGAGGCGCTCCGACCCCGGTAGCTACTCGCGGTCCCGCACCCGTCGGCCAATTGGCCGGCTCCGCGACCGCCCTCCCACCGACGATCCCCATTCCGCCAGAAACCGGGTCAAAAACTCTCGTTCGCTCACCGCCTCGGTAACGAGGGGCGCCAGAGCCAACGCCACGGCGAGGGCCAGGTGATATCCCTCGGACCGGGAACTCACCGCCCGCCGGTAGGCCGGGTGGTCGGCGTTGACCATCACGGTCGTGTCGACCAACCGGGCGAGATCCGCCGCCTCGCCTTCGTGGGCAAAGGAAATCGTTAGGCCGAGCCGGGCAGGCCGCTTGGGTCCGGTCGTGTGACCACCGGGCGGCGGCTCGGGCTTCCGTGATGCTCCTGGTGGCAGAGACTCCGACGGTGGCTCTTCCGGGCTCGACGGCTCCTGGTCACCGGGTGGCGAATCGGTCATCAGATCGAGGGGCGCCGCTTCGGGTGGACCGCCGTCGAGCGGCAGCCGGCGCTGGCCACCGGGCCGCCGTTCGACCAACGCCAACAGTAGCGGGAACCGATCGGCCAGCTCGGCCAGAATCCGCTGGACATCCCGCTCCACCGGCCTCGCGGCCGGCCGTCGGGGCTCGGTGTCGACATCACCGGCGGCCCCCCACTTGGCGAGGTGGGGACCGAGGGCTTCCTGGATCGCTTTGCGATAGGCCAGATAGAGCGCGCCCCGCGGTCCGGTCCGAATGAAGTCGGCCTTGTTGAGCGTCAGCGACTCGGCCAGGGCCGGGACCTCGATCAGCCCTGTGAGGTACTCGCTTCGCGACGGCCGGAGCCCGAGCCAGTCCCAGCCCCGCTTGATCACCTTGCCTAACGTGCTGACGCCGATCCCCTGGGCCTCCTCGGCGAGCGGCGTCGGTGACCTGACCAGCCAGCCGGCCGCCGAGGGCTTCCGTTTCCGGGCGAGCCGGAGGGCGATCGGGGCCAGTTCGCCGGGAGGAGGGTGGTCTCCGGCTAACCCGATGCCATTAACCGTGAACTGGACCCCGGTCGGATAGCGGGTCCGGAGCACCTCGGCGAATTCCGTCAGGAACATCGGGGCAAAATGACGGCGGAGAGCTTGGTCGAGGAAGCCGGGATCCAGCAGCGGCGACAGCGGATTGTGGAGCACCACGGTGACCGCCGTGCCCCGTTCGGTCACTAACCCGGCCGGAGGCGCCCACCGCCAGGGCGCCCGGAGCTTGGTGGCCAGGGCCCACGCGGTACTGACATGGGCCTCGCCCCGGCGGGTCTCGGTCAGGACTTCCCGGGCCAGCAGAAGGCCGAGTTTGATTCCAACGCCGGCAAAGCCGATCCCCGAGCCGCGGGTCTTGGTGCTGGCCGCGAGGTCGTGATAGCGGGCCAGTTCGCGCCGGTGCATCCCGCTGCCATTGTCTTGGATCGTCAGGGCGGCGGTCGCGATGTCGGCGGTGAGGTCGATGGCCGTGGCGCCGGAGTCGAGGGCGTTGGCGACAGCCTCGGTGATGAAGGTCTCCTCGATCGACTCGGGGTAGGCGTCCCGAAGGTCTTCGAGGAGGTGGAGGAGGTCGACGCGGGTTTCGCCCATGTTAGGCGTTTAGGTCGAGCGATTTGAGATCCCTGGCCAGCCGATCGAAGGCCATGGCCCGGGCACCGCCGGGCAACTTGAACGTCTCTGACCCCGCGTGCACCAAGACCAACTGATCGAGGCGGAGAGCCTCTTGGGCCGAGTGGAGGGACCGAGTCATCGCCGGTGCCGTGGTCCGCTTGATCTCGAATCCGATTCGGCGGCGGCCGCGGACGATGAGCAGGTCGAGCTCCGCGCCGGTGTGGGTTCGCCAAAAGAAAGCCTCGCCGGCCGCGGGGGCGAGGCGCGACAACAGGTCCTCGAGGACAAACCCCTCCCAGGACGCCCCGACCTTCGGATGGCCGAGCAGCGCCTCCTCGTCGCCAATCGCGAGCAGGGCATGAAGGAGGCCTGAGTCTCGAACGTATATTTTCGGCGCCTTCACCTGGCGTTTGCCGAGATTCTCGTACCAGGGCTCGAGTTGGCGAACGACCAGAGCGGCGGTGAGGATATCGAGATAGTGCCGGACGGTCGATGCAGCGATCCCAAAGGCGCGGGCCAATTCGGCGGCGTTCCAGAGCTGGCCGTGATAGTGACCGAGCATTCTCCAGAACCGGAGCAATGTTGGCGCGGCCACCCGGAATCCGAAATTAGGCAAGTCGCGCTCGAGGAAGGTTCGGATGAAGTCGCTGCGCCAGGCCAGCGACTCCGCGGCTGTCCGGGCGAGAAACGACCTCGGAAACCCGCCTCGAACCCAGAGCCGCTGCGCGGCGGCGCCGCCAACCTCTGAGACCGAGAAGCCGCGGAGTTCGTGGTAGTGGATCCGGCCGGCAAGGGACTCCGACGACTGGCGGAGGAGGTCAGGTGAAGCACTGCCAAGGAGGAGAAACCGGGTCTTGTTGCCGGGCCGGTCCGCCAGCACCCGGAGGATCGGAAATAGTTCCGGCCGTCGCTGGACCTCATCAATGACGATGAGGCCCTGGTGTTCACTCAGGGCCAGCTTCGGCTCGGCGAGCCGGGCGAGATCGTCCGGATCTTCCAAGTCAAACCACCGAGTCGGGCCTCGATATCGGGCCGAAAACTGTCGGGCGAGGGTGGTCTTCCCCACTTGTCGGGGGCCGAGGATGGCCACGACGGGCGCGGTCCGGATCAGACCGCGAAGGAGTTCCAGCTCTCGGGATCGACTGATCATCCCGCAACGATACTTGAAAAACGGTGGATAGGCAACCGATTTTCAATGATTGGGAGTGGCCTTGGCCGTTCGCTGGGTCGTAGAGGTACGCTCCGGCCGTGCATGAAAGCAGGACCACCGTGGCCCGGGACCCCAGGAAGGAAGGTAGGTCGACGACGATCGAGGATGGAGCCCAATTCCGTATCGTCGACCGCTTGATCAGAGATGAACTGAGCCCACCACACGCCACGGCCCATCACGCGGAACCCGGTTGGCTAGGGGGACCTAGAGCTGTCGCGGGTCTCGACCGGGGCGTTCCAGCGGGTCCACACGGCGATGGCGGCGCATCCGTCGTCGTGGAACTCCGCCGGAAGCTGGGAGGCCCCGCGGTAGACCTCGATCATTTCAATGTCGCCGGGCGGAATCCGATTCAACTTTTCAATGACGTCGCGGGGCGTCCCGCCGCTGCCGAAAGCCGAACCACTGGTGCTTCGGTCGAACGGCGAAATTTTTCGGTCGACCGTGGCAGCGGACGTCTCCTGAGAGAGCAGCCCCGCACCGCCGATCATCCGGGCGCCGTCGACGTAGACGTTCACCTTGGAGCTCGATCCGCTGCAACGGGCGATGGTGATGTTGTTGCCCCATTCGAGTCCGGGTGGCCCAATAGTGATCCGGACCCCAGGGATCCCTTGCAACAATTCCAAGGTCTGGATCGCAGGTTTTCGGTCAAGATCCTCCCGGCTCAAGTACGACCCGATACCAAGGCGTTGACGCCGAAAGAGGTCGTCGTACTTAGTGGTGCCCGCATAGCGCACCGGTTTCCACGCTTTGGCCTCAACCTCAAGATCGGGAAGCGCCTGCGCCGATTCGGTTAGTAGGACGGTCACCGTGTCAGTGAGGCCCCACCCCTTGGGCAGGGCGAACGCGGCCGGCCGGTACCCAATACGGCGGAAGCTGATGCTCGGCGCCTCGGCCGGTAAGCGGACCGAAAACCACCCGTCCCGATCGCTTGTCCCAAGGAGCCGCCGCTCAGCGTCGAGGACCTCCGCCCCAGCGATCTTCCTGGCCTTTTGGTCACGGACACGCCCTGCGACGACACGCATGCCATCTTGGGCGCCGGCTTGCGCGGGTAGGACGAGGAACACCGTCAGCACCAGGAAGCGCCCGTATCTCATTGTCCCGCCGATCCGGTGTGTTTTTCCCAAATCCAGCGTGCGCCAATCCAACGTGAACGTACCGCTCCGACCACAGACAATCAAGCAACCCATGTCCGAGGGTAATCGGTCCAGCCACGCCCAGGACCGGACTGCGCCCCGATATTGAACCGGGGGCGGCGCGGCCGGTCGGGGCGGCGCGGCGCCAGCCAGTTAAGGCTAGGTCGTTAGCGCATCACTGAGTCCGGAGGCATACCAGCCGATGACAGTCGATCGGGAGCCGCCCACGAAGTCGCCAGCGGACAAGCGGCGTGACGCCGAGCCGGTCCGTCGAGCCGGCGGCGACTAGGTAACGCGGCCAGAGTCTTGGTCGGGCTCTTCGTTTGGGTGGCCTAGAGGCCTAGGCCGGATAGATTCTCAGGAGCAGATCAATCAGCGGCTGCAAGTCCTTGGTCAAGAAGTATTCGTTGAGGCACGCCAGATACTCGGCTTTAACCACCTCGACCGGTACCGGTCGCAGGCCGAGCCGGATCAGAACCCAGTCCATCAGAAGGCGCCCACACCGACCGTTCCCATCCTCGAAGGGGTGGATCCGAATGAGCTCGGCATGGGACCAGGCGGCCAAGTGGAAGGCCCCAGTGGGCCAGGCTCGTGCCTGCCAAGGTCGCGAATAGCCAGCCCCGCGGCTAGCCTTGAGGCGAGGACCGCTCAAGCCGATCCCGAACATAGGCTGCGACCGCCGCATCGTCGGCCGTGTTGTTCGCGACCGCCATCGTCAGCCCGTATAGTTCCGCCCCGGTCACTTTGAGCGGCGCCCCATTGAGAGTCAGGAAGACCAGGGCACAAGCCAACCCGGTGCGTTTGTTGCCATCACTGAACCCTTGCGACCTGGCGAAGCCCACAAGGTACCCCGCCGCGAGGGCGGCGAGGTCGGCCGTTGGATCGTAGGTCCAGCGGTGCTGAGGGCGAGCCAAGGCCGAAAGGACGACATTCTTGTCGAGGACGCCATGCCGGCCGCCGTACCGCTCGACCTGCTGGGCGTGAATGGCCAAGAGGGTGGCGTCAGTGAGCCATCGCGGCTCGATCGCCAACCGCCGCTCGGTCACTTAGCGAGTGCACGGAATACGCTGTCGTACTCGGCCATGATCTGCGCATGAGCCGCGAGGGCTTCGGCCGTGTCCGGGGTGTGAGGCACTACTCGGAAGCCGCCCATCCCATCCTCGATCCATTCGAGTTCTTGCCCGGCCACGACCGAAAGGCGGCGGGCCACCTCGGCTGGGAGCGTGGTAATGATCGAGGCACCCTGCGGCCTGGTCTTGCTGGTCAAGACGGTCATTGGGGACAGCTCCTAACATGTTGTTAGCATGGCTCTTATGGGCCTACGCTGGTCGTGAACCAATATATGGTATTTTAGTGTTACTGTAAAGCCTATCGACGGGCTCGGCTGCGGGACGAGGTGCTACTTGCCACGGTCGGCCTGGTCGGTCGTATCCGCCAGAGGATGGCCCGACCATCGGCCGCCGGGATGACTATCGGGCTTCTCGTTTCGTTCGGAAGACGCTATCGACGGTTGGTGACGGCCCGGTCCAACCGGATCCGCCAAATCTCCGGTATGAGGCTGCCATCGGGGGCCCGCCGGAGCCGGCCAACCCGGTTCGGTCCGACAGCGAGCCCGTGGAGTTCATCAGCTCGATCGAGCGATCTCCGCTTAACACAGTCGCTGACCGCCACAACCCGAACCCCCTGCGGGGCCTGGAGAACTATTTCATCCAAACAACAAGTGCTCCGCATACGGCCCCAGCACCGCCAGCTCGTGGCGGCGTACCCCCGAACTCTGGAGGCGTCGTCGCGGCGCCTGTATAGAGTTCCATGGCAACGACGTCGCCGGTCCGAACATCGTCGAGATCAAAGTCGTCGAATGCCACTCGAAGGCCGTTCAGAAATACTGGCACCTCGCATTCGCCGGCAAAGGAGGCGCCCCGCGTCGACACCAACGTCCGGATGCGCCCGTTCGTCACGATTCGGACGCCCCGAAGCTGCCGCAGGACATCGGTGAAGCGATCCGTTTGGTGGGTACGGAAAAACGATTCGTCGCGAAATTGCCCAACACCGCCTTCCTGACGCCTTCGGATGCCGGGGGCAACCTCGGTTGGCTCGCCCCGCACGATCACGCTGTCGAGGGTTTGAACCTGCCTCCGGAGTGTGAATTCGACCTCGAGCGTGTCATCACCACCGTTTTCCAACTCAAAGAACAGGGGTGAGTAGCCCGGTCTGCGAATCAGCCCGCGATGATGGCCCCTCGGCCATTGTCCGAGGCTGAAGCGCCCGCCAGAATCGGAAAACGTCGACCTGCCGATTGACGGGAGGAGTACCTCCGCCTGAGCCAGGGGCGCGCCCGAACTATCCCGAACTACGCCAAGCAGTCGACCCTGCGCCAATGCTAAGCCCGGGCCACCGGAGGCTAACGCGACGGAGATCCAGAGGCCGCCGACAAGGATGTGGTTCAATTCGATCACTAAGCAAGTTCCGTTTGGCAGGGCATCTCATCCAGGCCGGTCATCTGGCTCGAGGCCCCCGACAAGAGCCCAGTTCCTGCCAGCGCAGACCCCATGGGCTGGCGAACCGCAGCCCTCGGGGTTCAGTCCTAACCTGAGGGGAAAGCCGTTAGGTGAGCAGCAACGCTCCAAGGTGGCTGGGTGCGGCTGGAAGGGCCCTCCCGTCAAGTTCGGGCTCGCTGCCCTGGCCCTGTCCTCAACCCTCTCCCTATGACCGCGTCATGGTGGTTGCCACTTCTTGCTGACCTGACCCTCACTTCGTCGCAACTGCCACAAGAATAGTCTTCGGTGGCCTCAGAAACTGCAACCTCCCAGTCACGATTTAGCCCTTGCAACCGGGGCAATCATGGGCCGGTCAATCGTGCGGATCACGACCCATGAGGGATTCCACTGAGCACCAACCGCCAACAGAGGCCCGACCAGAGCGGACCACGGAAACCATGGCCCGCGGGTCGCCGTTCTAATCTGTGCTTGCCAGCCGATTCTTCAGCTGGTCAAACAACGATTCTGACAACGGCACGTGGACCCCAACGGTCGCCGTATTGCAACCACCCACCTGAACGGCATGTCGTTCCACGTTGAGGGTGACTCGCCCGGCCGACGAGCCGATCAGGTCCACAATCGGTTCGATGACACCGGCCTCCAGCGATCTGATCGCCTCAGCTGTGCGCTGGGCGGCCACTAGGGTCACCTTGGCACCGGCGGATGAATTTTGTCCGAAAGCACTGCAGTTTATGCCGTATTCGTTGCAAGGTCCGATCCAGCAACCGTGGTACTGGAATCCGTTCTGGAGTCCTCCAGCTGTGAAATTGTGAGAAAATGGAACCCCTGGGCCAATGAGGCAGGTCCCACAATTACCGCAAAGGGCCAAGAGCTCCACTGGGTATGGATTGCTCAAGGCCATGGGGGACACGGGCGGGCGTATAGCAAGCGCAGCCAGTGCCAGGAACGGATAGGACGACAACACGGAGAGACGCATGGAGCCCCCTTGCAATAGGTGTGAACGCGAGACCAGCACCAACTACCTGGATATCAGAACGACGGATCGCTTCTCAAGCACGTAAAGGTCAGCGGCGTTGTTCCGGAGTTGAATCAACGTGTTGGCCTCCGGCCCAACCAGAAAGGGTTGATCAAAACGAGTTGTCGATTTTAGAGCCATGGCCTTGAGATCGATAAGCTCGACAACCGTGTCGAAGGCCCTTTCGTAGTCGACGAGATCGAAGCGGGTCTCGCCAGAAGAGTCAAAACGCCTGACAAACGCCTGCCTCCAGCGCAAATCGGGCACCCAAAGGACAACCCACAACAAGTCCGGCCCTTGCAACCACATTCCCATGACTTGTGTGGGCATCGGCTGGGACTTCAACAGACTGTCGACTGAGTAGTCCCTTGGAGGGAACGCGGTTGGCCTGACGGCCACCCGCACCCGTTGGCGGTTTGGTGCCCACCACTCGAGGCGCTGATATCGGATCGCTGGGGTCGAAAGCAACCCGCCGTCTGGCAGTTCAATGGTACGTTCGGTCAGCTCAGGAAGGGAGCCTGCGTTGACTTGCCGTTCGGTTCCGAAGCTGGTGAGCTGATTGCCGACGCGATCAAAGAAATGGAACGGAATGCCAGCCCGCGCCCGGTCCGGAACGGCCGCGTTAACGAGAAATGATTTGCTATGCCGGTGCCAGCGGACATCGAATGCGCCGGCCGGCATCGGTGCGGATCGAACGAACCGGAGGTTCGGATCGAAGATCGAAAGCCTACGCAGTCCCTGGTCATAAACTGCGATGGAGTCTCCGTCAAAGAGGGCGAGTAGGCTAGGGTCGATAAACTCGCCAGGCCCGGAGCCCCGCCGCCCGACCTGACGCACTCGACCTCCCGGCAGCTCGTAGACCAGGACCCTCGCATCAACCCCGGATTCGACAACCAACAGCCGAGACCAGCCGTCGATCCGGAGCGCCCGGGGCCAGGATACCAACCCGGTCGAGTCGGTCCCGAGAAGGTTAGTAGGTGGCCCTAGCTCCACGCGACACTTGTGGCATGCAGGTTTGAAGAGCCGCTGCGCGAATAGCGAGGGGACCTCGATTGCGCGGCTGAACGCGACGACGAGAAGCATCGGAATCCACACCGGAGGCACTCGCGCTCGCATCCACTACCTCCAGTTCAGTCAGTTCGAAGACTCGTCCCAGCAGCCCCAGCGGCCCATTCCCCACGACTGTCAGTACAGAGATTCGTCGAACCTTCCGACCAGGCGACGTCCCAGAATCCCTCGCTGTTTTCAAATTCACGAACAGGCTGGATGTGAGCAATCCCCCAAGGTTTGGGGTATCGGTTGTGACCCCAACCACCCGGCCCTAGCGGTGAAGCAATCTCGCCACCAACGATCACGAAGCTTTGTTCACGGCTGTTGTCTCGCCAGGACCCCCTAGATTGTTTCACGCTTCCTCCGGCCAAACCATGACGACCTCCGGCACAGGATCTGCTCCACGATCAACCCTTCAGTCCACTTAGCCAAACGACAGGTGGATGTTCTCGTTGGCTTGCACGCGGCCTCCTTGACCTCGAGGAGTGCGGCATCGCGGCCTCGTTCCGGGCGGGCGGGGTTGACCGGCGCTCGGGAGCCCCGATCGGGGCGTCGGCTCCGCGTTGGCCGTCACCAAGACGGCGTCGTCTTTCAACCCAACGGACTCCGAATTGGCGTCGGCGTCATGCCCCGTCAGCAATCGAGGCGGTCGAGTTCTACCGATCCGTTGCAACCCGACCGGTGGAGTTTTGGATTGACTAGCGTGGCAGGTTGCCTCGTGCTGACCTGGACCTAACGCTGATGCCAGAATGGCGTCGCGACGACCGCACGGGCTCGACCGTCATCGAGATCATTGAAGGGTTGGCGGTCCACCCGGCTCATAGCCGGGTGGGACCGCAGCCGCCCGACTTGGGTAGACCTCCTCCTTGATCGCCGTAGTCGGCGCCGGATTTAAGCCACGGCGAACGACGGGAACGAGGACGACACAGCACATCCGGGTCAACCAGTGGCCCAGTGATTTCATAGGGCCGATAGGCCCTACGATGAAGGGTTCTCCCTATCGAGCTGGTACCAGGAGTTCTCTGCTTGTCTCGCCGCCCGGCACCTGGAGCGTTTCGCTGTGTGGCTCACGCCAACGTCATCCAGGCCAGAGCCCTAACGTCGCGGCCCGACGACCATACCTGATTCTAGGTTGACAGCAGAGGCAAGCGCGATAGTTTGGATGCCGTAGTTGTATGGGAGCAGCCAGGTGCCGCGTTCCAGAGATGTCCACTCCGAGTTAGACCCAAACCTCCGCCTCTCAGATCGGCAGGTCGGAATAGTCGACTGCCTTTTCCATGGGCTCCAGCCCAAGCAGATCGCCCCTCTGGTTCACCTGTCGTACCACACCGTCGTGGAGCACATCGATCGAGCAAAGCATGCACTTCGTGCCAATACCCATGCCCAGCTCGTCGCCGAGGCCATCCTGCATGGCTTCCTGGTGCTGTCCGTCCCCCCCCCCCCAACCCAAGATCCACCCAGACCCGCCGCCGGCTAACCCCTAGCCGTGCATCCTTTTCATCCCTCAGCGCATCCTAAAGCCAACCCAACGGGCGGCCCTCCTTATCCCCGCTCGATCCGACAAGTAGAATGAGGTCATGAATCCACCCCGGCTCCCCAGGCTCGGCCTGCTCCTGGTCGCCGCCCTGGCCCCCACCCACGCCACCGCCCAACAACGGGCCGTGACCCTGGCCGAGGCCATTGCGCTGGCTCAAAAAGCCGACCCCAACGTGGTCCAAGCCGAGGGCGACGTCCGCTCCACAGGCGCCGAAACCCGTTCCCGCCGGGGAGCGTTCCTACCACGCGTGGATGCCGGCGCCAGCGGCGGGCGAAGCAGCTCGGAGTTCCAACGCACCGACCCCCGAACCGGCCAGCTGATTGCCGGCAACACCACCTCCAACTCCGTCAATCTCCAACTGAGCGCCGGGGTCGACCTGTTCACCGGGTTCCGGCGCGGGGCCGAGCTCTCCGCCGCCCGAGCCGATGGCGACCGCGCCCAAGCCGCCCTCGACGCCCGTAAATGGCAAACCGCCTTCACCACGAGCCGCGAATTCTTCAGCGCGCTCCAGAACGGCGAGCTGGTCAAGGTTCGGCGCGACGGAATCCGGCGGGCCGAGGAGCAACTCGCCATCGCGGTGGCCCGGCTTAGAACCCGGGGCGCCACAGTGTCCGACTCGCTCCAGGCGGTGGTCGAAGTGTCCCAGGCCCGGCTCCGGCTCCTGACCGAGGAAAGCCAACAAGCCCAAGCCGAGGCGAATTTGGCCCGGGCCATCGGTGTATCAGGACGGGTCTCGGCCATCGACGACTCGAGCATCGCGATTCGGACCATTGCGATCGACACCGCGGCCGTGATGGCCGAGGCCCGGGAGCGGTCGCCCGCCGTGCTGCAGGCCGAAGCGACGGTCCGGGTGGCCAAAGCGAACTTGAGCGCTTCAAAGGCGGTGTATTGGCCCCAGGTCCAACTGAACGGAAGTACCAGCTACGGCGGCAACGACCAGGACCCGGCCAACAAATACAAACTGTTCAATAACCGAAACTTGGGCCTCAGCGTCTCGCTGCCGTTGTTCAACGGATTCCAGCGCGAGCACCAGGTCTTGAACCGCTCCGTGGCCCTCGATGTGGCCAAGGCCAAATCGACCGACGCGATCCACGACGTCGAAGCCCAATTGATCGGTGCCCTCGCCTTGCTCAAGACCGCCCAAGAACGAGTCGAAGTGGCCCGGACCAGTCTCGACGCCGCCCGCGCCAACGCCCGAGTACAGCTGGAACGATACCGGTTAGGCACCATCGAAATCGAACGCCTGGTCCAGGCCCAAGACCGGCTCAGTACCGCCGAAGAAGGCGCCGTGACCGCGCGATTCGACTACTTGCGATCCAAAGCGCAGATCGAAGCGCTCATCGGGAGGACGCTGTGAACAGACCCACGATCTACGCCCTGACCTTGGTGCTCCTGGCCGGCTGCAAGAAGAAGGACGGCGACGACACCGCGGGCGGGACCAGTGCCGCCGACTCCACCGCGAAAGACGCGGCCGCCAGCAATGTGACCCTTCCAGTAGTAGGCCAAGCGGTCCGCAAAGGCGACCTGATCCTCTCGGTGGTGACCACCGCGCAAGTCCGGTCCGACGGCGTCGCCATGCTCAAGAGTGAGACGGTCGGCCCGATCTCAGCCGTCAACGTCCGGCCCGGCCAATCGGTGACTCAAGGCCAAGTCCTGGTAGCCGTCGACCCCCGCGAACTCGACCTGGCCGTCGACAAGGCCCAAGCCGAACTCGAGGACGCCAAGCTCAAGCTGCTCGACAACATCGTCCCCGATTCAATCGTGTCGGGCAAAGCGGTGACCGGCGAGCGGCTCCGGAGTGCCGAGATCCGGGCCGGGATGGACCGAGCCCGCGCCTCGCTCGATGAAGCCAAACTCCGCCGCGAACGCGCCTCGATCACCGCTCCTTTCAACGGGGTGGTCGAAGAAATGAAAGTCTCAGTCGGCGAACGACTCTCCCAAGGCCAAGAGGTGGCCAAGATCGTCGACCTGCGGAACCTCCGGATCGAAGCCTCGGTCCTCGAACACGACCTGCCGTTCATCAAGATCGGCGGCGACGCGACCATCACCGCCGCCGCCTTTCCCGACAAACCGATTCACGGCCGCGTGGCTGCCATCCTGCCGCTGGTCGATAGCACGACCCGAGCGGGCCGTGCGGTGATCCGGGCCACCGGCAACGGGATCCTCCGGCCCGGGATGTACGCCGACGTCCGGCTCGAGGCCACCCGGCTCCCGAACCGGGTCATCGTGCCGGCCTCCTCGGTCATCGAACGCGACGGCCGGCCCCTGGTGTTCGTCGTCAAGAACGGCCGAGCCCAATGGGTCTACATCTTCCCGGGCCGGACCAATGGATTCGAAACCGAAGTCTTGGCCGATAGCGCCACCGGCCAGATTCCGGTGGCCGCGGGAGACACTGTGTTGGTCGAGGGCCATTTGACCCTGACCCACGACGCCCCGGTCCGGTTGCTCGCCAAACAGGAACGCGGCAACCCGTAGTGTCGATCGCGTCGCAGGCGCTGAAGCGCCCCGTAACCACCATTTCGGCCGTAGCGGCCATGGTGCTGCTCGGGTCGGTATCGTTAGGCAAGCTGCCGGTGTCGTTGTTGCCCGACATCGAACTCCCGGTCCTGACGATTCGAACCCTCTATCCCGGGGCCGCAGCTGAAGAGGTCTCCCGGTTCATTGCCGAGCCGATCGAAGAGGCCGTCTCGGCCACGCCTGGATTGGTCGACGTCAAGTCAGTGAGCCGAAACGGCGAGGCCACGACCTCGCTCAAGTTTTCCTGGGGCACCAGCATGGCGTCGACGGTGCTCCAAGTCCGGGAACGGCTCGACAACGCCCGCGGCGCCCTGCCGGAGCGGGCCGAGCGCCCCACCCTCCTGACCAGCGACCCCGGCGAACGCCCGATCGCCGTGCTCGGCCTAACCAGCGACGGCGACCTCCGGAGTATTTCCAGGACCGCCAAGGACGTCCACTCCAGACGGCTCGAACAATTGGCCGGGGTCTCGAGCGTGGCGGTCGTCGGTGAGCCCAAGGACGAGGTCCGCGTCGAGGTCGACCCCGACCGGATGCGGGCCTTAGGCCTGACCCCCGACGACATCGCGACCGCGCTCAGATCGGCCAACGCGACCGCAGCCGGCGGCTCGATTCGCCGAGGCCAGTTTCGATTTTCGCTCCGGGCGCTGACAGAATTCCAGAGCGTGGCCGAGATCGAGAAGACCCCGGTGGGCCCGGCCAGAAGCGGGATCATGCTGGGTGACATCGGCTCGGTGACCCTGGCCGTTGCCGACCCGACCACGGTCACCACCCTGGACAGCCGGCCGGCCGTGGGACTCGTCGTATATAAGGACGCGGGTTCCAATACCGTGGCCGTGACGGCCGAGATATATAGGACGATCGAGCAACTCAAGACCGAGTTTCCGAAGGTCCGGATCAAGGTCGTAGCGGCTCAGGCCCAATTCGTGACCGACGCGCTCTCCAATCTGATCCAGGAAATCGTGGTGGGCGGGCTGATGTCGCTCGCGGTCATCCTGTTGTTCCTCCGCGATTGGCGGGCGTCGGTGGCCATCGGCCTGATGGTGCCGCTGTCGGTGCTGGTGGCGTTGACCCTGCTCCAGCTGATGGGCGTAACGATCAACATCCTCTCGCTCGGCGGCTTGGCCTTAGGCGTGGGTTTGCTGGTCGACAACGCCATCGTGGTCGCCGAGGCATCCAACCGGCATATGGACGCGGGGCTAACCCGGTGGGAAGCGGCTCTCAAGGGTACCAATGAAGTGGCCGGGCCGCTGACCGCCGGCACCCTGACGACCGTGCTGGTGTTCGGGCCGATCGTCTTCGTGCAGGGGCTCGCGGCGGCGCTATTTCGGGACTTGTCGCTCAGCGTCGTGATGTCGGTTGGGGCGTCGTTAGTGCTGGCCCTGACCCTGATGCCGGTGATGATGGCCTGGGGCCGAGTCGGCGAAACGTTGGGTAAGAAGGCCCTCGACCCGGCCAGCGATGGTCCGCTGCTCCGGCTCGGCCGCCGGATGGAGGCTTGGTACGAATCAGGGATGCGATGGTCGCTGGCCCGGCCGGGACTGTGTGTCCTGATCGCGCTCGGCGTGACGGCGTTTACGGTGGTGATCACCCTCCGGCTGCCTCGGGAGATCTTGCCCAGGGTCGACGAAGGCATTGCGGTGGCGTACCTCAAGCTGCCGGAAGGCACCGCCATCGAGGAAACGGCCCGCCAAGCCAAGCGGTTGGAAGACGCGGCCAAGGCGTTAGGCTCGTCGGGCATCTATAGCCGGATCGGGGTCGCCACCGACGAAGAGGTGCTGGCCGGCGCCGACCCCGGCACCTCGGCGAGCGCCCAGCTGCTGGTGCCGGTGCCCGATGGCAAGGATGCCGCGGACTTCGCCGAGTCGCTCCGGACCGCGGTGCCCGACCTGGCCCAAGGGAGCTTGGCGATTGACCTGGCCGGCCAGTCGGAGTTTGGAAGCCTGATCGGTCGGGAGGGGCGATTGGTGCGGATCGAAGTCGCGGCGCCGAAACTGGCTGAGGCCGCTCAGTGGGCCAATACGATTCGAAAGAGCCTCGATAGCGTCAAGGACCTCACCGATGTACGCGATGCCTTTGCCAGCACCCAGCCGACGGTTGAAGTGACCCTCGATCGGAGTCAGATGGCGCGGCTCGGGATCAGCTCCGATCAAGTGGCCAACGCGTTATCGGGTGGCCTGGGCGGGGTCGCGTCCGGCGATTTCCGAGAGACCGACCGGCGGACCCCGATCAAGGTTCGGTTTGCCGGCGCCTTCAATGAGGACCTCAACACCACCCTCGCCACGACCATCAAGGGCGTGCCGCTTGGGCAATTAGTGACGGCAACCGACATTCGAGCGCCGATCGAGGTGGTCCGAATCAATCAACGCCCGGTGAGTGTGGTCGAAGCGGTCGCGGAACGGGGCGGCTTGGCACAGGCCGGCGATGCGGTCAAAGCCCAGATCGCGACGCTGGCATTGCCACCGGGGGTCGAAGTCACGATCGGCGGAGCCCAAGCTGACGAAGCCCGCACCACCCGTGAGTTGACCCTAGTGGCGGTGCTGTCGGTGGCGTTGGTGTTCCTGGTGCTGGCCGGCGAGTTCGCTTCGTTCTCCACGCCGTTGCTGGTGATGCTGACGGTGCCGCTGGCCGGCGCCGGCGGGATTCTATTCTTGTGGATGACCGGCCAGAGCCTCAACGCGGTGGCGATGATCGGGATCGTGGTGATGATCGGGATGGCGGACAACGAAGCCGTGGTCAAACTCGATGCGATCCAGCGGTTCCGGGAGCAAGGCTTGCCGATCGTCGATGCGGTCATTGCGGGCGGCCATCAGCGGCTCAAAGCCATTGCGATGACCTCGATTACCACCATTACCGGGGTATTGCCGCTGGTGTTTGGGTGGGGCCGCGGCGGGGAGTTGTATCAACCGTTGGCGGCGGGAGTCATCGGCGGGTCGGTGACGGCGCTGTTGGTGACGTTCTTCTTGCTACCGACGGCGTATGTCTGGGTGGAATCTCGGCGCTCGGCGCTCGGCGCTCGGCGTTCGGAGGAGCAGGGATGATAAGATGGGCGGCGGGGCGGCCGGCGGTGGTTTGGGCTACCGGGGCCGCGTTGACGTTGGCGGGGGGGGTGGCGTTTACCAAGTTGCCGTTGGCGACGAAGACGCAGGTTGAGTTGCCTCGGTTGACGGTGTCGGCGACTTGGTTTGGGTCGTCGCCGGAGTTGGTGGAGACGTACCTCACCTCGCCGTTGGAAGAGGTGATTCAGAGTGTCCGGGGGGTTAAGAAGATCTCGAGTGAGTCGGGGGATGGGTCGGCGCGGCTTGAGGTCGAGTTGGAGCCGAAGACGGATGTGACGTTGGCCCGGCTTGAGATTCATGAGCGGATTGAGTTGTTGCGGGACCGGCTGCCGCAGGGAGCGCAGCCGCCGAGTGTTGAGAACTACACGCCGCAGGAGTTGGATGAGCAGCCGCTCCTCACCTATTCGATCGTGGGACCGTATACGTCGGGAACCCTGACCAAGCTGACCAAGGATCAGGTGTATCCCCGGGTCACCGCGGTGCCGGGAGTGAGTGGGGTCGGGCTCTCGGGGTCGGCGGAGCCTGGAGTGGCGGTGACGTATGATCCGGTCCGGCTTCGGCAGCTCGGAATCAATCCCGATTTGATCCGGGCGGCGGTGGCCTCGGCGCGAGTGGTCAAGGCCCTGGGCGAGCTACAGCGGGGCGCCAGTGTTTTGACCGTGGCCCTTCGCGATCGGCCCAAGGCTCTTGAAGACCTGGGGCAACTGGTCATTCGGGCGCCGAGCGGACGGGTCTTTCGGCTCGACGAATTGGCCACGATCCGGCCGGATGAAGACAATCGGGGGCAGTTTGCCCGGATCAACGCCGTGCCGGCGGTCACGCTGCAGATCAGCCGGCTGGCGGGCGCCGATGCGATCCAGACCGCCGAGCGGATCAAGGCCACCATGAACGAGATCCACCGGCTCCTACCGGCGGGGATCGTTTTCAAGATCGAGAGCGACGAGAGCAAGGACTTGAAGAAGCAGCTGAACGACCTCCTGATCCGGGGACTGATTGCCTTCGGGGCGGTGATGTTGGTCCTGGCGATCGCGATGCGGAACCTCACCTCGATTTGGTTGGTGATGGGGAGTGCGGCGGTGTCGATCGCCGGCACGGCGTTAGGTCTTTATCTGCTCAAGATCCCCGCCAATCTCTTGACCTTGGCCGGGCTGGGTATGGGGGTTGGGATCTTGGTCCAGAACGGCCTCGTCGTGGTCGAACGGCTCCGGCATGCGCCTGACACGATCGAGGGCCGGGCGGAGGCGGGGGCGCGGATCATGCCGGCGGTGATTGGGTCGACGTTGACTACGGCCGTCGTCCTGTTGCCGTTCATGTACCTCCAAGGGAATGCGCGGGCCACGTTCATGCCGTTTGCGGCGGCCTTTCTGTTGGCGCTGGGGTGGTCGGTGGTGAGTTCAGTGGTGATGATCCCGGCGGTTGGCGGCGGCCACGGGATGAGCACCCAGAGTTGGCGCGGGCTCCATCGGGCCTACACGCGATCGGTGCTCAAGCTGCTCCGGTGGCGGTGGGCCACGCTGGTTGTTGTCACCGCCGGGCTCGGTGTCCTGACGTGGGGGTTCATCAAGAAGGTGCCGAAGTCGTCGTTCGGCGATTGGTACGGCCAGCGGTCCGAGTTGTTTGTGGGGATCAATTTCCCGCGCGGGTCGGATCCCGCCAGCGTCGATCGGGCCATTCGCGAGTTTGAGCGGATTGCGGTGGGCCGGGAAGGTGTTGACCGCGTCGAGGCGCGCGGTTTTCCGGGCTTCGGCCAGCTCCGAGTCACCTTCACAAAACCGGCCGGGCTCACCGCGATTCCGACTGCCATGCAAGAAGAAATGACCCAGCGCGCGGTGTTCGTCGGGGGCGCCTCCATCAGCGTGTACGGTCGGGGCCAAGGGTTCTACAACGGCGGCGGGGGCAGTTCCGTCAGCTTCCGGGTCAAGATTCTCGGTTACTCTTTTTCCGGCGTCGAGCAACTGGCTCGCGACTTGAAGACCCGGCTCGAACGGATCCCTCGGGTTCGCGAAGTCAACATCAACGCCGGGAGCTTCTTCCGGTCGGAACGGGCCGTCAACGTAGCACTGGCGCCGGATCGGGCCGCCTTGGCTCGAGCCGGGGTTACCGCGCAGGCGTTTTCTCAGGCGGTGGCCCGGGAAATCCGAGGCGCGGTGGGCGGTCAAAAACTCGAACTGGACGACGAAGAGGTCACGGTCAGCGTCAAGGCAAAGGGATCTCAAGAGCGGACCCTGGAAGATCTGCGGGCGTCGTTGGTGCCGAACGAAGGCAACGCGCCGGTCCGAATCAGCGATTTGGCGGCCGTAACCGAGCGGGAGGGCCTAAGCCAGATCAATCGGGAAGACCAACAGTACGTTCGGATCCTGAGCTACGATTTCCGGGGCCCTCAGAAGCTCGCGAACCGGACCCACAAAGCGTTCATGGGTTCGATTTCGGTCCCAGCCGGCTACACGGTTGGTGACGACCAATTCGAATGGCAAACGGACGACAGCACCAAGGGCCTCTGGCTGGTCTTTGCCATCGGCGTGATCCTAGTGCTCTTGTCGGTGGCGTTCGTGTTCGACTCGCAGTGGGCGGCGACCATGGTGTTCCTGAGTCTGCCGCTGGCGCTAGCGGGCGTGGCCGCCATTTTCTGGGTGACGGGAACTGGCTTCAGCCGAGAGGCGGCGGTCGGCGTCATTCTGGTGGTCGGGCTGGCGGTGAATCAGTCGATCTTGTTGGTCGACGCCGCGCTCGAACGCCGCCGCCGGGTCGGGGCTTCCGGCCGGGCCACGCTTCGGCTCACGGCCGCGGACATTGTGTACGCCACTCGCGACCGAGCCGGGATGATCGTGCTGGTGACGCTGACCACGATGGCGAGCCTGATTCCGCTGGCCGTCGGCACCGAGGCTGACAGCCTGTTCGGTTCGATTGCGTTGGCCACCGCGGGCGGTACCATCGCCGGCACGTTAGGCGCCATGTTCGTGTTGCCGGTCATGCTGCTCGGGCGCCGAGGAGCCAAGCGGCGGAAGCGAAGCCCTCCGCCACCGCCGGCCGGGCTGGCCCCGGCGTTGCCGGGGTGAGCGTGATTCGGATCATCTGTGGGAATCTGGTCTTCGAGGCTCGACTCGAGCGGGAGCGGGCGCCGGCCAGTTGCGCCGCCTTGCTCCGGCTCCTCCCGCTCAGCGGACATTTGCTGCAAGCACGGTGGAGCGGCGAGGCGGCCTGGATGCCGTTAGGCGACCTCGAACCGGGCGTCGGGGTCGAGAACGCCACCGCCGAGCCGAAGCCGGGCCAGGTGCTGTTGTATCCGAAGGGCGTCAGCGAGACCGAGATCCTCTTCCCCTACGGGACCACGGTGTTTGCCAGCAAGTTCGGCCGGCTCGAGGGCAATCATGTCCTCACCATCGTAGCCGGAGTCGACCTTTTGCCTGAGTTAGGGCGACGGGTAGCATGGGAGGGGGCCCAGCCCAGCCCATCCGGATCGAGGGGTGACTATCGGCCGCTCGTCCCTCTTTCTTCTCACCTCGCAGGCCGCCGGCAACCCTGGAGCGTCCACCCGCATCTACGAGGGTGGTGGTCGCCGCGACCTTCCAGTGCAATGGGACTCCCAACCATGTTGATCATCAGCGCCGCCCTGCTGCAAGCCGTTACCGCACCCATCCCCCGCCCCCTCGGGCCGCCTGACGCGGTCTTGACCCACGAATTCGTCCGGGTGTTCGCCCTGGCGGAGCGGCCGGACGGACGGGTAGTCCTGGTCGATCGCGGCGATGAGTTGCTCGGGATCGCCGACTTCAGCCGGAAAACCGTGGTCCGAATTGGCCGGAACGGCGGCGGTCCGGAGGAGTACCGGTTCCCCGGTCGGCTGGCCCCCATGGCCGGTGACTCCCTGATGGTGGCAGACGACGGCAACAACCGCCTCGTCGTCTTGGGGCCCGATCTCAAGATCCACCGGGTCGCCAACGGCCGCGCTCCCGGCCTTCAGGCGGAACTCTCTCCCCGGGCGGTCGATCAAGCCGGCCGTTTTTACTCTGTAATTCCGGGGTGGATGTTGCGGATCGAGCGTCCCGACTCACTTCCGGTGGTTCGGTTCGTTCCCGGGGCAGGGGCGATGGAGACGATCGCGCGGCTCCGCGCGAGCCCCAGACCGCCACCGCCCCCACGCCGAGACCAGCCGACCTTCTCGGTGCTCGCCTTTGCACCCGGGGATTCCTGGGCCGTGACCCCGGCCGGCCGGGTCGCGATCGTCCGGGCGGCGGACTACCGAGTCGAGTGGATCGAGCCGGACGGCCGTCGGGTCGCCGGCCCGCACGTCGAATGGAAACCGGTTCGGGTCACGCCGAAGGACCGGTCCAATCTCGTCCGGCAGATGCTGATTACCGGCGGAACCAGCGGCAAGGGAGGCGCCGACCGCCCGCCCGGCGGACTCAGTCCGGTCACGGCGGATATGATGACGGACCAGGCCGTGGCGGAGATGGTGGCGAACATGACGTTCGCGGACACCAAGCCGGCGTTCACCGACGCGGCCCCGATCGTCGCGCCGGACGGTACCCTCTGGGTCGAGCGGTCGGTGGCCTCGGGTGGGCCATCGACGTGGGATCAGTTCGACGCGGCGGGCCGGCCGAGCGGAAGCCGGCAACTACCGGCTGGGCGGCGGTTGGTGGGGGTGGGGCGAAACCATGTCTATGCGGTGGCCGACGACGAGGACGGGATCGAGCGGCTCGAGCGGTACCGGCTCTAGCTGGTCCCAGCACGGTGCCTCGTGAGATCGATTCGTGCCGAGACCGAGTCGGCGGGCATTCGCGCCGAGCAACCGGATCCGCTCGGTCTCGTAGGTGGCGGGTGCGGGCGCCCCTCGACCCTTCGATCTACCTTCGACCGACATTCCAGCGCCAGCGGATCTACCTCTTCATCGGAGGGGAAGACGAGATACCGCAGATCGCACGAACCCGCCTGGTGCGGGCGATTCGGCCGGCTCGAGGGCAATCATGTCCTCACCATCGTAGCCGGAGTCGACCTCTTGCCTGAGTTAGGGCGACGGGTAGCTTGGGAGGGGGCCCAGCCAATCCGGATCGAGGAGTGAACCCATGATGATCGGCCGCGCGTCCCTCTTTCTTCTCACCAGCTGGGCCTTGGCGTGCCTGTCGCCGCCGCCACCGAACGATCAGCCCACCCGACTGCGGCTGGTGCCGGAGTTCACGCTCGGCACCATCGGCGACGGGCCCGACGGTTTCGGGGACGTTCGCGGGTTCGTGGTCGACAGTCGGAACCAGATCTGGGTCGTCGATGGGCAGGCCCAAGAGCTCAGAGTCTTCGACTCGGCGGGTCGCTTCATCCGGACGGTGGGCCGGAAGGGTAGCGGCCCGGGCGAATTCATCTATGCCGATGGTGCGACGGAAGCGCCGAACGGCCGGGTCTGGGTTCACGACCCCCAGAATCTTCGACTCTCAGCCTTTGATCTCGATGGCAAGTTCGTCGAGCAGATTCTCGCCCCAACCGGTGGGTATGGATACGTCTGGGAAGGGGGGGCCGATTCGTCGGGGCGGGTTTGGGAGGATTTCCTCATGGCCGATACCGTGGCCCGGCAGACCGTTCGCCGCTTCCGTCGCTATGCGGTCGATTTTTCTCGTGCCGACACCGTCGACCTGCCATCCTGCGATCCAACGCCAGAGCGGGCGAAGAGTGGCGTGCTCGTCGGGCCGAACGGCTTTGCCGAAATACCGAACTCGCCCCGAGCGATCTCGGCCACGGACTTCAATGGCCGAATCGCCTGCATCCCGTGGACCGGAGAGCCGAGCGGATACGCGGTCGACTTCTCGGGCACTGACACCTTGGCCCGGTATCCGGTCGCGGCAACGCCGATTGCCTTGCGGCCGGAGGAGCGCGATTCGCTGATCGTGTCCCTGGGCGCCACAGCCAAGAAGATTGGGGCCGATTTCTCGCCGTCGGTGGTGCCAGCCACCAAGCCAGCCGTGCAAGGGATGTTCTTCGATGGGGAGGGGCGGATCTGGATCAAGCGGATCACGCCAGCGAACCGAACCGAGTTCGACATCTTCGACCGACTCGGGAAGCGGGTCGCGGTCGTCGAGTCGCCGCTCGACCCTTCGAACTACATTCGACCGAGATTCCGGGACGAGGCGATCTACTTCTTCGTCCGCGGGGAAGACGACGTACCGCAGATCGTACGATCCCGCCTGGTGCCGGTACCGGACTCTGGAGAACCATGATGGAGCGATGGTGGCGGGTCGGTTCGATCTTGCTGGTCGGGTGCGGCGTTCCAGCCGGCGAAAAATCAGGGCCTCCTGCGCGCCGGGACAGCGCCGGCTTTGAGATTGTCGAAAATGCTCGAGACGTCGCCAGCCTCCCAGTCTGGAAAATCAACCCAACCGCGTTGACGAACGTCGGCGGCGACACCTCAACTTTCGCCCGGGTAACCGGCGCCCGCCAGTTGGGCGACGGCTCGATCATGGTGACCGACGTCCAGGCCGCCGAGGTCAGGTTGTTCGACTCGACCGGAGCATTGATCAGGGTGCTCGGGCGGAAAGGCCGCGGTCCGGGCGAGTTCGACAGCCCGGGCCCGCCGGTTCGACTCGGCGCTGACACCACCTATGTGTTGGACCAGTTCATCGGCCGACTGATCCTCTTTTTCGGCCCCGACTTGGTACCGACGACGGTAGTGCCTCGCCGCCCGAGCATCCCCCTCATTCCGATTGGATGGGTCACGAGCGACACCGGTGTCGCAGCGACCATTCAAATGGACCCGTCGAAGACGGCCGGCGGCCGATATCCATACCCGTTCTCCTTCGTTCGCTTCACGATGCAAGGTGCCATCGTCGATACCATCGTGGTTGGTCGGGGTTTCGAGGCCTACGACGTGAACCCAGGCGAGGAAGCCGGCGGGCCAGGTGCCCGTTACAACCGCGTTGCCATGGGAAGCGAAACCAAAGCCGCCGTGGTCGACCGGCGTCTCTATGTGACCGAAACCGGCGAGCCGGAGTTCAAGACCTTCGATCTGCTGCGGCGCTTGACCCGGGTCGTCCGATGGGCTGGCCCGCGCGACCCTGTGACCGCCGGCGACAGGCGTGACTGGATCGTCGCTGAATCGACCGGCATCGCGAACGGCCCCCGCAGCGAACCTGCGGCGCGGGCGGCGGCCCTCGCCAACTTGAGGAAGCAGCTGTTCTCTGAGAAGGGTCCCTACCACACCGATTTCCTGCCTACCGATGACGGCGGCGTCTGGCTCGAGCAGTATTCCCGCCCTTGGACCCTCATTCGGCGCTACCTGGTCTTCGACTCGACCGGAACCCTAACGGCCCGGGTCGAACTTCCCCCGCGGATTCGACCGTTCCAAATCCTCGGCGACCGGATGGTTGCCCGATGGCGGAACGAAGACGACGTCGACTACATCAGGATCTACCGAATCGAGAAATAGCACTCCCCTTGCGTTCCCATGGGTAAGATGTATCTTCCCTAGGAACCTCAGGGGAAACCTCGATGCAGCCAACCCAACTCGACCTCGTTCGCGGCACCCTCGATGTCCTGATCCTCAAGGCATTGGTGTGGGGCCCCCTTCACGGCTATGCGATTACCCGCCTGATCCGGCTCCGGACCGACGAGGTGCTCCTGGTTGAAGAGGGGACCCTTTACCCCGCCCTCTGGCGCCTCGAGAACAAGGAACTGGTCGAAGCCGAGTGGGGCCTCTCGGAGAACAATCGGAGAGCCAAGTACTACCGGCTCACCGCCGAGGGCCAGAGGCACCTGCGGCAGGAAACCAAGGTCTGGACTGCCTATTCCGCGGCGGTTGGGAAGATGTTGAGCGCAACCCACTCACCGGTGGCGGAGTCGGCGAAATGACCCGAACCCCGATTTGGCGTCGCTACGCCAGGCTCTTCGGCGCTGACCCGGCCGCCGATGTCGCCGACGAGGTCCGATTCCACTTGGACGCCCACGTCGACGAGTTGGTCAAACGCGGTTGGGAACCCGAGGCCGCCCGGCGGGAAGCGGAACAACGATTCGGCAACGTCGGCGCCGTTCAGCAAACCGGGGTACGGATGCGGCAGGTTCATGCCCGGACCCAAGCCCAGACCGACCGTTGGGAAGGGTACCTTCAGGATCTCCTGTTCGCCTTTCGAACCCTCCGCCGAGACCGGTCCTTCTCCATCATCACGATTCTCGTCCTTGGGCTAGGCATTGCCGGCAATACCACGGTGTTCAGTGTCGTGAACGCGATGCTGTTGCGACCGCTCCCCTTCGCCGATCCCGAGGAACTGGCCTGGCTGGCGTCGGGTCGCCGGACCAATCCCAAGGGCACCTCCGACCTATCCAACAGCACCTATACCGTGGCCGCCTACGAGGAGATCCAACGCCGTAACCAGTCGTTTCGTTCCCTGACGACGTACAACCCGTTCCTTTCAGAGAGCGACTTCACGCTCACCGGCCGCGGCGAACCGCAGCCGATGGCCGGCGTCATGGTGGCCGTCAATTTCTTCCAAACGTTAGGTGTCCGCCCGGCCCGTGGCCGCCTGTTCGGGGCCGAGGAAAGTGGAACTGGGGGGCGGCCGGCTGTCTTGTTGACCCACGACACCTGGCGCCGGTTGTTCGCCGCGGACCCTGGCATCATCGGGACCGGCATCACCTTGGGCAGTCAAACCATGACCGTGGTCGGCGTGCTGCCGAAGACATTCGACTTCGGCGCGGTGTTCGCTCCGGGATTGAGGATCGACGTGTTCGTACCCGCACCCCTCGATCAACTGCGAGATTCGGGGAACACCTTGGCGCTCGTCGGGCGACTCAAGCCAGGCGTGTCGATCAAACAAGCACAGGCTGAAGCCGACATTCTTCTGCCGGCCATCCATGCCGCCCACCAGGACTGGTGGGGCGACTACACCTCGACGATTTCGAGCCTTCGGGACCACGTGAGCGGCAAACTCCGCCAATCGTTGTTGGTCCTCTGGGCCGCCGTTGGCCTGATGCTCCTGATCGTCGGGGTCAACCTCTCGAATCTGGTCATGGCCCGGGCCGCGGCGCGGAGCAGCGAATTCGCGATGCGGATCGCACTGGGTGCCGGACGGTGGCGGGTGCTCCGGCAGCTGTTGGTCGAAAGCCTGGTGCTGTCGGTGGGGGGTGCAGTCGTCGGGATTGGGATTGCTTACGCCGTGACGTCGTCCCTCGCTCATCAAACCGCGATCACGCTGCCGCTGCTCAGCCAGATTCGAATCGATGGAGCCGCTCTGGCCTGGACGCTGCTCCTGGCGGCAATCGCGGCCGTTGTGTTAGGCCTCGCTCCAGGGCTTGGGATCTCGACCACGGAGCTGCAGGCAACCCTCAAGAACACCGGCGCCGGCCCGAGCGGAGCCGGCAAACGAGAACGGACCCTTGCCACGCTGGTGGTTTCCCAAGTGGCCATGACCTGCGTATTGCTGATCGCGGCCGGCCTCCTGCTCCGGAGCTTCCAAAAAGTGCTCGACGTCGACCTCGGATTCGAGCCGAGCCGAGCGGCGGTGATGCGTGTCGAATACAACGACGGCGGCAGTCATGAACGGCGAGCCACGACTCTCCAGGACATCCTAAGCCGGATCACATCACTCCCGGGAATCGAGACTGCGGGCATCGCCGACATGCTGCCCCTTGGCCGGAACCGGAGCTGGGGCCTCGGCGCCATCGGCACGGAGGCCAAACAGGGCGATAATGTCACCCCGATCGTCCGAGTGGTGACCCCGGGGTACCTCGGCGCGATGGGCATCCGGCTGGCGGGTGGCCGCGATTTCAGTTGGCGCGACGGACCGAGCAACGAACCGGTCGTCGTCCTCAATCAGGCCGCGGCCCGCCGCCTTTGGCCCGGCCAAGATCCGGTCGGGCGGCTCGCCTTGCTCAACGGCAACCTCAAGACGACGATCATCGGGGTGGTTGCGGATGTCCGCGATCACAGCCTCGAGCTCGCCCCCGGCCCCGAGATGTATTTGTCGGCGGCCCAGACCTATCCCGATGGAGCGGAGTTGGTTGTGAGGACCGCACTGCCGGCCGCCGTGATTTCCAAGAGCATCATGACAGTCCTCCGAGAGTTGAATCCGAGCCAGCCGGCCGTGGCGCTGCGCCCGATCCAACAAATCGTTGACCAAGCCGTCTCGCCGCGCCGCTTCGTGATGGCGCTGGTGGCAAGCTTCGCGGGGTTCGGACTCCTGTTGGCTTCGCTTGGAGTGTACGGAGTCATCTCCTACGCCGTCTCTCGGCGGACTCGCGAGATCGGGCTCCGGATGGCTTTGGGCGCTACCGCCGGCCAGGTCCAACTGAGCGTCATCGGGAATGCCCTCCGCCTGGCCGCGATCGGCGTCGGCTTCGGGGTGGTCGGCGCCTTGGCCGCCGCGAAGGGAATCGAGTCCCTGCTCTTCGCGACCAATCCCACTGATCCGGTCGTCTTCGGCGGGATTGTCTTGCTCCTCGGCGCGGTGGCACTCATGGCCGGATACCTTCCGGCGAGCCGGGCCTCGCGGGTCCACCCGGTTACCGCGCTGCGGAGTTACTGACCGGGATTCAGCCTCAGTTCATCGACGCTTCATGGCGGCAGGGTGTTGTTTGAATCATGCCAACACCCCAAATCGCCTTCGAGGCCCACCTAGCCACCACTCCAGACCACGCCATCGAGCGGGTTACCGCCGCCCTGAAAGCTGAGGGGTTCGGAGTCCTCACTCGGATCGACACCCACGAAGTGTTCAAGCAGAAACTGGGCGTCGACTTCCGCCCCTACACCATCCTTGGAGCGTGCAACCCGGCGCTGGCCCACCGCGCTTTGAGCCAGAGCGCCATGGCTGGCTTGCTGTTGCCATGTAACGTGACAGTCGAAGGGGCCGGTGACGGTAGCGTGGTTCGGATTGCCAACCCCGAAGCAATGCTGCTGGCGGGCGGAATGGAGCGCGACCCGGCGATGGTCGAGTTGATGCACGAGGCCCGCGGCCGCCTGGAGCGGGTCGCGGCCGCGCTCAGGTGACGGAGACCCGATACCGGGATTCGAGCGACCGCAGCAGCGGCTCCGGCGTCGGCGGGGCCCCGGTGGCCCGCTCGACCACGGTCCGCGCCGGCCAGCGGCACCCGTGGCGGTGAACCCGATCCCGAAGCCAGCCCAGCAATCCGGTAAAGTCGCCCCGGGCAAACGCCGGGTCGAGCGGGCCGATGTCAGTCTCAGCGGTGGCAAACAGCTGGGCGGCGTAGACATTACCTAACGTGTAGGTTGGGAAGTAGCCGATCATTCCTTCCGACCAATGACCGTCCTGGAGGCACCCGTCGGCGTCGTTCTTCGGCGTGACTCCCAGATACGTCCGGTAGGCGTCGTTCCAGGCCCCCGGCAGCTCAGCGACCTTGAGGTCGCCTGAAAGCATGGCCTGCTCGAGTTCGGACCGGATGATGATGTGGAGATTGTAGCTGATTTCGTCGGCCCGGCCCCGGTTCGAGCCGGGGGTTACCCGGTTGATTACCGCGACGAACGTATCGAGCGAAATGTCATGGAGCGCCTCGTGGAAAATGTTCTTGAGGCGGGGGAAGAAATGTTGCCAGAACCCCAGGCTCCGGCCGACACAGTTCTCCCACAGGCGAGACTGCGATTCATGGAGGCCGAGCGATGGCGCCTCGCCCATCGGGGTCCCGAAATGGGCGATGTCGATGCCCTGGTCATATAGACCATGACCGACCTCGTGGAGCAAGACAAACAGCCCCATCGCGAGGTTCCGGCGATGGTACCGGACCGCGATTCGAATGTCCCCTGGACCGATCGCCGTGCAAAACGGATGGCTCGCGGTATCGATCCGGCCTCGTTCGAGATCGAACCCCAATGAGGCCGCCACCGCCTCGGCAAAGAGCTTCTGGCGGTCGACCGGAAACTCTCGTCGCAGGACATGCGCCGGCACCGACGCCGGCGTCGATAACTCACCGACCAGCCGGACCAGCTCGGGCTTGAGCCCGGTGAACAACGCCGTCACTTCGCGGGTGGTCATCCCCGGTTCGTAGTCCTCGAGCATCGCATCGTACCGCGATTCCTTGAAGCCGACCGCGTCGGCCTCGACCCGAGCCAAGGCAAAGATCCGGTCAAGCCAGGGCGCGAAGCGCTTGAAATCAGCCGCCTCCCGGGCGTCGACCCAGGCCTGAGACGCGAGTGTGGAGACACGGGCACCCTCCTCGACCAGGTCCTTCGGCAGCTTCCGCTCCCGCTCGTACTCCCGGCGGAGTTCCCGAATGTTGACGGCACTCGGTGACTCGGGATCGGCAACCAACTCGGTGCCCTCGACTCGATCCAACAACTCCCCG
>JANNQX010000294.1:0-7267 GCA_031400975.1 Gemmatimonadota bacterium
CTCGAGGATCTCCTTCCGGCCGGCCGGGTCGAGGGCGCTGACCGGCTCGTCGAGAAAGAGGACCTGGGGCCGGTTCACGAGGGCCTGGGCGAGCCCGAGGCGCTGGCGCATCCCGCGGGAAAAGCCGCCGATCCGGCGGCCGGCCACCGGACCGAGGCCGACCTGTTCCAGCAGCTCGGTCACTCGCCTGGCCCGGTCGGCGGCGCCAAGTCCAAACAACCGGGCGACGTGATCGACGAATTCGCGCGGGGTCATCCACGGATAGAACGTCGGCTCTTCCGGGAGATGTCCGATCAGCTTCGCCACCGCCCCGCGGCCTTCGGCGCCGTCGATGCCGGCGACCGTGGCGCGGCCCCCGGTCGGCCGGGCGAGGCCGGTCAGGATCCGGATGGTGGTCGTCTTGCCGGCGCCGTTGGGTCCGAGGAACCCAAAGATCGCGCCCGGCTCAACCGAAAGATCGAGACCATCGAGAGCCGCCACCGCGCCGAAGCGCTTGGCCAAGCCCTCGGTCCGGATGGCGCTCATTCCTCCCCGCGACCGATCACGAAATAGAGGATCGATCCGAGGAACTGAACCATGATGATGGCCAAGGCCCACAGCCATTTCGGTCCGTTGACCCGGCGGCGCCGGCTGAGATCGCGGAGCGCGAAGATCGCCAGGGCCAGTTGCAGCAGGATGACCGGGACGAGGTAGGGGACCATCGAACGAATGGAATCCATTGAGCTAATGTACCCTGGCAACCCCGGGGAGCCCGTCGTAGTCGGTGTCGAAGGTCATGATCCGAGTGACGCCCTGCCGCTCCATCACCGCCAAATGAATGGCATCGCGGGCTCGGAGCCGGGGCCGGCCGAGTACGATGGTCTTGGCCCGCTCCACTTGCTCCATGGTGATGGGGTAGACCTCGTCGACCACGCCGCTCAAGGCATCGAATGCCGGCTGAATGGCGTCGCGCCGGTCGATCGCGGTGTAGCGGTGGAGGATTTCCTGGAACACCTCCGCGTCGGTGACCAGCTTCTGGCGGTCGGCGATGGCACGCTCGAGCAGTCGCTGGGCATCGACCTTGTGGCGGTGGGTGGCTCCGATCAGGTACATCGGAACATTCGAGTCGATGAAGATCACGGCGCCGACTCGCCATATCCCCGTTCAATATCGTTCAGCATCTCGCCGATGTCGGCGGTGGGGTAGCTGCCCCGGGCCGATTCCCGGACCATGCCGAGCTTCCGGTCCGGGCTCTGGGCCGGCTCGCGCAGCGCCAGCTCCCGGATGGCCCGGCGGACCCATTCGGAGACGGTCAGCTTGTGACGGCGGGCGACCCGCTGGAGGTCGCGGTACTCGCCGTCGTCGACGATGACTTGGAGTCGTTTACTCATGGCATGAGTATAAATAGTGTCTATCATGGGTGTCAACCTCCGGGCCAGGGTTCAGGGTACGACCCGAACCCTAACTGGGCCGGGCCGGCTCGCGGTAACCCAAATCCCGCTCGCCGGTCCGGAAAAATGCGACTATCGATGGGGTGGCCCGTCCCGGGGGGGTGGGCCTTCCCGGGGAGGGGGCGGCCGGAACGGGTCGGGCCACCGCTCCTGATCCTCGAGGCGCTGCTTCTGGGCCTCAGTGAGTACCGGGCCGAGCCGGAGCTTCATCGAATCCAGTTCGGTTCGAAGGGCCTGGTGGGCGGCGCCGATGATCGCCCCGTTCCGGGTGGCGGTGGCCTCGAGAATGGCCCGCACCTGGGTGGCCTGGCCCACGTCGGGCGCGAGTACTCGCTCAAGATGGGCCACGAACCCCGGTGGTCCCCGGAGTCCGGCCAATTGGCGGGCTCGGCCCCGCGCCATCAGGGCCTGGGTCATCATCCCGATGATGATGCCTAACGCTAAGGTCGCGGCGAGGATCAGGGCCGATTTGGTTTCTACCTTCATGGGGTGTCTCCCAGTTCATAGGCTGCCGCCAGGGTCACCGCCGGGAGGCCGAGCATCGCGTCGACCTTGCTCTGCCCGGCGCTGCCCTGACGGAGGTTGAGTGCCGCCAGGACCGCCGCCGCCGCGAGGGCCACCGGTACCAGTCTGACGAACCAGCGCTCGAGCCC
This sequence comes from Gemmatimonadota bacterium, assembly GCA_031400975.1. Taxonomy (GTDB): domain Bacteria; phylum Gemmatimonadota; class Gemmatimonadetes; order Gemmatimonadales; family GWC2-71-9; genus SHZU01. The sequence goes on from JANNQX010000294.1 coordinate 2,084, forward strand.
GGCGTTCAACGGCGCCACCCGGGACGACCCGAGCCGGGCCATGACCCGGTCGCTGAACCCCGGCCCGAAGCTGCGCACCGCGCCCTGGCCGAGGATCCGGCCGACTCTGTCTTGAGGATTCATCCGGCCCCTCCCATGTCGATGGCTGCCCCGTCCCGGGCATACGGCCCGAGGGTTGTTTCGAGTTCCGCCAGGGCCCGGGCCAGCCGGGACAGGACGGTGCCTAACGGTAGTGCCAAGACCTCGGCGGTCTCCTTGGTCGAGAGTCCGTCCAGCATCCGGAGCACCACGACCGGCCGATGCTTGGGACCGAGCCGGTCGATTGCCGCCCGGACCACGGCCCGCGCCTCGGACACTTCGAGGTCGATGCCGTCGACGACGGGCTCGTCGAGCGGGGCCGGGCTCTGGTCCCGGCTCAGAAACCGGAACGCCGACCGCCGCCGTCGCTTGAGCGCGTTGAGCGACAGGTTCATCGCGATCCGCCTCAAGTAGGTTGCCAAGCTGGCCTCGCCCCGGAACTGGTCCATGGCCGCATGGAACCGGATGAAGACCTCCTGGCCGACGACGTCGGCGTCGTCGCCCCGGCCCAGCATCCCGATCACGGTGGTGGCCACCACCGAATGGTACCGGTCCACCAGGAGGCGGAAGGCGGCGTCTTCGCCCCGTCGTGCCCGTGCGAGGAGATTGTCGTCCGGGGTACCTGGGTCCATGCCCGCTCGGGTTGAAGTCGCCGGAAGGAACGATTCCGGTCGACCCAAGTCAACGGGCGCCGGCACCCCATCAGACAACCGATCGGGCCGATCGATTCCAAATCCGGCCCGATGGAATGAAACCGGGCGACTCGGTGTCAAAAACCCGTCACCCCAACCTGGAGAAACTGGACATGAAGACGTTCGCGACGATCTCGGCCCTGATGGCCGCCGGATGCGGTAACTCGACTGAGGTTGAGTCCTCGGCCGACACCACTACGACCGTGGCCGGGCTTCAGGCCGCCAAGTGGGGGTCCAATGTGACGGTCTCATTCGAGAACGGGGTGATCCGCTACCGTTCGAATGGCATCCCGAACCATGCCCGCCAAGCCGAGTACGCGGTGCCGACCGGCGGGGGCGGGGTTCCCAACGCAACGAATGCCCGGGCTGTCGCCGATCCGACCCGGGCCCAGAACTACGACTTTCGGATTCCGACCACCCCGCGCAAGGCGGCGCAACCGACCTCGACGAGCCTGGGTACCATCGGAGTGATGATTTCGGGCGCCGCCCTGTTCAACCCGTACGAGGGCGACGGCGTGACCGTCGCGACCGCCTCCAACTTCACGGTCAAGAACGCCGCGGGGCAGGACGTGGCATTTCTCGACGCCTGCAACGGGCATCCGACCCCGAGGGGCGACTATCACTACCATGCCTTGCCGCCCTGCGTGACCGCGACGGTTGACGTCGCGAGCGGCCCGTCGCATCTGATTGGGATCGCCTTCGATGGCTATCCGATCTACGGCGACCGGGATCTTTCGGGGCGACCGCTCACGGCGGCCGACCTCGATCAGTGCGGGGGTGTCACCAGTCCGACGCCAGAATTTCCGGCCGGGATCTACCACTACGTGCTCCTCAACACGGCGGCGGCGACGTCGTCGATTCGGTGCTTCGCGGGGGAGGTATCAGTTACCGCGCGCGCGATGCCGGGGATGCATCCGTGACCGGCGTTAGGTCCACATCACCGGGATGCGATACGGCTCGAGCTGACGGTCGGCGCTGACGAGCGTCAGCCCCTCCACGGTGGCCTGGGCCACCAACATCCGGTCGAACGGGTCGGTGTGATGGGCCGGGAGGTCGCGGACGGCTTCGGCGTGGGCAAAGGTGATCTCGAGCCGACTGAATTCGCTCTGCTCGACGGCGTCGGAGAACGATCCGGGGAACCGGAGTTTACCCAGCTGGGTCTTGATCGCGGCCTCCCACACGGAGGCCGCGCTCACATACACCAAACTGGATCGGCTGATGGCTCGTTCAACCTGACGGTCGATCCGGCGGGGATCAGCCCGCCACCAAAGAAAGACGTGGGTGTCGAGGAGGAGCTTCATTTGGGATCAAAGCCCGCCAGCACGTCAGGGGGCAACGGAGCGTCGAAGTCGTCGGCGATCCACACCACGCCTTCCCAGCCGCCCGGCGAACGGCCCCGCTCGGCCCCCGCGAGGGGTACCAGGCGAGCCACGGGCTTCCCGGCTTTGGCGATCACAATTTCCTCTCCTTTCGCGGCCCGGTCCACCAACTCCGACAGGTGGGTTTTGGCCAGGTACAAGTTCACCGTTTCCGACATCGTAGCCGCCGATTGGTCATGTAGACCAATCTACCACCGGCATCTGAACTGGTCAAGCAGACCATATCAAGGTGATCGGCGGCCATTCTGAGGTCTCCAATGTGGCTGGGGCGGCCCCAGTGACGGTAACCATTTTCACCGGGGTTGGAATCATCCCGACGCCCAGGGTCGGGCAGGGCGGTATCTTGATTCAGCCTTGATGAGTCCCTACGAACTGAGTCTCGCAATCGGCGCCACCGGCATGGTCGCCATGGCGGCGCGTGGCCTGGGCCATCACACTGGGGCTGCCCACCACGGCCACCACGGTGGGCCCGCCGCTCATCATGGCCATGGCGCTGATCACGGCCATCCGGCCAAGCTCGACGGCAAGCTCCTCTCGCTGCTTTCGCCCCGGGTCATCTTCAGCTTTCTCGTCGGGCTCGGCGGAACCGGGATCGTGGCCGGCTCGCTTCTCTCGGGGGCTCTGCTCGCGATGGCGGCGGCCGTGGGCGGGGTTGTTTTCGAACGATGGATTGTGTCGCCCCTGTGGAACTTCCTGTTCCGCTTCGAGTCGAAGGCGGCGTTGACGCTCGAATCCGCCGTGTATGACGAAGCCCGAGCGGTCACCGATTTCGACGCTCAGGGCCAAGGGTTGATCGCGGTCGACTTGGATGGGCAGGTCGTGCAGGTCCTTGGGACGCTCAAGGCGGAGGATCGCTCAATGGGTGTGAAAGTGCGGACCGGAAGCCGGGTCCGGATCGAAGAGGTCGACCCGAAACGGAATCGCTGCGTCGTGTCGTTCGTTGGCGAGAGCTAACTGGAGGTTGGAGTCATCATGAAAACGGATACCTTGATTGTTCTGGGTGTCGTGGCCGGCGTCCTGGTGCTGCTGCCGGTAATCGTGTCGGTCTTCCTCCGCGATGTGGAGGCGGGCACGATCCGACTGGTGAGCTGGCTCCAGGGGAGCACGATGATCTACCGGGGGCCCGGCAAGTCCAAGGAGATCCCCCTGCTCACGACCGGGACAACGATCTCGAGCAAGGTGATCAATGTCGACCTCGACATCACCGATCAAACCGCCGACCTCGACGACACGGGGATGCCGCGGCCGATCAAAGTCCGGGTCCTGGCGAGCGCGATCGTGTCGGTGGGCGAAACCGATACCATGATCAAGACCGCCGCCAATCGCTACTTTGCCAAGCCGGAGGCCGATCAACTCAGTACCCTGACCGATCTGCTGTCGAGCTCGGGGCGCCGGGCCATCAATCTGCTGACCCACGATCAACTGTTTTCCGCCAAGACCGCGCCCAAGCCGAACCAGCCCAAGGCCAACCTCCCGGTGGCGGCGCCGATGGGTGGGATGGAATTGGCCACGATGGAGGACGACGATGACCCGCTCGCGATCATCATTCGCAAGGCCTGCTCCAGGGAATTGACCGACCTCGGCCTGGGCTTCAATTCGCTCAATATCAAGGTGGTGCAGTCCGAGGTTGCCGATGCGCGGCGGCGTCAGTCGGCCGCGGAGGCGCAGGCCAACGCCGAGATCGTGGCCGCGCTTCAGACTCGGCGGGCCAAGGAAGCGCAGATTGAAGCCGAGCGGGTGATCTCCGACCGGCAGCGTGAGCTCGAGCAGACCAAGGCGTCGAACGCGGCCTTGATCTCGCAGGCCGAGGCCAAGCGGCAGGAGTCGATGGGGCTCCAGCGGGTGGCCGAGCTCGATGCGACCCAGATTGCCCAGGCCCGGGCCGATGCCGAGAAGGTGAAGATCGAGGCCACCGCCCGGGCCGAGGCGCAAGCGATCGGGATCCGGACTGTTGCCGAGGCCACGGCCGAGAGCATTCGGAAGGTGAACAACGCGATCAAAGAGGGCGGCGAGGCGTACTTCCGGTACCGTCAGATCGAGATGTTGCCCGAGATCGCCCCGGTCATCGCCGATGCGCTTGCCAAGGCGCGGATGATCAATTTCTCGAGCGACGGGACCAGCGCGGCGGGGAGTGCGACGAACAACATCACCCAGGTGATTCAGACCGTGCTGGCGGCGCAGTTGGTGGGGAAAGCGGGCCTACTTGGGGAGAAATAGCGCGTTACTCTAAATGCAGCCAAGTTTGCGTTTAGGGCCCCTATACGCTAACATGGTTGCATGTGGAAGCGGTCCTTCTGGCTTGAGGCGATGGGGGAAGCGTGGAAATCCCGCCCGCTGATCTGGCTGTCCGGGGTCCGCCGGGCGGGGAAAACCGTGTTGAGCCGGAGCCTGCCGGGCGCCACCTACTTCGACTGTGAGTTGCCCCGGGTTCGCGAGCGGCTGGAAGATCCTGAATCGTTTTTTGCCGCAGTGGAGTCGAGTCACCTGGTCCTGGACGAAGTGCACCGTCTTGCCGACCCTTCCGAAGTTCTCAAGATCGCCGCCGACCATTTCCCCAAGTTGCGGGTCCTGGCGACCGGTTCCTCGCAGCTGTCGGCGTCGACTCGCTTTCGGGACCGGCTTACCGGGCGGAAGTGGGAAATCTTTCTCACCCCGATGGTGCACCGGGACTTGGTTGATTTCGGCCGTGAGGGACTCGACCACCGGTTGTTGCGGGGTGGACTGCCGCCGTTTTTTCTGGCCGACGAGGCGCCCGACCGGGCGTTTCAGGAATGGATGGACTCGTTTTGGGCCAAGGACATTCAGGAGTTGTTCCGAATTGAGCGCCGGTCGTCCTTCCTCAAATTCGCCGAGTTGTTGCTGATCCAGAGCGGGGGGATGTTCGAGGCCACCAGCTTTGCCAAGCCGTGCGAGGTCAGCCGAACGACCATTGCGAATTACCTGGCCGTGCTCGAGGAGTCGCTTTTCTGCCATGTCGTTCGGCCCTTTTCATCGAATCCCGGCCGGGAAATTGTCGCCGCGCCAGGACGAAGTCG
>JANNQX010000295.1:0-4742 GCA_031400975.1 Gemmatimonadota bacterium
CTTGGTGGCTGGCCGCCAGGCCAAGATCGACCCCGGTTTCGCCGGGCGTGATCCAATGCCGTTGGCGGATTCCGGTCCGAGTCCGGATCCACTCATCGGAGGTATCCATCGAGGTGACGAACTCGTCGTTGGTAACCGTGCGCGCCGGGACGGCATGCCCCGTACCGAGGACGATAGACGATGTCATTTAGCGCCGGAATTGATAGGCCAGCTTGAAGAAAAACCCGTCCTCCTGTTTCACCAAGTCCCGAAAGGTCAGAGTGCGGTCACCATCGTAGCCGGAGCCGTACCCGAGGAACGCCACCGTCCCCGGTGACGGCTGGAAGGACAACAAGACATCAACCCGGAACCGATTGGTGACCGAGGCCTCGGATGGGAGCCCGTCGAAATACAGCACCTCGCCTGTCGCGGCACTCCGGGAGGCCGCGCGCCGCTGGGAACGATACTCCGAAATAATCCGGAGAAAGTAGGTCCGGTTCGGTTGGAATTCGAACCGGAGCCTGGGGATCATGGTCCGGCCGAATTCGCTTCCGTCTCGTTTCCGGGTCAGCCTCGAATAGACCCAGTCTCCCTCGAGGCGGACCCACCGATGAGGACGGATTTCCGTCCCGACGGAAAACTGAAATTCCCGACCCTCGGAGGCTTCGGAAAAGATTCCGACTTCGCGTCGGCTGAGCCTGATGTTGCTGCTGCCTTGCGGGAGGTTCGGAGTGTTGGCGTTGAACGACAACTCGACGGCCTTCTCCAATCGAGTGGGGCCGCGGTAGGGCGAAAGCTGGCCGTTCACCAGCACCTGGGCGCCAGAATAGAAATCTGGGTTGAAGTCGACGAAGCCAAGCCGAGTGCTCATCCCGTAACTCCATCCGCCTCGAAGCCGGCCGAAGCCCGAAAGGCTCTGGTCGCCTTCCGTCGCCCGGCTCTGGCCAAAGCGGCGATAATCCCAAAACCGGCTCACGCCTCCGAAGAATGTGATGCCCTCGAAGAAAGCGCCCCGCTTCCCGAAGACCGTGAATCGATTGAAGAGTCGAAGGTTGACATCGCCGACCCGGGGTACGAAGCCAAGCGCGGCTTCGAAGCCGGGATCACGACCCTCGAAGTTGTAGCCGAAGCCCCATGAGCGCCCGGTGCGATCGAGCCCGATCGACCACCCCGGCCCGGTCACGGTTCCGGCGCTGTCGTGACGCCAGGAATTGGCGATGCTGGTGTTGAACGCGTAGAGGCTCCCGAGGGCAAATCTCGAATCGGCCGCGACCGTGCGACTAAACCCGCCGGCCAGCGACCGATTGGTGACCGTTGCCCCGAGCAGCGAATTGGCGCCGATGTCGGAGCGGAGGCGCGTCACACTGACGAACGGATGGGTCCGCTCGCCGGTCGTTTCATCGGTGTGCTCGTCAACGGCGATCAGGTGGGCAATCCCGAACCGACCGAACTTCCCAGTCACCTTGCCGCCGGCCACCGGATTCGCAATCTGCCGGGTATAGACGATCGACCCTGGCGTTTGGAATAGTTCAATCCCCTCGAGAAAGAATGGGCGCCGCTCGGGAAAGAAGAGGGCAAATCGCTCGTTCAACGTCACTTGGCCAGCGTCCGACTCGACTTGGCTGAAGTCGGGGTTGATAGTGCCATCGACCGACAGGCTGGTGAAGCCAAGCCGGAAGTTGACCCCAAAATCGGGCTTGAGGTCGTCTCGGGCAAACCGCCCCACGGTGGTATCGATGGTACCGTTGGCAGCGGCTGTGACGAACGGCTGGACCTCCGTCACGACACCCCGCTTGATCCCGGTCATCCCAGACAAAAAGCCGGCCTGGGACAAGAAGCTCAAGGCGCCGCGACGGGCATCGGTCCAGGTATCCTCAAACCCGCTTCGCTGGGTCGATCGGACGACGTTGAAGCCCCAGGTCAACTCTTTTCCCGCCGGGTAACGGAGGCTCTTGAATGGAATCCGCACTTCGACGACATAGCCGCTGTCGGTGATTTGGCCTTTCGAGTCGAACAAATAGTTCGGGCTTCGGTCGAGACCTGTCGCGCCGCCCCCGCCCCCACCGCCGCCACCACCACCGCCCCCGCGGCCGCCGCCACCACCCCCACCACCGCCGCCGGCTTCGCTCCGAACCCCATCTTCTTGAACACCGAGTGGATTGACGCCGAAGACGAAGGCACGCCGGCGATCGTTGAACGTGTCCAAGAAGATCTGGACCCGATCATCATCATCGATCTTGTCGCGATCGGCCAGCGTCGCACGGATTGACCCCGGATTCTTGTCGTGGGCGACGATTCCGAAATACATCGCCGTTGGGCTGTACCATACCTTGACGGTGGTCGATTGCTCGGCCGGCTGTTGATCGAGGGGGCGGTATTGGTGGAAGTCGCCGAGTTGTGTCGCCGACGACCAGACCGGCTCGTCGAGGTTCCCATCCACTGTCACGGTGGTATCAATCATCGGCGGCCGAACAACCGGCCGGTCAGGTGGCGGCGCCCCCGCCACCTGCAGCAAGAAGAGAGCGAACACTACTCGTAGCGGAGGGCGTCGATCGTGTTGAGGTTCGCCGCCCGCCGGGCCGGCCAGAGGCCGAAGAAGAGACCGACGAAGGCACTAAACGCGAAGGCCACCAAAACCGCGGTCGGCGAAATTAGCGTGTTCCAGCCCAGCAGCTGGGACATCGCTCGGGCGCTGCCGGCCCCAACCAGCACACCGAGAAGGCCCCCCATCAGGCAGAGCACGACCGCCTCGATCAAGAACTGGCTCATGATCTCGAGCCGGGTTGCGCCGAGCGCCCGGCGCACCCCGATTTCGCGGGTCCGCTCAGTCACCGACACAAGCATGATGTTCATGATCCCGATCCCGCCGACGATCAGCGACACGGCCGCGATGCTGGCCAGCAAGAGGCCGAAGACCTCGGTGGCCTGTTGCTGGGTCGCCAGGATTTCCTGCTGATTGCGGATCTGGAAGTCGTTCTCCCCGCCGGGACGAATCTTGTGCTCCCGGCGGAGAATCCGTTCGATGTCCACCATGCCTTGTTCGAGCGGCACGTCCTCTCGGACTTTGAGGCTGACTTGACGCAACCGGTCGGTGCCCATGACCCGGTACCGAGCCGTGTTGAGCGGAATCAGGATCTGCTCGTCGGGATTTTGCCAGGCCATGGCAGCCCCCTTCTTGGCCATGACGCCGATCACCTCGAAGGTCTGGCCGCCGATGCTGATCAGTTGCTTGAGCAACGACGCCGGATTGACATTGAGCATTTCCGGGACCGAGTTGCCCAAGACCGCGTACCGCTGGCGGGAGGCATCGTCACCGGTGGTAAACATCTCACCGTATTGAATACTGAAATTCTTGACCGGAAGGAAATTGGGGGTGGTGCCGACGATACTGACGTTGAGATTCTGGTTACTATACCCGACGGTCATGCTCCTCGAGAGTTCCGGCACCACGTCCGAGATCAGTTTGGCATCATCTCGAAGGGCGTCCGCGTCGTCGACCGTCAGACTGACCCGCACATCGGAAGAGCGGCCACCGAAGAACGACTGACCGGGGTACACGGAGAGCACATTGGCACCGAGCGAGTTGATCCGGTCTTCGACCGCTTTCTGCGCCCCGGAGCCGAGCGCCACCACGGCAATCACCGCACCAACCCCGATGACGATACCGAGCATCGTCAACGCGGCCCGGAGCTTGTTGGCGCGGATGCTCGATAGCGCCACCTTGACCGTTTCGCCGATCATCATGGCCGGGCTCCCGTCGTCGGGCGGGCGGCGCCGCCGGCAGGGGCTGAGCGCATCCCGGGGACGGCCCCGCCGCCAGTCATGTTCGTCATCCGGGTCCGGAACTCTTCCTGTTGCTGAACCATGCTGGCGCTCGGAAGGACCAGGACGGAGTCGGTGGCGGTCAGGCCGCTCACGACCTCGCTGTAGTCGAGATCGGTCAGGCCGGTCCGGACCATGAGAGGCGCCGGCTGGCCATCTCGCATCACGAACACGATGTAATTGCCGCCGAATTGGAAGTCATTGCCACCACCTTGGCGGGGCCGTCCCCCGCCAGCCCCTCCCCGGCCGCCGCCGCGGGTCATTTGCTGCATGACCTGTTGCTCGCTCGGAGTCAGAGTGCCACCGCTGAACCGTTTCCGAAAAATGGCTCCGACCTGAGCCGCCGTGACCCCAGGCGGCAGCGGAATGGTCCGTCCATCGGGGGTGGTCATGGTGTTGGCTCCGGCCGCCGCGGCCGGTTTCGCGGCTTCCGTTCGGGGCCTCGCCGAATCGCGAGGGGCATTTCGAGCGGCTAGCTCCTTCGCGGAGTCGGCTCGCTGCTGAGCGGCCGCCAACATCGGCTGGAGGGCCTCGGCACTAATCCCAAGCACCGACGCCGCTGACGCGACGTCCCGTTGAGTCCGGAGTGCCGCGTTGGGTACCGCGATGACACTATCCCGCCGACCGATGTGGAGTTCGACGTCCGCGTTCATCCCCGGTTTGAGCAAGCCATCGCGGTTGTCGATCCGGACCAGGACCGGGAACATGGTCACGTTCTGGGCGGTTTCAGCCTGAGGCTCGATCTTGAGGACTTCCCCGTTGAACGGTTGGTTCGGATAGGCATCCACCGTCACCGTGGCCCGGAGGCCCGCGCGGATCTTCCCGATATCGGTCTCGTCGACCAAGGTCCGAACCTGGACCAGGTTGAGGTCGGCCATCTTGAGCAGAATCGTCCCACCACCAACGTCCCGAGTCGGCGACGAAATCACTTGGCCGCGCTC
>JANNQX010000296.1:0-2769 GCA_031400975.1 Gemmatimonadota bacterium
GGTGGCGGATATTCGCGAGGCCCGGCGCGCTGGGAAGATCTCCAACGTGTTCTGCTGGCAGGCCGCCGACGCCTTGGGCCAACAGTTCAACTCACCACTAGGCACTTCGGCGACCGCTCTTCGGGCTTTCCATGAAGTGGGTCTCCGAAGCGTGGGCCTCTGCTACAACACCGTGAACGCGTTCGGCGGAGGTTGTCTCGAACCCACGGTTGGGCTGACCCGGGCCGGCCATCGTCTCGTCGAAGAGATCCACCGTCTCAAGATCGTGCTCGACGTTGGGGGCCACACCGGCGAGCAAACCTCGCTGGACGCGATCGCGATGACGCGAGGTGTTCCGGTGATTTGCAGCCACACCAACATCGCGGCCATCGCCAACAACAACCGCTGCATCAGCGACCGGGTCATCGACGCGATCGCGGCCACCGGTGGGGTCATCGGGATCACGGCGGTCAACGATTTCCATGTCCGGGGCCGCGGGAACACCGGCCGGGTGCCGCATGTCGGGATCGATGCCCACATCGATCAGTACGAGTACCTCAAGAAACGGGTCGGGATCGATCATGTGGGGATGGGCACCGACTTCGTCGACGGGATGCCGATTCCCTATAACGGCGGCGTCAATCGGGACATCATCCCGCCGGACATGATCGATGAGCCGTGGAAGTTCATCGACGGATTTGCGAGCATCGGTGAACTTCCGAATCTGATCGCGGGTTTCAAGCGGCGCGGATGGTCCGATGCCGACCTGGGGAAGGCGATGGGCGGCAACTGGCTCCGGGTCTACCGCCAGGTGTGGGGCGGCTGATGCTTGGTACCGAGGGTCGCCTCGGGCGTAACCCTTGGGGGCAGGCGCGCACTTCGTGGGAGGTTGTCGTGACGATTCGGAATCTCGGCGTGATGCTGGTGGCCGTGCTGGTAGCCCCGGTCGCCGCCCAGAAGCGGAGCGCCGACCGGCCGGCCGGCGCTCGGTACGAGGGCCGGGCGTTCGAGTTCAAGAAAATTGCCGAAGGCGTTTTTCTGGCGGTCGGTACCGGCAACCTGAGCGCCGAGTCGAACGCCGTCATCGTCGTCAACGACACCGATGTCCTTATCGTGGACGGGGAGACGAGCCCGGCGGCCGGCTGGGCCCTGATGAAGGAGCTTCGGTCGATCACCACCAAGCCAGTCCGCTACTTGGTGATTACCCACTTCCACTACGACCATGCCCACGGCACCCAGTCGTTCCCGGCCGGCATCGAGATCATCGGCACCGAGTTCACCCGCCGGATGCTGGCCGAGGGCAAATCGCTGAGTCACCCCACGGCGGCCGGCAATCGGACGTTTTCGGCGGCGCAAATCACCAACCTGACCAAAGCCCTCGACACGGCGTCGACGCCGGCTAGCCGGAAAGGCATCGAGCGTCGCCGGCTGGTCTGGCAGGAGTACGTCGCGTCGATCGCCACGATTACTCCAATACCGCCGAACCTGACCGTGACGGACCGGATGACGTTGACCCGGGGCGGCCGCGAGATCGTGATCTTCCACCCCGGACCCGCGCACACCGCCGGCGATCTCGTCGTCTGGCTCCCCAGGGAAAAGATCCTGGTCACCGGCGACATGCTGCAACCCAACCTCCCGTATCTGGGCGACGGGTTCATCCAACAATGGGCCAATGCCTTGGATTCGCTCAAGGCGCTCGGTCCAACGGTGGTACTCCCGGGCCACGGTGACCCGATCACCGACATGGCGGTGGTGGATCACCTGCGGGATTATTTGCGGGACTTGTGGGCTCAGTCAGTGGCTCTCAAACAGGAGGGACTGGCCTTCGCCGAGGCGGCCAAGCGTCTCGACCTGGCGAAGTACGACGCCTACTATCCTCGGTTCCCAGGTTGGACCGATGAAATGGTGGCCCGCCGGCGGGCCGGTTCGGTCAAGCGGATCTACGATTTGGTGGACGGCCTCAAATAGGCGGGCCGCTGCCCCACACGGTTCCGAACAACCTGAGGAAATTCCCCCCGATGATCTTCTCGATCCGGGCATCGGAGTAGCCCCGGGCCGCGAGCCGCTCGGCAATCAACTCCATCCGCCTCGGTGTGTTCAGGTCGGCCACGAACATGAAGTCCTCTTCCCGGGGCGCCGCGATGCCTAACCGTTTGCGTCCCTCCACGAACTGCTGGTGCTTCCGGGTGTACTCCGCGGTGACGTGATGCGGCGTGATCGAGAGGTCGCTTCCGATTCCAACGTGATCCTCGCCACAGACGGTGACGGCGTGGTCGATTTGCCGGATCAGGTCGTCGGCCGTCGGCTGGCCGGCGGCGTTGATGAAGGGCATCAGGTAGATCCCGATGACACCGCCCTTGTCCGCCATTCGCTTGAGCGTGTCGTCGGACTTGCTTCGGGGATGATCGAACACCGCCTTGCAGCCGCTATGGGTGATCGCGACCGGCGCGGCGGACGCCGCGATGCCGTCGTCGGTGGTGCGGGTGCCGCAATGGCTCAGGTCGACCACCATGCCGAGTTGGTTCATCCGGGCCACCACGGCGCGGCCGTGAGTACTGAGACCGGCATTGGCCGGTTCGAGACAGCCGTCGCCGAGCAGGTTTCGGACGTTGTAGGTCAGCTGGACGATCTTGACGCCGTAGCGATGGAAGAGGTCGAGCCGCGCGGGATCTCCTTCGAGCATGACGGCGTCCTGAAAGCCGTAGATCAGCCCCACTCGACCGGTCCGCTTGGCGTCGGTCAGCTCGGCGATGGTCCGGACCCGGCAGAACACGTCGGGATGCGCCGCCA
>JANNQX010000297.1:0-1982 GCA_031400975.1 Gemmatimonadota bacterium
TTCCCCGCCGGTCCCATCACCGAAACCAGGAGGTCGCCGTGCCCGCCACTGATACGTCACCACTCAGGCTCGAGCTTCGCCGCACCATCGCCGCCCCGCCCGAGCGGATTTTCGCCGCGTGGACCACGCCGGAGTTGTTGCGGGGCTTCATCACGCCGGGCCGTCCCGGTCACGCGACCGTGACGGTCGATGCCCGGCTTGGAGGCCGGTTTCATGTCGACATGCTTGGGGCGGCTGGCGAGGTCTATCCCCACGATGGCGAGTACCTCGAGGGCCACACGACAGGGTGGATGTTGATTGCCGATCAACTCGAGGCGTTGGGGTAGCCGGGCCACCGAGGTAGTGGTCCGATCGGGGGTTCCTCGGGTAGGTTCCGGACCGGTAATTTGTTCGGGTCGCCATCATCTCATCGTCGGGGTTCCCATGGTTCGTCGCGTGATCTTCCAGGCTTCGGTGGTCTTCGCCGTTACCGGCTCGGTGGCAATGCCCGCCCGGGCGCAGGGGGCCGGCCAGCATGCGGTGCTCGTCACCGGCGCGAGCACGGGGATCGGCCGAAAGATGACCGAGCTGCTGGCCTCGAAGGGCTATCTCGTCTACGCGGGGGCCCGGAAGCCGGAAGACCTCGCGGCGCTGAACCGGATCCCGAACGTCCAGTCGATCAAGCTCGACGTCACCAACCCGGCCGAGATCGCCGCAGCGGTCGCCACGGTGGAGAAGGCGGGCCGCGGGTTGTACGGCCTGGTGAACAATGCCGGCGTGGCGGTCATCGAGCCGTTGATCGAAATCGACGAGAAGGATCTCGCCTTCCAACTCGACGTCAACGTGATGGGACCGTATCGGGTCACCAAGGCGTTCAGCAAGCTGCTGATCGCCTCGAAGGGGCGGATCGTCACCACCGGATCGCTGTCGGGGTTCTTGTCGGGGCCGCTCTCGGGTCCCTACAGCATGAGCAAGCACGCGGTCGAGGCGTTCACCGAGGCGCTGGCCGGCGAGATGGTCCGGTTCGGCGTCAAAGTGAGCGTGATCGAGCCGGGGAACTTCAAGTCGGAAATCGGCAAGACCCTTCAAGCCCGGATGAAAGCCAGCGGGAAGTCCTATGAGGGGTCGGCTTTTCAGCAGGAGATGAAGCGGTTCATGGAGGGCGCCGCGATCGGGGCCAACGACGCGGAGCCGGACGCCGTGGCCGAGGCGGCACTTCACGCGTTGTCGAGCCCGACCCCGCGGCTTCGATATCTGGTGGTGCCGAACCAACAGCAGGCCGGCCTCGCGATGCGGAGGCTGATGTCGCTGGCGGCCCAACTCAACCAGGGGCACCAGTACGCCTACAGCCGGGATTCGCTGATCGCGATGCTCGATCAAGCCCTGGCCAGAGCCGCCTCCCCGCGGTGAGCGCCGGGGCTCGGCCACTTCGCGCGGTCCTGGCCACGCTCGGGCTGGTGGTTGCCTGGGCCGGGTTGGTGTTCGCCGGGACTTCCGAGGGCTGGTGGAAAACCCCGTTGGCTCCTCGCGGGGACCCCGCCCGGTTCCTCGAGGCCGCGGCCCGCCGGGCCGACTCGGCGAACGCGGGCATCGCCGTCCTCGCGCTGATCGAGAACGGGGCCGTTCGCGGCGTTCATTCGGTGTCGGTTGGTGAGGCGGTCGACACCAGCACGGCGTTCCAAGTGGCGTCGCTCAGCAAGTGGGTGACCGCGTGGGGCGTGATGACGCTGGTGGAGGCGGGCAAGGTCGATCTGGACGCCCCGGTCGAGCGATACCTGACCCGATGGAAGTTGCCGCCGAGCCCGTTCGACCATGACAAGGTCACGGTGCGGCGGCTGCTCTCCCACACGGCCGGGCTCACTGATGGGCTGGGCTATGCCGGATTCGAGCCGGGTGCGCCGGTCCAGTCGATCGAGGCCTCGCTCACCGGGACCGGCGATCGCCCGCCCGGCAACGGAGTGGTGGTAACCGTCGGCGCCGAGCCGGGGTCGGGCTGGCAGTAC
>JANNQX010000298.1:0-7920 GCA_031400975.1 Gemmatimonadota bacterium
CGACGATTTCCTCAAGATCCGCCGATACGGCTTCTTCCTCCAATTGCTCCTGGTTCGGGAGTTCTTCAAGGAATTCTTCAAACTCTGCGGGCCGGCCGGGATCTCCGCCGCGCCGCTGACCCGTTTCCTGGCGTTCGCCGATCGCTCGGCCTATCCGGCCCTCGCGGCCATCCTGGCCGAGTACGACGCAGACGCCCGGAACGAACTCTACGATACCCGAGAAGAGCTCTATCGGGCTTTTAGCGCTCGCCTCGAGCGGGGCGAAACCATCGAGGGGGTCAAGCTCAACCTGGTCTACATCGCCAAGATCACCAGCTCGCCGGCGGCGGTGGCCGAAATCCTCAGTTTGGTGGAACAATACGTCCGCGCCGCCACGGCGGACGACGTCCAACGGACGGTACTCATCACCTACCTGCACGAGGTCCTGGCAAACCGGATCGTGATTCTCGAGTCGGAGGTCGAGCGGGTCAGTGAATTCGAGTCGTCGTTCGACTACGGACGCTGGACGGCCGGCACCTTCGAGCACTTGGGCGACCTCCTGCTCGACACGCCCCGGCGCTTCGTCGGCCAAGTCCATGACGACCTCCTCAAGAATCTCGTGGACTTTGATCCGACCAAACTGGCGTCCCTCCAGGGTGTCATCGACCACACCGCGCCGAAACGACTCCTTCGAACCATCCGCCCGCTCGCGGGCACTCGTTACCTCGCCGCAACCGCACCGTAGGCCGGCCTGACAACTTCCCACCGTTGAGGCAACCGCCCAACGGTGTTGGGCCGAGGCCTTAGCCGATGCCTTCGCTCTCGTCGGATTTCTTGGCAGCGAGGTGTTCGGATTCACGACAGGTGACGAGCGAGCCTCAGCGCTCTAACCATATGCCCTAAAACGACATCGTCGACGCTGCGGATTTCTGCAGCACGAAATAGCCGGGCCATTCAAGGCTCCGGCACCGCCCTTGCCCCTTCTGATATCGACCCGAGAACCTTTTTCAACTCGACGAGGATTCACGATGCGCCAGAACACTTTCGGTCGCCTGTTGGCTGCGACGGCCGCGGTAGTGATGTTCGCGACCGCCTGCGCCACCGGCAACGACACCCCGTTGGCCCCGACGGTCGGCAAGAACATTGCGAGCGCGTTCAACGGACTCGCCGTCTGCGAGCCGCTGGCTCGCGAATCCGTGAGCCGGAAGATCGGCAAAGCCGGGGGCGTTGTCAGCACTTCGGCCGCCCGGATCACGATCCCCGAAGGGGCGCTCAGCGAGGATACTGAGGTCTCCCTCACCCAACTCGGTGATCGTTCGAATACGATCGAAATCGGCTCCGGAATCCAGGGCGAGGCCGGCATCACGGTGGAGATCAGCTACAAGAACTGCGAGAAGAGCCCCACGGGGGTCCATCGGATCGTGGCCGTCGACGAGAACAGCAACATTGTCGGCAACGAGGATTGTATCGATGACCTCGAAAATCGGACCGTCAGCACCACCGCGGCCCTTCTTCACTCACGGTACGCGGTGGCCTGGTAAGCCAAACCAGCCCGCAATCTGGGATCTCGCGGCGGACGAGGCCGTTGAGATCGATGGCCGGGGGGGAGACCTCCCGGCCATCTCTTTTCATATCAATAGCTTAGCGGCCAGATTTCCGGGAACTTCTTTGGCACTTCGATTGCTAGCTGGTGGAGACTCCCATGTCGCCCACTTTGTCCCCCGTCCCGCTGGCCGGGTCCGTCGCGATCGACGAACCTCCGGCCCTGCTGTACGATCGGGCCAGGGCCTTGGAGACGGATGGAGCCATCGAGCCGGCCATCCTTGGGTACCGGCAAGCGGTCGCCGGCGCTGAAGTTCGAAAAGACGCCGCCATCCTCGCCACGGCCCTCTGCCGGCTCGCCATCCTGCTTCACCACGCCAACCAATCGCCCGAGGCCCGCGCCCTGGCTGAGCGAAGCCGGGCTGTTGCCGAGGCCGCCGGCGATCTCCTGAGGGCAGCCGAGGCGGTCAACGTCCAAGCCGGCATCGCGCTCGAACTCGGCGAATTCGATCTCGCCAAGGAACTCTACAGCCGGGCCGCCGTTCTTGGGGCCAATGAACCGAGCGTCCTCGGCCGGGTGGCCCAGAATCTCGGGATCATCGCCAACGTCCGGGGCGAATGGGGCGACGCCCGAGCCCACTACGATCAAGCGTTGGCCGCGTTCGAAGGCAGCGGCGATGAGCAGCGAGCCGCCATCGCCTACCACAACCTCGGCCTGGTTCATTCCCATGGCGGCGACCTGGGCGCCGCTGAATACAACTTGAAAAAGTCTCGGACCATCGCCCAGCGCCTCGGCGATCTCCGACTCGAAGGACTCGCCTCCCTCAACTTGGCCGAAGTCCACGATGAAACCGGCCGCTCCGAGGAAGCCCAGGTCGAAGTCGAGACCGCGCTCGGGATCTTCAATCAACTCGGATCGGAACGGGACAAGGCCGATGCCTACCGGGTGTTAGGCACCCTCTACCGGCGCCGCGGGCGCACCACCCTCGCGGAAGCGCGGTTGACCCAAGCCGTCCGGATGGCCACGGCGACCGGATCGGCCCTCAGCGAAGCCGAGGCGGCCGAGGAACTGGCGCTCCTGTACCAAGACATGGGCCGGAACCAAGACGCGGTCCGCAATCTTACCGTGGCTCACCGCCTCTACACCCGCCTGGCCGCGGCCCCTGGACTCACCAGCGTGAAGCGCAACGTCCAAACGCTCGAAAACACCTATCTCTCGGTGGTCCGCGAGTGGGGGCAGTCGATCGAATCCTCCGACAGCTACACCTACCTCCACTGCGAACGGGTCGCCAACTACGGCGCGGTCGTCGCCGAGGCCCTCCAGGTCGACGATCAAGCCGCCCGAGCCATTCAATTCGGCGCCTACCTCCACGACCTCGGCAAGGTCAAGGTTCCGCACGAAATTCTCAACAAGGCGGGCAAGCTCACCGACGACGAATTCGCGATCATCAAGAACCACCCCGCCTGGGGCGTCGAGCTCCTTGCCGACATCGACTTTCCCTGGGATATCGTCCCGATTATCCGCTGGCACCATGAGCGGCTCGACGGCGGCGGCTACCCCGACCGGCTCGCCGGGGATGCGATTCCGTTGAACGCCCAGATCATTTGCGTCGTCGACGTCTGGGACGCCCTCCGAACCCGCCGGAGCTACCGGGAGGCGTTCCCAGTCGATCGGGCCGTGGCCGTGATGGAAGACAGCCGGCACTGGTGGCGGCCGGATGTATTCGAAGCCTTCAAGGCTACCGTTCCCAGTTTCTGAACCGAGCCCGAGGGTTCCCAATCAGTCGATGATCAGCACGGCCCCATTGACATCCGCCGACCGGGTCGAGATCGTCACCTTCTTGGAGCGATCGATCTGCCCCCGCTGATTATTGACCAGGCCATGGTAATCCCCGGCCACCCGGAGACCGAATTTCACCGCCGTGCACCTCACGTTCGCCCGCGGCGACGGGTTCGGACACGGAGTTCCCGCATCGGCCTGCTGTTTGATCATCGCCAGACCGCCGGTCGCCACGTAGAACTGCTTGGCGACCAAATCCTTCCAACTCGACACCCCAAGCTTGGCCGGATCAGGACGCTGGCCGCTCGCCATCGGATGGCCAAGGCCGACGCTGTCGCCGCCGGCGGCCACATAAAGGACCTCAATCGGCCGCTCGCCCTCCTTCCGGTACCCGACCGCCGTCCGAAACGCGGCGACCGGCAGGGCCCGGGTGCTGCCGAGCACAAACACGAAGGTCTGGTAGCGGCGGCTTTCGCCGTTCACCCTGACCTCGATTGGAGTCGGACGAATGCCTAACCGAACCGCCAACGCCGCCCCGCTGAACGCCGCCCCGGCATCCGCGTCGCCGCCGACATTGGCATCCCGGGACATCCCATCGAACGTGGTGGCCAACTCGCGGTCCTGATCCTCGGACTTAGTCGAAGCAGACTCGGTGGCGCAGCCGGCCAGCGCCATCCCGATACCAGCCATCGCTAACGCCAACTTTCGTCGGTGCAACATTTTGCGGTCCCTTCGGTTCGTTTGGTTTTCAATCTGGTGTGACGCCCTCGCAGTCCAGTGACACGGACTCGCTCGGAGAACCCCGACGCTAGCGAAACGACGCCAGCTGAATCCGGACGCCCTTGAGCGCCCGGCCCATCAACGTCTCGACCGTCTTGATCGAAATCCCGAGGCTGCTCGCGATTTCCGGATAGGTCAACCCCCCGTCGCGGCTCAACTCGAACACCTGGCGACATCGTGGAGACAGGGTGGCCACCGCCGCCCGGACCGCCTCCGCAATCTCGGCACTCTGGGCTTCCCGGTCCGCTGGCGGCGAGTAGTTGGGTTCCTCCGCCGCCTGCTTGGTCTGCCAGTCCGCCACCATCCGGCGATGGCGGAGCTGATTGAGACTCCGGTTCCGAACCGCCCGGTACAGATACCCAACCAGATTGTCCGGCGTCGTGAGCCGGTCGCGCTGGGTCCACAAGGCAACGAACACCTCCTGGACCACATCCTCGGCCCCGTCCCGCGCCCGCACCAGCCCGTTGGCGTAGTCGGTCAGCTTCCCGTAGTAGGTCCGAAAAACCACCTCGAACGCGTCCCGGTCGCCCAGCCGAATCCGGTCGATCAGGCTCGGCTTTAGGGGCTCGGCACTCGGCACTCGGGGAGGCTTTCTCTGGGGTGGGGTGACGCCTTGGCGATAAGGTTAATATCATTGGCAAGGACTCGGCGACGTCAGGGTGTGGTCACGGGGCGGTGTCTTGGCTCTAGACCGCTACAATAAGGCAGGTGGAACCAAGTATGGATTCCGATCGGCTCGCCCGCTATCTCGCCGGGGAGGCGTCGCCAAACGACCACGCTGACGTGGCCGCGTGGGCCAGCGCCAACCCAATCAATCAAAAAGAGTTAGAGCGCCTGAGCGCGGCTTTCAAACCGGCCGGCCAGCCGGGTGCTTACGACGTCGATCAGGCCTGGAGCCGGGTGGCAAGCCGGCTCGGTCAGACCGTAGCCGATCCTGAGCCAATCGGCCTTCCATTGGCCAGCCGCCCGGCAGTCAGATGGCTGGCGGCCGCAGCAGTGCTCCTTGCGATTACCTCGGCGCTGGTGATCCAAGGCCGCGATCGCACCGTAACCTACGCGACGACCATCGGCCAGCAGCGAACCATCCTCCTCCCCGACGGCTCGAAAGCCACCTTGGCGCCGGCCTCGACGATCGTCGTGCCGGCCGGATACGGAAAGCCAAACCGGAATCTGACCCTGGCAGGCCGGGCCTGGTTCGAAGTGACCCACGATGAGGCCAAGCCGTTCCGAATCGCGGCCGCCGGCATGATGGTCGAAGATCTTGGCACCGAGTTCGAAGTCGTCGCCTCCGGCACCGGTCTCCAGGTCACCGTTGTCTCTGGGTCAGTGGCCGTCCACCGCGCTGGCGGCGGCGGCACGGTGACCCTGGGGCCCCAAGATGTCGCGACGATCTCGCCCGAGGGCCAATCCAGCGTCGATCACTACGCCCCGGTCGAGCGGATCACCAGTTGGCGCCAGGGCACCCTGGACTTCGTCGACCGGCCGCTCCGCGACGTCGCAACCGAGCTCGAGCGGTGGTACGATGTCGAGTTGGTCTTGGCTCCCGGCCTTGGCCAACGGCCACTCAACGCCCCGATCCCCACGGCCAATCTCACCGAAGCTCTGGAAATCATCACCACGGCCCTCGGACTGACCCGCGCCGACGTGGGCCGGGTCATCACCCTGGCACCCAAGCCATGACCGTCCGGGCCCGCCTCACCGCCCTCGCCCTGATTGGGCTGGCGGTTTGGAGCCGGCCCGCGCGCGCCCAGGAACCAGAGAACAGCTACCTCGATCGGAGAATCTCGGTCCGATTCACCCGGGTTGACCTCGCCACCGCCCTTACTCGGCTGCGAACCGTGTACGGGATTCCATTGGCGTTCAGCCCCGACATCATTCCATTTGGACACCCGGTCACCCTCGCGATCACCAACGAATCGGTCACCAGCATTCTGACCCGGATGCTCGATGGTACTGGTCTTCGAATCGTTCCGTTGGCCGGCGGAACCGTGGTCGTGGCGCCCGGCCTGGCCAGCACTCCGTTGCCGGAACGATCGCCGATTCCCGATATCGCGAGCGGGATTCGAGAGCTCGACCAGATCGTCGTGATGGGCACCCCAACCCAAGGCGCCCCGGAGCGAGAGCAAACCAATGCGGTGAGCGTGGTCCACGGAGCCGACCTTCGGACCTTCCACTTCTCCCGGACGGCCGAGTTGTTTCGAACCGCACTGCCGGGCGTCGTGCTCTGGGATCAAGGCGCCAGCGGACCACCAGCCGAGATCGCGGCCGTCCGAGGGGCCAGTTCGTTTACGTCTCGCGGACTCAAGACCTACATCGACGGCATTGAAGTCGCCTCACCCGCGCTGGTGACGCTGCTCGACCCGCGAAGTATCGAACGAATCGAAGTCATTCGAGGCCCCCAGGGCGCCGCGCTCTATGGGTCCGATGCCATCAACGGCGTGATCCAGATCGTCACCCGCAAGGGCACCATGGGCGACTCGAGGAAGATCCACGCCGTGGCGAGCGCCGCCGCCGGCCCCTTCGCCCGCCAAGCCGTTGGCACGATGCTTCGCCAGGATTACGCCGGCGCGATGTGCGTGGGCGGCGCCCAATCTTCTTTTGCCGCCACCGGAAATCTCGGTCGGGTCGGGACCGGAACGACCATTCCCAACACCCGGTCGTGGGGCTTTCATGGCGGTGGTCAGGCGGCCTTCGGGTCCCTCCTCCTCAGCGCAATCGTCCGAGGCGGGCAGTTCGATTTCACCGAAGATCGGCTGACCGGCGCCGTCGCCACCCGAGCCCAAACTCCGACGGGCGCCGCCCAAGTCGATGTCGCCACCGTCGGCGTCAACGCCGTCCACCAACTCAACAGCTCGTGGCTCCAGACCCTGGTGCTTGGCTATGACCGGACCAGCGGGGCCCAGGCTTCGTCCCGGAGCTACCTCACCGGTATCCGACAGCCCCTTGGGGCCACCCACGAAACCACCGGCCGGGCCACCGTCCGGTACAGCTCAGCCTTTACCGCGCATTTGGCCGCCAGCGAATCGCTCACGACCACCGCCGGTTTCGAACACGCGCGACTACAACGGTCGCGGGGCGCCTGGGATCTTGATAACACCGACCGGTATGTCGACCTCTACCACGATCGGGACCGCAATACTGGGGCGTTCATCCAAACTAAGCTCCGGGCCGGCCCGTTCATCGTCAACGCCGGCGCCCGAGCCGAATGGAATTCGAGCTTCGGCACCAACTACGGCACCGCCTGGGCTCCGAGCGTCGGCGCGGCATGGAATCACTCCATGGGGGACGTTGCGATCCGCCTTCGGGGTGGGTGGGGACGGGGCCTCCGGCCCCCCGAACCGGGGATGAGCCGCTCGATGGCCATCTCGATTCTCCGCCAGGAAGCCAATCCGACCTTGGCTCCCGAGGCGCAGGCTGGGTTCGAGATCGGCGCCGACTTATACGCTGGCACCGACGGCTACCTCCGAGCCACGTACTTCGATCAGCGGGCCACCGACTTGATTCAAGCGGTATACCTCCCCGGCGTGGTGGGTATCGCTCCGACCTACCAGTTCCAGAACATCGGCGCGATCCGGAACAAGGGCACCGAACTCGAAGGCGGACTCCGGCTCGGGCGCCTTGGACTCGACGCTTTGCTCTACACCACCAGCAGTCGAGTAGAACGGATCGGCCAGCGATACGGCGGCCCGCTCTGGAGGGGCGATCAATTACCCGAGATCCCCAAAGCCTCCGGGGCGGCGCGGGTGTCGTACCTTTCCCGGAACTTCCAGGCTTCGATCGGCGCCAATTACGTCGGCTCGTGGACCGGCTACGATTGGAACGAAATCGCCCGGGTGGCC
>JANNQX010000299.1:0-3448 GCA_031400975.1 Gemmatimonadota bacterium
GCGACTCCCCGTTCTTGAGCAGGTCGCCCAAGGCCTCGATCCGGCCGCCGCTTCCGCCTTTGCCCTGAGCGCTGTTGATGACCTGCCAAGCCTGGTAGTTGGCGTCGATCTTCGCTTGGCGGGCGGTTTCGGTGTCGGAGGTACGGCGTTCCCGGCGGCCGGCCCAGAAATGGTACGCACTGAACACAAACGCGCCGAGCTCGATCACCTTCATCAGGTTCACGATCACTTGGAGCCGATCGGCCCACGGCAGGATGCCGCCGCTGGTAGCGCTCATCTGCGCCGCCACCAGCGGGGTCGTCAGCCCGAAGGCAGCCCCAATCCCGAGCGCGAGTACCCCCCAATTCCAGCGCCGTCCCATTGTCGTCCTCCGTTGGCGTGGAATGTGATTCGGTTTGCGGTACTGGCAAACATCGGCGGCGTAACAATCCAATGACGCCCGTCGGTCGGCGGTTGCCCGGGTCCCATAGGGAGTCATTGTAACAATAGCGTGACGACAGGCTGTCTCCCGTGCGATAATGAGACAGGGAGTTTCTCCGAACCTGGGGGACCGAATGCCTAACATCCATTGGAAGCTTGTGGTTGCGACGGCGCTGACGGCGGCCGCTGCTCGGAGCGGTAGCGCCCAAGTCCTTGCCAGCACCGCCGCCGCCGACTCGCGAAACCGCTGCGACCTGGTCGAAGTCACCATCCGTCTCCGACTGGCCCATCCGCTTGGGGCGGCCAAAGTCGGAGGGCCGCAGTGTCTTGGCGCGGAAGCAACCTGGGTGCCCACGACCCCGATGGACGCCGACCATCGAATCGCTTGGCGGCGAGCGCTGACCGCGCTCGGGCAAAGCAACGACCAGGCCTGTCGGCTCGCGGCGAGCACGCTGGTCTGGCTGGAGCAGGTAGGGGCCGTCAGTGTCTGGACTCCGGCCGACACCGCCGCCGGGCTGGTGTACTTCGGCGCCTCATATGCCACCGCCTCGACGTCGCCGCTCGCGGTGCAGTTCTGGGCACCGGCCTTCGACCGCCCGGTCGATTGGCTGGCCGGGGCCATGGCACACGAGGCCTTTCATATCCTGCATGCCGGGGCGTCGGAAACCGATGCCCTGGGGTTCGGCCAGGCGTGTGCCCGGTCACTGCCGCCTTCGGTGCCCAGTGGAGACTGACTTCTAAGGGGCGCCAGCCGCGATATTGATGTGGGGGCAACGTTACGACCGCGTGACCGATTCGCTGCACTCCGCCGGTACACTCCTCTCCGAAACCATCCGCCGCCACGTTTTACCCCAGAGGAGAATGCTCGTGAACCGACTCAACCTGCTGCTGCTCGCGGCCACCGTAGCCGTGGCCGCTTGCTCCGACTCGTCATCCGAAACCCCGCTTGGTCCGACCCAACCGGATCTCAGCTTCGGCGGCCCCGGCTCGGCCCGGGTCACCAACGCCAACGATGCCGGTCCAGGCTCGTTCCGGGCCGCGATCGACCGGGCCAACACCAACCCGTCGATCGGCCGGATCGAGTTCCGGGCGGGACTGGCTCCGATCGGCCTGGTCCAACCGGTCGTCTATACCGGCGCGCAGGCCCTCGACCTTGCCGGGAACGGTGCGATTCTCGAAGGCGCCGGGATGGGTGCCACCGCCGCTGCGGCGTTCGTCGCCAACGGCGGGGGCAATCTTTCCGTCACCAAACTCACCGTCCAGAATGCGCCGCAGGAAGGCCTAACCTATCAGGTGCCGGCGGTGGCGACCGGAATCAAGAAGGTCGTCCTGGTCGGAGTGCAGATCGTGGGAAACCGGGGCCACGGCGTGCTGGTCAACGATCAGGTTGATCCGATCGACACCAGCAACCCGAACGGATCGGACGCATCGCTCGACGTGCTGGTGGTCGGCTCGCGGTTCGCCGAGAACGGGTTTGGGGACATCGACCGCGATGGGCTCCGGATCAACGAGGGTGGCAACGGCAATCTGAATGCGATCCTCAGTCTGACCCGGGTGGACCACAACGGCGCCGACGGCATCGAGCTGGACGAACGGGGCGCCGGCGATGTCACCTTCAACGTGTCGGGGACCCAAATCACCCGGAACGGCAGCTTTGACGTGACCCTCGCCGACCTCGACGACGGCATGGACGTCGACGAGTCGGGCGACGGCGCCCTGATCGGCAAGGTCTTCGCCAGCGCAGCCAATGACAACTACGAAGAAGGCTGGGACTTCAACGAGAACGACGCCGGCGATTTCAGGGTCGACATGACCTTGGCCGAGGCCAGCCGGAACCTCGAAGAGGGGATCGACTTCGAAGAGGATGATGACTTCCAAGGCGGCGGCGACCTGATCACGACCTTGATCGGGATCAAGGCCAACGGGAACGGCCCCGGGGGCGATGCCGGCCTCAAGATCCGGGAGCGGGGCGACGGAAACATCGATGCCACCATCCGCGGCGCCGAGACCAACGGCAACCTGACCGGCGGGATCAGCCTCCGTGAACAGGGCACCGGCGATCTCTCGACCACGATCGAAGGGGCGACCTCGACCGGGAACGGAACGGCCGGGATTGCCGTCCGAGAGGACGATGCCGGGATCCTGACCGCAACCATCGATCAGTCAACCAGCAGCACCAATGCCGGGATCGGGATCGACTTCGACGAGAACAGCACGGGCGACCTCGTGGCGACCGTCAAGAACACCACCGTGTCGGCCAACACCGGGGCCGGCATCCGGGCCGATCAGGGATCGACCGGCATCGGGTCCCTGGCGCTGATCACGGTCACGCTGACGGGCAATACCGGCGGGACGATTGTCAACAACGCCGGAGTCACCGTCACCCAAACCCCGTAACACCCCACTCGAGCCGGGCGCTCGCGGCCTTCCGCCGCGGGCGTCCCGGCTTCTTCGATGGCATCCTTGGTGGTCGCCTGATTGCCGCTCAGAAACTGATCGAGTATCGTTGGCCCGTGGCGCTCCCCAAGCCCTTTCCATCCGGAGAACTATCAATGCGCAACGCCCTGTTGGCCTTGGCCATTCTGGGATCCCCGAACCCGGCCGCGATGGCGCAGCGAGCCGGGTTTGACGTCGTCATTTCGGGCGGTCGGGTGATGGATCCCGAGTCGAAACTCGACGCCGTTCGGTCGATTGGAATTCGGGGCGGCAAGATCGTGGCGATCTCGGCGGGCCCCTTGAAGGGCAAGACCATGATCGACGCCAAAGGACTGGTCGTGGCGCCGGGATTTATCGATCTCCATGCCCATGGCCAGGACGACGAGAACTACCGGATCTTCGCGATGGACGGAGTGACCACCGCCCTCGAACTGGAGGTCGGCGTGGCGGACATTCCGGGATTCTACGCCAGCCGCACCGGCACCGCGCGGATCAACTTCGGCGCCTCGGTCGGACACATTCCGCACCGGATGGCGGTGATGAAGGACCCCGGCCTCTTCCTGCCAGTCGGGGTCGGCGGGCGCGACGCCGC
>JANNQX010000300.1:0-6278 GCA_031400975.1 Gemmatimonadota bacterium
CCGAGTCGAGGTACCGACTCTGGTCATCGAAGGGGCAGGGGCACCGTTGGTCGAGGAGGCCGCGACTCGATGGGCTCAACACCTTGCCGACGCGCGGGTTCTGCTGCTGGCCAAGCCGTACTTGTTCCCGTGGGTCGGCAATCCTCACGCTTTTCGCGAGGCCACCGGTGCCTTCCTGGACGGCCGGTGGCCGCCGGGCAGCGTCCGGCCCGCCAAGTGGGTTCCGCCAAGCTGATCCGGACCCTGGCTCCATCATCCGATCAATACCCGGGCGTGACGCAACGGATACCAAAGATCCCTGTCACCGAAACATCGGCGAGGGATCTTCCCCCGATTCACAGGTTATCCGTTGGCCCGCTGCACGCGTGAGGAACTGCCCATCATGATCCGCCAGTCCGTTTCGCATCGAGGATCCGTTGTTGGAGCAGTAGCCCTGATCGCCGGGCTCGCGTCGTTCATGCCGACGGGCGCCGGTGCCCAAACGCCGGCAACTGGGCGGGTCGCCGGCCGGGTTGTCGACAAGGCGACGGGGCGGTCGATGGCCTCGGTCCGGATCTCGGTCGTCGGAAAGGCCGGGGTGGTCGAGTCCGATCTGGACGGCCGGTTCCGCACCCCGCTGGTCGAGGCGGGCAGCTATAGCGTCCGGGCAGCCTTGATCGGGTTCAAGCCGGTCCAAGTCGATTCAATCAAGGTGACCGCGGGCCAAACCACCACGATCAGCTTGGCCCTCGAGGTCGCTCCGATCCAGCTCGAAGAACTGACCGTGGCCAGCGACGCCCCGACTCGAATCTCCTCGTCGGCCGGCCTCCTGGCCGCCCAGCAGAACGCGATGGCGGTCGTCGACGGGATCAGTGCGGAGACGATCAGCCGAACCGCCGACTCCGACGCGGGACAGGCCGTCCTTCGCGTCACCGGGCTGTCGGTGGTCGAAAACAAGGTGGTGGTCCGCGGGCTGTCGGAGCGCTACTCGAATTCTCAATTGAACGGCGTCGAAATCGCGAGCCCCGAGCCGGACAAGAAGTTCGTCTCACTCGATGTCTTTGCCGCGAGTCTGATTGAATCGATTATCGCGGCCAAGACGGCCACGCCCGACCGCCCTGGCGACTTCGCCGGCGGCACGGTCGATATTCAGACCAAAGAGTTCCCCGACAACTTCATCTTTTCTTTCGGGATGTCTCAGGGGTTTAACAGTCGGTCGACCTTCAAGAGTTTTGCTCGGACGCCTCGCAGTGGGTCGGATTTTCTCGGGTTCAACGGGAGCGGGCGCGGCTTTCCGCTGGTGGCGCCCGGTCAGAACCTCGGCGAGCGCTTCTCCGAGGCGTTGACCAATATCTGGACGCCGAAGTCCACCAAGGCAGGGCCGGACGGCGGCGTCGACTTTGCGATCGGCGGGCGGAAGGACTTCGGGGGTGATGCCCTTGGGTACATCATGTCGGTCAACTATGGCACGTCGCGGGGATACAACCCGGACCGGTACGACGCGGAAGGGGAGGCCCCGACTCGGTTCGAGGAGTCGAGTGAACGGATCGAACTTGCCGGCGTGGGTAACCTGACCTACCGGCTCGGCGGCAACCAGAAATTCGGCTTCAAGAACTTCTATTCCCGCTCGAGTGAGGAAGTGGTGCGCGTCGGCGTCGGCGGCGACAATGGCGACGGCACTAGTCTCAACTACCAGGTCAGCTACGTCCAGCAATACGTGACGCAATCGCAATTGACCGGCGATCACTTCTTCCCGGGCCTCGGGAACTCACGGGTTGAGTGGAAAGGGAGCTACGGCCAGGCGGAGCGGGGCGATCTCGACAACCGGCAGCTCCGATACTTCGACAACGGGTCGGGCTACGTCCTGACCAATCGGAGGCCCCAGTTTCGCGGGACCAACAATCTGGTCGACAAGTCGTACTCAGGGCAGGTGGACTGGTCCCTGCCGTTTGGGCTCCGTGCCCCGGGTGACGCCTTGCTCAAGGTCGGTGGGCTCTACCGACGCAAGAACCGAGATTTCGATGCGATTTCGCTGGAACTTGTCGCCGGGCCGGATCTTCCGGTCTCGTACCTGTCCCTCCCGCCGGAAGAACTCCTGGCACCCGAGAACCTCGGGCCCGGTCGGCTGTCCTACACGTCGCTTCCGATTCTGACCCCCTATGTCGGAACCGATCGGGTCTCCGCGGGCTACGCCATGGCCGACTTTGAGCTCCTACCCGCAGTGCGGATCGTCGGCGGCGCCCGGGTCGAGAAGTGGTATGCCCAGCTCATTGAAGGCGCCGGCGCCGGCATCGGCGCCGAGCGGATCCAGACCGATGTGCTCTGGTCGACCAACTTGACCTATTCGATGTCGGCCACGACCAACTTGCGGGCGGCGGCGTACCGGACGGTCGCCAGGCCCGACTTGCGGGAGCTTTCCACCGGCGGGTACCCCGCCGTGGTGGGTGGCCCCCCGGTGATTGGCAACCCTGATCTCAAGGCGGCCGGGATTCTCAATGCCGATCTCCGGTTTGAGGTCTACCCGGCCGCGGAGGAACTGTTTGCCGTCAGCCTGTTCGCGAAGCGGTTTACCGACCCCATCGTGACCACATACCGCGACGCGGGCGGTGTGGTGATCAAGCCGGACAACGGGACCAAGGCCACCAGCCTTGGCGCCGAATTCGAATTCCGCAAGCGGCTTGGTTTCCTATCCAGTCGGCTCCAACCGTTCCTTGCCAACGGCAATGTCACCTTGATTCGTTCCCGAGTCACCATGCCGGCGTTTCTCGGGATCTACGCCGACGATCTGGAGTTCCAAGGCCAATCGCCTTACCTCGTGAACTTGGGGCTGACCTATACGCCCGGGAAACCTGATCTGAGCGTCTCGGTGCTCTTCAATCGATTCGGCGAGCGGATCGTTCGCTACCCGGCAGCCTCCGGAGCCGGCCTGGCGGCCGGGGCCAACATCGTGGAGCGCCCCAGGTCGGCGCTCGATGCCAAGGTCAAGCTTGGATTCTGGAACAAGCTGTCGGTGTCACTCTCAGGCAAGAACCTCCTCAATTCGCGGCGTGACTTGACGTTCGACCGGGTCCTCAACGACGAGCCGTCGGTTCGGATCCTCGGGCGCTCGTTGACGGGCATGTCCTTCTCGATGGGGTTGTCGTATGCGTATTAGTCCGCTCTGGTGGCGCCTGGCGATGACGGTTGGCCTCACGGCCTGCGCCGCCGGCGAGTCGCTTTTGCCTCCCGACGAGGTTGATCCGTTGCCCCTGACGGTGACGCCGATCGACATGCATACGATGCAAGTGCGGTGGACGCCGGTCACCGGGGCGCGAGTCTATGAACTGGAGCGCCGGTCCAACCTCAAGGGCGCATTCGAGCTCATCCTTGGTAACATTCCGAGGTCGCAGACGAACTATCTCGATCGACAACTCGATCCGGCCACCATCTACGGATACCGATTGACGGCCTACAACGATCTCGGACAGCGCCTCGGCGTGACCCCCGTTGGTGGTGGCGAAACCGCGCCGGAGCCGGGAATCGAGGTCAGGATCAGTTCCGTGCTTGGCGGAGACCCGGCCCGATCGATCGACTCGGGCGGCTATCGGATCACCGTCAAGGGCGGAGCCGTCAGTCAGGTTCTGCCGGTCGAGGCCCAGGGAGTCCAAGTCTTCCAGCCGCTCCCGGCGGGACTCTACTCCGTTGGCGTTGAAGACATCGCACCGAATTGTGCCCTGGAGGGGGCCAATCCCCGGGTCGTGACTGTGACCGACCAAGGCCTCGCCACCATTGCCAAAGCGTCCTTCGTTGTGAACTGCCGGGACCGGAGCCGAGGGCGCTTGATTGCTCGGGTCACGACGAGTGGTGACACCACGGACGCCAACGGTTTCAAGGTGGTGCTGTCCGGGCTGGCGGACGATGCCTCGCTCCCGCAATCCGAACGAGCGGTCGTCTTGAGCCGTGATGTGGGGAAGGAAGGGGGGCAGGTCTTGTACGACAACCTTCGCCCCGGTACCTACTCGCTGGTGGCCGACAACATCGCCGCATTCTGTACCGTTGATGGCACCAGACAAAGGGACGGGATCCGGGTCACCCCCCTGAGCGACCTGAGAGAAGACTTCAAAATCGACTGCTCGCAAGAGGGGGGAACGGCCAGCCGGCCGTTCATCTTCGAGGCCAAGTGGAACCCCGATATCGGTTCGACCGGCTCGCGGACGGTGCTTGGCGTCACGCTCGATGTCCGCCAGGATCCGGCGGCCGATGTCCGAGCATTTCAGTTCGTGATGAAGACACCGGCGGCCGTGGTCCGGCTCGACAGTGTCGTCTCCGGTACCGCCGGCTGGAGCCTCACGGTCAACCCGAATCAGGGGCCGGGTGAGTTCTTGGCTTTGGCCACCCGAACCACGTCGGCCAAGGGTGTGGTCCCCCTTATCAACGCCCACTACACCATTGTCGGAGCCACGGGCGACAAAGCCCCGACCCGGACGATCGGCCTAACGGTCGGGGCGCCCGATGGATCGGCGCTCGACGACCGGATTCGCCGGGTTGAGGACACCTTGACGGTGGGTACTTCGAGCCCGCCACCGCCCCCGACCAACCAACCTCCGGCGGCGGTTGCCAATGGCCCGTATGCGGGGTCGGTCGGGCAAGCCATCAATCTCACCGCCGCCGGGTCCGCCGACCCAGATGGTTCAATCACCGCCTACGCCTGGGAGTTCGGCGATGGCCAGTCGGGGACCGGGCAGACCGCCTCTCATTTGTACTCGGCCACCGGCTCCTACACGGCAACCTTGGTAGTAACCGACAATCAGGGAGCCAAGGACACCGCGCAGGCCACTGTGACGGTGAACGGTGGTGGCGGGGGTGACGGGTCGACTCCATTTGTCTGGGGGTCGACGTTTGGGGCCCTCAAAGCGGGCGCCCAAACGGTGCCGCTCAATATCAGCTTGGACCTTCGGACTGATATCCCCGAGACCCCGGGCCAGGAGCAACTGCAGGACTGGGCGGTCGATTCACTCAAGTGGAATCCGGGCGTGCTTCAGTTCTTTGCCTTTAACCGAACCTCGGGAACAGGGTCGGTCAATTTCACCCAGGCCCTCAGCCGCGGCGTCTTGATCTTCAGGGGCTCCGTCGCCCCGTCACAGTCCTCCGGCCTCGTCTCGATCGCCTCCGTGGTGCTCAAGGTGATCGGCTCGGCCGGCCAGCAGAGCCCGATCACGACCTACTTGGGCGCCGTGGCCGGCCCACCGACGACTGGATCCTTCAGCTATCGATCCCGGATCAAAGTTGAGGATCCGACCTATACGGTGGGTGGCGGCGGCGGGCCTGCCACCACCACCGTCGCGGGTCGGGTGACCTCCCCTGAATTGGGATCCCTGGCCGGTGCCCGCGTCAGCTTGTCGGGCGGAGGCCCATCGGCGACCACGGCGGCCAACGGCTCGTACACCGTGACCGGCGTCGCCTCGGGGTCATACTCCGTGTCGGTAACCAACCTGCCGGCGACCTGCACCGCCCCGGCGGCCCGCTCCATTACGGTCGCCACGACGCCACTGACCGGCATCGATTTCACCGTGACCTGTCAGGCCCCTGTGGGAACGACGACGGTCGCCGGATCGGTAACGACGCCGACCGGCGGTGCCGGCGGAGCGACGGTGACGTTGACGCCCGGAAACCTGAGTGCGGTGACCAGTGCCGGTGGCGCATTCACGATCGGGGGCGTTGCCCCAGGCCTCTATACGGCAACCGTATCGAATGTTCCGAGCGGCTGTCAGATCCCCCCGACCCAATCGGTGACGGTTGCCAGTACTCCGGTGACTGGCGTCAACTTCAGTCTGACCTGCACGGCGCCACCGGCCACTGGCACGGTCGCGGGGTCAATCACCTTCGCGGCGAGTAGCGCAACCCCGGCCCTGACTGCAGTGGTCGTCACAGTCACGCCTACAGGGGGCAGCGCGCTGACCACTAACCCGAACGCGTCGAATCAGTACACCCGAACCGGGGTTCCGGTGGCGGGCGGCGGCGGTGGCACGGTGTCGTTGACCAATCTACCGGCCGGCTGCACCGGGACGACGACCGTCAACTATACCGGCCTGACCGGCGGCGGCACCGCCACGGCCCCGGCCATTCAACTGACCTGCGTGTCGGCCCCTCCGGCGACCAAGTATCCCTTCACGTTGAGTTGGGGAGCGATTGCGGCCGGCAAGGTCACGATGACGGTCAAGATCGACATGGCGGCCATCAACGACCCCGCCAACAACGGGTCGGCCCCGGACCGAATTGGGGCCTTCCAGGGGACCCTGAACTTCCCAGCGAGCCGCTTG
>JANNQX010000301.1:0-8965 GCA_031400975.1 Gemmatimonadota bacterium
CCGGAACGAAGGAGGGTTGCGGGGCCGGTGATTGTGGCGCCTGTACCGTGCTGGTCGACGACCAACCAACCTTGAGCTGTCTCGTCCTCGCCGCCGAGTTGGACGGGCGAGAGGTCGTCACCATCGAGACCGAGCATGACCCTCGGGTCGCTCGACTCCGGGACTCGTTTCTGGCCCAAGCCGCCTTTCAGTGCGGGTACTGTACCCCGGGAATGATCATGGCGGCCAGCCGGCTTCCGAGCGGAATCGACCGCGACGCGATCCGGTCGGCGCTGGCGGGCAACCTCTGCCGGTGCACCGGATACCCGAAGATCATCCGAGCGATCGAGCGCACGCTCCGACGGACAGGCCGTGATGCCGCCAAGCCGTAAGCGTTCCGGCGCGATCGGGGCGAACGTGAGGCGCCTCGATGGCCCAGCCAAGGTGTCCGGCACGGCCGCCTATCCCCAGGATCTCGGCCTTCCGCCCGGATGCCTTCATGCGGTGACGGTCCGGTCGCCGGTGGCCGCCGGACGGATCGTGAGCCTCGACCTGAGCGCGGCCCGTGCCACCGACGGGGTGCTCCGAGTCCTCACCGCCGCCGATGTCCGCGGCACCAACCGGTTCGGACTGGTCGAGCCCGACCAACCGGTTCTCGCCGACCTGGTCGTTCGGGGTGCCTCGGATGTGGTCGCCCTGGTCATCGCGACCAGCGACCAAGCCGCCCGTGAGGGAGCCCGGCGAGTGGCGCTCGACGTCAAGTCCGTCCCCCTCCTCCTCGACGCCGCCCGCGCCTGCGAGGCGGATGCTCCGATCGTCCATCCCGAGCGGCGCGGCACCACCGACCACCCGAACCTGCTCGCGGTCCGGACGATTCGGCGTGGGGCGGCGGTCCGGACCCTGGCCGGCTCGGCGATCGTGATCGAGAGTGAGTACCGGACCGGATGGGTGGAACACGGCTTCCTGGCTCCCGAAGCGGGCCTGGCGATGCCTGACCAGCACGGCGGCTTGGTCCTCCATGTCGCGACCCAGTGGCCGGAAGCCGATCTTCGGCAGGCGGCCGCGGCGTTAGGCGAACCGCTCGGCGGGCTCCGGATCGTCCAGGCCACGATCGGAGGGGCGTTCGGCGGGCGAGAGGACATCTCGCTCCAGATTCTCCTCTTCCTGGCGGCCCGGCACACCGGCCGCCCGGTGCGGATGGTGTGGGATCGAGCCGAGTCGGTCCGGGGCCACGGGAAGCGGCATCCGTTCCGGATCCGCCACCAACTGGGCGCCGATCGTCGGGGCCGGATCACCGCCGCGCGGATCGACGTATTGATCGACGCGGGGTGCTACGCCAGCACCTCGAAGGGGGTCCTCGACAACGCGCTGTCCCAGGCTACCGGTCCCTATCGCATCGGCCAGGTGGCCATCGAGGGCCGCGCGGTGTTCACCCACAACCCGTACACCTGCGCCTTTCGGGGTTTCGGCGTCAACCAAGTCGCCTTCGCGATGGAGCAACAGGTCAACAAACTCGCCGCCCGGCTGGGCCGCGATCCCGGCGAGGTGCGGCGACTCAACCTGGTCCGGGGCCGGGCAACGTTAGGCAGCGGCTCGACCGCCGTGGTGGGCGCCGGCGCGCTCGCCACCTTGGCGGCGGCGGAGGCCCGCGCCCGCCGCCGGCGACTGCCCAAACCCGCGGGTCCGATTCACCGGGGCCGGGGACTCGCGACGGCCATCAAGAACATTGGCTTCGGTTTCGGGAGCGACGACCGGGCCTTGGCCGAGGTCATCGTCGGCCCAGGCGGAGTCCGGGTTCGAATCGGGGCCGCCGATGTCGGTCAGGGATCGGAAACGATCCTGGCCCAGATCGCGGCCGATACCCTGGGGATCGGGTTCCGCGACGTCACCATCGAATGGCGTGACTCCGGGACCGCTCCCGAGGCGGGTGGTGCCTCGGCCTCCCGGCTCACCCTGTTCGCGGGTAGCGCCGTGGCGTTGGCGTGCCGGCGAGCCGGTCGGGCCGGGGTCCTCCGCAACGGCGCGCCGCCGGCCCGGGATCGGGTCTTCCGGGCCGTCTATCGCGGGGGCCGAACGGTCCCGCTCGCTCGCGGCGCCACCGCCCGCCATTCGGCGGCCTATGGTTGGGGTAGCTGTGTCGCCGAGGTCTCGGTCGACATCGAGACCGGTGCCGTGCTCGTGCACCGGGTGGTCGCCGCGATCGATGCCGGCCGGGTGATTCATCCAGCGCTCTTCGAGGGGCAGGTCGAAGGCGGTGTCGTCATGGGCCAAGGATACGCCCTTCAAGAGCACTGCCTGATGCGCGAGGGGCTTCCCGTCACCCTTGGTTTCGAGCGGTGCGGCGTTCCGACCTCGATGGATGCGGCGGCCGAGATCGAGACGATCGCGATCGAGACCCCGCTAGCCGAGGGACCGATCGGGGCCCGCGGGATCGGCGAAATCACCATGATTCCGGTGGTCCCGGCGATTACCGCGGCAATCTACGACGCCTGCGGCGTTTGGATCGATGAGCTCCCGGCGACTCCCGAACGGGTCCGGGCCGCGATCGCGATCCGGAACAAGGCGCTCGGGCGCCAGATGCCCCAGTGACGGTTGATCCTCCACGCCGCCCCGTCGGCCACGGTCCGGATCTGGTAGCCTAGCGCCGCTTCGCGACAAACAGTCCGGGCAATCTCCATCGTCAGGTCGGCGCCGACGCAGGCGTGAGTGCCGTGCCCGAAGGGGCAGTAGTCGACCGGGCCCGGGCATCCCTCCACGAACCGACTCGGGTCGAGCCGCTTTGGCTCGGGATAGCGATCGGGGTTGTCGTGGGCCACATCGAAGCAGAGGCGAACCAGCCACCCTTTGGGAATCCGGTATGAACCCAGTTGGACCTCGCGCGCGACCCGGCGGTAGACATACCGGGTTCCAAATAAGCGCAAGGTTTCGTGGACCAGGCTGGCGGCCAGGGCGTCAACCCGAGCCTCGTCGTCCAGGCTGGAAGCCGCCCGCTCGGCGAGACGGGTTGCCCAATCGGGATCGTCCGCCAGGGCTTTGAGCACCCACCGCAATTGCCCCTGCACGATGGTGCTTCCGTCCTTGACCATCATGATCAAGTTCCCGATCGTCGTTTCGTCGGCGGCCCGGCTTGGATCGGCGGCGATGATTTGGGACAGCACCGAACGAGCCCCCGCTTCGACCGGGCCGGATCGGGCGGCGGCCCGGGCCAGTTCTCCGACCAACGCCGCTGTCCGTCGATAGGCGGCTTCCATTCGCATCGGGGTGGGGAGAAACAACTCGTAGTTGCGATTGAGCTCGCTGAACAGATCGTCCAGGGTCGTCATTCGAGGATCGTCGGATTTGACGCCGAGCGCCACCCGGACCAAGACCGGAAAGGTGATCGGGTACAAGAACGGCTCCGGATCGAGATCGCCCCGGTTGGCGACCCGGGTCATTTCGGCGAGTTGCCCTCGGACCGCCGCGACGATCGAGGCCCGGCTGTCGGCCAGCACCTCGGGGCCAAGCGCCGGGGCGAAGATGGCCCGGTAGCGATCGTGGAGGTCGCCGTTCATGAATTCGAAATAGCCACCCGGGAATAGCCGGTTGAACGGCCACTCGCCTTGCACCAGCACGTCCTTCTGTCGTTCGAGGACCTCGAGACCGAGCGCGACATCGGTGATGCAGGCGACCGGCTGATGGATCTGCGAGGTTTTGAAGACCGGCCCCCACCGGGCCGCGGAACGGGAGTAGAAGTCGGGATCGTTGACCGCATCAAGCGAGGTGGCGAGCCCGAGCGAACCCGGGGGCAACCCCCGAGCCTGCCCGTAGCTCGGGCGGGCCCGCCACCAGAAGAACACCACGGCCGCGCCGAGGGCGGCGACGAGCAGGTGACGGACGCTGTCGGACCGGCTCCCAGCCCAGATCAGTGCGGCGCCAAGGACGGCCGCGCCGGCCAGCAAGGCGATCCCGAGCGGCCGATGGGCCCGGAACTCCCGCCGAATCGGCGGCCGGAGGGCGACCCGGCCGGCCAGCACCGCCGCCACCAGCACGACCGCGGCTTCAAGCCACCAAACCACTGCCGCCTCCTTGGCGGGATAGCGCCACTCGAAGGGCGTGGCTCGGCCGCCAGTGGCTCCAATGCCGATTGCCTTGACGGACCGCCGGACCGTCGGCGGTCTTTCGGACCTCGAACTCGGTAGCCAGAACCAGGACCAACGTCTTGGCGATCATCACGGCCAGGCCGGCCCCGAAGCAGGAGTGGGTCCCGTCGCTGAAGGGGCAGTATTCGGTCCGGGCGTACTCCCTGGCGGCGAACCGCCCCGGATCGAAGCGCTCCGGGTTGGGGAAGACATCGGGTCGGTCATGGCATTCCCGGACGCAGACCCGAACCAACCAGCCTCGGGGGATTCGGTACGGCCCGATCCGGATTTCCCGAACGACTTCCCGATACAAGTACTCACTCTGGTGCATCCGGAGGGTCTCGTTCACGAAATTGGTCGCCAGGGCATCGATGCGCGATCCCGCCGTGGCCCGGATCTCTTGCCCCGAGGCCGGGTGGTCGCAGTACTCCTTCAGGACCCAGCCGAGCAACCCGCGGACGTTGCTGCGAGTGACATTGACGATCAGGACCAAGTTCCCGATCAGGGTCTCGTCGTCGAGGTGCGCCGGGTTGGCCCGAAGGATTTCGCCTAACACTGAACGGACTTCCGGCCCAGATCCCTGGTGCCCCCGGAGAATGTCAGTCCCCAGCGTGCGGGCGATGCCGACCAGCCGAGCATACGGCTCCCGCCGCTCCTCGGGGGAACGCTCCGCGAAGGCCCGTTGAGAGCCTAACTCCCCGAACCAGCGATCCAACTCATCGATTCGCGGGTCGGCCACTCCGACGCCGAACATGACCCGGACCAAACTCGCGAACCCAATCCGTTCGAGGAACGGCTCCGGATCGAGGGCCTGGCCGGCGACCGGGCCGACCATCGCGGTAAGCTGGTGCTCGATGACCGACCGGACCCCCGGTCGACACCCGGTGACGACCGGACCGCTGAGTGCGGAGCGAAGAATGCCCCGGTACCGAGCGTGCTGTTCATCGTTCATGAATTCGATGTAGTTGCCGGGCGAGAGCCGGCCGAACGGGAGCCGTGGCTGGGCGAGGTTGCGCCGCTCGGCCTCGATCACCTCGAGCCCGAGCGGCAAGTCGACGACGCATACGGTCGGTCGGTGAAATTGGCTCATCTTGAAAATCGGTCCCCACTGCCGCGCCGATCGAGCGTAGAAGTCCGGTTGGCTGATCGCGTCAAAGGACACCCCGAGGCCGAGCGATCCGGGGGGGAGGCCACGGGATCGGCCGTAGTGGGGTCGGCTCCGAAGGAAGAGCAGCGACCCGGTCCCGGCCGCGATCGGCGCCAGGAACGGCAAGGCCGATTGCCATCCGGGCCAGACCCGAGCGATCGCCAACATGAGGACGACCCCCAAGCCAACCGCTGCGAGGAACCAAAGGGGGCGGGCCCGGATTTCGTGGAACACCGGAGGCTTGAGGAGAGTGCGGGCCGCCGCGACGGCCGCCAGCCCCAGCGCGATCACTTCAAAGAGGGTATTCACGCGGACAATACCTCGAAGTGGAGGGCGTCGGGAATGACTACCCGCCGCTCCCGGATCGCGCAAGACCGGCGCGGCGGACGGGTTGACCGGATGGCCGCGGTCCTTACCTTCAGGTTTGACCACGATTTCCTTCCAACCAAGCGGCCGACTCTCTGTTGACTGAACCAAAAGCAGAGACCGCTACGGAGTTGGCCTCCGACGAATTGGGGCGCCGAACCGTCGCGTCCGGGCTGGTGGCACTGCTGGCCCGAACCGCCCACAGTGCGATGCTACTTGGCGCAAGCCTGGTACTCGCCCGCCTGCTGACTCCGGCGGACTTCGGGGTCTTCGCCATGGTTGCACCCCTCGGCTCCCTGGGTACCGAAGTCGGAAACCAGAGCTTTCAGACCGCGGTCCTCCAGCGGCCCGAGGCCAATCGGGCTGACATCAACGCGATGTTCTGGTTTGCGGCCCGAGTGAACCTGCTGATCGCCACGGCGGTGGCGGCCGCGGGCTGGGGACTGGCCAGTTTCTACCACGAGCCGCGAGTCATCGGCGTGGCCGCGGCATGGGCAGCCGCGATCTACCTGGTCACCTTGACTGCCCTCCAGGAGGCCCAACTCAAGCGGGCGATGCGGTTTACGGAGGTGTCAGCGGTCCAACTGGTGAGTTTGGCGATTTCCGTCGCGGTTTCGATCGCCGCGGCGGCGAGAGGGGCGGGCTATTGGGCCCTCCCGATTCAGGTGCTCGTGATGGAAGCGTGCCGGGCCATCGGGATTCATTCCCTGAGCGGGTGGTGGCCCTGGCGCCAGAACGGCCCCAGCCCCGGATCCCTCGCCGCGATGCAACGATCCTGGCGAGCGCTGGCCGGCCTGAGAATGGCCACCTGGATCAATGAGCAACCCGATCTCGCGGCCGTAGGCCGGATTGGGGGCGCCTCGGCGCTTGGCCTGTATGGCACCGCCCGGCGATGGGCCCGCTACCCGTTTGACGAGCCGTTCATCGCGATCAGCGATGTCGCCGTGGCCAGCTTGAGCCGGCTCAGCACCGAGGCCGACCGATTCAACCGGTTCGTCACCCGCGGGATGTCGGCGATGTTGACGATCTCGCTCCCCGCCATTGCCCTGGTCGGTGTCGAGGCCCCGAGCGTCATCCGGGTCCTGCTCGGCCCCCAGTGGGCCCTGGCGGTTCCGTTCATGCAGCTCCTCTCGGTCGCGGCCCTCGCTTCCGCCCTCGCTCGCACCAGCCAATGGATTTGTTTGGCCCGAGCCAGGACCGACCGCCTGCTCCGATGGTCGTTGCTGGTTCAAGCACCGGTAATTCTGCTCGCGGTACTCCTCGGATGGAAATGGGGACCCCTCGGGGTGGCCGCGGCCATGGCGGCGGCGCAGGTCATTCTGGCCGTGCCCGCGATCGGCTACAACGTTCAGGGGAGTACCATCGGGGTCGGCGAGGCCCTTCGCGCAATGGGGCGGCCCCTCATCGCCAGCTTGCTGGCTGCCGCGATCCTGATCGGCCTCGGAGACCGGTTGCCCGACAGCCCCGGTGGCCCCAGGCTGGCTCTGGCCTCGGTGGTCTACTTGGTAGGGTACGCCGGCGCTTGGTTGGCGATGCCGGGAGGCGTGACGGCGGCCCGCGAAACGCTTGCCACCCTTTGGGACCTCCGGCCGGCTGCTCGTTCGTAGGCGTCACTCCCGAGGCTGCCCGGGAGCGGCCGGAATCAGCCGCAGCCGAGTTTTCGGACGCCAGTGGTGGCGGTGCCGAGAACCTCGATCGAGCGGGGCCTCACGTACGACCTCGAGATCATAGCCATGACAGAGCTCCTCGACGAAGATCCGGCCGAGGAACAGCACCATCGCGACCCCGAGACAGCCGTGGGTGTCGACCCCGAACGGCGAGTACTCGTTTTTCCCATACACCCGGCCCACGAATCGGTCGGGATCAAAGCGATCGGGGTCGGGAAAGACGGTCGGATCTCGGTGACTCTCTTGGATGCAGTTCCGGAGCAGCCAGCCGGCGGGGACTGAATACTCGCCGATGGTCATCGGCCTGACGACATGCCGGTAGAGGTACTCGCTCTGTTCCAGCCGCAAAGTCTCCAGCACGACGCGGGACGCCGGGTCGGACGGCTGGGCGCCGGTGGGCGGCCCGTGGGTCCGGGGCACCTTCCGGATACCGGCCACAACCTCGGGGTGTCCGGACAGCATTTCCGCCAGCCAGCCCAGGAGGTCAAAGACGTCGGTCACGCCGATCCGGAACAGGAGGAAGAGATTCCGGATTCGATTCGGATCGTCGGTGGAGGTCGGATCGGAGGCCACAAGGCCGCCTAACGCTGTGCCGGGAACCGCCGCGCGCTCGAGGTCCCTGAGCGCCCGGGTGGTGGTTTGGAAAATGGCTTCGCTCCGGGCGATCCACCCGGGGCCGGCGGAGTCGAGAACCAGATCTCGTCGGGCCTGGTCGAGCACCGCGAAGCGGGGATCGTCGGCCCCGATCCCAAACAGAAACCGGGCCAACCCATCCGCCACCCATTGTTCCAAATCCTCCACCGGAAGGACTCCCTCGGCCGACTGGCGGGACTGAGCCGATACCTCCGACAGCAGCCGCCGGCAACCCGCCCGGACGACCTCCTCGACCGTCGCGGTCTCGATTCCGAACAACGCCGACCGGAAGACGGCGGCCTCCTGACGGTGATCCTTCCCCGTCAGGTAACGGAGCGATCCCTTGGGCAGGAAGCGATTATAGGGCAACTGGGCGCCCGCCAACGATTCGGCCTGACCGTTCAGAATCTCCCGCACCGCGGCAAGGCCCACCACACAGACCACCGGACGCCCGAACTGGCTCATCTTGAACACCGGTCCGTGAAGGCGGGCTTGGTCGCGATAGAAGTTGCGGTCACTAATCCCGTCGATCGAGGCGCGGATGCCGAGCGAACCGGGGGGCCAACCCCGCCGTCGGCCGTACCCGGGGCGGGCCCGCCACCAGGCGGCCACCATCAGCACCGCCGCCCCGGCGGCCGCAACCTGGACCAGCCAGGGCCATCGGATCGCCGACCAGATCCCTAGGACGGCCAAAACCACGGCTCCAACCCCAAGGCCCAACGCCACCGTCGGAGCCGCGGCCAACTCGCGGCGGATCGGCTGCTTCACCGCGATCCGAACGACCTGCCCGAGGGCCACGGCGAGGACGGCCAGTTCCGGGATCAGCCCAAACAGCGGCCCCGCCCCGGCGCCCGACTCCGCCGCCCGAAGGGTTGGACCAAATCCGCCCGCCGATCGTTGATGGAAATTCTCACCGGATCAATCTACCGGCGGGTTGGACCGGAGGCGAGCCATCGGTGCCCTCAGATTCGGAACAGGTAGCTCAACTTCGTGAAGAACCCGTCCCGGGTTCGGGCCAGCCCCCGAAACCGAAACGCTTCCTCCTCGGCCAGACT
>JANNQX010000302.1:0-2215 GCA_031400975.1 Gemmatimonadota bacterium
CAGCGCCCCGCCCAACACCATCCCAATCAGAGTAAAGAGGGGCGCTGTATGAATCCGCCCGTCGAGCGCCCGCCCGGCCAGGAGAAACAGGACGATCGCTCCGGCAAACCGAAGGGCGGCGGCGAGATATTTGGTCCCGTCACCGTAGCCCTGATTCGGCCTCTGACTCTGCATTGGCGCCAAAGATATTCCCTTGTGAAATATTTCGCAAGCGGACCGAATTAGCACCCAACTCTATACGCCGTAACTGATTAGGCCGGATTTCCTTGGTCCGACTTAGGCCGGCGTTGCGGTGCGGAAAGTTCGGCTGGCCCTAATCCGATACAATGATTGTATCGGATTAGCGGGCCGCGCAGCGTTGGCCCCGTCCTACCGCGCCCGGCACTCGAAGCTGGCGGCTTCGTCAGTCGAACCGGCCCCTCGATACCCGGCGACCTTCGGATAGGCGCAGATCGGCCGGGTCAGCTTGGTCTCTTTGGCCGGATCCCCGATCGGCTCTCCCGGACGGAGCCCCGCCGCGACGATCCGGTCCGGCGCGATGCCTTTCTCGACCCAGTGGTCGAGGGCGGCCACAATGTCCCGGCTTGGGTCGGCCGCGGTGGCCCGAACGCCGCCGTTTCCGAAGTCATTGGGCCCGAGTCCGCCGCCGCAGTGGCTCATCCCGGGCACCATGAAGAGGCGATAGAAATCGGGAACGGCTGGTCCGACCTTTGCCAGCACCTGCTGGTAGTACTCGATCGACCCGGGTGCCGGAATCGCGGCGTCGCCCCAGCCGTGGTATTGGATCAGCTTCCCACCCCGATCCCGAAACGCCCGGAGGTCGGGATCGGTGGCGTCGAGCACCGGCGCGAGCTTGGCCATCGCGGCCGCGACGTCTTTGTCAAAGTCCATGGTGCGATAGTCCCAATCGGGTTTCTCGTACACCATGTACTGGTAGAACTGGGTCCCGAAGAAGGCGATGAACGGGAGCGGGTTCTGCTCGCTGGCCACGATCCATGGGTTCCAGGTCCCCGGCACGGCTTCGGTGCCCGGAACGGCCCCGGCATAGATCCGTTCGCCGGTTCGGGGATTCTTGGGCCCCCGGTAGATCGTCTGGAGGGCGGTCAGCTGGGCGGCCGTTAGGCAGTCGGCCCGGTCGGCGCCCCGGCACTTGAGCGGCGCCGGGTTGAACCGGCACTTCCGGGGGTCTTCAATCAGGCCGTCCTTGACCCGATCGAGGCGGTCGCACGCCGCCACCACGGCCCGTTGGATCAGTCCCAACTTGGCAACCGGAATCGCGCTGGCCGGTGTCGCGTTGAGCGCCTTCCAGTTCCAGACGCCCGACGTCAACAGCCGAGTCCAGTTGTTGGCCGGTGCGCCGGCCACGATGCCGTCGAAATCGGCGGGATACCGCTGGGCCTCCATCAGGGCCTCTCGCCCGCCGTCGGAACAGCCGACGAAATACGAACGGCTCGCCGGTCTCCCATAGAACGCCTCGACCACCACCTTGGCGTGGACCGCCGTCAGGTGCACCGCCCGATGCCCGAAGTCGATGACCTTTTCCGGATGCCCAACCGCGAAGTGGGCGTTCATCCCGGTGTGCCCGTCATCGGTGCCGGCCGTCGCGAACCCGCGCAGCAACCCCTCGGCGAGCGACGAGGCGGGAATGCTGCCGGCATAGCCGCCGTTGCCCGCTTGCTGGAACTTGCCGTTCCAGCCGGAGGCGGCCGGGAGCCAGACCTCGAACTTGATCTCCGAGTCGCTGGTTGGCCGAGCCACGCCCTGGACTCGGCAATAGCCGGGCAAGGTCATCGGCGGCCCGGGAATCCCGTCGGCCGGTGGCGTGAACACGCCGGCCGCCACTTCCGTAGCCGAGGCCACCACCGCGTCCCCGAGTTTGAGATCGGTCAGCGCCGAACACGCTCGTTGACCGGCGGCCGGGAACGCGACCCCAGCTGACAGCGAGACCAGAACCGGGGTAACGGCGAGGCGCATCGGAGCTCTCGGGGTGGAGGGAAGGCCAAAGATACCGAAGTGCCGCCGCTCTTGCCCCCGCCCCACCGCAACGTTTCCTTTGGGACAACCCTTTCACCTGCCGAGCTCCCG
This sequence comes from Gemmatimonadota bacterium, assembly GCA_031400975.1. GTDB lineage: Bacteria > Gemmatimonadota > Gemmatimonadetes > Gemmatimonadales > GWC2-71-9 > SHZU01. Next base: position 2,086 of record JANNQX010000302.1, read on the forward strand.
AATCCATGGCCGCACCCGAACGCGTTCAGTCCGACGATGTCGAAGCCCTCCGTCGTCTTGCCAGTGCCATGGATTCGCTTCGGGCCCAAGTCGCCAAGCGGATCGTCGGGCAAACCGAGGTCGTCGACGG
>JANNQX010000303.1:0-5317 GCA_031400975.1 Gemmatimonadota bacterium
GTGTCACCCGCCAACCGCCCCGCCGCCGCCGGTGAAACAGTCTGGTACGTCGTCCACCGGAAGAAATCGGGCGCCCCCAACCCAGAATACCCGCGAGCCAGCCCCCCCGTGGGAAGGACATGGTTCGCCCCGGTCAGATAATCGCCAAACACCACCGAACTGCTCGGCCCCACAAACACCGCCCCGGCCGTCCGAAATCGATCGACCTCCGCCCCCGCCCCCTCGAACGCCAACAGCAGATGCTCCGCCCCAAACTCGTTCGCGAATCGAGCCGCCTCCGCCAGGTCCGACACCGTCAGCAGCCCCCCCCGTGCCGCCAACGCTTGCCGCACCACGTTCTCACGCCCCGCCCCCCGAATCCGCCGCTCGATCGCCGCCTCAACACCGCCGAGTGCCGAGTGCCGAATCCCGAGCGCCGAGCAACTCGCGTCGGGGTCATGCTCGGCTTGGGCAATCATCTCGGCGGCCACCAAGTCAGGATCGGTCGAGTCGTCGGCGACAATCAGAATTTCGCTCGGCCCCGCCGGGCTGTCGATCCCGACCCAATCGGAGACTTGGAGCTTGGCCTCCATCACATAGGCGTTCCCCGGTCCGACGATCCGGTCGACTGGCGGGACGGTCTTGGTGCCATACGCCATCGCGCCGATGGCTTGGGCTCCGCCGATCGCGAAAAGCCGGTCCGCTCCAGCCATTGCGGCCGCGGCGAGCACGGCTCTGGCCGGCAAACCGTTAGGCCCCGGCGGCGAGCACACCACAACCTCGTCGACTCCGGCCACTTTGGCCGGCACCACTCCCATCAAGACTGAGGACGGATAAGCGGCTAGCCCGCCGGGAACGTAGACCCCGACCCGGTTGAGCGGATAGGGCCGCCGTTCAATCCGAATCCCCGGTTCGGGCTCAACGATCGTTGCCAGAGGCCGGCCGGCTCGATGAACCTGCTCGATATTCCGGGCGGCGCGTTCGAGTGCCGACCGCACCGCCGGATCGAGTCCGTCTCTGGCCTCGGCCCACAACTCCTCGGGGATTTCGAGCCGGCCCGGCGTTACCCGGTCAAACTGGGCGGTGAACTCGAGCACCGCCGAATCGCCCCGCCGGCGGACTAGATCCAACACCTCCGCGACCGCGCTCCGGAGCCCCCGGTCGCCCACCCCTCGCCGGCCGAGCAGGGCCTGGCGCTCCTCCGTCGTGAGCGAGGCCAGCGGCCCCTGGAACCGCACCAGGGATTGAGTCATGGCACCAGCCGCTCGATCCGGGTGACGAGGATGCCGGTGGCGCCTAACGACCTGAGATCGGCGATGGTCCGGTCGACGCTGGCGGCCGCGACGACCGCATGGACCGCCACATGGCCGCCTTCGTTCAGGATATCGACCACGGTCGGCCCGTTGATCCCGGGTATCACGGTCCGGATCTGCCCCAGGGCGCCCCGGGGCACATTGGCCATGACGTAGCGTTGCCCGCGGGCCCGGATCACCGATTCGAGCCGGACCACCAGGCCCTCGATGGCGGTCTGCGCCTCAGGCGGCACCTCAGCGGCGGTCACCAGCCGGGCACTGCTCTCGAGGACGGTGGCGATTTCAACCAGGCCGTTCACCTTGAGCGTCGAACCGGTCGACACGATATCCACCACCAGATCGGCGATCCCTAAGTGCGGCGCGATCTCGGTGGCCCCCGACACCGGCACGATGGTGACCGGTTTCCCGACCCGCCCGAAAAAGCCGCTCGTGATCCGGGGAAAGACGGTCGCGACCCGGGCTCCGTTGGGAATCTGATCCAGGGTTTCGATCCCGCAGTCGTCCCGAACCGCCACCACCACCCGGCAACGGCCGAATCCGAGATCGAGGCGATCGACCAGCGCGCGCTCCGACTCGGTCACCAGGTCCCAGCCGGTGATCCCCACCAGCGCCGCCCCATCCGCCACGAATTCAGGGATATCCTGGGACCGAACGAAGATCGCCTCGTAGTCGTCCCCAAGCCTCGCGATCAAAGCCCGGTCGCTTTGAGCTCGGACCCCTAACCCAGCATCGTCGAGTAGCGCCCGAACATCCTCCGCCAGCCGCCCCTTGTTTGGCAACGCGATCTTGAGCATCCAACCCTCGCAAAAGAAAGCGGCCCGTCGATCATCAACGGGCCGCAGAGTAATTTCGCAACGTCAAGGCGACCAGTCGCCTACCCGCGCAGAACCACCCCGGCCTCTCGACCGTGGTGATGGTGGTGCCCCCCCAACCGCATCAATCCGCTCATACCCCCATCATACCCCCCAAATCCAACCCCTGTCAACCCAAACCCCGAGTGCCGAGCACCGAGTGCCGAGCACCGAGTGCCGAGTGCCGAGTGCCGAGAGTGCCGAGTGCCGAGCACTCACCCCGGCAACGTCTTCGTCAACCGCCCCAGATGCTGGAGCACTCGTCGCTGGCCGGGGTGATTGCGGGCCGAAAGGAAGATCGTGTCGTCGCCCGCGATGTTGCCCAACACCTCCGGCCAGGCCAGCCGGTCGAGCGCCGCCCCAACCCGATTGGCCTCGCCCGGCGGGGTATGGAGCACCACCAGCACATCCCCGGCCGCGGTATAGGCCAACACGCCTTCGACGATTCGTTGTTCGTCGGGGTCCCGCCGGGGCGGTTTGGTCGCCACCTGGCGATGATAGACCCCCGACACCTTCACCAACTTGAGTGCCGCAATGTCCCGGCTCACCGACGACTGGGTCACGTCCCAGCCTTCGCGCGCCAGGGCATCGGCCAGCTCCTCTTGGGTGCTGATCGGGTGGGTCTCGATCAACTCGAGGATCTTGAGATGGCGTTGCCGTCGGTCGTCGCGGATCACGAGGCCCGTCCCGCCAGCTTGGTGAGTGCCGCTTCGAACCGGGTCGCGGCCCGATCGTTGACCCGGGCCAGCCTAACGAACCGGCGCCACGCGACCCCGAGGCCGAGCCGGCCGAGCCCGCCGGTCGACCGCCGTCGCCCGATGATCCGCTTCGGCGAAATCGACGGCATCCGGTCGCCCCGTTTGAGCGCCGCCGCCACGTCGCGATACGCGCGGCGAAACGGCACCCCGGTTTCGACCCGTCGCATCACCTCGTCGGTGGCCAACACGCCGCCCTGCAGCATCTCGAGCCCTCGGCTGCCGTGCACCCCCAGCGCCGGGACGACCAGCGTCATCATCGTCACCATGTCCTCGATCCGGCCCAAGCCCCGGATCAGGGGCTCCTTCAACAACTGAAAGTCGCGATGATAGCCGCTGGTGAGCTTTGATCGCAACGCAAGCACCGCCCCTAGGTCGCCCTCGAGCACCGCGGCCCGGGCTCGGGTCAGCTCGAATACGTCAGGGTTTCGCTTCTGGGGCATGAGGCTCGAGCCGGTGGCGAACCGGGCCGGCAGTTCGAGGAGACCGAACTCCTCGCCTGAGAGCAAGACCACGTCGGTCGCGAGCTTCGAGAGGTCATGGCCGAGCTGCACGGCCCAGAACAAGACGGCGGCTTCGAGTTTTCCGCGGCCGTTCTGCACCTGAGCCACGTTCGGTTCGACCGCGGCAAAGCCTAACGCCTTGGCCGCGGCTTCGCGATTGAGCGGGAGGGGCACCCCATACCCCGCCCCGCTCCCCAGCGGCGACCGGTCGACCAAGCGCCACACGCCATCCAGGGTCCCGATCGTATCGAGCAGTCCCTCCGCCAAGGCGCCGGCCCACATCCCGGCACTCGACGGCATCGCCGGCCGGAGGTGGGTGTATCCGGGCCAGAGCGCATCCTCGTGCCGATCGGCAAAGAGCAACAACTCGCTCACCAGGCCAAGGGCCTGCATCTCGATCCGGAGCAAGGAGTCTTTCAGGTAGAGCCGAAGATCGCACGCAATCTGATCGTTCCGAGACCGCCCGGTATGAAGCCGCTCACCCGTCGCACCGAGCCGTCTGGTCAGCCAGCTTTCGACCGCGGAATGGGCGTCCTCATGTTCGGGCCCGATCCCGAGCGTGCCGCGCCGAACGGCACGGAGTGCACCGCGAAGCCCGGCCCGGAGACGGTCCCGGTCCCGCCTGGACACCAGCTTCGAGGCATAAAGGCCCTCGACATGGCCCAAGCTCCCGATCACGTCCCACTCGAGCAAGTAGCCGTCCCAATGACGGTCCTCGCCCACGGTATAGGCCAACATCGCCTCATCCGGCGCCGTCGATTGCGACCACAGTGTCTTCATCGGAGATACTCCTCGGCCAAGGCCCGGTACATCCGGCGGGCGGCCGTCACCTCGGGCAGATCGACGCACTCATCAGCGGTGTGGGACCGTCGGCTGGTACCAGGCCCGCACTTGATCGCATCGGTATGCCGGACGAAGACCCAATCGGAGCAGGTCGGGCTGCCGAATGTCGTCACCCCCGGCGCTACCCGGCGGGCCGCGGCCAAGAGCTTCGACTCCGGCGGTGTTTCGCAGGGGACCAGTCGCTCCGAGGTAACGACCACATCACAGCCTAACGAATCTTTCAACACGGCGCCGATCTCGGCATGCTCCCAGGACGGCGTGCTCCGGATGTCGAGGACGGCCTTGGCGGTCGGCGGCGTCACGTTGCGGCTGACCCCGGCTTCGACCATCGTAGCGGTCACGGTAGTTCGACCAAGCACCGGATGGGCGCGGTCTTGGCACAACATCGGAAGCCGAACCAAATCGGCCGCCAGGCGGGTGATCGAGTTGGTAAACTCGCCCTCGGCCGCGTAGCCGGCATGGCGCTGATCGCCGTGGGCAATCAAGTCCACCATCATCAGGCCCCGTTGAGCGACCGCGATTTGGAGATTGGTCGGCTCGCCGACGACGGCCGCGGTAATCGGCGGCAAGGACGCCACGGCCCGGCCCATCGAGGTGTTCTTGGTCTCCTCGCCGAGGCCGAACACCACGAGCAGCGACCCGCCGACCGCCGAGTCAGGCTGCTCAGCAAAGTCGAGCGCGGCCAGTAGCATCGCCGCCACCGAGGCTTTGGCGTCGCCGGAGCCTCGGCCGTAGAGCCGGTCGCCTTCGATGACCGGGGTGAACGGGTCCCGGGTCCAGCCCTCGCCGGGCGGCACCACATCGAGGTGTGAAATGAAGGCCAGCGTCCGACCGGGGCGGCCGGTGTCGACCGACACTTTCACACCGGTGTCGTCGCGGACCACATCAAGCCCGAAACCCGTCGCGATGCTTTCGACCATTCGGGCAATCGTGTCCTCCGTGCCGCTTACCGAAGGGCACGCCACCAACGCCTTCAGGAGCTCGACTTCATTCCGCAAGTTCAGCCCCGACGTAGGTTGCCTTTTCCTTCTTGCCCACGATCATCGTGCCGGCGCCCGAGCCGGTGAAGACTT
>JANNQX010000304.1:0-4834 GCA_031400975.1 Gemmatimonadota bacterium
GGTTCGTAGATGAACACCATGTCCCAAATCAGCGAGTCACGATACAGCGCAACGGTGCGGTCTTCCATCAGAGACTCCGGGGTCAAGACCAGGGTGAAGTTGAGAGTTATCGCGATGGCGGCGACCGCGCAACGGGTTAGATTGGGCGACCGATCCCCAGGAGACGTCCCTGATGCGAAACCGCTGGCGATGACGACCCGCTCCGACTACGCCCCCGACACCGGCTCGATCGATACCATCATCCACGCGCTCTACGACGTGATCTCCGGACCGGCGGGGCCGAGAGACTGGGCCCGCGAACGGCACCTTTTCCATCCCGAGGCTCGATTGATGCGGGGACAGCCCTCAGGCACCCCCGAACTCAGGGTCTTCACTCCCGAGGAGTTCATCGCCTTTGGCGAGGCGAAGTTCCAGTCGGCGGATTTCTATGAATGGGAGATCGGCCGCGAGGAGTTTCGGTTTGGGCGCTGGGTCCATGTGGTCAGTTCGTACGAAACCCGAGCGAGCGCCGACCAGCCGCCCCATTCCCGGGGTATCAACAGCATCCAGCTCTGGTTCGAATCCGGTCGGTGGTGGATCGTGAACCTGATCTGGGATTGGGAACGGCCGGACCTTCCGATCCCGAAACACCTCGACGGACCGCCCAGGAAATAGGCGCCCAGCACGTGGTGAGTCATCGATGTAGCTCAGGCCTGGATAGGCTGTTGACCAGCACGCCCCCCAAACGAAGCCCTCCGGCTCGCCGGCCGCCTCCCACTGGGCGTAATCGATGAATACGTCCGACCAAGCCTGGTTCCAGCCCGAGTCGGGTACCTCGGTCGCCGTCGTGGCCTCAGGGCAGTGGGTAAAGCGAAGACGGTACGTGCCCTTGGCGTCCGCCCACTACTCTTTGCCCCACAGCACTTCGAACAACACGTCGTAGTCGCGCATATGCGGGCAAACCCGTGATTCAGGATGCCACGTCGATGAAACCACCGTACTCGGCAAGCCTCGCTTTCACGGTCATGCGCCAGCGGCTCCACTGCGGTGTTGGGTTGCGTTTGGAACGGCTCAACCTCGTAGGTTATTCGATCACCGCGGTTGCTTCGACCTCGATCAGGAGTTCGTCGAGCGCCAAAGACGTTACGCCCAGCCATGTGCTTGTCGGCAGCGTGTCCCGTACAAACACGCGGCGAAGCGCCTTCCGTATGACCGCACCATCCTCGTGTCGCAGGTTCTTGACGTAGATCCCGAGCCGAACCACGTCGTCAACCGATGCACCTGCTGCTTCCAATGCCATCGACAGGTTCCTGAACGCGTACTCGGCCTGTTGTGCGAGGTTCCCTGGTCCGACAACACGGTTGTCCGCATCGACAGCAACCTGGCCGGAAACCCAAATCAGACGTGCCGCTGGCGTACGGGCCACAACGATCTGCGAAAACGTTTCGGCCCAATTAGGAAGTTCGCGAGGATTGAGATGTTCCTTCGGCATTGCCCCTCCGAATTGCTGCGGCATTCAGTAAGCAACCCAACCATTACTTATGCGGCAACTGCGCTCGTTTCAGGATAAGTCGTTCGCTCGGCACCCTGCAAGATCAGGCAAAGTCGTCCCCAATCAAGGGGTTAGCCCCAGTGCCCGCTCGAAGGCCTACCCCGGGAACCAGCCCGGATCGCCGCCGAATCCCCCCAATCCCCGGATATTGCCGCAGACTCGCAGCTTTCGGACGTTTCCCACCAGACCTCAGGGCACGATCGGCAGGACGATTCGCGAGGGATACTCTGCCGATCGGTGCACCGTGAGGCGGGGCGGCGACGCGAACACCAACGTCTCGAAGGTGCCCTGCTCCGCCCCCGTCAAGCTGATCCGAATCCGATGACCGACGCGAAACACCTTCGAGGTCGGTTGGAGGTCGAACACCAACTCGGCCGGACCGGTGCCGAGCGGGGCGACGTCCGCCTGGTAGCTGCGATGATACGGAAGCCCGAATCGATCGTACGGCGCGGGATGCCGGGCCCGGTGGGACGCCCGCAGCCGCCCCTCGGTGACGTATTCGACCCGTCCCGCCGGCGACACCTCGGAGAGCACCCCGTGGATGTCCACGTCCGGCCGGTCGGCCGAGATCCAGACGTGGGCCACCGGATGTCCGGTCACCTCGACCGCGGCCAGGAGCGGCGCGCTGGTATAGGTCAACGCCTTGCGATCGTTGGCGGCGAGGTCCGGATAGTCGCTGACCGGCCCCGCCGCGCCGCCCGCGGTGGCGGTCCACCGATTGTTCGGGCCTAACGACGTCGTGAGATCGACCTGGTAGCGATCGGCGCCGGTCCCGGCCGTCGCCGCCAACGCTCCGTCGGCGGCGAAGTAGTAGTCGGTTGCCCGCGCGGCGGGGAGCGGCCACACCTTGGTCGACCGCCACTCCTTGCCCGCCGGTGCGTCGATGGTCCAGTAGTGAATCGGATCGTCGTTCATCACCCCGGTGTCGACGCCCTTGAGCCAGTAATCGAACCACCGGAGCGCCTCGGCCACCCGATCGACCCCGAACTGATCGGAATGGAACCACGGTCCGACCAGCAGCTTGCGGGGGCCGGCCATGTTCTGATAGGAGAGGAACGCCGAGGTGCTGAAGGCATCGTACCAGCCCCCGACGTGGTAGATGGCGATCCCGGACCGGGCGATCGTGGCCGCCAAATCCGCAAAACTGCGTTGCCGGTACATCTCCTCCCCGCTCGCCGTCCGGCTGTCGCGGTAGGGCAGCGCCTGATAGACCCCGAAAATGTTGCGTCCCGCGAGGTGCTCGGCCTGGGCTGCGGCCACCAGATTGCCGGTGGTGTCTTCGTCGACCGGGGCCACCGGGCCACCGCCCATCGGCGCGCAGGGCAACCGCCGGCACTTGCTTCGGACGAACGGACCGGGCAGCGACCGGGCGCTCCGCGCCACGATTGCTCGGAAGTCCGGCGGTAACGGACTATAGATGCTGTGCCGCTGGGTCGACCCGCCCCAGTTGAACATCGCCCAATACTGGAAGATCCCGCCTGGATGGAGGACGTCGTAGAGATCGAAGTAGGCCATCTCCGGCATGATCGCCTTGAGGTGCGGTGGCGCCTGGCCGGCCGCGAACAACTGAGTGATGCCGAGGTAGGACAGCCCGAACATCCCGATCTTCCCGGTGCTCCAGGGCTGGGCCGCGAGCCACTCGGTGATCTCGTAAGCATCGCCCGCCTCGGCGGGTTGGAAGATCCCGTCGGCCACCCCGAACGACGCGCCAGTGCCGCGGGCGTCGACCGCCGCGACCACGTAGCCGTGGCGGAGCACCTCGTCGATCCACGGGAGGTAATCCGGCATCGAGGCGAGTCGGGGACCGATGATGCTGCTCCGATAGTAGGGCGTCTGGGTCCACACCACCGGGAGCGGCGCGGTTTCGGTCCGCCCGGCGTTGGCCGGCCGGTAGAAATCGATCGCGATCCGGACCCCGTCGCGCATGGTCAGGTACTGCGAGCTGCGAGTCCATCCATCATAGGTCAGCCGGGAATAGCCGCGATAGGTCGCAAACTTGGATTCCTTCCGCGGGGCCGGTTGGGCTCTGACGCTCGTCGCCAACCCCACCAGCATCGCGCCGACGATCAGTGTTCGCATTCAGTCCTCGATTCTATGATGCTGCACGGCCAAACTCGATTCGCATTTTCAAGGAGAGGGTTCCGCCGCTGTTCGGATACTCCGCAAACGTGATGAACCCGGCACTCTGGTACAACCGAACCGCGGCGTGGTTCCAATCGAACACCGACAGCGTGAGGCCGGGATAGCGGGTCTTGGCGAACTCGATCAACCCATTGAGCAGCAGTCGTCCGACACCGGCCCCGCGAAATGCCTCGACCACCCCGAGCCCGAGCTCCGGCGTGTGCTCGTCGAAATAGCCGTACCCCGGGTCGGCCGCCGAGAATCGCCGGATCCAGATCGCGCCGGCCCGCTGATGCGTGTCGTCATCCAGGGCCACCAGCGCCAGATCGTGAGGTCGTCCCCAGTCGGCGATGTACCGGGCCAAACCGGGCTTGCTTTGGGCCGCCGCCGCGTCCGGCACGTAGGCGGCAGCGGCACACATGTCCCAAAGGAAGCCGAGGTCACCCCCGGTCAACGGCCGAAGTGAAAGTGGCATGCGCCCCCGCGGGTGCGGTATCCAGTCGCTCGTACGGTCACTATTGTAATACAATTATCGAGGGTATCTTATCGATCCATCTTGGGTCGTGCAAGGAGATCGCCAGGTGACCGAGTCCGTCCTCGAACGGTTCGCCCGCTCGGTACGCCGGGGTCCGGACCGCCCCGCCTTCTCCTTGGCTACGGGAGAGACGGTCTCGTACCAGGCGCTCGACGGCGCCTCGAATCGCACCGCCACCGCGCTGATCGGACATGGGTCGTACCCGGAGACCGGGTTGCGATCCTGGCCGACATGTCGGCGGAGTACGTCGAGGCCTTCTTGGCGATCCTCAAGACGGGCGGGTGCGCCGTCCCGCTTCCGACGTTGATCGCGCCGGAGGCACTCCGGCTGATGCTGGCGGAAGCCGATCCCAAAGTCATCTTCCTTTCCAGCCGCTATCGAGACATCGTGCGCCACGGTCTCGGTTCCGAGCGTCCCACCGCCGGTCCGCTCCTGGTCGACTTCGACGCCTGGGATGAGACGGCGCCCTCGATGGCCGCGTTCCGTCAGACCGGGCACGACCACGATCCCGCCGTGCCGGTCGCGCCGGAGAGTCTCTTCAACATCATCTACAGTTCGGGAACCACGGGGCTTCCCAAAGGGATCGTCCATACCCACGCCTTTCGGGCCCAGTACTCCGACGACGTCGAAAGCCTGGCCATCTTCGA
>JANNQX010000305.1:0-3690 GCA_031400975.1 Gemmatimonadota bacterium
GGGCCGGTAGTTCCGAAGCCCGTAGATCGGCGGGCCCACGGTTAGGAGCCGGGCGCCCCGGATCTCCCCTTTTTGTTGAAGGTCGGCTACCAGGTGGTCTTTGACGTGGTTGCCGTAGACCTCGTAGAGCGTGGTCGTCCCGTAGGCCAAGTTGGCCACCAGGCCCAATTGATCTTGCTCCACGTTGGTGAGCGTCGAGAGATCCATGTTGTAGTGGCCATGGGAATCGATGATCCCCGGCATCACCGTCTTGCCGGCAAGATCGAAGACCTTGGCGCCGGCCGGCGGGGTGAGTCCGACCCCGACAGCTTCGATCCGATTCCGATTCACGATGATCGTGGCGCGCTCGAGCACTCGCTTGGTCGGATCAACGGTGATGACGCGGGCATTGACCAGGGCAATCACGCCGGTGGGGGTGGCCACATCGAACCCCACCGAAAGATCGGTCTTCCTGGGGGTGCCGGCGCCCGCCAGGATATCGGCCAGCGATTTCTCATAGAAATCGACGCCCCGAGTCCAAGTCAGGCCTTTGCTGTCGGCAGTCCAGTCGAGGTAGTCGCCGTCGTCGGCGTTGATTCGATAGGCAACGCCGACTTTGTCGTAGGGGCTCGCGGTCACCATCTTGCCGGCAAACGCCATCGGGATAACGTAGCTCCGGAGGTACTCCTGGACCGCGATCCACTTCCCGTCGGGCGACACCAAGGCCCGGACCGCATGGGGGAAGGCATAGAGGGTCTGCCGGTCGAAGCCATCCGAACGAACCGAGCGGAGGAACATCGTGTCGCGCACCATTTCGGTGAAGAACACGGTCGCGCCGTCGGGTGAGAAACTGAGCGCCGGCGGCCGGCGGGCCGCATGGGGATAGCTCGGGCTCCATTCGAGGGTGGTGATTTCGCGTTCCTTCCGGTCCGGTCCGAGCAGGACGAGCCCGAACTGGGTCTGGTCGGCCAGATCGACACCACGATGGATCTCGTCCCCACCCCTGAGGTAGGCGAGTGTCTTGCCGTCATGGGACAGCCGGAGCGAGCCGTATTGCACCGGCTTGGCGGAGAGCTTGACCGGAGCCGGCCGGCGCCCGGCCACGATCGACTGGGACCACACCGCGCCAAGACTGTCGTCCGACCAGGAGGCGTAGTAAACGGTTTTCGTCGCCGGGTCGTAGACCGGGCTCGACTCGAAGGCCCGGGTGGCCGTGAGGTTGACCGGGTCGCCGGCGTTCTTGACATAGATATCGCCTAACGTCTCGTAGAGCACTCCTTGGTCGGTCCGCTGCCCCCACCGGTGCGACTTGCTCCGCGCCTGGCCCTCCGCGAGCGGCACCGGAAACCGGATCGTCTCGGCGAGGACCCGATTGACCGGGGCCCGAAACGGAATCTCCCGAACCGCACCCGACGACACGGTCACCGCGTGCAGCTTGCCCCCGAAGAACACCACCATCTCCTGGCTGTTGGGTGTCCAGGCCAAGTTGGGATAGATCCCGAAGGTGGTTCCGGCCCCGGACTCCTGGCGGTCGCGATCGAGATTCGGAATCAGAATCCGCTCTCGCTGGGTGGCGAGCTCGTGAAGCACCAGGACGGTGCGCTTATCGTCACGATGGACATAGGCGAGCCACTCACCATTGGGCGAAAGAATCGGGTCGGCCGCCCCGCCAGACCGCTCGATGTAGGTCGCCAGTTGGCCGGTCTTGAGGTCGTAGGTCTTGATCCGGAACCCGGTTTGGTAGATCGGACCGACCGGCTCCGAGAAGTAGACCTTGCCGTTGGAGGGGTGCTCGTTGAAGTGGGTCCCGGCCCCGAAGACGCCATTGCGGAACAGATCGGTGACCGAGCCATAGGCGTCGACCCGGTGGCCGGCAAACCGGGCACCCAGGTCCATGGTGCTCAGGTAGACGGCCCGCCCGTCGCGAGACCAGCTGCCCTGGAACGCCCGGTGATCGAACTTGGAATACTTGGCGACCGAATCGGTGCCCCGATACAAAACCCACACCTCTTCGTGCCCGCTCCGGTCGGAAGTGAAAAGGATCCGAGTGCCGTCGGGACTGTAACGCGGTAGGTGGTTGTACGATCGGCCCTTGGTCAGCGGAACCGCGTCGCCCCCGGCAATCGGCATTTCGTAGAGCGTACCGAGCAGGTCGAAGGCAATCTTCTGGCCATCGGGTGAGACGTCGACCGAGAGCCAGGTCCCCTCGGTGGCGGTAAACTCGAGGCGTTTGGTCGGACCGCGAACCGAGTCGACGTTGAAGGCTTGGGCGGCCTGAAGCAGCAGGAGGAAAGGTGCGATCATCAGTTACTCGATCCGGGCAATGCCGGGTTTGACAAGAGGGAACCGCTTGAACACCGCCGCATCGTGTCCCGGAACCACCAACCGGGTTCCGCGGGCCAGCGCCACCATTCGTGACTGGGCCGCGAGATTGGAGACCGTGTCCCAGGTCGCCGCAATCGGCCGGCGGCGTTCCAGATTCTCGAACAGATAGAGATTGTCCGAGGCCAACACCGCGGTGCCTGACTTGGTCTCCACGCTGACGTACTGCGACTCCTTGGTGTGCCGGCCCCCGGTGTACACCTTGACCCCCCGGGCGACGGTTTGGTCGTCCCCATCGACCAGTTGGAGCCGGCCGTCGGCCTTGATCCGGTCGAACATGTCGACGTCGGATTGGAACACGCCGGTCTTCGGCAGATTGGCGGGCAACCGGTAGAACTCATACTCCGCCCGCTGGACCCAGACCCGGGCCTTGGGAAACAGGTCGGCTCCGTCGGCATGATCCCAGTGCATATGGGAGATGATGATGTCGGTCACCTGCTCGGGCGCGATACCGAGTTTGGCCACGGCCGCGGAGGGCTTGATGAAACCGGTCACGTTCTTCTTCCAGGAATCCAGAAATTCTTGACGGTAGAACCCGGCGTCGACCAAGATGACCCGCCCCTCGCCCTTGATGACCCAGACCATCATCGAGCCATCGATCTTCCGAGCCGGATCGCCACCCAGGATAAGGTTGTCAGCGCCGAACCCAACCAACCGGGCATACTCGACCGCGTAGACCTCATACTCCGGGCCGGGTGAGACGCCGGACACCATTGCTGCCGCGACCACCGACCAGAACCTCATAGGGCTTCGCTCCTCGTGGCGTGAACGGACAAAAACTCGGCCAGGACCTCGTTGAAGGTCTCCGGATCTTCCATCGGGAGGCCGTGATGGGCGTCCGGCACCACCACCATCTTGGCGTTAGGCATCAGCCGGACGTACTCCTCTTTCCGCTCGGGCGGGGTGTAGTCGAGCTCGGAGGCCACCACGAGGGTTGGGACCTTAATCCCCCCAATCAAGGGGGTCACTCGCCAGCCGATCAGAGCTCGCAAGGCGGTCAGATAGCCGTCCCGGTCGTTGCTGAGGAATCGGGCCAAGAATGCGGCCCGCTCGGGACCTTGGTCCGGATTGGGAAACAACCGGGGAGCCAAGACTTTGCCCATCGTCTCGAGGCCAAGCCAGCGGACAATCGCCACCCGGCTCCACAGGGCCATCCGCTCGGTCAGATTCCGAGGCACCAACTCGGGTCCGCTGTTGACGATGGTCATGGTTCGAATCAGCTCCGGGGCATCGACGGCCAGTTGGAAGGCGATCATCCCGCCCATGGAGAGCCCGATGACATGAACGGGCCCACCAACGACTCGACGGATCAGCTCGGCGGTGTGGCGG
>JANNQX010000306.1:0-6872 GCA_031400975.1 Gemmatimonadota bacterium
GCAGCTTGCCCCTGCCCTGGAGTGCGGTCAGGGCCTTCCATTCCGAGCCTTTGTCTCTTGCTACCCAGATGAACATCTTGACTTCTCCTCAAGAACCCTCTTGCCAGTGTGCCTCTGGAAAGAGGCGCCGTACCTCTCCCGAACCAATCATCGACGACAGCAGGCGGAAATTGCCCGTCTCGAATCGCACTCTCCCAGCCACAACGGCGTCGGCAACACCGACCTCTCGCGCGAGCTGCGAAACCGTCGCGGGGGCAACGGCAAAGCGGACGGCACTCGCCGCCCAGGCCTTACTCGGCACCAGCGCCTCCCTCGCGGCGTCGTCCGCCTCGCGCTCGACGCCGTCATGCTCCACCGCAAGGTCCAGGTCATCCAAGAAGCACTCAGACGACGGCACCGCTGGGCTTGCGGCCCGCAGGTGCAGGACGACGTGCATCAGTTCGTGAAACAACGTGAACCAGAAGTTGTCAAGGCGGTCATGACGAAGCGTCAGCGCAACGACAGGAGTGCCGTCTTCTCGAAGTAACGCGGCGCCGTCAAGTCTGGTTCTCGCGAGATGAGGCACGACATCAACTATGATGCCTCGTTCCTCGAGGTACTGGATTGCCAGTCGAGGCCCCACGTCGAAGCGGCTCAGACTCCGGAGCTCACGGAAGCCGTCACCCTCCCAGTCGCTCGGGCGGTACTCCCGTGCCAGTTCGACATTGGTGGCGCGCTGCTTGACGTAGCAGGCCCAGGCCGCGAGCGCGTACCGATCGGAAGAGGGAGCTGTGCGTACCTGATCAGTCTTGTGCAATACAGCCGATGGCAGTCCGGCGCCGCCCAAAAACTCCTCCATGAAATCTCGCGCTTCGGCGAAGGTTACCCGGACACCTGCCCGGAGGCGTTTTCCATGGAGCCACCCGCGCTTAACCATCTCGCGAATAGGGAACCGATCCCACTCAACTTTCTCACTCAGAACGCTGTCCGGCTGATCAGCCACCAGTGACTCAAGCGGAATTCCAAGGCCCCCATGAAGGGCACGAATCATGGTAATTGACAGCGGTCGTTTGCCGGCCAAGACCTCGCTCACTTTGCTTCTCGACCCTAGGAAAGAGACGAGATCCCTTGGGGCCAAATCGAGTTGATCCATGCGAAGGCGAATCGCCGCGAGCGGACTTGGCGCGCAAAGCGGAAATCGGCGGCGTTCGTAGTCTTGGATCAGCAACGACAAGACTTCGAGTTCTCGCCCCTCGCCGGAGTCTGGAGGTGGATCGTTGACCGCAAGAAGGGTCACCCGATCGAGAACTTCCGTGTACTGCGCTTCGGATTTAATGACAGCGATCATCGGTTCGTCTCGCCACTCGAGCAAGGGATTGTCACGCGGTACCGCGGATTGACCGCCCCACTACCTGGGCGGTCAGCGAAGACCTCGCCGGTCGTACTCTGCGTGTGTTTCGATCGCAACGATGACAACTGTTCCAGTGTTGTACGCGACCTGCACGCTTAGCCGAAACTTGTTGCCCCGCACCTTGAACACCACCACCCGTCCGTCCAGGACCTTCGCCGATGGATATCGCGCTCGAACGGCATCCGGATTCGGAAGCGATGCGGCTTCTAGGTCCCTTATCAACTCCGACACTTCCTGCTGGCAATCGTGATGCCGCTTGAGGAATGTCTCCAGCCTGCCCTTGCCGACGACAACCATCCGCGATTCTCGCCCTCCGGTTCGGGCCGACGGATCGCAACGCGGTCGGCATTCCCATATTGGGAACATAACTACATCGTCTTGTTCCCGAAAGGGGCACCTTGCGCGGCTCGACCCGAGTAGGAACTGGGGCCCGCGGCCGGGAGTTGGCCCGGCCACGAGGATGCCGGCCCAGCTTTCCACCCCGCGGCCGACGGGCTAGTTTCCGGTCCCTTTGCCGACCCCGACCCGTCTCGCCTCGCGGCTGGCGCTCACGGCGCGATACGCGGTCCGGCGAGAGGACTACCGCGGGATCCAGCTTGAAATTCTTTCCCATCCCGGGCATGAGTTCAATCTCGACCGAATGATGGAATCGATGAAGACCTCGCTCGACTATTTCACCGCGAACTTTGGACGTACCAATTCGACCAGTTGCGGATCGTCGAGTTCCCCCGGTATGCCCAGTACGCGCTGGCGCTGCCGGGCACGATCCCGTTTGCGGAGAGCGCGGGTTTCGTGGCCCGGATGGGGAATGGTCCGGAGGCGCTCGACCTGCCGTTCTATGTTACCGCCCATGAGGTGGCCCATCAGTGGTGGGGCCATCAGGTGGCCGGCGCCAACGTCCAGGGAACCACCTGGCTCTCGGAGGGGCTCGCGAACTACTCGGCCCTCACGGTGTTGGAACAGCGGTACGGTGCCGAGCACCTCCAGCGGTTTCTCGCCTATGAACTCGACCAGTATCTCCTGGGCCGGGCCGCCGAGCGGACCGGAGAATTGCCGCTCGATCTGGTCGAGCACCAGGCCTACATCCACTACAACAAAGGCTCGCTCGCCCTCTTCGCCTATCGCGACCTGATCGGGGAGCCGGCGATGAATCGGGCCCTGGCCCGGTTCCGGGCGGCCAAGGCGTTCAGCGGACCACCGTACCCCACCAGCCGGGATCTGATCCAGTACCTGAACACCGAAACGCCCGACTCGCTCAAGTACGCGAGCGTCGATCTATTCCAGACTATTACCCTCTGGGACAACCGGACCGAGTCGGCCACCGCGGCCCGGCAGTCCGACGGAACCTACCAGGTGACGCTCCGGATCGGCGCCCGGAAGTTTCGGGCCGACAGCGTGGGGCGCCAACAGGAAGTCCCGATCGCGGACCTGATGGACGTCGGGGTCTTTGGCGAATCCACCTCCGGCAGCCGGCTTGGCAAGGCGCTCGGGGTAACCAAGATTTGGGTCAGGCGCGCCGATACCACGGTGACCGTGCTGGTCAGAGAGCGGCCGGCGCTGGCGGGGCTCGATCCGTACAACAAGCTGATCGATCACGATCGGCGAGACAACGTGAGGATTGTCACCATCCAATGATCACGACCATGTCCTTGGCGACCGCCTTGCTCGCCGTGCTGCAGCCTCAGATGCCGGCCGCCACCTATGCCCGGGCCGAGCGGATGCTCCCGACCGGCGGGGTGGCCGGGCTGGTGCTTCGAGATCGAATCGTGCCCCAGTGGATCGCCGGCACCGATCGGTTCTGGTACCGGATAAGCACCGA
This sequence comes from Gemmatimonadota bacterium, assembly GCA_031400975.1. Lineage (GTDB taxonomy): Bacteria > Gemmatimonadota > Gemmatimonadetes > Gemmatimonadales > GWC2-71-9 > SHZU01. The sequence goes on from JANNQX010000306.1 coordinate 3,210, forward strand.
GCGGGGCAGCGAATTCGTTTACGTCGATCCCGCCCGGAAGATCCGCCGCCCGGCGTTCGATCACGGCCGGTTGGCGGGGGCACTCGCGAAGGTGGCGGACACGGCCGTCGTTGCCGATTCCCTCCCGTTCACGACACTGAGATGGCAAGAGGACGGGAAGCTCACCCGCGTGGAAGTCAGCGTCCGCTGGAAGACCTGGCGGTGCGACCTCGCGTCCTATCAGTGCGATGCCGTCGCTCCGACGAAGCCGGCCACCGGGCCCAACGATCTTCCGTCCCCGGACGGGAAGTGGGCGCTGTTTCTCGAGAACCACAATCTCTGGGTCCGGAATCTCACCACGGGCGAACGCCGGGCCCTCACCAGCGACGGCGTCGACCTGAACGAATATGCCGGCTACCTCGGCTCGAGCACCGAGTGGGTCACCAACGTCCGGAACGGCTATCCCGCCCCGCCGGTGGCGCGGTGGTCACTTGATTCGAAACGGGTCCTGGCCCAGAGGATCGACGAGCGCCAGGTGCCGGAGCTCAACTTGCTGCAGTCGGTCCACGACGGCGGCGTCCGGCCGAAGCTCTGGTCGTTTCGGTTTCCGATGCCGGGCGATTCGACGTCGCGGGGCACCTGGTGGATCTTCGACATCCCGACGGGCCGGACCACGGCCGCCGATGCCCCAGCGATGGAACTCCCGATGGTGCCCTCGCTGCAGTTTGGCGAGGCGTGGTGGGGGGGCCGGGAGCCGGGCCGGGATCCCTATCTGCTCCATCTCTACTCGATCGGCTTCGACGGGTACGACCTAACGCTGCTCACTCCGGAACCGATCCAGCACGAGGTTACCCTGAGCGCGGGAGGCGGTTGGGTGGTCGACCGGATGAGTCGGCCGGACGTGGCGCCGGTCACGGTGGCCCGGTCGCTCGACGGCAAGATCGTGCTCCCGCTCGAACAGGCCGAGGTGACCCGGCTCCTGGCGACCGGCTGGAAGTGGCCGGAACCCTTCGTGGCCAAGGCCGCCGACGGTGTCACCGACGTCTACGGCATCCTCTACAAGCCGTCCAACTTCGACTCGACGAAGAAGTATCCGATCATCGAGGAGATCTACCCTGGCCCGCAGCGCACCAACGTGCCCAAGGGCTTCGTGGCGGGGAGCGATGATCAGTCCCACGCCGAACTGGGCGTGATCGGGGTCCGGATCGACGGGCGCGGTACGCCGCTCCGGTCCAAGGCGTTCCATACCTACGCCTACGGGCACCTCGACAACGCCGGCGGCCTCGAGGATCACATCGCGGCCTACCGACAGATTGCGGCCACCCGACCGTGGCTCGACCTCGACCGCGTCGGGATCTACGGGAGCTCGGGCGGCGGGTTCGGCTCGGTGCGCGCGATGCTCGCATATCCCGATTTCTACAAGGTGGCGGTGTCGGCGAGCGGCAACCACGACATTCGGGGCTACCTCGGCGCCTGGGGCGAGACCTACCAGGGCTACCCGCCGGGTGACAACTATCTGGCGGCGGCCAACTGGACCCTGGCCAAGAATCTCAAGGGCAAGCTGATGCTGGCGTTCGGCGAGTTGGACGACAACGTTCCGCCGGCCCAGACGCTCCAGCTGATCGACGCCCTCACCAAGGCAACAAGGGGTACGATCTTCTGATCGCCACCAATGCGTCGCATTATATGGCGGCCAACCCGTACTACCGGCGGCGGCGGTGGGACTACTTCGTCCAGCACTTGATCGGGATGACGCCGCCGGACAACTATCTGATCACGGCGCCGACGGAGTATCCGCACAGCGGGACGCACCCTTGAGCCGGAAACGCCGCCGTCGCCGGTACCGTGGTGGTAACCAGCGAGGCGCTGCGCCGTGAGCGGGCCAGCGAATCCTGAATCGAATTCCCGGCTCCCGCCACATTGTAGCCTAACGTCACCCTCCAAAAGTCGGGCTCAAGTTCTGGAATCGCGGCCCGGACGGCAACGCCTAACGCCCATCGACGGGTCCTAACGGCCGGCCCGACGGTCGATGATCGCGGATCGAAGCAGCATGGTCGCGGCATAGGCGACGACGACCACCACCATCCATCGAAGGACGTTCAAGGGAAGCGACTTGACGAGCAACCCCGCGATCAGGACGCCTGGGATGCCACCGAGCGTGAGTCCCAGGGCGGCCCTGGTGTCGAACCGGCCCGCCTTCATGAATCGCTGGCTCCCAACCATCTGCATCAACGCCCCCGACGTCATCATGATCGGAAACGCGGCCCTGGGATCCATGCCAAGAAGGCTGAATAGAATCAGGGACGGAGCGTAGTTGCCGATCCCGACCATCAGCAATGCACCGAGGATGAAATTGATGGCCAGCGCCAGCGCCAGCTTGACCGACGTCAGCGTGAGCGCCATGCCGCCGGCCGGCAACGCTCCTAGTTGACTGAGCAGCATGAAGAACGCCGCGGTGAGGAGGCCCGTTCCAATCCCGATCTGAATGGCTCGACGCGGCAGGGTGGCCGCGACCCCCGCACCCAGCCAACTGCCGATGATGGACACCAGAACCAGTGACACGAGGACGGTCGGATCAACCTGCACAACGACCAGGAAGATGAAGGCCTGTACGATCACCGGCAGCGAGTGGCCGACCACCATCGTGCCGACGATCTTCTCATCCGGAACGACCCGGAGAAGCCGATAGGCGGTCGTCGTCGTCGCAAACGAGCCGATGCCCAGGGTATCGAAGAAATTGGTGAGGAACCCGATGGCGATCTGCACCGGCGACGGGAACGGCTTGCGCTCGGTCGCTGGGTCGGCGGCCGCTGGCGGGATCGCGAGCCTCCAGGTGGCCACGAAAACAAGGCCAGTTAGGCCAAGAATGGCCAGCAACGCGTTTCTGATCATCATGGCTGCGCCCGCCGCCGTATGAGGGCCCTAAGTAAGCCCACGGTGGGCTGTCCCTGCGAACGGCTCGCCGGCGGGCGGGTGACTCGGTAACCAAGGGCCAGCAAGCCAAGCCATGGAGCCGCGACCAGGGTCGTGACCCGGAGGGCCGGGATCCACCAGGTCGTCACCACAACGGCTAGGACGAGGACCAGGCCCGCGAGCGACGATTGCCGCGCGAAGGGGATCTCCCGCGGCAACCCCTCCCCCGACCGTCGCCGCTCGGCCCGGAATCGCAGGTGGGTCACGAAAATCATGATCCAGACGAACATCGCCCCGAAGAGCGCCACCCCGAAGAACCAGGTGTAGGCGGCCGAGTTTCCCCAGAGCCATTGCAATAGCACCGCGAGGCCGAGCCCCAACGACGAGAGGATCACGGCCGGGACGGGAACGCCGCTCGGGCTGACTTGGCCCAGCCTCGCGGGCACGTAGCCCCCTTTCGCGAGCGAGAAGAGCATCCGGCTGCAGAGATAGAGGTTGGCGTTCGCGCTCGACACGGCGGCGGAGAGGACTACGAAATTCATCAACCCGGCGGCGATCCCGACCCCCGAGGTTCGGAGCACGGTCACGAATGGACTCTCGCCGACGCCGAGCTCCCGCCACGGCGCGACGCCGACGACCAGCGCGATGGTGGCGACATAGAGCAGGGTCAGGCCGCCGATCATCCGGCCCATCGCCTTGGGGATCGTCCGGGCGGGGTCGCGCGCCTCCCCCGACGTCACCGCCACCACCTCGACCCCGATGAACGAGTAG
>JANNQX010000307.1:0-14548 GCA_031400975.1 Gemmatimonadota bacterium
GTCGGCGGCCATCTCGAAGTGGTCCTCGACGACCTCGTGGCCAACCACCCACTATCACTACGACACCTTCGAACTCGGCGACGCGAAGAGTCTGGTGCCGTTGAAGGGTCTGATGAGCTTCGACACCAATGCCCAGGGCGAGATCGACCGGCTTCGGCTTCCTTTGGAGCCGGCCCTTGCCCCAATCGTGTTTACTCGAAAAGCCCCTTGATCGCCACGAGGAGCCTGGCCGAACGGCTTCTTGATGATCTGGGTGTTGATCCCAACAGCCCTGGCGGTTAGGTCGGTCGGAGTGTCGCGGGCGCGGGGGCGATCGCCGACTGCAGTACGGCGACCAACCGCTTCGCCAGCGCCCGGTCTTGCCGACTGATCCGTAGGCTCAGCCGTCCAGGTCGCGCTCCCGGAATGTGGGCGAACGTGTCGAGGTAGCGGGCCCGGAGCTCAACTCGCGGCCGCCACCACCCACCCACCACGGTGGCGCCGGCGAGGACCTCGACTGGGATATCGACGGCGAGCGGCGGTTGCGGCACCACCTCGCTTCGCACCGAGACCAAGGAAACCTCGTCGATGTACTGGGTTTCGGCCCACTCCAGGGTGAGCACCCCTTCCGACCAATGGGCCATGCCGTCGACTTTGACCGACAACGACACTACGTCGAGGCCGTCGATATCGTCGTGCCCCGCGACCGAGAGTTTGAAGGGCAGTGGGTCGAACGAGCGAGTTGTCATCGGCCCGGCTCCTACGGGGTTTGGCCCGCCCTGGTTTCGCCGGCGGTCACCGGTGCCGGAGTCCTCCGGAGAAGATAGCCCGCCCGCCCCCTTGGGTTGTCAACCAGCTGGCGTCCCTCCCATTCTTCCCACCACTCTCCCAGGCATACCCTTTGATACCACGAGGTCGAAGTTCACTGTTACTCCTCGGGCTCCTCGGCTGTCGGCCGGCCGGACCACCGGGCGCGGTGCCTAACGATCACCGGACGCCGGCGGGCGCGGTCGCCGGAGGCGAGGTCACCGTGGCCCTCGAAGCCCGGACGGCGATGTGGCGGCCGGCCGCCGATGACGGGCCCGCCCTCGAAATCGCCGCGTTCGGTGAACGGGGCCGGGCGCCGTCGGTGCCCGGACCCCTGATCCGGGTCGCGGCCGGTGCGACCGTTACGGTGACCCTCGTCAACCGGCTCCCAGACACCCTTCGAGTCACCGGGCTGATCGACCCCCGGAGCGCCGACACCCTGGTCGTCGCGCCCGGGGCCACCGGCCGGAGCCGGTTCCGGGCTGACCGCCCTGGCCTCTACGGCTACATCGGACACACCCGACGAGGCGCCCTCAACGATCATCGTGGAGTTGGCGGACAGTTGGCCGGCGTCATCGCGGTCGACTCGGCGGGCGCCCCCGCCGACCGGATCTTCGCGATCTCCGCGTGGAACGGACCGGTCGTGCCCGGGACGGATGACTCGTCGTTCGTGGTCTCGGTCAACGGTAAGATCTGGCCCCACACCGAGCGCCTCACGATGACGGTCGGTGACTCGGCCCATTGGCGAGTCATCAACTTCGCCAACAGCTTCCACCCGATGCATCTCCATGGAGCCTACTTCCGGATCGATGCCCGGGGCGATTGGACCGGCGACACCGCCTACGCCGCCGCCGAGCGCCGGATCGCGGTTACCGAAGTCCTCAGGGTTCGGGAAACGATGACGATCGCGTGGAGCCCGGGGCGCCCGGGGAACTGGCTCTTTCATTGCCACGATGCCTTCCATGTGGCTCACAGCCAGGAAACCGACCTGCCGGCGGTGGCGCCGATTTGGGCCGCCGAGCTGCGGGGCGACACCGAGAATCCCGGCACCGCCCCGCCCCACCGACCTTCTGGCGCGGCCCACGGAATGGCCGGCCTGGTCTTGGGGATCGAAGTGACGGGTGAAGCGCCCGCCACGGTGCCTCGAGCGGAGCGACGGATTGACCTCACGGTGCAGCAACGGGCGGGAGTCTTCGGAGACACCGTCGGCATCGGTTTCGTGCTGGCCCGGCCCGGCCAAGTGCCGGCCGACTCGATCGTCATTCCCGGGCCGGCCCTCATCCTCCGCCGCGGCGAACCCACCGCCATCACCGTCCATAACCAGCTGGCCGAGGCGACGTCGGTCCACTGGCACGGGATCGAACTCGAGAGCTTCTACGACGGTGTCGCCGGCTGGAGCGGCACCGCCGCTCGCCTGGCGCCGTCCATTCAGCCCCGCGATTCGTTCGTGGCGTACTTTACCCCGCCCCGCGCAGGCACCTTCATCTATCACTCGCACTTCAGCGAGGTCCGTCAGTTGTCGCTCGGTTTGTTTGGACCGTTGATCGTGCTCGAACCGGGAGCCCAGTGGAACCCGGACCGCGATCGGGTCTTGGTCTTCTCGGTAGCGGGGAACGACGACTCAGCCGCGGTAGTGGTCCACCATGCCGGGCCGCCGCTTCGGCGGGGGACGCCGTACCGGTTTCGATTCATCAACATCGCGGCGGCCGACGACGTGGAACTCGAATTGTTCCAACAGGGCAAGCCGGTCGTCTGGCGGATTCTCGCCAAGGACGGCGCCGACCTACCGAATCCGGTGACCCGGCCGGCCCGAATTCTCTTCGGCCCGGGCGAAACGACCGACGCCGAGTTCACACCCGGCCCCGGTCCCGTCTCGATTCACGTGAAGAGCTTCAACAACTTTACCTCGGTCATCCCGGTTCGGTAGACGGGGACGGGCCGGGCATCGGCTCCCCGACTTGAACGAGCTCGGCCCCCGAGAGCCTGGCGGCCAGGCGCGAGAACGAGCTGGCGAATGACCCCAACACCTTCTGGGTGCGAGCGAGGCAGTGGAGGTCCACCAGCGCATCCCGAATTGCGGCCGGGTCATTGCGATCGAGGGTCCGCTTCGGCCTGATCAGGATTCGGCCCGGGAAGGTGTCGCCCAACACCGACTCCTCGGCCGGATCGTCGGTGCTGAGGAAGAAGTGGGTCCGCGGTTCGCGGGCAAGTTCCTCTCGCATAGTGGCAATGAAACGTTCGGTCGTACTGATCTGCATTGACCTTTGATGGTCAGTCCGGCGAACATGGAGGCCGACCACTACCGAGGGAAACGAGGCGACCTGACGTTGGATCTGGGCTTCGATTTCCGAAGCGGGCCGGAGCACCGGTTCGGGCGCTCGGCCGATGTAAAAGCGGATGAAAGCCCGGATGAACAATGAGGGACAGCTCCGCAGCGTCTCGAAGTCGAACCCCCCATCGCAGAGCTGTACCATCTCATTCTCGTAGATCGCCCGGTGGTGTTGCCGGTCCCCCAGGAACCACCGATTGAGGCGACGGAGACCGCCGAGCGCGACCGCCGAAAGAGGACCGTCTGGGGTAAACTGCGGGGTCGGCGCCCGGGGAGCGAGAGTAGTCCCGATCCGAACCGACGGGCCGGAGTAGAGCCGGAACCGCCCCCGAACGGGCTGCTCGATCGATTCGATGCTCGGGGGAACCACGAACAGGTCCTCGAATCGGCAATTGAGTTCGCGGTTCAGGTTCCAGACCACCGCGAGCGGCCGATCAAATGCGGCGGCAAGGGCAAGGGCAGACTCGACCACTTGAATCCGGTTGCCGAGCCCAAACAAGGGCTCAACCGTCAACCGATCAGACATGAACCGCGGTCCCGGCGGCGATGTACCAGGTAATGAGCATCGCACAAATGAAGGCGCCGGCCGCAAACCCGTTAGTCCGGCGATACGTGAAGGCGCCAATCAGGCCGACGACGCCCAGGAGCGGAACGAACTGGATGGCGATGACGGTATTGAGGGGCTCATTGGATTTAAGGAGCAGACCCGTGGTCAAGAGGCTGCCATACTGGACTACGAGCAGCAACACGAACCCCAAGCACATGGCGAGCGCCGCCGTTGCGTAGTGGCGGCCCGCCCCCTCGCCTTGAATGGCGAGGGCTTGGAGCGCCCGCATCGCTACCAGGAAGAACCCGACCCAAAAGGGCAAATAGGCCAGGGCGATCCGGAAGTGGGCCCAGTCGAGCGGCTTGAGCCCCAACACCCAGAACCGGTAATCCACGCCGGCCAACCCATCGACCAGGAGGAGTGACAGATAGCCGGTCCCCACGGTGGCCAGGGCGACGAGGAACGACTTTCCCCACGCCTGGCGGGCGGGCGGTTCCCCACCCCGCAGGACCATGCTGAATCCGAGCGTGAGCGCGGCGTTGATCATGGCCCAGACGACCAGGTGGTTCATGACACCCTGCGGAAACAGTGCGGTGGCCCGGAATCGGGTCCCCAGCCCCATCAAAGGAAGGTAGGTGAGGGCGGGGACCACAGCCATGAGGGCAAACGCCAGCCACCACTGGCCGGTCCGCGCCCGTCGCGCCGGCCGTGCGTCGACGCTCAGTGATGCGAAGAACGGGGAAGCAAGCAGCAGGTGGAAAGTGCCGAGCATTAGCACGACGAACCCGGCGAACGCCATTAGCGTCCCGATTTCCTTCCACAGCCAAATTTGCTCCTGTGGATCGCGGGGTGCGGCGGCGCCGGGCAGCGTACGCTGGAACCAATCCACGGCGTAGCCGACCGCCGCCCGCGAAAAGTGTTCGGCCGGATGAATCACCGGGGGCAAATAGAGCACTCTCGCCGTTCCGCTATCGATCGCGCCGTAGATCCGATCGGGGACCACCGGCGTTGTCGTTCCGAACAGGGTTCGCATCCGCTCTGACTGACCGACCTCCGAACCCTTCGGCACCCCCCACATGATGCTGGCGAACTCGTCGAATTGGCCGAACACGACGGCAAGATTCCTCGGGAAGCTCGGCGTCCCCTTCCGAGGGTCGCCGAACACCCCCGTGGTGGACCCCTCGAGCACCACCGACCGGTAGCCATTCGGCATCGTTGCCGCCGCCGCCAAGATCGGTGCGCCGCCAAGGCTGTGGCCCTCCATCCCGATCGCGAGCGTATCCACCATCGGAAGACTCCGCAGATAAGCGAGAGCCGCGGGGCCACCGAGGTACTGCGATCCGACCCGCCCGCCCGAATACCCGTGCCCGGTCATGTCCATCGCGAGAACCACGAAGCCACGCCGGGAGAGCTCGATCGCAAACGGGCTTTGCATCTCCCGGGTGTTGATGTACCCGTGGCTCACCAGCACCGCCGGGGCCCGCTGGGAGGCTGTCGCCGTGGGCGGCGTGTAGAGGGCCCCACTCATCACCAGCCCGGAATCGGCGAGGAAGCGCACCTCGCGCACCACGACTCCGCCGCTGGTCTGGATCTGGTACCCGAGGGTGGCCCCGGCCATAATCATCAGGCCGCCCGCCCCGACCAGGCCCCATCGTCTCCCGGTTGCCATCAGCCGCAAATCCTCCGCAAATGTCCCGCGACCTCGGGGATGTCCAGCACGGCGGGAACCCCCTGGAGGAGATCGGCGTCGATCGCCCCGATGAAGCCGCGATAGCTGTGATAGGTGCTGCGATGAAACCGGTGCCGCGGGATCGGCGCTCGGAACCGGGGGTGGACGACGGCCGGCCACGGCTCTTCCCGTTCTTGCCATGACACCATGATGTCGGGCAGGTGCGCCGGCACCGCGCCGGCGAGCTCGGCAATCCGCCGGATATGGGCCGGCGCCGGGCTCTCCAGTTGGGCGAAGTCGGCGGCAATTCGAGCCACCACCTCATCGTACTCGCGGCCCGGTTCCACGATCCCCTGCGGTTCCCGGCCCCGGAGATTGATCCGAATGTAGCCGGTGAAGAGGGTCGGCATTCCAAACGCCACGCTCTTCGACCAATCGGTGCTGCCACGCAGGTTCTGGTTGATCAACCGCTCCTGGGTTTCGATCGAGAGAAACTCGCCGAGCTTCCGGCGCACCGCCAACGGCACCAACGCCTTCAGCGACCGGCCCCCGCCGGCCGGCGCCACCTGATAGCCCAGCCCACGGAGAATCTGCTCGGCGACGTCCGAGCACGGATAGTTCTTGTAGATGCCGTAGGCCGAGACCGTGAGGATCTTGCTGCCGGGGGGGGCCAACCGACAGACGCTCTCCAACTCGCGGTCGAGAGCCTGATAGAGTTCCAGCATCCGTCGTTCACCGTCGTCGTCATAGGTCCAGCAGAGGTGACCGGCGCTATGCATTTCGGCGCACCCGAAGACGTAGAGGTCTCGGTCCCCGGCTTGGAGCGCTTCCCGAAACAGCCGGCCGCAGGTGGCGATCCGTTCTTTGGACTGACGGAAGTAGTGTTCCCGGGTCTCCGGCGTGTCCTTCAGGTTGATGGGGACGGGCTGCGACGGTTGGCCGTGACGGGCCACCACGCCGGCCAAGACGCCCTCGGGGAACGAGGCCGGCGTGGGTGGACACCGCTCGGCGAACGAGGTCCGCCAGTTACAAAGTTGCTCCCCCCGCAGCGTCGGATCGGGGTCGTACTCCTGGGCGTCCCAGATCGAAATGGTCCCCGGCATCGAGGCCCAGAACGGAGCCACGGGCCGGAGCGGCCGGTGACTGAGCCCCACCGCATACTGTCCCGGGATCAGCCGGCGGATGCAGTGATAGCCGTGCTCGACCGCGGGAACACCAGACCAAAACGTGGTCCACGCCCCCATCTCGCAGAAGTGATGGGGACCTTCGACGATCCGCCAGTTCTTGACGAACTGTCCCAGAAACGGCAACTGGCCGGCCTCGGTGTATCGCGACAACAGCCGGGTATCCGCGCTGTCGATCGCGAGAATTATCGTCGGGCGCTTAGGATCGGGTGGGGACATTCGTCTTACCTTTCGCGAGCATCGCTACCAACGCGGAGTCCTTTTGGTGGATCTTGAGCCAGAGCTCGGTCTCCCGCGCGTGGTGTATGGCAAGCCACTTCTCGAAGGCCGGTTCCGATCGAAAGGCCTTGATCTTGGACGGGTTGGGAACGATGGACGCCATGTCGATCCGTCCGAACCTACCGCGCTCGAGGTCCGGGGTCCACTCCACACTGGGGTGACGCACCGTTGGACGCCGGGGGCAAAATAGATGCAGTGCCTTTCACCTACGACGGATTGTGCCGGTGGCCCGGTGGTTGCTTGATGGACCGGCGAACGCTTTCCGGGAGCTCCTTGTGTCGGGTGATGAGATTGTGGTGGATCGATCGTGGCGTAGCGGGGTCGAGATCATCGCACGGGTTAACTGGAGTCAGGTCGCTCGAGTTCGAAGCGCCCTCGGTCACCTTGGTGACTCGCTTGGCAACGACGCCCCATCCCTTGGCCGTCGCCTCGCTCGAGTGCTCCCGGCCCTCCCCGCTATCAAGGTCGTCCCCCCTTCGATCCGTGCGGCATAGAATCTGGCGCCGTCGTCGAGCGACTCCATCGGTGTCGCTGCGACTCCACAGCCGGAGAATCCGCCAGACTCAGGCCGGGCGCCTGATTTGCTCGTCCTTCGCCCCTCGCGTAGGTTGGGAGAGGAAGGGCCCGGGTGCCCCGCTGACCAACCGGCCCGCTGTGGTCGGCCAAATTGGGCCGAGGCCCCTCTCCACTGGGAGTGCGATTTGAGCCCGCCACCGTTGCGTCACCCAGTGCGCATTCTCCTCATTTCGTACTACTACCCGCCGGGTCCAGAGGTTGGAGGGCTTCGCCCGGCCCGCCTAACCCAATTCTTGGCGCGGGCCGGTCACCAGGTGCATGTCCTGACAGTGGCGCCGTCTCCGACGGACGTGGGCGAGACGGTCAGCGATGGCGTAGCGATCCATCGGATCCTGCCGTGGCGTTCACCCCGATCCATTGTCAAGTCGGTGTTCTCGTTCGACCGGGGCGGGGAGCCGTCGCCTTCGGGGCCTCAGACGCGCCCGAACGGCAGCCACCGGTCCCCGGCCACCAATTCGGCCCGGCGTGCGGTTCTGAGCGCGCTCTCGTTTCCAGATGACAAGCAAGGTTTCGTAGGTCCGGCTGTGACCTACGGTGCGGAGCTGATTCGGAGATTGCAGATCGACGTCGTGTACGTCACCGGGCCGCCGTGGAGTGTCCACCTCGCGGGGATGTTCTTGCGGGACTTATCCGGCACGCCATTGGTGGTCGAGTATCGCGATCCTTGGCCCCCGGCCCGGGCGGAGGATAGCCTCAATCACCACTTCTTCGTCAGCGCGAGGCGCTCGCTTCAGCGACAAGTGCTCCGACGAGCTCGCCTCGTGGTCACCGTGACCGATGGGATTGCGACGCACACGCGGGCCTTTGTGGGCGACACGGTTCCCTTTCTGACGGTCCTCAATGGACTGGTTCCCGGCGGTCCTACGGCTCCAACGTTGCGACGCCAGGGACCACTTCGCATCGTCCATGCCGGTGAGGTGTATCTCGGCCGAGATCCCGCCCCGCTGTTTCGCTCACTGGCGGCGATCATTTCCGCCCGCCGGATCGATCCACGTGACCTTCGAATCGTTTTCCTCGGCCAGGGCAAAGGCTATCTCGGCGTACCAGTCGCCACGATCGCGGGCGCGGCTGGACTTGGCGCCTTCGTCGATTTCCAAGATCAGGTGCCATACGAGGACTGCATGGGCATCCTTCGTGAGGCCGACGCGCTCCTGTTGCTTGCGCAGCACCAACCGCTCCAAGTGCCCAATAAACTATTCGACTATTTGACCGCACGGCGGCCGATCCTTGGTTTTGTCGACGCGGGCGGCGAGAGTGAACGGCTGCTCCGGCGGTTGGTCGGACATTCCATCGTCACGGATTGGGATGGCCCGGACGCGAGGGCCGCCGTGGAAACAGTGATCGACACCGCCAGGGCCGCCACCCTTCCGTTGAGTGAGCCGTCTCTGCTGGCGCTTCATTTCGAGGCGCTGCTGGTGCCACTGATTGCCCAGCTCGAACAGATCGCCAGTCAGGGCCGATCCGCCCGCAGTCGCTAGGGTGTTGCCCCCCGCCCGGCCCCCTGCTCAACCGACCGGATCATCAACCAACCGTCCCACTGACCGCTGGACCGTCCCTTAGAGGCGATCACCGCTTCGGCCTGGTTCTCCTCCCGCACGGTCATAGTTCCGGGGCAACAGGCCGATCGCACCTAGCGTCAAGGACGAGTACTGCCCACACCGGCGCTACGTAACACCAACGACGACAACGGCTTACGTTCAGGACTCGGGGACGACTTGGACCTGCCGGTGGTCCGGTTGCCCCCCGGGCGGTACGTTAGGGCGAGCGAAGGCCTTTCCTCCTCATAACAAACGACCGCGCGTGACCTCCAAATTCAAGTCACTGACCAATTGGTCTTTGGCCGCGCTCGCCGCCGGACTGGGCCTCGGGTTGCTCGCCCACCGCTCCGGCCTGCCGATGTTTGCTGCCATCGGCACGGTGGCCAACGCGATCGGCGCGGCGTGGCTCGGCGCGCTCCAACTGATTGTGCTGCCCCTCGTCATCGCGCTGCTGCTCGCGGCGGTCGGAAACGGACGCGGCGACGCGATGGGATCGCTCGGCCTGCGGGCCCTGTTCCTCTTCGTGGCCGTGCTAGTGGCGGTCGGCATCATCAACTTCTTGGCCATTCCACCGCTCCTGGCACACTATCGGGTGGACCCAGCCGCCATGGCCGCGCTGAACGCTGGGGTCACCATCCCTCCGGCGGCCCTCGCAGCCGGCACCGGGGCTTCCTGGCCCCGGAACATTTTCGAAGCCGCGGTTCGGGGCCAACTGTTTCCCCTCCTCCTGTTTGCCATCATCTTCGCCCTGGCGGTGGCTCGCCTGCCGGAAGAGCAGCGTGGACCGGCAACCCGGGCGCTCCAGACCATCGCGGACACGATGATGATCGTCGTCCAGTGGCTCTTGGCCGTCACCCCCCTCGGCGTGTTCGCCCTCAGCTACGGGATCGCCCGCCGCACGGGCGACAGCCTGCTTGAGGTCATCGGGTTCTATCTCGTGCTCCAGGTGTCGCTCACAGCGATCTGGGTGCTGCTGTTCTACCCGCTGTCCGCTGCCGCGGGGCGGGTCTCCCTTCGGATCTTTGCGCGGGCGGTCCTACCTGCCCAAATCGTCGCTGTGACGACGCGGTCATCGGCCGCGGCGCTACCGGCGCTGGTGGATGGGGCCCGCCGGAACGGCCTGCTCTCGCCCCTCGGCACTACCTTCGCGCTGCCGTTCAGCGTGTCGTTCTTTCGGATCAGCGAAGTCATCCTCAATCCGGTCAAGTTGCTGTTTCTAGCCCACGTCTACGGGGTCACCCTTCACCCGGCCGGCGTCGCCGCTTTTTTCGCCACCGTCTGCCTGTTCAGCGTGATCGGCGCCGGCACACCCGACAGCGGCGGCGGCATCGGATTCCGGATGGTGCCGGTCTTTGTGGCGGCCGGCATTCCCATCGAAGGCGTGATGATCCTCGAGGCGGTTGAGACTATTCCCGACATGTTCGCCACCCTCGCCAACGTCACCTCGCAGATGGGTGCGTCGGTCGTCCTCGCGGGTGCCGAGGGGGGTGATCGTCCGGCATGATCCATTTCCTGGTTCCAGCCGCCGGCGCGTTTTCAATCGAGGAGTACCTCACCAAGGAGGGGGCGGTTAAGGAGCGCTTCCGGGTCATCCGCTACGAGGATCTGGCGTCGGTACCCCAGTTCGTCCGGGGGACTTATGTCCTTGCCGGACTCGATCAGCTCTCGGCCTCGGCCGAGCGCAGCATCGCCAACTTCTACGAACAGCTATCGGCTGCCGCCGGCGTCCGCTTCTTGAACAACCCGACTCGTACTCTTCGGCGGGTCGGGTTGATGAACACCCTCCACCGACTGCACCGAAGCGACTTCCGGATCGCCAGGGCGGGCGACGACCTCGCCGAGTTGCGATACCCCGTCTATCTCCGGCAGGAGCGGTTCCACGGCGGCAACATCTCGCCGCTCCTCAACTCGCCCGCCGAGGTCGAGCGAGCGCTCGGGCACGCGGTGGTGGCGGGTTATCCATGGCACGACATCCTGGTGGTGGAATTCTGTCCAACGGCGAATCCCGAGGGCGTCTATCGCAAGTACGCGGCGTTCCGAGTGGGCCCGAGCATCATGGCCCGGAGCTGCTACGTGGGCCGTCAGTGGATGCTCAAGTTCGAGGGGTCGGAGTACACCGAGTCCACCGTGCTCGAGGAGGCGAGGTACGTTCGGGACAATCCGCACGCCGATCAATTGGCGGAGATCTTCGACATCGCCGGAGTGGAATACGGCCAGATCGACTATTCCATGAAGGACGGTCGGGTCCAAACGTGGGAGATCAACCTCAACCCGACGATTGGTCGAACACCGGGGTCATCGGGCAGGGCGGGACCGGAGGAACTTCGGCCGATCCGCGACGCCACGAGGGAACACTTCTTCGATCGATTCCGCGATGCTTGGGCGGCAGTCGACCTGGGCGGCACTGACGATAGCCCCGTGCCGGCGATCGCGATTCGGCCGATCGCCGTCGCACCGCCGCACTTGTCACCTGGGCGGGTAGCGAGTGCGATCCGGTCGGCGCTCCGGCCGGTCAAGCGGGTGTTGGTACCGCTCTCCGGTCCATTTCTTCGGATCCTCGCCATGGCGATGAGGTTTCGACACCGAACCGCGGGGCCTTCTGCGCGGATTTCGAGACCACCTCAGTAGTGCGGGGAGGCTCGTTGGGCGGAGAAGTCCTCCTCAGCCTGGGCACCGAACCCAATTCTTCCCTTCATCGTGTCGCCCGTTACGGTGGCCGTCACAGTGAGCTCGAGCGGATTCCCGTTGTAGGTAACGGTGTAGCTGAACCGAACCACACTGTCTTTGATGGTCCCGACCAGCGGAACGTCGCCCGTTTGGCGCTTCACCGTCCCGGTGACCGAGTCGCCACTCACGCTGAATGTGATCTTGAAGTTGCGGACACCGCCAGGGGTATTCATCGCCGCGTCCCAGTCGCCGGCGATGGCTTGCGCCTGGACCGGGCCGATGAGCGTAAAGACGCCGGCAACCAACGCCAAGAACATCGATTTCATCGAAAAGCCTCCTCAGCTGGAGCTGAATGGTAGGCCGAGGTCCGCCCTTGCACCAGGCCGTCGCCGCCGCTCTTGACGATCGGAACTGGGCGCCCGACCTTTGGAGTTCGACCCAGCCCAAGCCCAATCATTTCCTCGGAGTGTCGATGAAGCAGAGCGCGTTCGTGGTGGCGGGCCTGATGGCGGCAGCCACTGTCCAAGGAACGGCCCAGGAGGCTCGCCGCCGATGGGACCGCCTCTGCCAGATTCGCCTGGAGAAATTCGATTACATCCTTCCGGAAGCGATGCGGGAGAATGGGATCGACATGTGGATCGTGGCCCAGAAGGAAAGCCACTACGATCCGCTGTACGAGCACCTCGGCCGCGGCTATACCGGCGACCTGGGGTACTACATCTTCACCGACCGCGGTGGCAACCGGATCGAACGGGTTGCCCTCGGAACGACGGGCCCGATGCTCGAGCAATGCCCCGCCTATGACGAGGTCACCGGCGCCGCCGACCTCCGCGCCTTCGTGGCCAAACGGGACCCCAAGCGCATCGGTATCAACATTTCTGACGAGATCGGAATGGCGGACGGGCTGACCCACACGGTCTACCAGCACTTGGTGAAAACGCTCGGAGCCCCCTACACCGGCCGGTTGGTCTCGGCCGAGAAATTGGTGTCGGACTACCTCTCTCGCCATGTGGCTTCCGAAATCGTCGCGTTCGGCGAGGCCGGCGAGATCTCCCGGAACATCGCTGAGCGGGCTCTGTCGAACGAAGTCATCACGCCGGGCCGCACCTCCCTGAAAGACGTGGCGTGGTGGATGTGGGATCGACTCCTCGAGCGATCCCTCGAATCGTCGTTCGATATGCCCTCGGTGTACATCACGGGGCCGAATGGGATCGAGAACACGTCCGACGACCGGATCATTCAGCGCGGCGACATCCTGATCATCGATTGGGGGGTCGGATATCTCAATTCCTTCACCGACATGAAGCGGATGGCTTACGTCTTCAAGGACGGCGAGCGCGAGGTGCCGAAGAGCTACCAGCGGGCCTTCGACCAGGCCCTCGCGATCCGCAAGATGATCCAGTCGACCATCAAGCCGGGCGTCACCGCCCAGGAAATGCTCACCCGGATCAACACCAACGTCGCGGCCATGCCGGGGTTTGGACTGATGAAGACTTTCAACCAGCCAAGTTCGGATCCCGGCGTGACCGACGTGATCGTCGGGAGCCATTCCGTCGGCGATCGGGGCCATGGCTCAGGCCCGTCGATCGCCTGGTTCAACCCATTGCGGTTGACTTACCAAATTCGGCCGACCAACTTCTTCTCGATCGAGTTCTTCGCCTACACCGCGATTCCCGAATGGGGCGGCAAGAAGCTTCGGATTCCCCTCGAAGACGATGCGGTGGTAACGGTCCGAGGGATCGAGTGGGTCTACCCGGCCAACTCGCGCATTCTGCCGGTGAGGTAGGGGCGTCAGGCTCGGCCATTCGGGCTCGAATGAGCCCAACTGGCGGGATTTTGCGCGTTATGGATAGGCCCCGGGCTAGCCGGGGGCGAACAAAGACCGGTGTCCGACGTAAAAATAGGCCCTTCGAACGAGTTACCGATCATGACGACCTCTCAAACCATCAAGAACGTCCGAACCCTCTTGGGGGCTGCCTCCGTCGTGGTCGCCGTGGCTTGCGGTGGTGGGTCTGGCCCAACCCCGCCACCTCCACCACCCCCTCCGCCCCCGCCCCCACCGGCGCCGGTGGCCTCGGTTCGGCTCAACCGTGACACGGCTACGGTCATCCCGCAGCAGACCGTCCAACTGTCGGCCACCCCGCTCGATGCCAACGGAAACGCCCTCGCTGGGCGGACCGTCACCTGGCAGTCAAGCACCGTGGCCGTGGCCACCGTGTCCGCCGACGGCCTCGTGACCGGCCTGGTGCCAGGAGCGACCACCGTGACGGCCACCAGTGAAAGCCAATCGAAGAGCGCCACTATCACCGTGCGGGAAGGGGCGTCGGTCGGTTCGACTGGGGGCACGGTGACCACGACCAACACCAACGTCAGCGTCACGATTCCCGCCGGGGCGCTCGCGGCGGCGGTGCCGATTTCGGTGGCCCCGCTGGCAAGTCCGCCGCCCGACCCGAATCTGATCGCCGGGACGGCGTATGACTTCGGGCCCAATGGGACGACCTTTTCGACCCCGGTAACCATCGCCCTCAAATACGATGCCGCAAGCGCCGTGGGCAAAGACCCGTCCAAGTTTCGGATGCACCGGTACACCAACGGCGCTTGGACCCGGTTGACGGAAACGACCGTCGACGTTGCCACCCGGACCGTCACTGGGAAGACATCCTCGTTCAGTAGTTACGCGATCCTGTTGGTGCCGCCGGTGAGTCAGGTGGCCCTGACGCCGACAGCGGCGCAAGTACTCGTCGCGGCCACCCAACAGTTGACCGCCACCCCGAAGGACGCCGCTGGAAACCCGTTGTCGGGGCGGACCGTGACGTGGCAATCCTCCGACCTCGCCAAAGCCACCGTTAGCCCGACCGGGCTCGTCACCGGCGTTGCCGCCGGAACCGTCACCATTGCGGCCTCGAGCGAGGAGGTCAGCGCCACGGCGACCATCGACGTCGTCACCGCCACGTTCTCGCCGATTCTGACCAA
>JANNQX010000308.1:0-18659 GCA_031400975.1 Gemmatimonadota bacterium
GTGCCGTCCTTCATCGCGGAGATCCTGTCGCCCTCGACCAGCCGAGGCGACCGGAAGGTGAAGCGGCCGGCGTATCAGCGGGCGGGCGTGGGCGAGTACTGGATCGTGGATATTGACTCGCGGACCGTCGAACGCTGGCAACCCGCCGACGCCCGCCCGGAGATCTGTCTCGTTCGGGCGGTATGGCAACCAAAGCCGGATATCGAGCCGTTCGAACTCGACCTGGGTGAGTACTTCACCGAGATCTGGGGCGATGCGGATGCCTGACGTGATGCGACGGTGGACCCGCGAGGAGGTGCTGGCGCTCCCGGACGACGGGAAGCGCTACGAACTCGTTGACGGCGAGCTGCTCGTGAGTCCGTCGCCCAGCTGGGGCCACCAGATCGCCCTGGCGACGCTCTTCCGCCGGCTCGATCCATTCGTCACGCTCCATCGGCTCGGCACCACGTTCTTCCTTCCAGCGGACCTCGACCTCGGCCGCGGACACGTCGTGCAACCGGACCTCTTCGTCGTCTCTGAGGTCGACACCCGCAAGCTGCGCGACTGGCCCGACTGCGGGGTTCCGACTTTCATCGCCGAGATTTCGTCGCCTTCGACGAGCCGGGGCGACCGGAAGGTGAAACGGCCGGCGTATCAGCGGGCCGGCGTGGGCGAGTACTGGATCGTGGATCCGGACTTGCGGACCGTCGAACGCTGGCAGCCCGCCGACGCCCGCCCGGAGGTCTGCCTCGTCCGGGCGGTGTGGCAGCCGAAGCCGGACATCGAGCCATTCGAACTCAACCTGAGTGAGTACTTCACCGAGATCTGGGGCGAGGGGCCCAACTAGTCACCATCAAGGGCCTTGAAATTTCTCGACATCCGCAAGCCCGAGCCCCGGGACCTGAGAGAACTCCCGCCGGTTGAGCGTGGCCAACCGATGCCCGTGCGCCAACGCCGTCGCCCCGATCAACAGATCATGGGCCCCGATCATCGTGCCGGCGCTCGCCAGGTGGGCCCACAACTCCGCGTGGCGCCTCGCATCGGCGAGGCCGAACGGAATCACCGGAATGGTACCGAGAACGGCGTCGACAAAGGCCAACCGCCGGGCTCGGACCGCGGGATCGGTGGCCCGATGACACCCGTGGAGCAGCTCCGACGCGGTAATCGCGGCAATCCGGACCGGCTCGTCGCCGAAGGCGAGCAGCAGCGCCTCGAGTCGAATGGCCCCCCGCTCGCCCCCGATCAGCACCGAGGTATCGAGAATCACGCCCAGGACTCGGGCACCGGCGGCAGTTCCGCCCGGGCCGCCTCGATGTCCCGGCCGAGCCCCTCAGCCTCAGCCGGCAGGAGCCGCGGCCAGGACCGCCACCGAAGCGCGAGATCGTGGGCCGTGAGACCGGCGGCGCCTGGCTCGTCGTCTACCGGGCTCAAATAGCGGCCGACCGCCTCGCGAGCTAGCTGGGACTTGGGGACGCCGCGAGCCCGAGCCGACCGGGCCAGCAACCGGGCCAACGCGGCGGGCAGCCGGAGGGTGAGGTGGGAGTCTTTCATGTAACACAACGTAGTACATTTGTGTTACCCAGACAACCGCTCGGGGCGTCGGCTCTTACTCGAACGTTCTGCCCCGGCCGCCGGGGCCCGGCATGAGCACGGGAATCAGCTGCCTTCGGTTCCGGCGGTAGACCCGGAAGTCGGCATCCAATGTCACAACCACGCTTTGGGGCTCGAGTTCGGTCATCCGAACGAGGCAGGCGTCCGCCAGAGACATTGGCACGTTCGCGAATTTCCGGATGAGGCCCCTGATCGGATCGATCTCGGAGCGGATCCGAAAATCGACCTTCAGGGCGTCCTTCGACAGCAGCGCCAATACCGTGTCCTGCCCACCCCTGATTCGCCCGAGAAGGAAGCAGGCTTCGGAGATCACCGCCTCGCAGGTGAACACCGGCGGTTCGACGGTGTCGAGAACCTCCCGGACCCAGGCATGATGGCGGTCGCGGCGGTTCAGCAACGCAACCAAGGGCCCGGTATCGATGACGAACCGAGTCACCTCCCGTACCGGGCCAGGTACTTGGGATTGGTGGACAGGTCGGGTGGACCATCCAGGGCCCCCACGAGTTCGTCGACCACCGCTGTCACGGAACGGTGGCCGGTTTTCGCCAGGGCTTCCAGGGCTTCTCGAACCAGAGCAGAGCGACTGGATTTCCGGCGCCGTGCCAGGTCGTTCAAGGCGTCGTCCAGCCGCTCGGGCAGCTTGAACGACACGGTTCGCATCGGGTTTGCCATGGTATTACCTCCTCGTCAGAATGGTAATACGTCCGGCGCGATCGCACTAGCGGGCCTTGAGCCCCAGGGCCTCCACCACCAATCGCGCCAGTTCCGCCCGCATCCGCGACCGCACGCCGGCCATCGACGGGTCCGCCGCGACGTTCCGGCGCTCGAGCGAATCGCGCTGCAGATCGTACAACTCATCCTGCTCCGGAAACTTGATCCAGTGGACGTATTTGTACCGGGCGGTCCGGACCGCCCGGTAGTCCAGGTCGAGGAGGTGTGGAAACGGCTGCTCGTTGGTGTAGAACTCGACCAGCACCGACTGCCGCCAGCCCGCGGGCGTCCCGCGGACCAGCGGAATCAGGGAGCGCCCCTGGATCTCCGGCCCGATCGGGACCCCGGCGAAGGCCAACAGCGTCGGGGCGACATCCACGGTGAGCGCCAAACCGGCCGGCCGCGATCCGGCCGGGATCGTGGGCGGGTACCGGATCAGGAGCGGATTCCGGATCGATTCCTCGTACGGCAACCGGCGTTCCGTGGTGAGGCCGTGCTCGCCGAAGAAGAAGCCGTTGTCGCTGCTCAGCACGATCACCGTCTGATTGAGAATCCCGAGCGAGTCGAGGGTCGCGATGATCCGGCCCACGCTCGCATCCACCCCGACGATCATTTCAGCCCGGCGGCGGATCGTCTCCTCGCCGGTCCAGGGTGTTTCCGGATGCTGATGCTCGGCGGAGGGGACGGCACCGGGTGTCGGCGGCAGGTTGGCGAGGGCGTGGCGGATCACCGGCTTCCCCTCGAGGTCCTTGGCCACGTCGGCGCGGGCTTGGCGCCGGAGAAACACCCGGTCGTGATAGCGCCCCTCGTCGCGCGGCGCCGGGATGTAGCCCCGGTCGCTCTCCGGATCGAGGGAGCCGTCGTTCCGCTGCACCACATCCGGGTGGACCGCCTTGTGGGCCAGGTAGAGGAGAAACGGCTGGGCCCGCTCGCGCTGGATGAACCCGACCGCTCGGTCGGTCAGCAGATCCGTGGTGTACCCCGGCACCTTGTGGAGGGCGCCGTCCTCGAACAAATCCGGATCGACCGCGTGGCCCTGGCCCGGCATCGCCACCCAATAATCCCAGCCCGGCCGGGGCGTCGGGTCGTTTCCCATGTGCCACTTGCCCAGGAATCCGGTCCGGTACCCCGCCGCCTGGAGCGGGATGTTGAAGGTCGCGAGGCGGTGGCTGGCCAAGTCGCGCGAGACGTTGTCGATGATGCCGTGCCGGGAGGGATACTGGCCGGTGAGCAGGGTGGCGCGGTTCGGCGAGCAGAGCGGCACCGCGTGGAAGGCGTTGACGAACAGGGCGCCCTCCCGGGCCAGGCGGTCGATGTTAGGCGTGTCGAGATAGGGGTGCCCGCCGGCCCGGAATTCGTCGAAGCGAAGATCATCGACCAGCACCACCACGATGTTGGGACGGCCGGGCCGCTCCGGCCGGGCCGATCCGGTCAGGCCAACGGCGAGGAGGGCGGCAATCGAGTGGCGGATGATCATTCGCTCAGGCCAAGACCCGGGGGACGATACCGCCGGGCGAGCCGAAGTGCACCACCAGTCCCGCGGCGGCCGCGGCAAGGTCCGGTCCGGGCATTTCGAACGCCTGCCGTTCGGCGGAGTAGTACAGGCACCCGACCTCCTCGGCGGGGCGCCCGCGAGCGAACGCCTCGGCGCCGGCCAACGCGCCGAGCCAAAGCGTTTTCGCGGTCGTTAGGTCGAACGGCTCGGCCAGCTGGAGCCGGTCGAAATCGGCCGGCCGATACCGGCCCCGCCGCTTCAGCAGATCGAGCAGCGAGAGCGGAGAAAAGCCGGGATCCTTCCCCACCGCCGCCCAGACCAATGCCCCGAGCGGCAACACCCGCTCATGGATGAAGAGGATGTCCACGAAATCGCGGGGCTCGTCCCGGCCGGCCAAGGCGAGCACTTTGTTGACGGCCACGTCAACGGGATGGAGGAGGAGCCCGCCGAGTGCATCGACGACCAAAGGCATGAAACGCCATGCGCTGTCGTGAGCCCAGTCGACCTTGGTGGCCCGATCCGCCTTCGAAACGCCGGCGCGCACGAACCCGGGCTGGCTCAATTCGACGGTGACCTCGAATCCATGCGCCGTGAGCGTCGCGGCATCGGCCGCGAACGCCGAGGCAACGCGGGCCTCCGAGTCGTGAAAGAAATCGAGGTCGTCGCTGTACCGGGTCGAGTTCGGCGCGAAGTGAAGCGCAGCGCCACCGGCGAGGTAGCTATCGGGGGCCCGGTTGGGGGCGAGCAGGGCCAGGACCTCGCGCTGAAAATCGGTTAGCGGCACAGCTTCCGTCCGATCAACCAGGCCTCGCGATTGCCATGCTTCATCAGTTGCTCGGCCACCCACGGCACGTCATCCGAGCCGATCGTGAGGTCAGGGCGGAAGGACCAGAAGCATGAGGTGCGGAACCGCCGGAATGCGCGCCGAGCCTCCCGGACCCCGACCATTTGCCGAGCCGTGGCTGGGTCGAGAACCCGGCGGCTCCGAATGCCGCCCCGGCGACCGATGGCGGCCAAGAAATCCCGGACCTCTCGTTTCATGGTTACAACCTATGCTGCTTACGATGGTAAGTCAATATTTAACAATGGAATGAGTGTCACGAGTTACCGTTCGCCGCAGCCTCCGGCGAACTGAGCGGCACCCCGACGGCAATGCTCGCGACCACCGTGTTCACCGTCACCGCGACCGACGCCTTCGGGGCAACGTCCGACAAGACCTTCGCATTCACCGTGAACGGCTCCCTGGTCACCACCCAGATCATTGCCGCCCGAGCCGCGACCATCGGCACCGCGCTGGTCCCCTTCGCCCCCATCACCGCGACCGGTGGTACCCAGCCACATGCCTTTGCCCTCTCCGGTCGGACGCTGCCCGTTGGAGTGGCATTCGACGCGGCGACCGGGCGGGTCAGCGGCACTCCCACCGCGACGCTCACGGCCACCACATTCACCGTGACCGTCACCGACGCGGCCGGCGCGACGTCCGCCAAGACCTTCGGTTTCACTGTCAACCCGGCCCTCGTCACCGTCCAGGCCGTCCCGAGCCGCACCGTCACCGCCTCGGGCGGCTCGACGCCGTACAGCTATGCCTTGAGCGGTGGAACCCTGCCGAGCGGCGTCACATTCAACCAGACCACGGGACAGATCAGCGGCACGCCCGTCGCAATCCTCGCGACCACCGTGTTCACCGTCACCGTCACCGACGCGGCGGCCGCCACCTCCGCCAAGACCTTCACCTTCACCGTCAATTCGGCGCTCGCCACCGTGGTCGCCGCCCCTGCCGTCGCGGTCACGGTCGGTCGAGCGCTCGCACCCATCACTCCCGTCAGCGTGGCCGGCGGCACAACGCCATACGTCTTTGCTCTGAGCGGTGGCACCCTGCCATCCGGCCTAACGTTCAGTGCCGTCACCGGCCAACTGACCGGAACCCCGACGGGCACCCGAGCCAGCGCCACGTTCACCGTCACCGTCACCGACGCCGCCACCTCGGCCAAGACCTTCTGCTTCGCCTCGTTCGCGGCCGGGGTGCTGTTCCGCGACGACTTCGCCACCATCGGTTCCAGGCTCGACCTCTGCTGGTGGACCACCGAATTCGGTGACCCCTCCTTCTTTGGTCGCACCCAGCTCGCCGATTGGGTGACCCCAGGGGGTATCGGCCAGTTCGTCGTCGGCTCGGCCGGGGCCGAACTCGCCCTCAACACCTTCAACCCCACCGGCCCGGGCCTGTCCCTCTACGGCACCCACGGCAAGACCGGGCGGACCTTCCAGCCGGTCGGGGCCGAGACCATCACTTACACCGCCCGCGTCCGCCTCCAGACCGTCCAGCCGGGCCTGGTTTTTGGGAATTATCTCCTTGGATGTCCACCCGGTCCGTGCACCACCGACCACGACGAGATCGACATCGAGTTGGTGACCAACCAGTTACAATCCGGTTCTCCGTACCAGGTGCAACTCAACCGGTACCGGGCGGAACCGTTCGGTGCCGGGCACGGCGGTTTCGTCCCGCTTCCGGTCGGCTTCGACCCGCTAGCCACCCACGATTGGACCATCCGCTGGTCGCTCAGCACGATCGAGTACCTGGTTGATGGGGTCTTGCTCAAATCGGAGACCACCTTCGTCCCCCAGCGCCCGATGCACGTCGACCTGAACGTGTGGGGACCGGACATCGAGTGGCCAGCCGCCTACAGCGCCCTGTTGCCGATCGCTGGAACCGCCGGGGCGAATCAGCGCTTCGTGGGAACGGTGCGAAATGTCGAGGTGAGGATCACGCGGCCCGTCGACGCGACCATCCGTGATGGGGGCCACAGCGCGAAGGTCAACGCAATCGCGAGCGTTCGAACGGAATTCATCGCAGTGACCTTTCCTTGTTCGAGGGGCAACGCCTTCGATCGAGAGCCTCTAGCGCCGATACCCGCTGTTCCAGGCCGCCACATGGCCGGCCAGCACCAGCATCATGATTCCGCCCGCCACCACTGGCCGGCGGCTCAGCCACCCCCGATTCACCGCCCAGAACCCCGTGAGCCACACCACCATCGGCAGCACCACGCCAAACACGATCGCCAGCTTCCGGGGGCCACCCACCTCTCGCCGAATCGCGTCGGTGATCCACTCGAACACCCGATACGCCACCACCCCGAGCACGAAATGAAGGGCCAGGACCAGCCCCACTTGGGCCCGCCGGCTCATCGCCACCGGCAGACCGGCCCGCCCGACGCCGATCGCGAGCGCCACCGCGATGGCCAGCCACCGGATCGGCATCAGGAAAATGATCGCACCGAAACCGGCCATCCCGCTCTTGTCGCCGTGAAGCGGGTAACTACCGAGTTCACCCCACGCCACGGCCAATTGGGCGCTCAGGAAGGCGGCCACCACGAGAGGAAGATTGGCAATGAAGGTCATCCCGCCTGGCCCGACCGGCGGCGCCAGTAGAAGAGGGGCACACCGAGGGCCACGAGTCCGATCCCGAGCAACGAGGCGGCGGGACGTTCCCTGAGCGTATTGAACACCAGCCCAGCCATCGCCGCCGTGAACAGCGCCGGCACCAGCGGGTATCCGAACACCCGATACGGGCGCGGTTCTGCGCCATGGGTTCGTCGGAGCCGAAACAGCGCCAGCCCGGTAATGGCGTGAAAGATGAAGCTGGCGAACAACGAGTAGTCGAACAGCTGCTCATAGCTTCCGGACAACACCAGCAACGACGACCAGACCGCCAGCGTGACGATGCCGGCAGTCGGGGTCCGATAGGTCGGGTGAATCTTGGCCAGCCAGCGGAAGGTCGGAGCATCCTCCGCCATCGGGAGGCCGAGACGCGAGGCGCCGAGGATACTCGACGAGATGCATCCGAAGATCGACACCAGCACGGCCAGCGCCAGAAGCCGGCCCGCCGCCGGGCCGAGGAGCGCGGTGGTGGCCTCCTCGCCAATCTTCGTGGCGGCGCCGATCTCGGCCAACGGCATGGCTCGGAAGTAGACCAGGTTCACCAGGAGGTAGAGTACTCCCACCAGCGCGGTTCCCCCAATCATCCCGAGCGGGAGGTTCCGCTCGGGCCGGCGGATCTCACCGGCCGAGAGGGTGGCCTGGTACCACCCGTCGAAGTTGCCGAGGACCGCCACCAGCGCGAGACCCATGATCGCCAGGAGATTGCCCGATGGCAGCGGTCCGCTCCAATCCGGCGACGCCTTGGCGGGAGCCATCAGTCCAAATCCGATCAGGCCGATCACGGCCAGGACTTTGACGCCCGTGAGAAAGGTCTGAACCAGGGCACCTTCTTTGGCCCCGAAATAGTTCACCAGTGAGAGGATGACGATGGCGGCAACGCCGGCCAGCTGGGCCGTATTCGGTTCCCAGATCCACGGCCCCAGGGCAATGGTGGCGAGGACGTGCTTCGACGAGAAGTATGGAAGGTAGGCGCCGAGGTACTCGCCGAAGGCAACCGCAAGGTATCCGATCCCACCGGACTGGATCGCCACCAGAGAGGTCCAGCCGAAGAGAAATCCCCAGAGCGGCCCGAAGGCCCGCTTGAGATACTCGTATTGGCCGCCCGCCGCGGGGAACATCGCGCCCAACTCAGCGTAGCTGAGGGCGCCGGCGACCGCGATCAACCCCCCAACGACCCAGAGCAGGAGGACGAGGGATGGCTGGGGTACCCCGCGGGCCACGAACGCGGCGGCGACAAATATCGCCGAGCCCAACATCGTGCCGGCCGTGATGGCGGCCACGTCCCATACACCGAGCGAACGGACCAGGCCGGGCTCTATCTTCGATGCCATTCGGCAGCTCCGCGAGGTGGGGAAACCTAGGACCGAGGGAGCTTACCGGACAAAGCGCTTCCCCGCTACCCGGTCGCGCCCCGGTTGCGGAAGACGCGGGGCTTCGATGATCTTGCCTCATGGCAGCGACCGAATTCGTCAAGCAGCACCCCGCGCTGGCGTTGTTCCTGGTCGCGGTCGCTTTTGGACCAGCACTGGTAGCCCCCGTCCTGGCAGAGTGGCTGTCACCAAAATTTCTCCAACTCGGCGCCTTGAGCGCGAGCTTGGCTGGGCTGGTCGTCGCGGCCGTCGAGGGCGGAAAACCCGCGGTACGCGAGCTCCTCAGTCGAGGGAAAATTTGGCGGGTTGGCGGTCGCTGGTGGCTGACGGCGCTGGTGCTGCCGTTGGTGCCGGTGCTGTTGGCTGTGGTGGTGGCGGGCATCTATACCGGTCAGCCGGTGGATTGGGCCGGCCTCGGCCCGTTATACAGCGTCATCCCGTCGCTGACTTTGCTGATCGTCTTCGCGGGCCTCGGCGAGGAGTTCGGATGGCGCGGGTTTGCCCTACCCCGGCTTCGGACCCGGCATAGCGCGCTGATCGCGACCTTGATCATCGGGGGGTTCCACGCCTTGTGGCACATTCCCCTCTTCTTGGTCAAGGGCGAACCCTACAACATCCTCGCCCAGCAGATTGGGTTCCTGCCGGCATTCCTCGGGTACGCCACCCTGGTGGTCGCACTGTCGTTTCAGATGACCTGGATCTTCGCCAACACCGGGGGCAGTGTGCTGCTGGCCGCAGTGTATCACGGGGCCGGCAATGCCTGGGCCGGGTACTTCGCGGTGGACCGGGGCGGACTGGCGGCGCCGGTGGCTATGGTGGTGATGCACGTCATCGTCTCCATCATCCTCGTCCTCTTCTACGGGCCCAAAACCCTGACGCGAGCCGTACCATGACCGTGCACGCCATTGTTCTCGCCGCCGGCGCCGGCACTCGGTTCGGTGGCGACACCCCGAAACTGCTCGCGTCCTGGAAAGACCGGCCGTTGATCGAGTCAGTCCTTCGGACGGTGGCGGCGGCCCAGGCCGAGGGGTTGGTGTCGGAGGTGTTCGTGGTGTACCCGCCCGAGCATCCGGCCATTGGGACCTTAGCGCACGAGGCGGGGTTTGACGCCGTGTTGGTGACCCGGTCGCGGCCGGCCATTTCTGAAACGATCAAGGCCGGGATGGTGACGATGACCGCCATGCACGATCTCCGGAGCGTGACCGGCGTACTGCTCGTGTTAGGCGATCAACCGAAGTTGGCGGTCGATGCGATCCGGGCGGTGATTGCCCGGGCCGGTGGTTCGCCGGCGGCACTGGTTCGGCCTCGGTATGCCGACCATCCGGAGGAGCCCGGTCACCCCGTCTTCGTGGGCCGGGTCCATTTTGGATTGCTGGAAGCGACTCAGGGAGACCACGGCCTCGACACCGTTCTCAAGCAACAAGGCCGGGAGTGGCGCTATGTGGACCTCCCCGGGAACAACCCTGATGTCGACACCCCTGAGGATTTAACGAGGCTGACCTGACGGGACAGTTCTATGCGAATGAGTTTTGGAGGTGCGCCGGAAATCCGGGCCAGTCGGGCCCAGGTCTGGAAGGCGTTGCTCGATCCTAACGTGGTGGCGGCCTCGGCGCCCGCCATCGACAAGGTCGACACGATCGACGCCACCCATTTCACGGTCACCGCCGGACTCGGAGTCGGGTCGCTCAAGCTCAAGTTCAAGTTGAATGCCGAGCTGTTCGACATCGTCGAGGGGCAAACCGCCAAAATGCGGGTCCGGGGCAAAGCTCCCGGCTCGACCCTCGACGCCACGACTTCGTTCCAACTGGAAGATGCGCCCGGCGGGATCAAACTCAACTGGACCGCCGAGAGCGAGGTGGGGGGCACGATCGCGAGCATCGGCGCCCGGCTCCTGGAAGGCACCTCTCGGCGTCTGGCCGAAGAATTTTGGCGCGACTTTGCCGATGCGGTGTCCAAAGCCTCGGAGGCTCGATGACCGAATCCACTGAGTGGTCACGCCGGGATTTCGTCGCCGCCGCGGCCGCCGCCGGTGCCCTGGCCTGCCGGCCCACGACCCCACCCCCGCCGACAGTGGCCTCGGCCGAACTGATCGAGTTGAGCGCGGTGGACGCGGTAGCCGGAATGACGAACGGTGATTTCACGGCCGAGCGCTACGCAACCGCTCTGCTGGAGCGGTGCGAGGCTCGGAAACAGCTCAACGCCTTCATTGCGCTCGACCCCGCGCGCGTCCTGGCTGCCGCCCGTGAGGCGGACGGCCGCCGGAAGACCGGCGCAACTTTGGGCCCGCTTCACGGGCTCCCGATCCCGATCAAAGACAGCATCAATACCAAGGATCTCCCGACCACCGCGGGCACGCCGGCGCTCCGCAACTTCCGACCGGCGGCCGACGCTCCGGTGGTGGCCGCCCTCCTCGGCGCCGGGGCCATCGTCCTCGGCAAAACCAACCTCCACGAACTCTCGATGGGGTGGACCAGCGCCAATCAAGCGTTCGGCGCGGTCGGCAACCCGTATGACCCCACCAGAATCCCGGGCGGCAGCAGCGGGGGCACGGCCGCGGCCGTGGCGGCCCGGATGGCGCCGTTAGGCGTCGCCGAGGACACCGAGGGGTCGATC
The DNA here is from genome assembly GCA_031400975.1 of Gemmatimonadota bacterium. GTDB lineage: Bacteria > Gemmatimonadota > Gemmatimonadetes > Gemmatimonadales > GWC2-71-9 > SHZU01. The sequence goes on from JANNQX010000308.1 coordinate 11,215, forward strand.
CGGGTCCCGGCGGCGTTGTGCGGTGTGGCGGGATTCCGGCCCACCACCGGCCGGTATTCGACCGCCGGTGCGGTCCCGATCACGCCGCTGTTCGACCAAGTGGGTCCCCATGCCCGGTCGGTGGCCGATCTGGCTCTGTTCGACACCGTCGTCTCCGGCACCGCCGGGCCGGCCGACCCAGCGCCGCTCGCCGGCGTTAGGCTCGGTGTGTCCCGCCGGTACTACTTTGAGGGACTGGACCCCGAGGTCGAACGGATCACCGCCGAGGCGCTTAAACGGTTGACCGATGCGGGCGCGATCCTGGTCGAGGCCGAGGTGCCGGACCTGGCCCGCCTGATCGGACTAACGACCTTTCAAATCCAAGTGTACGACCTGGTCCCGAGTCTCATCAAGTTCCTGGTGGACTACGGCACCGGGGTCACCTTCGAGCAAGTCCGGGCCCAAGCCAGCCCCGACATCAAGCAAGCGTTGGATCTCTTTGCTCCCGGCGCCAAGGACGCGGTCCCGGAATCGGCCTACCTCGCGGCTCGGGACGTTCACCTTCCCCGGCTCAAGGCCGTCTTCCAGGCCTACTTCGCGGCCAACGGCTTGGCGGCGTTGGTGTTCCCCGCCACCCGAATCCCGGCCGTGCCGATCGGAACTGACACCGTGGAACTCGGCGGGAAGAAGATCCCGTTCGACACCGTCATTGCCCGGAACATTGCCCCGGGCAGCACCACCGGTTTGCCAGGGTTGGTGCTCCCGGCCGGCCTAACGACCGGCGGGCTGCCGGTGAGCCTCGAGTTCGACGGACCGAGCGGCAGTGATCGGGTACTCCTTGGGCTTGGACGTTCGATCGAGCGGGCTCTCGGGAGCCTGCCCGCGCCCACCTGGCGATGATCAGTCGTATCTTCCCGCTATGACCAGCCCATTCACTACCGTTGCCGACCTCGAAACCGGATTTGCCGCTCAGGGGTATTTAGCGGATGTCGACTTGGCCACCGCGTTGTTCCTGGCCCTGAGGCTCGGCCGGCCGTTGTTCTTGGAAGGCGAAGCCGGCGTCGGCAAGACCGAATTGGCCCGGACCTTGGCCACGGTAACGGGTGGTGAGCTGATCCGGCTCCAATGCTACGAAGGCATCGATGCCGCCACCGCGCTGTACGAATGGGACTACCCCCGCCAGATGCTCGAGATCCGGCTGCTCGAAGCCCGGGGCGAGGCCGGCAATGCCCAGACCAAGAATATTTTCGGGCCCGAATTTCTGGTTCGGCGACCGCTGCTCCGGGCCATCGAGTCGGTGAGTCTGGCGCCACCGGTTCTGCTGATCGACGAAATCGACCGGGCCGACGAGGAATTCGAAGCCTTTCTGCTCGAACTGCTGGCCGATTTTGCCATCACCATCCCGGAACTCGGCACCATCAAGGCCAAGGTCAAGCCGTACGTGATCTTGACCAGCAACCGGACCCGGGAAGTCCACGACGCCCTGAAGCGGCGCTGCTTCTATCACTGGATCGACTATCCCTCGGCCACCCGCGAGCTGGCCATCTTGAAGGCCAGGCTGCCGCAACTGCCCGACCGCCTGGCGGCCGAAGTCGTCGCGTTTGTCCAGCGACTAAGGACCTCTGATCTGTCGAAGCTGCCCGGCGTGGCCGAAACCATCGATTGGGCCGCCGCGCTAGAATCGTTAGGCGCCCGGCAGCTCGGCCCCGAAGACATCGACCGGACCCTCGGCGTTTTGCTCAAGTACCAAGAAGACGTTGCCCGGATCCGGGGCGACGGGGCCCGGACTCTTCTGGCGGAGATCAAGGCCGGCCGGTGATCGCCGCGAACCTGGTCACCTTCGGGCGACTGCTTCGCCGGGTGGGGCTCGAGGTCACTCCCGATTCGACCCGGTTGTTCAGCCAAGCCATCGACACCGTGGGGTGGGACCGGAAAGCCGCGGTCCGCGCCGCGGGCCGGGCCATCTACGTCCACCGCCGGGAGGACCGGGAACTCTACGATCAGGCCTTTGGCCTGTTCTGGCGCCGGTACGCCCCGTTAGGCGACGACGCCCCGTTGCTCCCTCGAATGAACCAAGACCCCGAGAAGGCTCCGACCTTCCCAGCCGCGGCACCGCCCGCTCAGTTGGCGTTGGATGAAGTCCCCGCGATCAACGAGCCGAGCCTGGCCAGCGAGGCCGAGCGGCTGAAGCACGCCGACTTCGCCTCCTTGAGCCCCGCCGAGGCCCGCGATGCGATGGCGATGTTGGCGGCGCTCCGGCCTTCGTTGCCTCGCCGGCCGTCGCGCCGATGGGTGGCGTCCCGGCACCGGGGCCAACGGCCGGCCAGGGCAAGGATGCTCAGGGCCGCCCTCCGCACCTTCGGCGAACCGATCCGGTGGGATTGGATCCGTCACCCCAAACGCCCTCGACCGATCGTCGTGATCTGTGATATCAGCGGCTCGATGGAGCGCTACAGCCGGCTGATGCTCCGGTTTGCCCACGCGATGAGCCAGTCGGGCGCCCCGCTCGAGGTGTTCGTCTTCGGAACCCGGTTGACCCGGATCACCCGGGAGCTCCGGGTTCGCGACCCCGACTCGGCGCTGACTCGGGTCGGCCTCACAGTGGTGGACTGGAACGGAGGAACCCGGATTGGCGAGAGTCTCCGGGAGCTCAATCGCCGCTGGGTTCGGCGGACGATCCGGAGCGGGTCGGTGGTCCTGCTGGTATCGGACGGCTGGGAACGTGGGGACGTCACCTTGCTCGGCGCCGAAATGGCCAAGCTCCGGCGGTCGTGTCACCGGCTCTACTGGCTCGACCCGTTGGCAAGCCAAGCGGGGTTCAAGCCGGAAGTGGAAGGACTTCGAGCGGCCCTCCCATATGTGGACGGGTTGCTACCCTGCGCGTCGGTGGCCTCACTCGAAGATTTGGCCCGGCGGCTGGCCGCTGCGACGGGCCGGTACAATCCGAATTAATCCGGTCCTTCCGCTCGGGCCCTGGCCGCTACCTTGTGGGGTGGTAACAAGGACGGGGCTTCTCTTGACCATGGTCGTTGACCATGGTATATTAATTCATGACGAAGAAAGCGAGCGAGTCAATGCCGATCTCAGAGTTCAAGGCCACTTGCCTGGCCGTTCTCGATCGGGTTCATCGGACCGGCACCCCGATCATCATCACTCGCCGGGGTGAGCCGATCGCCGAGGTCATTCCGCCATCGACCGCTAGCGCGGGCAACGGGTGGCTCGGGTCGATGCGGGGCACGGCCTCCATTGCCGGCGACCTCGTCGCCCCCGCGAGGGCCACGGCCGAGTGGGAGGTGTTGGGCTCGTGAGGCTGCTACTGGACACTCATATCTGGCTCTGGGCGTTGTTGGAGCCGGAGCGGTTAGCGCCGGCCATTCGGACGGCGCTCGAGTCGGCTGACAACGAGCTCTGGCTTTCGCCGATCAGCGTCTGGGAAGCGTTGGTGCTGGCGGAACGGGGAAGGCTCGCGCCGAGCCGGCCGGCGGCGGAGTGGATCCAGCAGATGGTCCGGGCCATTCCGCGCCGCGAGGCCCCGGTTACCCACGACATTGCGGTGGCGAGCCGGAGCCTCGCGTTGCCCCATCAAGATCCGGCCGACCGGTTTATCGCCGCCACCGCCAAAGTGCTCGGCCTAACGCTGGTGACCGCCGACGAGCGATTGCTGCAGTCCACCGACTACGCGGTGATGGCCAACCTCTAGACTCCCCTTACCGGGGCCAGCCACCCTGGGGCAAGCCCGGCGTGATCCGGAGCGCGTTGGCGAAATACACCTTCTTCAGTACCGCGTCCGGCAAACCGATCCCGTAGAGTTTCCAGAAGGCGTGGTAGCCCCGGTAGTAGTCGAAGTAGTCGTCGTTGGTTTCGAAGACCCGCCAGAAGTAGGGATACTCCTCCGGCTGAAACGAGTCCTTTCCGAACAAGACCCGATCTTGATACCGGACGAAAAAGGCGTGGGCCGCCCGGGGCTGGCGGCCGATGTCATAGAGCACCGCGCCGACCTCGGTATAGAGGTTCGGCATCGCGTCCATCATCCGGCCCAGCCGGCCGAGATCGTTGGCGTGCCAGCCCATGTGGGCGATCACGAAAGTGGTCTTCGGGTTGTGGACGACGAGGCTGTCCCGCTCCGCCATCAGCTGCTCGAAAGCGGGATTCTCTTCGGCCGGGTAGCGGCGCCCCGGGAAAAGGGCGAGCTCGAGCCAGCGTTCGTTCTGGTTGTCGATTGGTTGCCAGAACTCCGGCGGATCGGCGGTGTGGATGAAGACGGGCAGCTTGAGACGTGCCGCGGCCTGCCAAATCGGGTCGAGGGTCCGGTCGTCGAGCTTGAGGCGGGAACCATCGGACTTGGTCATCGAGAGCCCGAACCCTTTGCCGACTTCTCCGATCCCAACCGCCCCGGCCGCCGCGTCGGCCTCCAATTGGGCGACCGCCTTGTCAGCCCAACCCGGGCCGACGTTGCGGAGGTCGATGCCGGTCAGGAACCGGACCCGGTCCTTCATGGTGGCCGAGCCCTGCACCAGCGCGACCCCCCGTTTGAGCGATTCGCCGGACACGTTACCGGCGACCACCATCATCCGGACGTTCAGTGAATCGAGCGCCCGGCCCATCTGTTCAATGGCCTCGGCGCTGCCAATCGACGGGTGGCCGTGAAAGTCGATAGCGGGATACTTGGCCTTCGGCACCATATGGACCGGGGCCACCAAGGTCGATCGGGGCCGATAATCCACGATGCTGGGCACCGGTAACGTCGGCGCTTGGCAGGTCCGGGGCCGAACCTCGGTCGTCCCGGGCGGGCAGGATTGCCCGGGTTCGATCTTGGTGCCTTGATTGGGGCGCCCCGATTGGGCCAGGGCGCTCGTCGCGAAGAGGAGGACACCAGCTACACCGATATTCAAACAACGCATCTTCGCTCCACGCCGCAGGATGGGGACCAAATCTGCACCCTGGCCACTTCCCCTGCAACCGGCCGGCCGCGGGAGCGAGGCCTACTGTGGCATCGCGTCATTCTTCATCCACCACTGCGTCGGCAATGTCATCGAGCGGGTTCCGGTCGAGGACCAAGATGTCTCCGAGCTTGCCGACCTCGATCGAGCCAAGATGTTTTTGGAGGCCAATCGCCTCGGCGCCGAAGAATAGAGGTCGCCCACGAGATCGAAAACGATTTGGCGCGGTGGGTCGGGTCGTGTCGGTCGGCGTCTGAGCCGCCGCCCCGGAACACACCCCGAGGAGCAAGGCGACGAACAGGTTTTGACGAGCAAAGTTCGAGTCGGTCATGGTCAATGATAGGATTTGGCAGCGGAGTGCGGAGGGGATGACTATCTTCTCCGGACCCGACTACCGCGGAGTTGCTGCGCTCACGATCTGGATTGACGCCGATGCGGCGCCCCGCGATGTGAAGGATCTCGTATTTCGGGCCTCGAAGCGGCTCGCCCTGCCGGTGGTCCTGGTGGCCAACCAACGACTCCAGACGCCACCCGGCTACCCGTTGGTCACCGCGGTCTGGGTCAATGGCGGGCCCGACGTCGCCGACCAGCGGATCGTGGAGGAGGCCCGACTCGGGGATCTCGTGGTAACTCAAGACATCCCTCTCGCCGCTCTGTTGGTGCCGAAGGGCATCGCGGTACTGGATCCGCGGGGAGACGAGCACACCGCAGACACGATCGGCGAACGATTGTCGATTCGCGATTTCATGGATGCGCTCCGAATGGGCGGAACTGAAACCGGCGGACCGCCGCCCTACGACGCCCGAGCAAAACAGGCATTCGCGTCGGCCCTCGACCGAGTACTCAGTCGACTGCTCCGCCCTCGCTAAGCCTCTGGAGTACTGATGCGCCGCGTTCTCCTCCTTCTTGCCGCCGGGCAATGAGGCGGCAACCGCGCGGGTAGGGCCAAAAGTCCGCCGATCGGCTACAATATTGGAGCCAATTTCCAGTTCGGCCACTGAGACGGAGCACTGAATGCGGGAACTACTACCAACCTATGAGCGGTTCCGGGCCGAAGGCCTAGTCGGCCGCGCCGTCGTGACCCAGGTGTGGGGATCGGCGCCCCGCCCCGAGGGAGCCGTGCTGCTCGCCACGCCGACGGCCAAGATGGCCGGCTCGGTCTCGGGTGGCTGCGTCGAGAATGCGGTGGTCGAGGAAATCATCGCGGCGATCGAGCGAGGGACCCCGAAAAGTCTCGAATACGGGGTAACCCACGAACGGGCCTGGGAGTTCGGACTTTCCTGCGGCGGGACCATTTCGATGTTCGTTGAGCCCACGGTCCGCCCGGAGATCATTGCGGCGGCCGGCCGCCGAGAGGGCAGCGTGGTCGCCACAGTGATCGGCGGCGCCGCACCGCTCGGCGCGGCGTTGGTCTATCACGAATCGGGCGCCCGAGACAACTTGCGATTGCCGAGCGGGCTGGCCGAACTCATCGCCACCGGAGCGGCCGACGCGATCAAACATCTAGCGAGCCGGTCGGAGACGATTCCGACCCCCGGAGGTGAGGTGCGGGTCCTCTACGAGGTCTTCCCTCGTCGTCCGACGCTGCTGATTTTCGGCGGGGTCCACATCGCGACATCGTTGGTGACCCTCGCCAAGCCACTCGGCTTTCGGACCGTGGTGGCCGATGGACGGGAAGCGTTCCTGACCCGGGAGCGATTTCCGGAAGCAGACGAACTGATCGTCGGCTGGCCCGACGAAGTGTTTGCCCAAGTCGGGATCGACTCGGCGACCTGTATCTGCCTCCTGACTCACGATCCCAAGTTCGACGAGCCCGCGATCGACGCCGCCCTCAAGTCGCCGGCCGCCTATATCGGAGTCATCGGATCTCGGAAGACCCAGCAGATCCGACGGGAACGACTCAAAGAAGCCGGCCATTCGCCGGAACAAATCGGCCGACTGCACGGGCCAATCGGCCTCGACTTGGGCGGGCGGGATCCCAGTGAAATCGCATTGGCGATTCTGGCCGAAATTACCGCGGCCCGCTATCAAGGCCGAATCACCAGGGGGACCAAGTCATGACATCCCGGCATCTACTCAGCACCCTCCTACTGGCGACCGCCTTGCCGTCGCCCGCCCAGACCCAGTCGGTCGCCAATCACCCCCGGGTCAAGGAAGCCACGGCCGTGCTCGAGAAGTGGCTCGAAGCGACCCGGTCCTACACCCGCTATCCGGGAATCTCGGCGGCGGTGGTGGTCGACCAAGACGTCATCTGGCAGGGCGGATTCGGCTGGGCCGACATCAACAAGCGCTCGCCGGCCACGCCAACGACGCTCTATAGCATCTGCTCGATCTCGAAGTTGTTTACCAGCGTGGCGCTGATGCAGCTCCGCGACCAGGGCAAGGTCCGCCTCGACGATCCGGTGGCCAAGCACTTGAGCTGGTTTGCGATCAAGAACCCGCGACCGGACCAGGAAACCGTTACCATCGAAGGGATCCTGACCCACTCGGCGGGCTTGCCGCGGGAGGCGGCCTTTCCGTATTGGA
>JANNQX010000309.1:0-17106 GCA_031400975.1 Gemmatimonadota bacterium
ATCCGAACGGCAATTTCGCGCCGCCGGCCGGCAGCCCGGGTCAAGAAAAGGGTCGCCAGGTTCGCGCACGCTATCAGCAGGACCAATCCGGGAACCACCAAGAGACCCAGCGATACGCCGGTCACCGCGCCGTCCACCGCCTGATTGAGGGTGACCTCCGAGGTCGGCACCACGATGAAGGTGCGTCCGTCGTTGGTTTCCGGATACACTTTGGCCAAGCCGTCGGCCACCGCGGAGAGATTGGAGGCAGCCTGCTCCGGTGTGACCCCGGGTTTGAGCCGGGCCCGCATGAAACTGTTGTGGTTTCCGCGCGACACGAGGAACGTCGAACCAGGAAACACATGGGAAGTCGCGGCGGCCGGGACAAAGACCTCGGCGATCAGCCCCCGGACCATCCCCCGAAACTCCGGGGGAGCGACCCCCAAGATCTGAAACGGGGAGCCATTGAGCCGGACCGTGGTACCGATGATCCGCTGATCGGCGCCGAACTCCCGGGTCCAGAATCCATGGCTCAACACCACGACGGCCGGTGCGCCGGCCACATCATGCTCCTTCGGATCAAAGGCCCGTCCGATCGCTACCGGGACCTGGAGGACCGAGAAGTAGTTCCCGCTGACCACCTCGGCCCAGACCGACTTGGTTTGATCGCCGCGGGAAAACCCAAGCGTCTGGAGCTGAAACAACGCGACCCCTGAGAACACGGAGTTCTGGTCGCGGACGTCCCGGTAATTGGGATAGGACGTGGTCGAGTATCGGAAACCAGGACTGGTCTCGTAGAGGTCGACCAAGGTCGCCGGATCGGCATACCCCGGCGGCCGAAAGAGAATCGAGTTGACGATGCTGAACAGGGCGCCGTTGACCCCAATGCCAAGGGCCAACGTCAAGAGCGCCACGATGCTGAACACCGGCGAGGCGAACAGCTGCCGAATCGCATACCGAATCTCGTTCATTCCGACCTCAAGGCGACGATTGGATCAACCAGAGCCGCCCCCACGGACATGATCGCGACCGCCGCAAAGCCGGGCGACCGGCGAAGAGACCGAACGGCCGCGGCGATGAACATCGGGGCCTAGGCCCTCTGCATCGACTCTTCTTCAACGACCTTGCCGTCGAAGAGCCGGATTTCCCGGTCGGCCCACTTGGCATAACGAGGATCGTGCGTCACGATGATGATCGTCGCCCCGCCTTGGTGCAGCTCGCGGAGCAACTCCATGACCGCCTCGCCATTGGACGAGTCAAGGTTACCGGTCGGTTCGTCGGCCAGAAGGATGGCGGGATCGCCCGCGACCGCGCGAGCTACCGCCACCCGCTGTTGTTGACCACCCGACAGCTGGGACGGGTAGTGCTTGATCCGATGGGCCATGCCGACTCGCTCGAGCGCCTGGGTCACCCGAGTGTTTCGCTCGGCCGACGGCATTCCCCGATAGGTGAGCGGCAGCTCAACGTTCTCGTAGACCGTGAGATCGCCGATCAGGTTGAAGGCCTGGAAGATGAATCCGATCTGCCGGTTCCGAACCCGGGCCCGTTCCGAGGGCGTCAACGACTCGACCGAGTGACCGGCCAGGGTGTACTTCCCGCTACTCGGGGTATCGAGCAAGCCAAGAATCGAGAGCAGCGTGGTCTTGCCGCAACCCGACGGGCCGGAGATCGAGACGAACTCGCCCTTGGCCACCGTCAAGTGAATGTCGGCGAGCGCGTGGGTCTCGAGCTCGTCGGTCATGAACACCTTCTTGATGCTTTCCAGATTGATCAGCGTTTCGCCAGGCGCGGTCATTGGGACTCCAGGGGGTTATTTGATTCGAACACGGTCAACGTTGTCCCACTGCGACATATCCGACATGATGATCACGTCGCCGGGGTTCAACCCTTCGACGATTTCGACCCGACTGACCGAGGTCCGGCCGAACTTGACCTGAACCCGTTCGGCATGACTGCCGCCCTCGACCAACTTGAACACGGTTCCTGGGCTGTTCTGCTGGGCAATCGTCGGGCGGCCGACATGAAGCACACTCTTGAGACGTTCCAGCTCGATCACGCCGTCGACGCTCAAGTCGGGCCGCGAGCCCGCCGGAGGCGCTCCGTCAAGAATAACGTCGACGGTGACGGTGCCATTAATTGAAGCCGGGTCAATCCGAATGATACGTCCCGGGGCCAAACCGTTGCGGGTGTCGATGGTGGCCTTCTGGCCGATCGCCAGATCCTTGGCCTGGGTTTCCGGAATCCGGAGCACCGCTTTGAGTCGAATCGGAAGCGGAACCACTTTGGCCAGGGTCGAGCCCGGAAGGGCATATTGACCCGCCTGAAACGGCACTTCCTGAAGGATGCCACGGGTACCGGCCCGGACAACCATCGAGCCCGCCAATCCGTGCTGGAACGTGGCGATGGAATTGAGCCGGTCGATCTGTTGCCCTTGCACTTTGATTTGATCGGCAATCGTGTTTGACAAGACCTCGAGCCGCCGTTCTTCGAGCTTCATCCGCTCAGCCAACGAGGCCGCCCGGTCCTCGGCCTGTTGTTGGTCGAGAGGAACGATCAGGTTCTTCTTCAGCAGCTCCGCCCCAGCCTCGGCGCGGCGCTTAGCGTCGGCCGACTCCTGCCGCATTTGAGCGACCACCGACGCTTGATTGAGGCGGTTGCTTTCGAGACTCGTCTTCAACTGGACCAAGGCCGCCTGCGCGTCGGTCAGCTGGCGATCGGCGTTGAGGGTTTGGATTTGAACATCGGGGTTGGTCAACTCCATCAGGATCGTTTCCGGATCCACGGTTACCCCGGCCAGGTGATGGATCTTCTCGATCCGGCCTGGGGTGACGGCGGTGATCCAGCGGATATCCTCCGGCACCAAGGTGCCGGGCCCCCGCACTTCCCGCAGCATCTCACCGCGAACGACTGAGTCGAAATAAATCGTCCCCCGCTCAACGGTCGGAGAAGCGGGCTTGAGCCGGGCCAACGCCACCGAGACCACCACCAACGCGGCCACACCGACCACGCCCGCGATGATTTTTTTCTTGCTTCGAGGTTGATCTCGTACGATGTCCATTGGGCCCTCCAGAATCCAAACCAGTCGTTCAGCACCCCCGGCTGTAAGGAACAAATGTGCCGAAGGTACAGCCTGCTAAGTCACTATTGTAGAACGGCTTAGAATGCCGGTAATCGATCGAGTGTTCGGAAATGGGACGATTGAGTCCCGGCGATGGGAACCCAAAGCCAGGCAACTTCCCAGGGCCCCGAATGGCCCCTAAAGTCCGAAAGCGGTGAGCCGATGATTCAGGCGGGTGATTGATCCACCACCAAGAGCCCCTGCCACCAACAATGCTTGCCTCATTCGAGACAGTTGTTTTCGCGCTTTGCGCCGGCGGTGGCGCCGGCCTCGCGTGGCATTTGCTCGGTAGGATCCACTCCCGCCCCCTGACCCGGATGATCCCGATCGCTTTGGCGACTGCGGGGATTGGCGCCGCCTGGACCTTGACCAATTGGGCCGGTCGGAACGCCCAAACAGACATGAAACAGCGCCACGCGGCTTTGGTCCGCACCTACACCGACGAAACCCAGGTCCTCGGGCTGCCCGCCCAGCCAGGGGATCCGCCTTTCGGCGCGATAGCGACAGCCCACCGCCGATGGCTGAAGGCCAACCCGCAGGTCAGGCGGCTGTACCTCATTCAACAACCCATTCCTCACCACTTCGTCATGCTCCTCGAGACCCATGCCGACGGAACGATCGAGCGACAGACGGCCCCTCACACGGCGGCGCTCGCTGCGGCCTTTGACGGACTTGCTCGGTCGGAGGACCAGCCGGACGCTGACCAAGGAGGAACCTGGATCAGCAGCTACCACCCAATTCGGGATGCCGAGGGCACGGTCGCGGCCGTCTTGGGCGTGGACGCGGAGGCCGGCGACTGGTTCGCCACAATCCGGCGGGCCCGGCTCACGGTGCTCGGCTACCTCACTTTGGTTCTGGCGATGATGTTCGGCGGAGTCGGGCTCGCGGTGTTTCAGCACCGGCATCACGAACAACTGCGAAAATCCGGCCGCCGACTTCAGTCGATTTTCGACTCCACCGCCGAGGGGATCGTTGTCACCGACCAAGCCGGGGCCATCGAATCGATGAATCCGGCGGCCCTTCGAATCTTCGGCTATGACGCCGATGAGTTGGCCGGTCGGCCCATCGGCACGGTCCTGCCCCACCTCGGACCGGGCTCCCCCGCCGAAGAGTTGGCCCAGCTCGCCTCCTTGCCCCAACGGGCCGAGTCGTTCGGATATCGGCGCGATCGATCGTTGGTCCCGATCGAATTGGCGGTCTCCTCAATGGAGCTCGGCGGGGTCCCAACCTACATCGCGACGGTCAGCGACATTTCCTTGCGAAAAGAGGCGGACAACGAGCGGATCGGCTACCTGGCCGAGCTGGAAGTCGCGAAGGCGTCGATCGAGAAGTCCGCGGCGGATCTGGCGCGGTCGATGGATGATATCGCCGACGCCCGAGAGCGGGCTGAGGGAGCTACCCGAGCCAAAAGCGATTTCCTGGCGACAATGAGTCACGAAATCCGGACCCCGATGAACGGGGTCATCGGGATGATCGGCCTGCTGCTCGAAACCCAGCTCAACGCCGAGCAACGAGAGTATGCGACGACCGTGAAGTCCTCGGCCGAGTCGCTCTTGACGATCATCAACGACATCCTCGACTTCTCGAAGATCGAGGCCGGACGACTGACGTTCGAACCCCTCCCGTTCGATCTCCAAACCGCCGTCGAGGAAGCCGTCGACCTGATGATGGCCCGGGCCACGGAAAAGGGGCTCCGGTTGGCGGCCCGGTTTGCCCCCGGCACGCCGCGCTTTCTGATCGGTGACGTCGGACGGGTCCGGCAAATCCTCCTCAACTACGCTGGGAACTCGATCAAATTCACCGGCGAGGGGCACGTCCTTATCGAGGTGAGTTGCGAGGAGCAAACCGCGACCCACGCCCATCTCCGCCTGGCGATCTCGGACACCGGGATCGGGATCCCGCCGGAGCAGCAGGACCGGCTGTTCCGGAAGTTTTCCCAAGCCGACACGTCCACTACCCGCAAATACGGCGGCACCGGCCTGGGTTTGGCCATCTGTAAGCAGCTCGCGAATCTGATGGGAGGCGAGGTCGGCCTTACCAGTGCAGTCGGCCATGGCTCTACCTTCTGGGCCACCGTCCGACTCGAGCTCGATCCCGCCGCGTCCGCCCAACCGTCCCATCCCACGCTGGTAGGGGTTCGGACCCTCTATCTCGACGGCAATCCGCTTCACCGACTGATCCTCGCGGAGCAGTGCGCAGGATGGGGGATGCGGATCGAGGTGGCCGATACCGCCGCCAAAGCCCTGGATCAGGTCGCCCGCGGGGCGGCGACCGATCCCTTCCGACTGATTATCGTCGACCAGGCGGTGACCGACACGACCGCCGCCGACTTCGCAAGCAAGGTCAAGCTGCTTCAAACGGCCCCATCCGGGCCGGCCATGTTGCTGTTGTCCGACGGCGGAACCCGGGGCAAGGCCAGCGAGTACAAGTCCGCCGGCTTTGCCGGCTATCTGTCGCGACCGGTCCGGTCCGGCACGCTGGCCGATACCTTCGAATCTCTACTGGCCCCCCGATGCGAACTCCCGACCACGGCCCAGCCAGGCGCGACCGGCCCGGCGACGACGCCCACGGCTGCGGTCGGCCTTCGGCTGGTGCTCTTGGCGGACGACAACGCCGTCAACCAGAAAGTCGGCGCGAAAATGTTGGAGAAAATGGGCTGCCGGGTCGACCTGGCGAGCAACGGGGTCGAGGCCGTTGAGGCCTGGGCCCGGGTCCCGTACGAAATCGTCTTCATGGACTGTCAGATGCCCGAAATGGATGGTTACGAAGCCACCGGCGAGATCCGGCGTCGGGAAGAACCCGGAGTACGAACCCCAATCATCGCGTTGACGGCCAACGCGATGCAGGGCGATCGAGAGAAGTGTTTGGCGGCCGGCATGGACGACTACGTCTCGAAACCGATCAAACCTGATGACCTTCGGGCTGCGCTGGCACGTTGGCCCCACCACGCGCAGGCCTCGACCGCCTAGGCTCTTGCGTTTCCGGATGACGGCCGCCATACCTTGACGGGGTGAGCCTACCCGAATTCCTGCCCGGTATTCTGAGCGACGCGCTCTGGCAGGCCCTTCTGGCAAGCGCACCCTACCATTTGGCCCTGGTGTCAAACGACGGGCGGATCTTCTTTTCCAATCATTGGGCCGAAACTGCACTCGACCCAGAGAACACCCTAGACCATTTGGTTTCCGAACTGGCGCCCGCCAACACGCAGGCGATGATGGCAGCCATCAACCGCGCCTTGGCGGATAGCCAGAACCAGCGGCTGGAGGTTCCGTCCAGGCTCGACGGCAAAACCCGATGGCTTGACGTGCTGATCACGCCGATCAGCGGCCCAGCCCGTCAAGCCATCGGCGCGGTAATCGTAGGTCACGATATTACTGAAGCCAAACAAGCGGCGATCGAGCTTCGGATGAGCATCAACGCTCTTCATCGCTTGGTGGAGCAACAGGAACAGGTTTCGGCCGACCTCCACGACGGCATTCTTCAATCGTTGTATGGCGTCGGCCTTCGCTTGGAAGCGGCCCGGGCTTCGGCCCAAAACGGCGCCGCGGCTATGGAGCCGCATTTACTGCGGGCCGTTGGCCAGCTAAACGAAACAATGGCCGAGATTCGGCGGTTCATTACCGCCGACCGGCCGGTCGCGTTGCCCCCGAATTGGGAGGAAGCCCTGGCCGGGACGCTCCGAGGACTGGAGATCGAGGGCGGCCCGCATCTGGAGTTGGATGTCGATCGGACGGCGGCCGCCCGGGTCCCGACGGAATTCCGGAGCGAATTGATGTTCATCGCCAGGGAGGCAGTCAGCAACGCGATGCGCCATTCGGGCTCGAAGCAAGTAACCGTCAGGTTGGCCAACGAGGCGGCGTGCGTTCGTCTCGAGATCATCGACGACGGGCGGGGCTTCAGACCGGAGCGTTTTGAAACCGGCCTCGGTCTCCTGACCATGGTCCGGCGGGCCGGTCAGATCGGCGCCGTCCTGACTCGGGAGTCAGCCGAAGGCCAAGGAACCACAGTTCGGCTCGCACTCCAAGTGTCGAACAAAGCGGAAGCAAGATGAGCATTCGGATCCTGCTGGTAGATGATAGCGAAGTCGTCCGGGTTGGCCTGGCGGCCGTTTTGGCGCCCGACCCGACCCTCGAAATCGTCGGCCAGGCCGCGACGTCGGGCGAAGCCGTGACCCTCGCGGAACGGTTGCGGCCCGACTTGGTCATCCTCGACGTCCGGATTCCCGAGGAAGGCGGGATCGAAGCCGGACGGCGGATTCTCGAAGTCTTGCCCAATACGAGGCTACTGTTTCTCAGCGCGTTCGCGGATGACGAATTGGTCCGAGCTGCGATCTTGGTTGGCGCCAACGGCTACCTCCTCAAAGAGATCGACGCCAGATCGCTGATTGGCTCGATCAAGCGGGTGGCAGGCGGCGAATCGATCCTCGACCCCGGGCTTCGAAGCGGCGTCCTCGATTGGGTGATGCGGAGCGTGCCGCCGGCCGCGACCGCCGGCCGGCCCTCGCTTACGCCTCAGGAACAGCGGATCGTGGCATTGGTGGCGGAAGGAAAGACCAACAAGGAAATCGCCGCGACAATGGAGCTCTCGCCCAAAACGGTCAAGAACTACCTCCACAACGTCTTTGAAAAACTGGGGATCCAACGGCGCTCCCAGGCGGCGGCCCTTCACGCCCAAAAACAGCTTAAGAGCTAGCCTACCGGGTAGAAGCTGCCCCCCCGACGGGCCGTCTCCACCAGGGCCGCGGCTGGCGCAAACCGGTCGCCGTGAGCCACCGCCAGCTCCTCAAGCGTCGCTACCACCGCCGTCGCACCCAAACTGTCGATCATCCGGAGCGGCCCACCCAAGAACGGCGGGAATCCAATCCCGAAGATCGCGCCGATATCGCCGTCACGGGGGAAGCGAACTACCCCCTCCGCGACGGCACGAGCCGCTTCGTTGAGGAGCGGATAAATCAGGCGGCGCTCGACCGCACCCGGGTTGACCGACGCCAGTGGTTTGACTCCGAGAAGTTTGTAGACCGCCGGATCGGGGTCGGTCTTGTGTCCGTCATAGTAGAGATAGAACCCCGACCCAACCTTGCGGCCGAGCCGATTAGCCTCGACCATCTTTGAGATGGCGTCTACCGGAGCCAAACGCTCGCCGAACGCCTCCCGCATGACGACCCCACCGTTGGCCGCGACATCGATCCCGACCTCGTCGAGGAGGGCAATCGGGCCCACCGGCATCCCGAATTTCACCATGGTTCGGTCGATGACGTCGATCGGGACCCCTTCGGCCAACAAATGGCCGGCTTCGACGAAGTACGGCGCTAGAATCCGATTGACCCAAAACCCCGGCCGATCGGCTACGACGATGACGGTCTTGCCAAGCTGTCTGCCGAAGCGGACGGCCGTCGCGATTGCATCCGGGCTGGTGTGAGCCGTCGGAATGATTTCGAGCAACGGCATCCGATCGACCGGCGAGAAGAAATGCATCCCGAGGACGTTCTGAGGCCGTCGAGCACCCTCGGCAATCCGAGAAATCGGGATCGTCGACGTGTTGCTCGCTACCAGCGCGGTGGGGCCAAGAACGGCTTCGAGCTCCGCCAGGACGGCCTGTTTGACCGCCAAATCCTCGAACACGGCTTCGACCACGAGGTCCGCCCGCTCGAACCCCGCAAAGTCGGTGCCTCCTGAAACCAAGGCCGACAGGCGGGCAGCTTCAAACTTCGTAATCCGCTTGCGGGTCACCTGACCCTGGACAATATCGAGGGCAGTCCGGAGTCCCTTCCCAACCCGGCTCGGGTCCGCATCCTTGAGCCGGACGTCAACTTTGGCCGTGGTGATCGCCGTTCCGGCGATCCCCGACCCCATGAAACCGGAGCCAACCACCCCGAGCCGTTGGACCTCGCGGGGGACGGCCGAGCCTGGCGCGACGCCATCATCCTTCTTCATGGCCGTGGTCGCAAAGAAGATCCGGACCAAGTTCCGCGACACCGGCGTCACCGCCAACGCACCGAACTCACGGGCCTCCGCCGCAAACCCGGCACCCCTACCGTGCTCCAGGCCAACCCGAACTACCT
Source organism: Gemmatimonadota bacterium (assembly GCA_031400975.1). Lineage (GTDB taxonomy): Bacteria > Gemmatimonadota > Gemmatimonadetes > Gemmatimonadales > GWC2-71-9 > SHZU01. The sequence goes on from JANNQX010000309.1 coordinate 9,159, forward strand.
CGAGGGCTCGCAGCGGCGCCGGGTAATGCCCCCCCGTCTTCTTCATGACCTGGGCCCGGGCCATCCGGTACACCAGCCACCGCCCCGGAGCGGTTCGATCCAGCAGGGCGGCGAGAAGGCCCGCCGCCGGCTTTCGGCGGAGCGGCCCTCCCCGGGCCAATCGGTCGGCGGCCTTGACCGCCGTGTCGAGGAGGATGCTCTCCGGCACCAGCTCGTCGATCAATCCGAGTTTGAGAGCCTTCGCGGCCCGCTCGCTCTTGCCGGCCAAAATGATGTCGAGCGCCGCCCGCGCTCCGATCAGCCGGGGTAGGCGAACCGACCCTCCGGCGCCGGGCAGGATCCCAAGCTGAACCTCCGGCAGCCCCAAGACCGTTTTCGGGTGGTCGGTTGCCACTCGATAGCCGCAGCAGAGCGACAACTCGAGCCCCAGACCGAGACAGGCGCCATGAATCGCCACGACGACCGGTTTCGGAAAGGTCTCCACCTGCTCCAGAAAGGCGTGCCCGCTCCGACTGGCCGCCTCGGCATCGGCGGCCGAGGCGAAGGCCACGAATTGATTGATGTCGGCACCGGCGATGAACGAATCCGGTTTGCCGGAGCGGATCACGATCCCCCGAACCGTGGGATCGATTTTGTGGGCCTCAAGTGCCGCGCCCAATTCCTTGCTATGAACGAAGCTGAGGCTGTTGACCGGTTCGCCGGGCACGTCAATCGACAGCACCGCAATCCCGGACTCCGTCAGGGTGGTCGTCAGGATCGTCATCGGGCGGACCGCTCCAACACCATGGCGAACCCCATCCCGCCCTGGGCGCAGATGGAGACCAATCCGAACTGGACGTCCCGTCGCCGCATCTCGTTGGCCAGGGTGGTAACGATCCTCGCGCCCGTGGCCCCAAACGGGTGGCCGATCGCGATCGAACCGCCGCTGACATTGGTACGGTCCCAATCGACCTCGCCGACCGGCTTGGCGCGACCCAACTTCTCAGCCCACGCCTTCGAGGCCCATGCCTCGGCGTTCGACAGCACCTGGGCCGCGAAGGCTTCGTGGATTTCGACCAATCCGACGTCCGCGAGGCTGATGCCGGCCCGGTCAAGCGCTTGGGGGACCGCGTACACCGGTCCCATCAGGAGCTGCCACCCGGGGTCGACGGCCGCGACGGCATAGCTTCGAATCGTCGCGAGAGGCTGGTGGCCCAACGCGAGCGCCTTGTCCTTCGACATGATCAACGTCGCTGCGGCCCCGTCTGTGAGCGGGGAGGCATTGCCCGCCGTGACCGATCCATAGCGGCGATCGAACGCCGGCCGGAGGGCGGCCAACGCGGCCAGGCTCGTATCCGCCCGAATCCCGTTGTCGGCACTGGTCACCTCGGCCATCGCTTTCCCGCCGAACCATGGGGCGATTTCCGCCGTCAACCGACCGTCCGCCGTGGCGGCGGCCGCTCGCTGATGGCTCATCAGCGCCACCTGATCCTGGGCTTCCCGGCTGATCCGGTTCTCCTTGGCCATCTTCTCGGCCGACTGACCCATCGACTCACCGGTCGAGGGTTCCGCAATCGCGGGCGAAAGCGGCACCAAGTCGCGGGGCCGGATTTTGGCGAAGATCCCGACCCGAGCCGCCAGCGACTTGGCTCGGCTCGCCGCCACCAAGAGTTGACTCATCCGCCGCGAGTGAAGGATCGGAACATCCGACAACGATTCGACCCCGCCCGCCACGATCGTGTCGGCATGACCAAGGACGATTTGATCGTGCGCGGCGGCGATGGCCTGCCCGGCCGAAGCGCAGGCGCGATTGAGCGAATAGGCCGGAATCGTCCGGGGGAATTGCGGCAGCAAGCTGACTTCCCGGGCCACGTTGGGGGCGGCCACCGATTGCACCACCTGACCGAAGATGACCTCGTCGACCTCGCGGGGGTCGATCCCGCTTCGGTAGATCAGTTCCCGGGTCGCAAAGCGCGCCAGCTCCACCGCGGTCGTGTCTTTAAACACCGACCCAGCCCGGGCAAACGGAGTCCGGACTCCGGCGACGATGACCGCCTGTCGTGGCGCCATGTCATTACTTTGGATTGCGGGCGAGGACGCTAGCCATTGCCGCCCATTGCGCGTTGTCCGCGGGCTCGAACGCTTCCCGACCATGGACCACGATCAGCGGAGCGACCAGACCCGAGACCTCGCCGAACTTGAGCAGGTGAGTGTCCTGCTGTGGGCCCCAGCCGAGTTGTCGCTGGATTTCGAGAAAGGTCTCGAAGATCAGAAAGCCGCCGGGGCGGACCGCGTTGACGACCGATGCCATCCGCGGGCGATCGAGATAGTTGAAGAGCAGCACGACGTCGAACTGGCCGAGGTCCGGCCAGGTCCGCTCTAAGTCGGCTTCGATCCACTTGACCGAGAGACCCCAACCCTTGGCCGCCTCGCGGCCTTGGCGGACCTTGGCCGGATCGCGGTCGACCGCGACCACCTCGGCGCCGAGCTGTGCGGCTGCCAACGCGTGGCGCCCGATCCCGCAGGCGACATCAAGCACTCGGGTCCCTCGGCGAATCAAGGCCGAGTTGGCGGTGAACCAATAGCTGGGACGTTGCTCGAAACCGAGCTCGGGTACCGATGGATCAATAGGCAGACGATGAACCCTTCCACTCGTGCGACAATTTGGGACCTTTCGGCCCGCCGCTTCGACCTGTTGGTCGTTGGCGGTGGAGCAACCGGCGCCGGCATTGCCCGGGAGGCCGCTCTCCGTGGCCTTTCGGTGGCCCTGGTGGAGCGAGGCGACTTCGGATCCGGCACCAGCTCAAAGTCGAGCCGCCTGATCCACGGCGGTCTCCGGTATCTGGAACACGGTCGGTTCGCGATGGTCCGCGAGTCCCTCGCGGAACGCGGGGTGCTACTTCGGACCGCCCCGCACATCGTCCGACAGCTTGGTTTTCTGTTCCCGGCCTACCGGGGTGATCGGGTGCCCCGGTGGAAGACCGCGCTTGGTCTGACCGTGTACGACCTGCTCGCACTGGGCGGTAATGTGCGCCGCCATCGCGCTATGAGCAAGCGAGGGGTCCTGGATCACGAGCCCCTCCTCAAAGATCAGGGCCTGGCCGGAGGCGCCCTCTACTGGGATGCTCAGTGCGATGACGCCAGGCTGACCCTCGCGACCGTCCGGTCGGCGGCCGCCCATGGCGCCGTCGTCGCCAACTATACCTGCGTCACGGCGTTCGAGCTGGAAAACGGCCGGATCGCCGGGGCCATTCTCGAAGACCAGTTGACCGGCGCCCAAGGAACGGTGCTGGCCCGGGCGGTGGTCAACGCCGCCGGTCCCTGGGTTGACGTCGTTCGCCGGCTCGAGGATCCCGGAGCCGCGCCCACCCTGGGACCAACCCGTGGCTCTCACGTGATGGTACCGCGGTCCCGAATCGGCCACCACCACGCCATCACCTTCCTGAGCCCGATTGACGGCCGGGTGATGTTCGTCCTGCCCTGGGGCGATCGCTCGTACCTGGGCACGACCGATACCGAATCCGCCGAGTCCGCCGATCACGTGACCCCGACCGAAGCCGACATGCTGTATTTGCTCCGCTCGGTCAATGCCCTGTTTCCGGCGGCCCGCCTCGGGCTCGAGGACGTTTCGTTCTCCTGGGCCGGGCTTCGGCCATTGATCAACAGTGCCGCGTCGACCCCCGCCTCCCGGACCCGGGAGCATCTCATTTCCGTCGGCCCTCGCGGGCTGATTTCGATCGCCGGCGGTAAGCTGACAACCTACCGGCGGATGGCGATCGACACCCTCCGCCGAGTAAATCAAATCCTCCGGCTCCCGGCGATCGACCCTGACCCGATGAAATCCCGAAGTGCTACAGAACCGTTGCCGGGCGGCGATGCCTTCAAGGTCGACGCGTTGTTCGCCCGGGGAGTCGCGCGTGGTTTGAGTGAGCCGATCGTCGCCCATCTGGTCGGACAGTATGGATCGGAGGTTCCGATTTTGTACGACGTCACCAGTGAATGGCCCCATTTGAAGGAGCCGGTCCACCCCTACCACGGCGCGGTCGGTGCCGAAGTGGTTCATGCCGTCCGAACCGAGTACGCCCGGCGACTCGACGATGTCTTGTTTCGCCGGCTTTCGATAGCCCACGAAACGCCCGACGCCGGCCTCGCGGCGGTGGAAACGGTCTCCCGGCTCATGGGAAAGGAACTCGGCTGGGACGATACCCGCCGCCGAGAAGAGTCCGAACGGTACCGCGAACTGGCCCGGGCCATCCCCCGACGCCGCAGACTATCTTAACCCACCGCCGAGCGCCGAGCGCCGAGCGCCGAGCGCCGAGCGCCGAGAGCCGAGAGCCGAGAACTATGCCGAGCCGCGATCCAAATGTCTTCGAAACCGCCAACGCGGGCTTTGCCCAAGCGATCTATGAGCAATACCTCGTGGATCCCGCCGCGGTTGACCCCGAATGGCGCCGGCTATTCGACGCCGGCCGGATTGGCGAGACTCCCGCAGTGGTCGCCCGCGGAAACGGTGCCGGCCCCGCAACCGAAACCCCGGCGCCCGGCCCGTCCAACGGCCAGGTGATGAAAGGGCCGGCCGCTCGCCTGGCCCTCAACATGAACGAGAGCCTCGGCGTCCCGACGGCCACGACGTTTCGGGAAATTTCGGTCCGAACGCTCGAGTCACGCCGCCGTGAGCTGAACGCGGCCGTCAAGGCGGCGGGACGGACCGAGAAGTTTTCCTTTACCCACCTGATCGGATTCGCGCTGGTTCGGGCGGCCACGGCCCACCGGGTCATGACCAACGGGTTCTCCATGGTGGGTGGGACGCCGCATCGGATTGTTCCCGAGGGTGTCGACATCGGAATCGCGGTGGACGCCACCCGCAAGGACGGGAGCCGCGGCCTGGTCGTCCCGGTCATCAAAGGCGCCGAACAGTTCGACTTTGCCGGGTTTCACGGGTTTTACGAAACCCTGGTGGAAAAGGCCCGAACGAACAAGTTGATGCCCGATGATTTCGCCGGCGCTACCATCACTCTCACCAACCCCGGCGGGCTTGGGACGGTGGCGTCGGTGCCCAGATTGATGGCCGGACAGGGCAGCATCATCGCGATCGGCGCGATCAACTATCCGCCGGAGTACGCCGGCCTCTCCACCGAGCAAATCGCGGGCCTCGGCGTCAGCAAAGTGATGATGATTACCAGCACCTACGATCACCGGGTAATCCAGGGCGCCGAATCCGGAGAGTTTCTTCGGACCATGGAGCGACTTCTCCACGGTGAAGACCAATTCTACGACCAGGTCGCCGGGTCGTTGGGGTTGGACATCGGGGCATCCCCACCGACCGCGAGCCTAGTCCCGGCACCCGCCGCCGCGCCGGTCCCCGCTCCAGCGGCTACCGGCCTCCGCGAGCTCGAGCAGGTGGCCGCCGCCATGGCCCTGGTGAAGGCGTTTCGAACCCACGGGCACTTGGCGGCTCATCTCGACCCGTTAGGCAGCCTTCCGTTCGGTGACCCCGCGCTCGACCCGATGCCCCTGGGTCTCACGCAGGAGGTCATGGCCGGCATCCCGACCTCCGTCCTCCGGCTGGCGGTTCCCGGCGCCACCCTGGCTTTGGCCCTGCCCAATCTCACGGCCACCTACTGCGGCACGATCGCGTACGAGGTGGAACACATTTCGAACCACGAGGAACGGGTCTGGCTCCGCCAACAAATCGAATCGGGCGCCCACCGTCAGCCGCTCGACCGAGGCGAGAAGATCGAATTGCTCGACCGTCTGATTCAAGTCGAGGCCTTCGAACGGTTCCTCCACAAGGCCTACCTCGGCCAGAAGCGATTTTCAATCGAAGGTGTCGATCTGCTGGTCCCGATGCTCGACCGGGTCATCGACATGGCGGCCGACCAAGGCGCCCGTGACGTCGTCCTCGGCATGGCCCATCGGGGCCGCCTCAATGTGCTGGTCCATACACTGAGTCGCCCGTATGTCACCGTCTTCGGAGAATTCGAAGGCAAGAAGCCGGGCAAGGAGGGGGAGGACGAGGGCACCGGAGACGTGAAATACCATCTTGGGGCCGAGGGCGCCTTCATTACCAAATCAGGTCGGTCGATCACGGTGGCACTGGCTCACAACCCCAGCCACTTGGAGTTCGTCGGCGCGGTGGTGGACGGTCGGGCCCGGGCCCGGCAAACCCAGCGGCGCGCGGCCGAGGCGTATCACGATTCGACGGCGGCCTTGCCGGTGGTGATCCACGGCGATGCCGCCTTCGCCGGCCAAGGCGTCGTCCAGGAAATGCTCAACCTCGGAGCGCTCCGTGGGTACCGGACCGGCGGGACGATCCACATCATCACCAACAACCAGGTCGGCTTCACCACCGACGCGATCGATTCTCGTTCGACCCGGCACGCCAGCGACCTGGCGAAGGGCTTCGACATTCCGATCATTCACGTGAACGCGGACGACGCCGAGTCGTGCTTGGCCGCGGTCCGCCTCGCGATGTCGTACCGGGAGCGATTCCGGGAAGACGTGTTGATCGATCTCGTGGGTTACCGCCGACACGGTCACAACGAGGGGGATGAGCCGAGTTATACCCAGCCCCAGATGTACGACCGGATCAAGAACCAGCCGACGGTTCGCGAGGTCTATAGCACCCGACTGGTGGCGGATGGGGTGCTGACCGAAGCAGAGGCTCAGCAGCGGTATGCCGCCGCCTATCAGCACCTCGTCGAGCAGCAACATGGCTTCAAGGCCTCGCAATCGCAGCCGAAGCCGGCGGAGTCGGCGCCGACTAAGCTCACGTTCGAGGACCCCTCGACCGCGGTCGGCATCGACACCCTCCATGCATTGAACGATCAGTTGCTCACCTATCCCGAAGGGTTCACGGTCCATCCCAAGCTCCAGCGGCAACTGGAACGCCGCCGGACCACAATGAGCCCCGAGGGTGGGATCGACTGGGGACACGCCGAGGCGCTCGCGTTTGCCACCCTGCTGTCGGAGGGCATCCCCGTCCGCCTGACCGGGCAGGATTCAGAACGCGGCACCTTCAGCCATCGGCATCTCGTCCTCCACGACGCCAGCAACGGCCGGTCATATTGTCCAATGCAACGACTGCCCGGTGCCCTCGCGTCGTTCGAAGTCCACAACAGCCCGCTCTCCGAGCTGGCAACATTAGGTTTCGAATATGGCTATGCGGTGGCCGCCTCGGACGCGATGGTGATTTGGGAGGCCCAGTTCGGCGACTTCATCAATGGGGCCCAGGTCATCGTCGACCAGTTCCTTGCCGCCGGCCTCTCGAAATGGGGGGTCACCTCGCGACTGACTCTCCTGTTGCCCCATGGCCACGAGGGCCAAGGCCCCGAACACTCCAGCGGGCGGCCAGAGCGATTCCTTCAACTCGCTGCTGAGCAGAACATCCGGATCGCCAATTGTACGACCTCGGGGCAGTATTTCCACCTGATCCGGCGTCAGGCGCGGCGGAATCGCCAACGGCCGTTGATCATCTTCACGCCGAAGAGCTTGCTGCGGCTCCCGCAGGCTTGCTCGAACATCACCGATTTGGCGAGCGGCCGGTTCTTCCCCGTCCTCGACGATAGCACCGTGGGGTCCCGTGGCGATCAGGTCAGCCGGATAGCGGAACGGCGCAAGCCGTCCGGTGAAGTGCAAGAAAACTCTGCGAAACCGGACGTCTCGCGCCGTACCTCTACGAACAACTTGCCAATGTCGGAGGGATCATGACCCAGCTCGTCGATCGCTTTGGAAGAACGCATCGATCGCTTCGTATCAGCGTGACCGATCGCTGCAATATTCGTTGCCAATATTGTATGCCCGATGGTCCGTTGCAATTCTTGCCGAAGCAGCATCTGCTCACTTATGAAGAGATCGCGGCGTTTAGCCAACTGATGACGACGCTCGGCGTGACGCGAATACGATTGACCGGAGGCGAGCCGTTGGTGCGAGGCGAACTTCACAAGCTGGTCGAATTGTTACGAAACAT
>JANNQX010000310.1:0-3895 GCA_031400975.1 Gemmatimonadota bacterium
CGAAGAACGCCCGGTCGCTCTCGGGGTCGTGCAACGGACCACCCGCCACTGAGTACCGCCCGACGCCCCGCAGCGGCAGCATGCACACCGCCTTCCCGACGGTGTGCCGCAACCGCCGGCAGATCTCCTCGGCGACCCGAACGATCTCCTCCGAGTTCAGGCGGGGGACGAAGATCACCGGACTGTGGAAGACGTACCGGTGGTCGCGGTACTTCTCGGGGACCACGTTGGCCTCGACGAAGATTCCGAGATGCTCCGCCCCGCCGGGACAGATCACTTGCGGCAATCCGAGTTTCCCCGCCACCGTGAGCCGCTCAGGGCCGCCCGCCCGCAAGCCGCCGAACACGTCATCGGCGATCTCGCCCAAGGCGTAGTCGAACACCGCACCGATCACGCCCTCCTTCATCAACTGCTCCATCGCCCGGCCCCCGGAACCGACGGCGTGGAAGACGACCACGTCGTACCCGGCCTCGCGAAACAGTTTGAGAGCGAGCGTGGCGCCGTCGGTGAGGACCCCCAGGTTGGTCATCGCGATCAGGGGCTTGTCGCCTCGCCTGGTCTCCATGGTTCCCTCGACGAGCGACATCCCGTACGCCGCGGCGGCCGCATTGGCGAGAATCCGCGCCGTGAACCGGTTCACACCCAGGAGATCGCTCACCGAGAACATCATGGTGATGTCTTTGACGCCGACGAACCGCGAGGTGTCTCCCGAGGCGACGGTCGAGACCATCACCTTGGGGAAACCGTACGGCAACGCCTGCATCACCTGGGTAGCGGCCGACGTTCCCTGGGTCCCGCCGACGCCGAGCACCGCGTGGGCGCGGCCGGCCTCGATCAGATCGAGCAGGATCCTGGTGGCGCCGGCGGCCATGACCGGACCCGCCACCTCGCGGGTCGGCGCTTCCAGGAGCTCGGCCAATTTCTGCCCGCCGGCCTCGGCGACCTGCTCGCGGCCGACATCCGCCACCATCCCGGGCGTGCCCACCACGCCGAGATCGATGATGATGGCCTTGGCCCCGAGTCCGACGACTTGGCGGCGGAGAAACTCGGCCTCCTCGGCTTTGGTATCGAGGGTCGCGAGGATGACGACGGCGCGGCTCATGACGGGCGGGCCCCGGTCGTGAACGTGAGCCGGGCGAACTCTTGAGCCGCTCCGAGCACTGCTCGCTCGATCGGCAACCGCTCGGTCGATGACCCAGTCCAGAATCCGTGCCCCGAGGTGTGGTCGAGCAAGTACTGCGCGTCGGCCGGCGTCTCCATGGCGGCGCCGTGACCCACCAGGATCACCTCGGGGTGGATGGCGCGCACCTTCGCATACACGGCCTCGGTTCGCCGAGCCGTGTCCTCGATGGTCTCGCCCGAGTCGAAGCCGGTCAGACCGCCCTTGGTCGTCCCGGCATGAAAACAGAAGATGTCCGGTCGAGCGCGTTCCACCAGCCGAAGGCTGTCCTCCAGATCGAATGCGAGCGCGATGGTGACCATCTCCATCTCCTTCGCCAGCGCCAGCATCTCGATCTCATGGTCGAAGGTGATTCCACTCTTGACCAGCACTTGGTAGAGAGTACTGTCCTTGTCGACGTAGCCGATCGACGGCCCAATGTTCGAGACCGAGAGAACCCCCATCGACTTGAGCCGCTCCAGCACGGTCCGCATGTCCTTGAGCGGATCGTTGGCGTTGAGACAGGCGCAGACGAAGGCGTCCCCCGTGAGCGCGGGCAGAATGTCTTGCTCGGTGTAGGCCAGGGTCTCAGCATTGGAGTCGAGGATCGGCCACATCATCGACATGGTGCCCATCCCGTTGGCCCGCAGGCGGGCGCCGGAGAAGGTATTGACGCAGTCGACGCCGGCCCGCTCCAACAGTTTGGCCACCAGGCCACTGCCGGCGCTCGCGATGAAGATCGGATGGCGGGACGCCAGCTTAGCCCGGAGCTTCCGGAGGATGGCGTCGCGTGAGGTACGGGGAACGATCATGGGGATCAGCGCTCTATTTCACCACACGCATCAAGGCGTGCATGCTTTGGCGGTGGCCGGGGAAGGTGCAGAGGATCTCGTAGTCCCCAGGCACCGTGGGCGCCCGGAACTCGAGAACCTGGGATTTCTGGTGGCTGAGCAAATCGGTAGACGCCAGGATCTTGTCGCTTTTGGGGATGAAACGCTGGGCAAAGCCTTTCGATCCGAGCCGGTCCGCTGCGACACCGATCTCTTCGCGCGAGCCCGGAGTCCCGATGACCAGATTGTGGGGCGCGAAGTCGTCATTCACAAACCTGAGTTTGACAGCCGCCCCCGCCGTGACGGTGTACATCGGGAGTTCGTAGCGCATCCCCTCGACGACGGTCCGGACCACGATGGCGCCGTCATCAGTGGAATCGGCGACAGCCGGCTTGCCGGGGGCGGACCCAGCCACCCCCGGACCCCAGCGGCCCGCGCTGTCGGCCCACATCCGTTCGACCCGCCTCGCCGCGGTCCGCGCCTCCGGCGCCGGCGAGTCGAGAACCAATCCGAGCAGGTCCGGGTTGATGACATTGTGCTGCTGGAAGACCCAGAGGCCCTCGAGCAGATGATGGGCATCGGCCTCGCTCTTGGGGTCGAACCGTCTCATCCACTCACGAGTCGCGGCGATCACCTCGGCGCTGTTCCGCTCCGACAGCTCGACCCGGGCCCGATGCCGAATGCCGTCGATCGGATGCTCGAGCGCCTTGAGGAGAGCCGGAACGGGTTCTCCGTCGATGGCGACGTGCTCCGAGAGGGGCCGCCCCGGCACCGTGATCCGGTAGATCCGGCCGTGGGTGTGGTCGCGGGCCGGGTCGCGAATGTTGTGCTGCATGTGCCCGATGACGGCATTGGACCAATCGGCGACATACAACCCGCCATCGTCGCCGATCTCGAAGTCCGTGGGCCGGAAATTGGGATCGGACGAGACCAGGAGATCGTCGGTCTCGGTGCCCTGAACGTCGCCGGTGGTCGAATCGGCGGACAGGGTGTACTGCTTGATGCCGAGGAAGGCGATCACGTTCAAGATCAGGAAGTTGCCCTGGTTCTTGGCGGGAAAGTGCCCGCTCGAAAGAATCCCGCTCGATGGCACCGGCCGGACGGTGTGTCGGAGCATTTGGCGCATCGCGAAGGTCCCGTCCGGATTGTCCTTGACCTGGTAGGCCGTGCCGCCGGTGGCGTCGGTGGCGTAGTGGCGACCCCAGTAGTCGAAGCTGATGCCGTGCGGGTTCGGACTGTTCTCCGCGTGGAAGCGGAACTCGTGGGTCCGCGGATTGAAACGGTACATCCCGGACTTACTGTACTCCTGATTGGTGGCCCAGGGTGTCTCCACGTTGGTGACGCTGAAGATGCCCTCTTGGAAGTACAGGAAGCCGTCCGGCCCGTAGACGAAGTTGTTGGCGGCATGGTGGGTATCCGCCGAGCCGAGGGCCCCGCTGATCCGATAGCGGACGTCGGCCACGTTGTCGCCGTCGGTGTCCTTGAGGAAGAGCAGGTCGGGTTGGGACGCGACGATCACGCCGCCGTTCCAGAACTCGAAGCCGGTTGGATTCTGGACGTACGCGAAGGTGATCGCCGTGTCGGCCACTCCATCGCGATTCTCGTCCGGCAGGATCAGCAGCCGGTCGTTCATCTTCCCCGTGGGCTCCCACTTGGGATAGGTGCCCCAGGTCGCCGCCCACAGCCGGCCCCGGGTATCGACGCCGAGCTGCACGGGGTTGACGAGTTCTGGGAACCGCTCCTCGGAGGCGAACAGGTTGGCCTCCATCCCGCGCTCGAGCCGGATCTTCTTGATCGCGGCCTCCCCGCCCAGGTAGTCGAGCGTCCCAGTCACGCTCACCCCGTTTTGGAACTGGGGCACGGCGAGATTGGAGACCACCGGAATCGGCGGAGGCACCTTGGAGTC
>JANNQX010000311.1:0-3677 GCA_031400975.1 Gemmatimonadota bacterium
AACACCGCCAAACTCGCCTCGTCCGCGTTATGAATGTCATCCACCACCAGCAACAACGGCCGCTCCTCCATCACCGCCGTCAACAAGTCCAGCACCCCCTCGGCAAACAACAACCGCGCCGACTCGCCCTCCCCCAGCTTCGGCGGCGGGAGATGAGGAAAATGCGCCCTAATCCCCGGCACCAACCGCCCCACCTCCGCCAACGCCTCCGGCGAGGTGGCCGCCAAACCCGGCCGACCCAACAACCCCGTCACCAACCCCCCAATGGCCGCAAACGGGATCCGCTGCTCCATCTCGTAACACTGGACCCGCGACACCGACGCCCCCTCCATCCCCGCCGCCGTCACCAACCGCTGCGCCAACGTCGTCTTCCCAACCCCGCTGTCGCCCGAAATCAGGAAATACCGGGGTTCGAATTGGTGCACCGCCTCCCAGGTCTCGTACAACACCCGATACTCCGCCCGCCGGCCCACGAACTTGCGGTCCCGCCACTGCTCGGCCGGCACCGCCGGGACCGGGTTCGGCTCCTTCGGCTCCCAGCCGCGTTTCCTGAGCTGCGACGCCATTCCGCCAACCAAGCCCGATGGCTCGGCCTGAAGCTCCGCCGCCAGCTGGTCCTTCCATTCGTCGAACACCCGGAGGGCGGAGAACCGATCGCCGACCAACGCCAAGGCCTCCATCTTGGCCCGGATCCCCTCCTCGGCCAGATGATCGAGCGCCAACAACCGCTCGGCCCGCCGCATGATCTCCTCGTGCGAACCCCGGCGCCGCCCATGGTCGATCAACGTCAACAGACCCGCGTGAATCGATGGCATCCGATGGGAGTGCTCGCGCTCCTTCCACAAGCTCCACTCGGGACAGTCATCAAGCTCAAACCCGCGGAGGAAGCCGTCGACGTCGATCACGGCCTCGCCATCAGGGCCAATGATCTGGCCCTTTTCCAGGGGATCGAGGTCGAGGGTCAGGTCCGCGGGATGGAAACGAATCAGCTCCCGAGTGGCGGTGAAGGCGGTCTTCCCGAAGATGTTTCGCAACACCGACAACGCGGTGGCACAGGAATGCCGACCCCGCGCGTGGGCGGCCATGCCCCAGAAGAGCTCGACCAGACGGCCCCGGGTGTGACTCTGGCGCCGCTCGATGGCGAGAAAGACCAAGAGCCCCAGGTGCTTCTTGACCCGGATCCTCACCACCTTGCCCTCAGCGGTGCGGAGTTCCGGTTGGCCGAGACAGGTCAGAACGAAGCGTTTCGCCATACCCTACCATGGTACCGCTGAATCAAATCATGCTCAACTAGGCTGCCCGAGGAGCTGTTTCCGCGTTGATGATTTGTAATGTTGGCTGAGCACCCCGCTGGCCGCCCCCGTTGGCCTCGGGTGGCTGCGGGGCGGGTGCCGGGGCTCGAGTACGACGTGCGGCCCTAAGGGCCTCACCCGATGACGTGATACTTGCGCGCCCGGTTGCGCACCTCCGGGCCGCGGTCGAGTTCCCGGAGCGCCGCGAACGGCAGGGCGTCCTTGGTCGCAGTGGCAATGGAGCCGGTCGCCTTGATTTCCTGGAGGGCCCGCCGCACGGCACCGAGGGCAATCATTCCGAAGTCGAGGAAGGCCGCGAAGGCGACGTTGACGGCTTTCATCTCCTCGATGGTGCCGCCGATCGACATGATCGGTTTCTTCACCACGCCGAAGGCCTCCTTGTTGTCCGCCATCGGGAGTCCCGGGAACCAGAACCCGTCGGCGCCCGCTTCCGCGTAGGCCGCGGCCCGTTCCATGACTTCGGTTTTCGCCCGGCCTTCCCGGAGCCCGACCGACCCCACCAGCAGCACGAAATCGTGATCGCGCCGGGCGTCGGCCGCGGCCTTGATCTTGTCGACCATCTTCTCGAGCGGCACCAGGTCGCCTTTGGGAGCGCCGAGGTGGGGGACGAGGTCGGCGTCCTCAATCAGGACGGCGGAGAGCCCGGCCCGTTCCGCGAGTTGGATGGCGCGGTAGACGTGCAGTGCGGTTCCCTTGCCGTCCTCGATGTCGAGCAGCACCGGAATGTCGACCCCGCCGGCAATCGGCTCGGCCACCGCCAGCAAATCCGAGAGGGTGACCAGGCCGACGTCCGGGATTCCGAGAGCCCGTGACGGCGCTTGCCCTGAGATGCACACGAACGGGAACCCCTCCTGCTCGGCCAATCGGGCCGAGAGCAGGTTCTCGAGGACGGGCGAATAGAAGGGATCGCCCTTGAAGAGTTGGCGGAGCCGGCCGGCGCGGGTGGCCGCTTGCGGGGCCGGCACCGGTGGCGTCATCGGGGCTCGGCCGAGTTCCGGTCCGACTATGGCGCCGGCGGCGAGGGCGGTAGCGGAATTCAAGAATTCGCGGCGCGTGGAAGGTTGTGGCATGGTGGGGCTCCGTTTCAGGTCCGCCGGCGTGGCGAGGGCGAGTTGGCGATTGGGACGAACGGGTTTCGGGAATAGTACCCGATTGTGCGGGTAGGGCTGCAGTGTGACGGGTGTCACGGACCGGGGCAGGTGAGGGTAATACCGTGCGGATGGTTGCCGGTCGCTTGACGACATCTTCAGCGGCGGACTGGGCTCAAGTCAACAGGAGGTCCCCATGACCCGATCTGCGATGGCGATAGGATGCCGGGTGTTGCTGCTCCTAGGCGTAGTCGGGTGCGCCGAGCCCGCCGGACCGGGGCCGGGCCGGCTTCGTCACGGGTATCAACTGCGTGCGATCGACGGCCAGATCACGCCGGTGGAGCTGCCCGGGGTCGGACTTCTAGTCGGGATCGGTCTGGCGTTCTCCAGCCTCCCCCGGCCCCGCAGTGAGGGGGTCGCCGCCGGTGTGGTGGTGTACTCCACCCTGGTCCACCTGCCGAATCAGTTCGCCCTCAAGCAGGAGATCAGGCACCTCAACTATGCGGTGGACTATCATAAGGTGAGCATCGACCTCTGCCCGCCGCCGAGCAGTTGCCTCGTCCCCACCGCGCTGATCGGCTCGGTCGTGGCGGGGGGCACCGAACTGGTTCTGACCCACTACCTGAACGGCCGGCCCCGGGCGGTGTACCACTTCTTCCCCACAGTGCTGTAGGCACCCGGCCCATCGGTTCTGGCGACCCGGTTCGCTTCGGCGAGGTCGTTCCGGAGCCGCTCGAGCGCCGCGGCGTCGAACCAGCGCCCCGCGGCCACCACCCCCACCGGGCGCCGGGCCGTCGACAGTTCCACGAGCGGGTTCCGAGCCAGTACCAGTAGGTCCGCCCGCGCGCCCGGTGTGATCGTCCCGGCCCGGTACGACGAATCGATCTCGGCGGCGATCCACTCAGCCGGGTTCCTGGTGGCGGTCGCCAGCGCCAATCTGCATCAGGGGCCCGTTCAGGTAGGCCGCATCCGGAAGCGCCAGGGAGGAATCGGCGCCGGTGGCCCGCCCCCACTGGGTCGCGATCCCATGGAACATGGCGAGGTTGGGCGCCGGCCAGACGTTCGCCGCCACCATCCGGGCGGCCGTGGCGCCGAGCCCAGCCGTGTCGCCGCTCCGGAACTGGGTGTAGATCAGCTCTTCGCCGTGAGCCACCATCGATTGCCGAACGTCGATGACCGAGGAAAACGGCAGGTTGCGGGGCGCATGGCCCATGACCGGGATCCCGAACTCTCGCCCGGCCGCCGTGAGCGCCGCGTGGGTTTCGGCCGTCATGTT
>JANNQX010000312.1:0-4587 GCA_031400975.1 Gemmatimonadota bacterium
TGACACGGTCATTATCGGGTCGGCCCGCGGCCTCCAGCCGGGCACTCGGGTTCGCCCCTCGGCGGCCGCCGAGCGCGCCGGCAGCAACTAACCAGCGAGACGCTCATGCTTATCTCGGATTCCGCCATCAAGCGCCCCGTCATCACTATCGTCGCCATGCTGACGCTGGTCGTGTTCGGGGTGTTCGCCCTGCTTCGACTCAAGACCGATGAATTCCCGGAAATCAATCCCCCATTTGTGACGGTCGGGCTGATTTACCCCGGGGCGTCTCCGGACGGGGTCGAAAAGGAAGTGATTGACCCGGTCGAAGAAGCGATCGCCGGTATCGCTGGAGTCAAGAAGGTCTATGGCACGGCTGAGGACGGGTTCGGCCGGGTGCTGGTCGAGTTCCAGTTCGAAAAGCCGCTGGCGGAGGCTACTCAGGACATCCGGGACGCCATCTCGGGAATCCGCAACGACCTCCCTCCCGAGCTCAAGGAACCCATTATCAAGAAGTTCAACGACACCGACCGGCCGATCGTGTCATTAGCGTTGTCAGCGCCGACCCTGTCGTCGGGCGAACTGACCCGGCTGGCCGACCCCGGCATTACCCGGGAGCTTCGCTCGATCGCCGGGGTCGCCGAGGTGACGGTGGCCGGCAAGCAAGATCGTGAACTCACCGTCGAACTCCGCCCCCAGGCCCTCCAGGCCGCCGGGGTGAGCGTCGGGCAGATCGTCTCGGCACTCCAGCTCCAGAACATTGCGGCCCCGGTCGGACGACTCGAGACCGGGGACGCCGAGCGCTCGATTCGCCTCAAAGGGCGACTCGAGACTCCGGCGGAGTTCGCCCAGATCGTCGTCGTCGAGCGACAGGGACGGGTCATCCGACTCGGCGAGCTCGCCACGGTCCGAGACGGTTTCGAGGAACAACGAAGCGTCGCGCTGTTCGACGGGGTCGAGGCCGTCGGAATCGACATCAAGAAATCCCAGGGTTATAGCACGACCGAGGTCAGCGAACGGGTCATCGAGCGAATGGATCGAGTCCGGCAACGCCTTCCTCAAGGCATCAAGCTGGAAGTGATTCGCAACGCCGGTGAACGAGTCGTGAGCTCGGTGTGGGAGGTGCAAAAGGCTCTCCTCGAGGGAGCACTGCTGACCGTGTTGGTGGTCTTCGTCTTCCTGAATTCCTGGCGCTCGACCGTGATTACCGGCTTGGCCTTGCCGGTCTCAGTCCTTGCCTCGTTCATTGCCGTGTGGGCGTTTGGGTTTACGCTCAACACGATGTCACTCCTCGGTCTGTCCTTGGCCATCGGAATATTGATCGACGATGCAATCGTCGTGCGCGAAAACATCGTGCGCCATGTCGAGATGGGGAAGGATCACTTCCGAGCGGCCCACGAGGGAACCGACGAAATTGGACTCGCCGTCACGGCAACGACCTTCTCCCTTCTGGCTGTCTTTATCCCGGTCGCGTTCCAAGGCGGGATTACCGAGCAGTGGATGAAGCCCTTTGCCCTCACCATCGCGTGCGCGGTGGCGGTTTCCCTACTGGTCTCGTTTTCGCTCGACCCGATGCTCTCCGCCTATTGGCCCGACCCCTATGTACCCCCCGAGAAGAGGGCGTGGATTACCCGGAAGCTTGATCGGTTCAACATCTGGTTCAACCGGCAGGCCGACGGCTACCGCCGGGTGGTCGCCTGGGCCCTCGATCACCGGCTCTCGATGCTGGTGCTGTCCGTCGGCACCTTCTTCGCGTCGTTTACGTTGCCGTCGAAGGGCCTCCTGGCGCTGGTCGGCGCCCTCGCCGGCGTGGTCGTCGCCGCCTGGGCCGCCGGCCGCCCTCGGTGGCCCACGAAGATCGTGGGGCTCGGCGCCGGCGCGGGGATCGCCTACGCATTGGTGCTGATCGCCCCCGTCTACAAGAAAGTCGGATTCGGGTTCTTCCCGATCGACGATCGATCGGAGTTCAACATCAAGGTCGAGACGCCTCCTGGGTCGAGCCTGCTGTATACCCGCCAGAAGGCGGCCATGGTCGAGCGGATCACCCGGACCGTTCCTGAGGTTCGCTATACCTACAGCACGATTGGAGACGGGGCGTCCGGTTCGGTCGACATCGGGTCCATCTTCGTCCGACTGACGGCGAAGGCCACCCGCGAGCGGAGCGCCGATGATATCGCCGCCGTGGTTCGGGACTCGCTCAAGGCAACGACCGGCTTCACCACCTCGGTTTACACCAGCGATTTCAATCAGGGGCGCAAGCAACTCGCCCTGAACATCCGAGGTGAGGACGGCGTCGCCCTCAACGCCGTGGCGGAGCAAGTGAAGGCATTGATTGCCCCGGTTGCCAACGTCGTTGACCTTTCGCTCTCGACCAAAGGCCAGAAACCCGAGGTCAACGTCGAGCTCAACCGCGGCCTCGCCGGCAGCCTTGGGGTCACCGTCGGACAAGTGGCGCAGTCGATTCGGCCGGCCTTTGCCGGCATCGACGTCGGCGATTGGGTTGACCCCGCCGGCGAGACCCGCGACGTGCGGATCCGACTGGCCCCGGAGTATCGCGAACGGATCACCGATCTGGCCCAACTGCCGCTCGTCGTTGCCGGACCGAACGGCCCCGTGACCATCCCGCTCGGGCAAGTCGCCGAGATCCGGCAGAGCATCGGCCCCGCCGTCATCAATCACCTGAACCGCGATCTCAACGTCGCGGTCGAATGGAACGTTGCGGGCCGATCCACCGGGGAGGTCATGGCCGACGTCGGTCTCAAGCTCGCTGAGCTCAACCTCCCGCCAGGGATTGCGATCACCACGGGCGGCGATCAGGAAGGCCAGGACGAAGCCTTTACCAGCATTTTCTTTGCGCTCGGCGTTGCCGTGCTCCTCATGTACCTCGTGCTGGTCATGCAGTTCGGCTCGTTTCTGGACCCGTTCGCGATCATGGCCTCCCTTCCCCTGTCGCTGATCGGGGTCTTTCTTTCGCTGTCGCTGTTCGACTATACGATCAACATCATGAGCCTGATTGGTGTGATCTTGCTCATGGGCATCGTCGCCAAGAACGCCATTCTGCTCATCGACTTCGCCAAATGGGCCCAAATCGAAAAGGGTCTTTCGATCCGCGATGCCTTGATCGAGGCCGGCGGAATTCGCCTCCGCCCCATCTTGATGACGACCGTCGCCCTAATCGCGGGGATGATCCCGATCGCGCTCGGCACCGGAGAAGGCTCCCAGTTCCGTTCTCCCCTCGGGGTCGCCATCATTGGTGGCGTCGTGACCTCCACCTTTCTCACCCTCCTGGTCGTCCCGACAGCTTACGAAGTGCTCTACGAAATGAGAGCAAAGTTCTTCGGATCCAAAGTCGCGGCCGCTCGTCATCTCGACCCGGTTGCCGCGCCACCGCTGGCTCAGGAACCCACGCCTTGAGGCCCCGATGCTGAAAGAATACCCCGACCACCGTGATGCCGACTTGGTGCTCCGCGCATACGAACTCCGGCGCGAGCCGGTCCTCCGGGAAGCCCGGAAGGCGATCGTATTGGAATGGCTCCCGAGAAGCCTCGAGGATGTCATCGCGATCGCCAATTGGAGTCATCCTCAGAACGGCTTCTTCCGGCAAGTCACCAGCTATTGGGAGCTGGTCTACGGCATGGCGCGGCATGGCATCGTCCACGCCGAGTACATGGCCGACTCAGCCGGCGGTGAAGGTCTGATCATGCTGGCCAAAGTCTGGCCGTGGCTCGCCGAGTTCCGGGAGGCCCAGGCCGGCCCACGCTTCCTCAGGAACACCGAGTGGATCGCCACGGAAACCCAAACCGGCCGGGAGATATTCAGCCGGCTCCAGGACCGCGTCGAGCAGATGCGGGGGGGCCGCTGAATGGCGCCCCCGCCGAAGCGAAAGACAGACTACAAGGCTGCTTGGCAGGAAGCTCGAGCGCTGATCTGGAAACATCGGTCGAGGATTGCCCTCGGCATGGGGTTGATGCTGATTAGTCGTTTGGTCGGGCTGGTACTTCCAGCCAGCCCCAAAGTCCTGATCGACTACGTGCTCGTTCCAACCGGCAAGCCGGGTTTTTGGGAAGACCTGCTACCCGCCGACCACGGAGACCGTCTTCGGCTCATCGCCGCGGCCGTCGCCGTCGCCACCCTGATTCAGTCGATCACGTCGTTTGCGCTGACCCGAGTCCTTGGGGTCGCCGCCCAGCGCGCCATCACCGATATGCGCCGGAGCGTCATGGAGCATGTGGTTCGCCTCCCCGTCCGGGCCTTCGATGCTACTCAAACCGGCCAACTGGTCAGCCGAGTCATGAGTGACGCCGAGGGCATTCGCAATCTGGTCGGGACCGGGTTGGCCCAAATCACCGGCGGACTGGTGACCGCGATCATCGTACTTGGCGTCCTGTTTTTTCTGAACTGGCAGTTGACCGCCGTCACCCTGGTCGTGCTGCTGCTCTTCGGCGGCGGCATGGCGTTGGCCTTTACCAAACTTCGTCCGTTGTTCCGCGAGCGTGGAAAGCTCAACGCCGATGTGACCGGCCGGTTGACCGAAACGCTCGGAGGAATCCGGGTGGTCAAGTCGTACGTCGCGGAGCGGCGCGAAGAGCTGGTCTTTACCAAAGGCGT
>JANNQX010000313.1:0-21266 GCA_031400975.1 Gemmatimonadota bacterium
TGCCAGTTCCACCCGGAACTCAAGTCACGCCCGACCCGGCCCCATCCGTTGTTCGCATCGTTCGTCGCGGCCGCCCGGAGGCATGCCTTCGGGGAACGTGAAGCGCCGATGAGTGTACGCCAGGAACTCATCGGCGCCCCCAGGTGACCTGGCGCTTTCAGAGCCCGGGATCGCCCTGCTTGATCGCGGGGCCCTGCGTCGTGGAAGACGACCAGACGATGCTGGCCGTCGCCGAGCGGTTGGCCCAGATCGGCCGCTCGTTAGGCATGGCGGTCTGCTTCAAGGCCAGCTTCGACAAAGCCAACCGGTCGCGGGGCGACGCGCCCCGCGGGCCCGGCCTCCACGCCGGCCTCGAGATCTTGGCCAAGGTCCGCGACGCCTCCGGCCTCCCGATGCTCAGCGATGTGCATGAGGCCGATCAGGCCGGCCCCGTCGCCGCTGTGGTCGACGTACTCCAGGTTCCCGCGTTTCTCTGCCGGCAGACCGACCTCCTGGTGGCCTGCGGTCGGACCGGCAAGCCCGTCAACGTCAAAAAAGGGCAGTGGATGGACCCCGCCGCCATGGCGGGGGCGGTCGACAAAGTCCGACACGGCGGATCCTCTGAGGTGGCCACCACCGAGCGGGGCACCTTTTTCGGATACGGAGACCTCGTGGTCGACATGAGGAACTTCGACCGAATCCGCTCCGCCACCGGCGCGCCGGTGCTGTTCGACGCGACCCATTCAGTGCAGCGACCCGGCCAGGGCGTGGCCGGGTCGAGTGGAGGCACCCGGGAGGCCATTCCGAGCCTGCTCATGGCGGCCGCCGCCGCGGGCGCTGATGGGTTCTTCGTCGAGACCCATCCGGAGCCCTCCCGCGCGCTGAGTGACCGGGAAACCCAGTGGCCGCTCGATCAGCTCGAATCGCTACTCGGCCGCGCGGTCGCGGTCTGGCGCGCGGCGCGGGGCGCCTGACGTGGATCCCGTCGCGGCTCGCCGGATCCGCCTCCTGGCCTTGGACGTCGATGGCGTCTTGACCGACAATGCCATTTACCTCGGACCGATCGACGGTCGGCGGGTCGAGTTCAAGAAATTCGACATTCAAGACGGCCTCGGAATCCGGCTGTTGCACGAGAGCGCGATCGAGGTGGTCTGGATCAGCGCCCGGGAGTCCGAGGCCACTCGCTTCCGGGCCGATGAGCTCAAGGTTGCCACGGTGATTCAAGACAACGGGGGACGAAAGCTCCCCGCCTTGGCGGCTCTGATCGCCGAGCGGGGCCTTGACTGGACCGACGTGGCCTTTGTCGGCGATGACTTGGCCGATCTGAGTGTCATGGAGCGAGTCGGGCTACCGATCGCCGTGGCCAATGCGACGGACGAGATCAAGGCCGTGGCCCAATGGGTCACTTCGAAACCCGGCGGCCACGGGGCGGTCCGGGAAGTCATCGAGGGCCTCCTGAAAGCCCGGGGCGAATGGACCGCGGTCGTGGCCCGGTACCGCGCCGCGAGGGACGCCGCATGAGCGCGGTCCTGGAAGCCGGCCAGCGGGTCCTCCGCCTCGAAGCGTCCGGCATTACGCGGGCCGCCCAGGCGCTCGGACCAAATTTCCCGGCCGCCGTCGAGGTCCTCCGAAATGCGACGGGACGGATCATCGTGTCCGGCGTGGGGAAATCGGGACTGGTCGCGGGGAAGATCGCGGCCACCCTCACCTCGACCGGGTCGCCCGCGGTGTTCCTCCATCCGACCGACTGCCTCCACGGCGACCTGGGGATCATTGGCCAGGGCGACGCCGCGATCCTGCTCAGCAAAAGCGGCGAGACAGACGAGCTATTCGGACTGCTGGCCTTCTTAGAACGGAAGGCGGTGCCGGTCGTCGCCATCACCGGCGGGCTCCAGTCGACACTCGCCCGAGCCGCCCAAGTCGTTCTCGACGGCGGAGTCGATGAGGAGGCCTGCCCGCATGATTTGGCGCCGACGACGAGCACGACGGTCGCCGTGGCGCTCGGCGATGCCCTGGCGGTCGCCCTGTTGGAGCTGAAGGGTTTCTCCCGGGAGGCGTTCGCCAGCCTCCACCCGGGCGGCCAGTTAGGCCGCCGCCTGTTGCTCAAGGTCGAGGATGTGATGGTGCCGGCCGGCAAGACCCTCGGGCCGACCGATTCGATGCATCGCGCCGTGGACCACCTCGCCCACCAACGCGGGATCGCTTTGGTGGTCGACCACGGTCGGCTCGAGGGGATCCTGACCGCCGGCGACCTCTCGCGGATTGCCGACCGACAGGTTGGGTATTTGGAAATCGAAGTGCGCCACGTCATGACCACCACGCCGAAGACCGTCGCCCGACGGGAACTGGCCGCCACCGCCGCCGGCGTCATGGAACGCTTCGGGATCATGGCCTTGCCCGTGGTTGACGATGCCGGCACCCTCCACGGGGTGGTTCACCTCCACGACCTGATGCGGGCCCGGGCCGTATGAGATCGCTCCTGGCGGCCGTCATCCTGGGAATGGGTGTGGCCTGTGCGGCCGACACGATCCGCCCGAATGCCGCGGCCGCTCCGGCCGACAGCGCCGACCAGATCATGCTCCAAATGAACACCGACCTCTACAACCAAGGTGCCCGCCAGAACTACGTCGAGGCCGAAACCGCCTACGTCTATCAGGCCGCCCAGAAGATGGACCTCCGGCGACTCCGGATCACGTTCTTCGAAGACGGCAAGGTGTCCTCCGTCCTCACGGCACGACGAGGACTCTATACCGTCACCAACGGATCCCTGGACGCGACCGGCAACGTCAAGGTGGTCTCGTCGGATGGCCGAACGCTCACCACCCAGCACTTGATCTATGACAAGGTGGCCCTGCAAATCTCGAGTGACAGCGCCTATACCTACGAGTCCCCTTCCGAACGAATGACCGGGAGCCGGTTTCATTCCGACCTCGAATTCAAGTACGTCGTCACCGACCAGCCCAAAGGAATTCAACGCAGGGGCGGCGTCCTGATTCAGGACAAACCATGACCGGCTCCTTGCGATTGGGTTTCCTCCTCGTGGTGGCCGGTGCGATGTCGGTCATGTCCGCGCAGGCGCAGAGCCGGAAGAAGGCGGCGGCTCCCAACAATGAACGTTGCCGCATCCAGCTGGTCAGTGCCGAACGGCAGGGGGTCCAGACCACTCCGACCCCCGGCGTTCAGCACTTTTTCGTCGGAGGCAACGTTCACGTCCAGTGTGCCGGCCGGAACATTCATATTTATTCCGACAGTATGGCGTCGTTCGGCGGCAACATCATCCAGTTCATCTCCCAGGGCAACCGGGTCAAGTACCGTGACTCCACCACCAACCTTGACGCCGACTTCGGCACCTATCTCAAGGATGGGGAACGATTCGAGGCCCAGGGCAATGTCATCCACCAGGACCTCAAGTCCGGGTCCACGATTACGGGCGCCCGGATCGACTACCTTCGCCCGGTGCGAGGCCTTCGAACCGACCTCGAGGTGGTCGCCTACAGCCGGCCCACGGTGGCGTACGTGGTCAAGGACTCGTCGGGACGGGTCCAGTCCCCATACCTGATTGTCGGCAATACCGTCCGAACGCTCGGCAGCGACGTGATCTACGCCGGCGGAGCGGTGACGATCGATCGGGAAGCCCTCAAGGGCGCCGCCGATTCGCTCTGGCTCGACAGCGGGAAGAAGCAGGCCGGCCAGTTGATCGGCAGGGCCTCGCTTCGCAACTATTCGGACACCACCGCCCCGACCCAGGGCTTCACCCTCACCGGCCAGGTCATCGACATCGGGATGACCGAACGAGAGCTCTCATCGGTCAAGGCGAAGGACAGTGCCAAGCTGGTCAGCCGTGACGTCAACCTTGACGCCGACTCGATCCAAATTCGACTGAAGCTCCGCCAAGCGGAGCAAACCATGGCGTGGGGCAAGACCGTTCGGCCGAGAGCGGTGTCGGCAGACTACCAGGTCCTCGGCGACTCGCTGTTGGTCGAGTCCCCGAACCAGAAGCTATCCAAACTCACGGCATACGGTCACGGCTGGGCCGGACTCTCGGGCGATACCGCCGCCGGGGCTCGCCGGGACTGGATTGGCGGCGATCAAGTAACCGTCAGCTTCATTGAACGGGCCGGAGGCGGCCCGAACAAGTTGGTCGTCCAACGGCTCGAGGCCGACCGCCAGGCCCGGTCATTCTATCAAGTCGCTCCTGAACGGGGCCAGACCAAGGGATCCATGAACTACACTAGGGCAGACCGGATCCTCATCACGATGCGAGTGACCCAGGACTCGAATACCGTGCAGCAGGTCGACGCGTTCGGCGCCGTCGACGGTGTCCACCTCCAACCGGCGGCCGTCCGGCGGAGGGATACAGCTCAAATCAGGGCTCTCCCGGACACGGCCTCGGCCCGCCGGCCGCCTCGATGACCAGTGTCCTAGAGGGCCACCGTCTCAGCAAGTCGTTCCGCCGCCGGCGGGTCGTGAATGACGTGTCGGTCGAGGTCCGTCAGGGCGAGATCGTCGGACTCCTCGGCCCCAACGGTGCCGGGAAGACCACGACCTTCTACTTGATCACCGGTCTGATCAAGCCGGACGCCGGCCGGATCAAACTGGATGACACCGACATCACCAAACAGCCGATGTATCGGCGGGCGAGAAACGGGATCGGATACCTCGCCCAAGAACCGTCCGTCTTTCGTCGGATGACGGTCGAAGAAAACGTGATGGCGATCCTCGAGACGCTGGACTTGCCGCGGAGCGCTCGGCGAGAGCGGCTGGAACGACTTCTCGACGAACTCGGCCTCAAACATCTCCGGAACAACCGAGCCTACACGCTTAGCGGCGGGGAACGACGGCGACTGGAAATCACCCGCGCCCTCGTCACCGAACCGAAGTTCATGTTGCTCGACGAGCCGTTTGCCGGCGTCGACCCGATTGCCGTCCATGACATTCAAATGATCGTCGCGAATCTCAAGTACCGGGGCATCGGCGTCCTGATCACCGACCACAGTGTGGAGCAGATGTTTGAAATTGTCGATCGAGCGTACATCATGTACGATGGCGAGGTCCGTGCGACCGGCACGGTCCGCGAGTTGGTGTTTAACGACCAAGTGGCTGAGCTCTACCTCGGCCCCACGATGACGACCCGGCTCCGAGAACGACTCAACCGGATGGACGGCACCCAGTGAGAACCGGCCTCTCGCAGCACACAGGAATTCGCCAAGAACTCCGGATCAATCCACGCCTCTACCAGGCGATGGACATGTTGTACATGCCGATGATGGACCTGCAGCAGCATCTCAAGCAGGAGCTCTTGGTCAATCCGTTTCTCGAGTTACTGGAGCCGGAAGAAGAAGAGCAGGAAGTGAAGGAGCCCACGGCCGAGCAGGAAAAGGAAACCAAGGACAAGGAAGACGAAATCGACTGGGAAGAAATCCTTCTCAACGGATTTGACGTCGGCGGCACCAAACAGCAGTTTGAGGAGCAAGAATACCTCGAACCGGTTTGTGTGGAGCAGCACGACCTCATCGATCACCTCCGGGAGCAGCTGCAGCTCCTCCACCTCACGCCGCGGCAGCAGCTCCTCAGCGAAGAGTTCCTCGGCAACATCAACGAGGATGGCTACCTCGGCGCGTCGCTGGAAGAAATCCTCGGCTCGGTCAACGCGTTGCTTGAATCACACGCCGATCCCGGCGCCGAAGACGACGACTCGGAGGCCGAGCCGCCACCGAAGCCGACGATCCAGTTTTTCGAACCGACCGAACTGGAGCACATGCTGGGAATCATCCAGCGCCTTGACCCAGCCGGGATCGGTGCGCGCGACTTGCGCGAGTGCCTCGTCCTCCAACTCAAGGACGCCAAGGAGGCCGACACGCTCAGCTTCCGTCTGGTGGCGGAAGCCTTTACCGACCTGATCGCCCATCGCTGGAACGATCTCGCCAAGCGGTTCGGGGTCGAGCCGGCAAAGGTCCAGGCCGCCGCCGATGGGCTGGCCCGCTTCGACCCCAAGCCAGGACTCAAATACTCAAGCCGGGGCGACGGCTACGTGACGCCCGATTTGATCGTCGTCAAAGTGGACGGCCGGTACCACGTCACCTTGAACGACTCCGGGGTGCCGCGCCTTCGCCTGAGCCGATCGTACCAGGACGCGTTTCGCGACAAGAAGGCCTTGACCCAGGAGAACAAGGACTTCATCGCCCAGAAAATGAACAGCGCCAATTGGATGATCCAGGCCATCGAACAGCGCCGCCAGACCATGCTGAAAGTCATGAACTTCATCGTCGACCGCCAGCGCGCGTTCTTTGAGAAAGGCGTCGAGCACCTCAAGCCGCTGACCCTGCGCGAAGTCGCCGAGGTCATCAGCATGCACGAGTCGACCGTCAGCCGGGTCACCAACGAGAAGTACGTCCAGACACCGAGGGGCGTGCTTCCGCTCAAGTTCTTCTTCTCGAGCGCGCTCACGACGGCTTCGGGCGAGGATGCCAGCGCCCGGTCGATTCGGGCAAAACTCGAGAAGATGGTCGGCGAGGAGCTGCCCTCGAAGCCACTGACCGACCAGCAAATCGTCCACCGGTTCAAGGAGCAGGGCATTCAGATCGCCCGGCGAACGGTAGCCAAGTACCGGGACCAACTCGGCATCTTGCCGGCCCGGATGCGCAAACGGGTATGAGGGGCTCGGCGCTCGGCACTCGGCCCTCGGCACTCGGGAGCTCCGCGGCCGAGACCGTGGCGGTCAGTGTCTTGGTTCCGGCCAAGGACGAGGCTCTGAATCTGGCCGAGTTTTGTCGGTTGGCGGCCGAGGCGCTTGGGCCGGCTGGATTTTCGTTTGAGGTGGTGGTGGTGGATGATGGGTCTCGGGATCGAACGCCGGAGGTCCTGGCACAACTTCGGACCGCCTATCCGTTCCTTCGGGTGGTGACGCACCGAAGGCAGCTCGGGATCGCCGATGCACTTCAAAGCGGGGCCGAAGCCGCGATGGGCGATGTCTTGGTCTTCTATCCGGCAGACCTGCAGTACCTGCCGGCGGATATTCCGGCGCTGGTGCGGCCGATCCTTGACGGCGAGGCGGACATCGTCACGGGCTCGAAACAGGGCCAGTACGAAAAGGCCTTCGTCAGCGGCGTCTACAACCGCCTTTGCCGCTGGCTGTTCGGGGTCAAGGTCGAAGACCTCAACTCGGTGAAAGCTTACCGTGCTGAGATCATGCGAATCGTTCCCATGCGGCCCGATTGGCATCGGTACATGGTGGTCATTGCCGCGGTCGAGGGCTACCGGCTCACTTCCCGGCCGGTGCCCCTTCACCCGCGGCGGGCCGGAGTGTCCAAGTTCACCTGGACCCGGATTCCCGTCGGGGCCCTCGACCTCATCTCGGTCTGGTTTCAACTCCGGTTCGGTCGGAAACCAATGCTCTTCTTCGGGGTGCTCGGGGCTGTCCTGTTTGGGATCGGCTTCCTCGCCGGGATCGTTGCCCTGATCCTTCGGTTCGGACCGTGGCAATTCGGGTGGCGGCCGCTCCTCACGCTGATCCAGACCATGGTCATCAGCGGGCTCTCGCTCTTCGGCTTCGGGTTCGTTGCCGAGATGGTCGCCGGTGCCCGGGAGGAAATGCGTCAGATCGCGCAGGATCTTCGTCGCGCTAACGCCTCGCCGCCCGCCTAACGAATGCGGGTGGTGTTCCTCAGCCACAATTATCCGCGGTTCTCAGGAGATCCGGCCGGGTCATTCCTTCATCCGTTGGCCCGGGCCCTGGTTGGATTGGGGCACGACGTCCGGGTGGTAGCCCCGAGCGACGGCGGCCGGGGCGGATCCGATCTGGTCGACGACATTCCCGTCACTCGGGTGCGCTATGCCGCGCCAAGCCGGGAACACTACGCCTACACCGGCCGAATGCAGGAGGCGCTCACGTCGGCCGGCGGCCTTTGGGCCTTGATTGGAATGGTCCGAGGGCTCGGCCGAGGAGCCCGCGACGCCGGGGCCGGTCGCGAGACCGTCGTGCACGCCCACTGGTGGTTTCCCGCCGGCCTCGCGGCTCCGGCCGAGATCCCGTGCGTGGTGACCCTTCACGGGACCGACGCGAGGATTCTCGGGCGACCTGGGGCCGGCTGGCTCGCTCGGAAGGCACTCCGGCCGGGCCGGATCGTCACCGCCGTGAGCAGTGCCGTCGGAGCCGAAGTCGAACGATGGACCGGACGCTCGGTCACCGATGCCCATACCTGCCCGATGCCGGTGACGCTGTCGGAGCATCGGTCTCGTGGGGGCGGGGGGCTGGTTTTTGTGGGGCGGCTCACCGCCCAAAAACGGATCTCGATCGCCCTTGATACTCACGCGCAACTGGTCAAGGCCGACCCGACGCTGCGGTTGACGATTGTCGGCGACGGACCGGAACGGTCAGCGCTGGAGCAGCGGGCCCGGCAGCTTGGCACCAGCGACCGGGTAACCTTCACGGGTATGGTGGAGCCGTCCCGGGTGGCCGCGGCGATGGGAGATGCCGATGTTTGCTTGTTTCCAGCCGAGCGCGAGGGATTTGGGCTCGCCGTCGTTGAGGCGTTGAGTGCCGGAATACCGGTCATTGCATGTCGCGACGGGGGCGGGGTGTTGGACATCCTGCGAGTGACTGGAGCCGGCGTCATCGTCGATCCCGACCCGACCCGGATGGCGCTGGCTGTGGGTATTCTTCGGGCTCGCCCCGGGGCGGGAGAGGCGGCCTGGCAGGCCGGTCGGGAGTGGAGAGCCCGGCTCGATCCAACAGCGGTCGCTCGACGCTGTGACGCTTGGTATCGCGAGGCCCTCGGTGGGTAGCCGTTGGTGGCGGTGGATTCAAGCGGCGTTAGGTCTGGCAATCGTCGGCTACGCCGTTCGTTTCGTCGTCGAGAACTGGACCACGATCCGGGCCGCCCCGCTCGAGTGGCGGATTCGCGTCCTTCCGATCGCGGCAAGCCTCGGCCTGATTCTGGCCACCTACGCTCTGCTGATTGAAGCGTGGCGGAGAGTGGTCAACGGCTGGGGCGCTGACATCGGCTGGTGGCCCGCGGCAAGAGTCTGGGTCTTGTCGAGCATGGGCAAGTACCTTCCGGGCAAGGTCTGGACGATCGCCGGACTCGGTGTGCTGGGGAAAGAGCAGGGGGTGCCGCCGCTGACAGCCACGGCGTCGGCCGTCGTGCTCCAGCTGGTGTCGATCGCCACGGGCGCTCTCGTGGTCGCGGTGACCGGAACAGGGACGCTCGAACGAGAGAGCCCTGGAATCCGGTTCGCCATCTGGGCCCTCGCCGGGGTGGCCGCTCTCAGTCTTGGGCTGGTACTCCGGCCCAAATTGCTGAACTGGCTCCTCGGGAAACTCGGCGTCGATGCCGAGATTGGCCGGCCGGATCCCACCGCTTTGGCCATCGGTGTCGGGGTCAATGGGCTAGCCTGGGTCCTCTATGGCGTCGCACTGTACTGGCTGGCGGCCGGGGTGTTCGTTGAGTCCCGCTTGACGCTGGTCCAAGCCATTGGCGCTTTCACAGCGTCATATTTAGCCGGGTTCCTGGCTCTATTGGCCCCCGGCGGGCTCGGAGTAAGAGAAACGGTGTTCTTCTTGGTGACATCATCGACGCTCGGGCCGGCGCAGGCACTCGCCTTGGCGGCCGTGTCCAGGGTGGGGATGACGGCGGCCGACTTGCTGGCGACGGCACCATTCGTTCTTGGTCGAGGGAGGGGCAATTGACGGATTCCCAACAGCCAGACTACCAACCGAGCCGGCCCGGCCTCCTGGCGGGCCTCGTGTTCGTCGCGGCGGCTCTGACGCTCTGCTGGCCGATCCTCACCGGCCAATTCCTGGCCGGCCCAAGCTCCGACCAATTCATTGCCGGGTACAGTTTCCGCCATTTCGCGGCCGAATACCATCAGCAGTTCGGGTCAGTGCCGCAATGGAATCCCTACATCTTCGGGGGGATGCCCTTCGTTGGCGCGGCCCACGGGGACATTTTCTATCCGACGGCGTGGCTCCGCTGGTTCCTGCCGACCGACCTGGCCATGAGTATCGGATTCGCCGTCCACATCGTCTTGGCCGGCTGGTTCATGTTCGTCCTGCTGCGAACGTTAGGCATTTCCTGGGCCGGCGCCGTCGTCGGGGGCCTGGCGTACGAAATGACCGGGATCGTGGTCTCGTTGGTCCATCCGGGCCATGATGGGAAGCTCTTCGTTTCCGCGTTCGCTCCTCTCCTCTTTGCGGGCATCGTCTGGGCCGTTCGAGACCGGCGTACGATTGGGTATCCCGTCATCGCTTTGGCGACCGGCCTGGCGCTCCAAGGCCACCCCCAAACGACCCAATACCTCCTGGTGGCCGGCGCGATCTGGGGAGCCTTCTGGTTTTTCGGCGCGGAAGGCCCCAAGGGCAATCCCGCCAGGCTTCGGGTCATGGCCGCGGCCGTCGGCGCCGTCGCGCTCGGAATCGGCCTTTATGCGATTTACGCCTTTCCGATGGCCGCCTACGTCCCTTTCAGCCCCCGGGGAACGGGGGGGGACAGCACCGGCTGGGAACATGCCATCCAATTCTCGCTCCCCGCCGCCGAGCTGTTCGGCGTCTTGCTCCCCAAGATCTACGGTGGGATGACCAGCTATTTCGGCCCGAATGGTTTGCGACTCCATTCCGAATACTTGGGCCCGGTGATCGTCCTCCTCGCGGCCTTGGGGCTAGGTGGGCCGGATCGACGGATCGCCAAGCGGGCCTTTGTCACCTTAGCCGTCGTGTTCCTCCTCGTCTCATTGGGCGGCAGCACGCCGTTTTTCCGCCTCTGGTATGCGATCATCCCGTTGACGGACCGTCTTCGAGCACCAGGACAAGCCTTTTTCCTTGTGGCGATGGCCCTGGCATTCTTCGCCGCCATTGGGGCGGAGCGCCTCCTCCGCGGCACGGCCTCCAATCGACGCATTCTTGGCGTTACGGTTACCCTCGGGGTCCTCGGCCTCTTCGCGGCCGCCGGCCTTCTCCAGCTCGTTTCCGAGGACATGGCTCGCACCCCCGGCTATCAGGGATTCATCGAGGCCGCCATCGCCAATGGGTCGGCCCTCAGGCTGGACGGGGGCAGGCTCCTTCTTGTGACCGCCATCGCCGCCGCCCTGGGCCTCGGACTGCTTCGGCGCCGGCTTCCGGCACCCGTGGCTCTGGGGGTCCTGGGGCTCGCGACGTGGGCCGACCCGTGGTTTGTCGGGCGAGAGTACTTCGTCTTTTCGCCACCAGCCCGGATCACTTATGCGGCCGATCCCGTGATCCAGCGGCTTCAAGCGGCCAAACTTCCGTATCGAGTCTTCGGGCCTGACGGAGGCTACCGGCAACTCAACCCGTATCAGAAGTCATGGCTGATGTCGGCCGGGATTCCCACGATGTTCGGTTACCACGGCAACCAACTCCGGACCTGGGACGATCTGCTCGGCGGCAAGAATGCCTGGCAGAACCAACTCAATCCCAACCTGTGGAAGCTCCTCGGGGTTCGATTCGTGGTCCTAACCGAGCCCCAGAACCTGCCCGGGTTCCATCAGGTTCTCGGGCCGGAAAAGACCTTCTTCGGCACCGCCTACCTGTTCGAAGCGGATACGGTACCACCCTATGCCCGCGTTTACGCGGGGGCCGCCAAAATCCCCGAGGCCCAGCTGGTTCCGACCTTGACGGATCCGCGGTTCCCGATCGAACAGTTGGCCCTCTACGCCGACACGGCCCCGATCACCCCGGCCCCGATCGACAACAACACCCCGGCCCCCTCGACGCTCAAAGCGGAGGTGGTCGAGTGGCGCGCCGGGAAGATGAAGGTGGCGGTGACCGGAACGAGCCCGGGCCCCGAATACCTCGTGGTGGCCGAGAACTGGTATCCGAGCTGGGCGGCCACGGTCGACGGCAAAACGGTTCCGGTCCTCCGAGCTCAAAACACCCTGCTCAGCGTCGTCTTGCCCCCGGGCGCCAGGGAAGTCAGCTTCGAGTTCGACGGGGCCGACTACCACCGCGGAAAGCTGATCTCGATCATATCCGCCTTCGGTGTGCTGGCGCTCTTCGTCGCCCCGGCGCTCGCCCGACGGAAACCGCGCAATGGCTGAGCGGTTCCTGGTCATTCTGCCGACGTACAACGAGAGCGAGAACCTCTCCCAAATCGTGCCGGCGATTCTCGAGCAGGACCCCCGACTCGAGGTCCTGGTCGTGGACGACAATTCGCCCGACGGCACCGGCCAACTCGCCGATCAGCTTGTCGCGGCCTTCGCCAGGGTCAATGTCCTCCACCGGCCGGGGAAAGAGGGCCTCGGCAAGGCCTATCTGGCCGGCTTCCGCTGGGGAATCGAGCGGAAGTACGACCGGCTGCTCGAGATGGACGCCGATTTCTCCCACGATCCGAAGTTTCTGCCGACGCTCCTCGCGGCCGCCGACTCGGCTGACCTGGTCATTGGGTCGCGCTACAAGAGCGGCGTCAACGTCATCAACTGGCCGATGTCGCGGCTGCTGCTCTCGTACTTCGCCAACATCTACGTTCGCTGGGTCACGGGCCTGCCGCTTACCGACGGCACTGGGGGCTTTAAGTGCTTCCGCCGCGAAGTCCTCGAGGCTTTGCCATTCGATCGGATCCGGTCGAACGGGTATGCCTTTCAGATCGAGATGAGCTTCCGGGCCTGGCGGAAGCGGTACCGGTTGGTCGAGGTCCCCATCGTCTTCACCGATCGGGTCGAAGGCACCAGCAAGATGAGCAAAGCCATCGTCCGGGAGGCGGTCTGGATGGTCTGGTGGTTGTGGATTGCCGATCGGCTTGGTCGCCTATGACCGGCCGGTTCTACAAGATGACCGGGTCCGGCAACGACTTCGTGTTTCTCGACGGCCGGGAGCACGATCTCGGCGACTGGACCGCCGTTCGGATCCGCCAGGTGTGTGACCGTCGCAAAGGGGTAGGCAGCGATGGCCTCGTCCACCTGAGCCAGGCGTCGGCCGGCGCGATCCGGATGGTCTACTTCAACTCGGACGGGTCCCGGGGCGAGATGTGCGGGAATGCCGCGCTCTGTTCGACCCGGCTCGCGGTCCATCTCGGCCTCGCCAGTCCCGAGCGGATCAGCCTGGAGACCGACGCGGGCCTGTTGGAGAGCCGCTGCGTCGGCCAAATGGCGGCAGCCGAGCTCAAATTCCCCTTGGTCGCCATCCCGGTACCGACGGCCATCCCGCTCGAACCCGGCGAGTTGAGAGCGTTCCAGGGCACCGTCGGCGTGCCGCACACCGTCCTTTTGGTGGCAGACGTGGCCCAGATTGACGTAATGACCAGGGGGAGGGAATTGCGCCTCGCCTCCGAGCGCAGCCCTGCCGGAACCAACGTCAACTTCATCAGCTCAACCGGGGACCCTGCGGCGCCCTGGGCTCTCCGGACCTACGAACGGGGCGTCGAGGGGGAAACCCTCGCCTGTGGAACCGGTACCGTTGCTGCGGCTCTGGGGTTGAGCAAGGCGGGACTCTGCCAGCTACCGGTCCAAATCCGATCCCAGGGGGGCAACGTCTTTTCGGTGTCGGCCACCCTGGAAGGCGACCGGGCGATCGAAGTGTGGCTTTGTGGCGAAGGGCGCCTGGTCTTCGTCGGGGAGTTGGCGGCAGCGAACTAGGGGCAATCCGGCGACTTATCCACGGTTATCCACTTGACTACTTAACATAATACATCTTATACGACCTACTAGATCGCCCAGTTTCTAGGTACCCTTGGTGATCTCCGCGAGACGGACTTCAGCCTCAGCCACGCCAGCCGTTTCCTTGGGGTATGTCTTGATCAGGTCCGCCAGAACCTTGACGGCTTCTGACTCCTTCCCCGATACCCGGTAGGTCCGGGCCGCCGCGAGCAAGGCGTCGATCTTCCGGAACGGCTCCAGGGCCAATTCAGCTGCCTTCAGGTACTCGGCCGCCGCGTCCGCGGGCTTACCGGTGTTTTCGAGCGCCATGGCCAGATGAGCCCGGGCAGCAGCCCCGTATGGACTCGGCGGATTCGAGGCGACCATCTTCCGGAGATCGTCGACGGCCAGCTGGGCCTGACCCGAGAGCATCCTGACCTGGTTCAACGCCAGCGAGGCCTCGTAAGAGGCATCAGTGCCCGAGTAGTTCTGAGCTACCTTCTGGAATCCGGTCGACGCTTCAGGATAGTTGCCGGCGTCCATCGCCCCCCGGGCCTGGTCGAGCACGGAAAAGGCCTGAATCTGCTTCCGACGGCCGCTCTCAACCACGAGCCAGCCGGCTATTCCTAGCGCGACGACGACCCCGGCCGCAATCCCGACCGCCTTCTGGCGGGCCTGAATCCAGCCCATGATCGACGATTCCGTCGGCTCCACGACGACCCGCTCCGCTGCTGTAGTGCCCATCCGAGAATTCGCCTGTTTAGGGGAAAACACAAGCTCGCAAGATAACATGCCCTCGAGAGGATTCGAACCTCCGGCCAACGGTTTAGGAAACCGCTGCTCTATCCACCTGAGCTACGAGGGCCAACCCGGCGCGTCAAATTTGGGCCCATTGAGCCGACCTAGCCAGGGTCAGCGCTCCACCGGCTTCTGCAACAAACCAACTTCAACCTGGGAATTAGGACGAACTGGGCTTTGGAACCCGTTTGTCCATAAATGGTTGGACTTCACGCCTCAGGTGGTTTGTCGCCCCCGCCGAGCCCGGAGAATTTCGAATACCATCGGAAGGACCGAGATCACTACGATCGCTCCGACCACGATTCCGAAATTGTTCTTGACGATCGGCAGATTGCCGAAGTAGTAGCCGAGCCAGACGAACCCGAAAACCCATAGGGCCCCGCCGCCTAGACTGTACGCGAGGAACCGCAGATACGGCATCTTCCCAACCCCGGCCACGAACGGTGTGAACGTCCGCACGATCGGAACGAACCGAGCGAGGATGACGGTCCGGCCCCCGTGCCGGTCAAAAAACTCTTGGGTCCGTTCGAGGTAGGCTCTCTTCAGGAATCGAACCTGCCCTGAGAACGCCCGGGGGCCGATGTACCGGCCGATCCAATAGTTGAGGTTGTCCCCGGCGATCGCCGCGACCATCAAGACGGCGCATAGAATCCACGGATTGAGACTCCCCAGCCCGGCAAACGCACCCGCGGCGAAGAGCAGCGAATCCCCCGGCAGCAATGGGGTCACCACCAGCCCCGTCTCACAAAAGACGATCAGGGCGAGGATCAGGTATGTCCCAGTGCCGTATTGGCTGATCAGACCCCCGAGGTGGCGGTCAAGGTGGAGCACGAAATCGATGGCTAGGCGGAGGAAATCAATCACGGGCAACAATCTACCACTACCACCCGAACTGACCCAACAGCGGTACAAAACGGACCCCCGACAGCGGCGAGACCAGGACCTCGGCCCCAACCTTCTCAACCAACGTCAGGATTTGCTCCTCTCGGTCCCCGATCGGGATGATCATTCGCCCGCCCGGGGCCAATTGGTCGAGCAACGGCTGGGGAACCGCCGGGGAGGCCGCTGCCACGACCATGGCGTCGAACGGCGCCAGGGATCGCCAGCCGAGAGTTCCGTCGCCAACCATGATCGTGACGTTGCGAAGACCGAGGTCCCGGATCACTGTTCGGGCGCTATTCGCGAGCTGGGCCACCCGCTCGATACCGATCACCGCACCAGCCACCAGCGACAACAGCGCGGTCTGGTACCCGGAGCCGGACCCTACCTCCAAGACCTTCTCCTGCCCCGTGAGCCTGAGCTCCTGGAGCGATCGGGCCTGAACCCAGGGCTGGGAAATGGTCTGGCCGGCCGCAATTGGAAGCGCCGCATCCTCATAGGCCCGGTGACGGACACTATCGGGCACGAACAGATGACGGGGCACCCGGCTGACGGCCTGAAGCACCGCGAGGTCCCGAATGCCCTTGGCTTGGAGTTGCTCGACCAGCTGCTCCCGATACCCGCCATAGCTGTCGGGAATGTCTAGCCCTCGAGTGACCACGCCCCCACCGCCTCCATCAAACGGTAGTTGGTGAGGTCCATATGCAACGGGGTCACCGAGATGTAGCCCTCCTTCACCGCCGCATGGTCGGTGTCGGGGTCGCCGGTCCAGGTCACCTCCCCGCCCCCGATCCAGAACACTTCGCGGCCCCAGGGGTCGTTCATTCGGGTAATCGAACTCGAGAAGAACCGGCTCCCGAGTTTGGTGACCTTGACGCCTTTGACCTCCGACGCGTGCCGCTTGGGAAGATTGATGTTGAGGAGGGTCTCAGCCGGAAAGTCCGGCATCGAGGTGATCCGCCGAATCAGCCGGACCAGCGTTTCGTGATAGCTGCTCATCAATTCCGGATCGCGACTGGCAAACGAAAATGCCACCCCAGGAATCCCCAGCGTAACCGCCTCCATGGCGACCGACACCGTGCCGGAATAAAGAACGTCCTCACCCATGTTCGGACCGTGATTGATGCCGGCGAACACGAAGTCCGGCTTCTCCGGCATCAGCGCGCCAACGGCGAGTAAGACACAATCAGTTGGGGTGCCGTCAATTTGGAAGGCCCCGTCGTGGGTCCGGGCCGGCCGGAGCGGACGGTGCAACGTCAACGAGTGGGAGGTTCCGCTCTGCTCCCGATCCGGAGCCACCACCGTGACGCTCCCGACCTCTCGACAGGCACCCGCCAGCACACTGATACCGGGGGCCAGAATGCCATCATCATTCGAAACCAAGAATTTCATGAAGCTCCGTTGGGCTCGGGCGGCAGTGGCTTGCCGTCCAGGGTGTCCAGAATCGCGTCCAGGGCCACTTCGACTTCATCGAGCGTTTGATGGGACGCCGCCCGCCCCGCCTCTTTCCTGAGTTCACCGGTGCGGCGGAACTGCTCGACCCGCTGCCGGGCCCCGTCGATCGTGTACTTCTCGGCGTAGAGCAGATGTTTGACCAACAAGATCAGCTCGACTTCGCGGCTTTTATAGACCCGGTTACCGGACCGGTTCTTGGCCGGACTGAGGAACCGGAATTGGCTCTCCCAGTATCGCAGCACATGGGGTTTGAGATCGGTCAGCGCGCAGACCTCACCAATCGAAAAGAATTCTTGGGTCGGTCGAGGCGCGGTCACGTCCACTGCTCCGGTTTCAGGGTCCGTTCCATCAGCGCCGCCACCGCCTGTCGCGGTGGTTTGTTCTCAAACAGGATACTGGCAACCTGGGCGGTGATCGGGAGTTCAACCCCATGCCGATCGCCCAGCCGGACCGCGGCCTGGGCCGTATTGGCACCCTCGGCCACGGTACGATGCGACCGGCGGTGGTCCGCGAACGTCTCACCCTGGGCCAAGGCGATCCCGAGGGCTCGGTTCCGGCTCAGGCTCCCGCACGTCGTCAGAATCAGATCGCCCATCCCGGCCAACCCCGAGAACGTTCCCGGATCCGCGCCTAACGCCATCCCTAACCGGCTGATTTCGGCCAGCCCTCTGGTAATCAGAGCCGCCCGAGGGTTGTTCCCGAGGCCAAGGCCCTCGAGGATCCCGGCCGCGATCGCGACCACGTTCTTGAGCGCACCGGCCAACTCCGTTCCGACGACGTCGCGGTTCGAATAGACTCGGAAGTAGCTGGTCGCAAAGAGGCGCTGGACCGCCTCGGCCGCTTCACCGTCTATCGAGGCCGCGACGACGGCCGTCGGCTGGCCCTCGAAGACTTCCTGGGCAAAACTCGGCCCCGACAGCGCAACGAATCGGTGGGGCGGCAACACCTGATGGGCCACTTCCGACATCAGGTCGAGGGTCTCTGTCTCGATACCCTTGGTGGCGCTAACGACCACGGTATCCGGACCGACGGACGCCGAGGCACTGGCCAGGACCTGACGGGCGACATGGCTCGGAATGACCGACACGACGACCTCGGCGCCCCTGACCACCGCCGCGAGGTCCGAGCTCGCGGTCAACGACGGCGCCAACCGGCGTCCTGGAAGAAAGAGCTCATTCTCCTGATGCCGAGCGATCGACGCGGCCACCGCGTCCTCATAGGCCCACAGCCGGACGTCGACTCCCTTTCGGGCCAGGAGATCGGCGAGCGTGGTACCCCAACTGCCCGCCCCGAGGACCGCCACTGGACTCATCCGAGCCTCTGCTTCCCAAAGCGACTCTCGGTACCCGCGAGAAGCCGGGCGATGTTCGCCCGGTGCATCACCACGACAAACAGGCCGAGCCCGGCAAACGCCCACACCTGCGGCCGAAGATTCGGATGGACCAGGTAGGCCCCGAGCGGCAGAACCACGGCGGCCAGGACGCTCCCCAGCGAGACGTACCCAGTGGCCTTGACCGTCACGAGCCAGGTGACCAACGAAATCACCGTGGCCCACGGCGCCAAGCCGAGCATGACGCCGGCCGCGGTCGCGACGCCCTTCCCGCCCCGGAAACCGACAAAGACGCTAAAGACGTGTCCGAGGACGGCCGTGATCCCAAGCGCCAGCGGCATCCACGCCGGGCCGCCGACCCGGGGCCCGAACCACAGGACCGGAATCGTCCCCTTGGCAACGTCGAAGAGGCCGACCGGAACGGCATACCGCCAGCCTAACGAGCGGTACAGATTGGTGGCCCCAAGGTTCTTGCTGCCGACCTGGCGAAGGTCGACCCCCTTGACGATCCGGGCGACCAAGAAACTGGTCGGAATGGCGCCGAGGAGGTACGCAGCCAAGAACCACAGCGCCACGGTCACCGTTCGCGGCCCTTCCGTTCCCGAATCTTGAGCCGGATCGGCACACCCTCGAACCCCCACGCCTCCCGAAACCCGCGGATCAAATACCGTTGATAGTGCTCGACGACGTCGTCGGGCCGATTGCTCACGATGGCGAACACCGCCGGCGCGATTCCAATTTGTGAGGTGTAGAGCAGCTTCACTTCCTCGCCTTCGCGCTGGGGCGGCTGATTCCTCGCCACCAGCGCCTCGAGCACCCGATTGACCTCCGAGGTCGGGATCCGGCGCTGCCGCGCCTCCGCCACCGCGATCACCTGGTCGAGCACGTTCCGGGCTCGCTGCCCCGAAAGGGCCGAGACGTACACAAACGGAACCCACTCCAAAAACGGGGCTTTTTCGATGACCACCGCCTGGCCCCGGATCGCCGTGTTGGTGTCTTTGTCCTCGACCAAGTCCCACTTATTCACGGCGATGATCAGCCCGGTCCCGCGGTCCCAGGCCTCCGTCGCGATTCGAAGGTCTTGGTGGTGGACCCCCAGGGTCGCGTCGATCACCAACACGCACACGTGGGCTTCTTCGATGGCCCGGCGGGTCCGGACGGTCGAGTAGAACTCGACATCGTCATCGACCCGCGACTTCCGGCGAAGACCGGCCGTGTCGATGAATCGGATCGGCTTTCCGTGGTAGTTGAGCACCGAATCAACGGCATCCCGGGTCGTGCCCGGCACCGGCGAGACGAGGTATCGGTCCTCGCCGAGCAACCGGTTTGCCAGCGACGACTTCCCGACGTTCGGCCGGCCGACGATCGCCACCCGGATCTCTTCTTCCGGCGGATCGGGTTCTTTCGGCGGGAGCCTCTCGACGATGGCGTCGAGTAGATCGCCGCTCCCTTTGCCGACCGCCGCCGACACCGGCATCAGCTCGCCGAGTCCCAATCCGTAGAACTCAGGATCCGGCAACACCTTGGGCATCGCGTCGAGCTTGTTGACCACCACCATCACCGGCCGCTTCGTCCGTCGCAGGTGGTGGGCAATGGCCTCGTCGATCGGATGGAGACCGGTCAACCCGTCGACCACGAACAAAATCAGATCGGCCTCTTCGATCGCCAAGTCGGCTTGACGGCGGATGGCGCGATCCATCGAGTCATCCGAGTCAGGCACCATGCCGCCGGTATCGACGACCCAGAAGGCGCGCCCATTCCACTCGGCGTCACTGAAATGGCGGTCGCGGGTGGTACCAGGTTGATCGGCGACGATGGCTTGACGGCCGCCGACGAAGCGATTGAACAGGGTCGACTTGCCAACGTTCGGCCGGCCGACGATGGCTACGGTTGGCTTACTCATCGAGTGCGTCCACGAAGTACTTCGAAAGCCGAATCGGCATCGGTACCGCGGCCAGCAGCTCGGTCAACGGCAAGTTGTCAATAAAGAAGCGATCATCATTCAGGGCTTCGCCGGGCAACAGAGCCAAGTCGAGGTCGGTCCGGCCGGCCAGGGCCGTCAGGAAGTCACGCCCCGGCAGCAAACCCGCCGTCGTGACCCGAGACCCAAACAGCGTGTTCTCGATTGGAATCAGTTCGATCGTGGCTCCCGAGGCCCTGGTCAAAGGCTCGAGCACCTGAGGCATCAACGCCCCCATCGAGACCCCGGTCAGCACCCCGACCTTCTTGCCTTTCCACTGGGCGAACGCCCCAGCGGATTCGGCGATTTCCTGCTGAAGGAACCGAACCGCCCCTACCCCGTTCTCGACTTGCTCGAACGCGCCATAGAACGACGCCGGCGGCAGCTCGAGCTCGGCGCGCAGATACAGCTCGTCGGCGCCGTGGACCCAGGTAATGCCCCGTTCGGCCTGGGCCCTGGTGCCCCACCGTTCGACGGTTGCGACCGCGTCCCGGCACTCGGCCACCGTCGGCTCGCGGCAGAGGCTGTGTTTGCTGAATTCGGTCAACCCAACCGGGACCACCGAGACACTCAGCACCCCGGGACCGAAGTCATAGAGGTCCCCAAGCGACCGCTCCAAGACCGCCCCATCATTGACCCCGGGCGACATCACGATTTGGGTATGGAACTGGATCCCGTGGTCGGCAAAATGGCGCAACTGGGGGATGATATCCGGCGCGGTCGGGTTCCGGAGCAGGTATCGCCGGGTCACCAACTCGGTGGCGTGGACCGACACGTAGAGCGGCGAAAGACGGTAGGCGATGATCCGTTCGACGTCCTTGGGCTTCAGGTTCGTCAGGGTCGCGAAGTTTCCGTACCGGAACGACAATCGGAAGTCGTCGTCCCGAATATAAAGCGCCTCCCGAAGGCCGGCGGGGTTGCCATCGACGAAGCAGAAGTCGCACCGATTGGCGCACCGGCGGATCCGGGGCGGCTCGAGGGTGAGCCCAAGCGGGTCGTCCAGGTCGCGCTCGATCTCGAAGGCCAGCTCCTCGCCGCCCGGCTGGCGGACCTGGAGCAGGAACTCCTCATCGGCCGTGTGGAATTCCCAATCCAGGAAGTCGTCGAGTTCGTTGCCGTTGACGCTGACCAACTCGGACCCGGTTTTCAGGCCAAGCTGATCGGCGATCGACCCCGGCGACACGGTTGCGACGCGAATCACGAATACCCTCGGTTGGAGAAACTCCGGCTTTTGCCTGGGTTCCAAAGATGGCCCTATCGGCTTGTTTTTACAAGACTTAG
>JANNQX010000314.1:0-9804 GCA_031400975.1 Gemmatimonadota bacterium
GATCGCCAAGTACAGCCAGCCCCGCGGGGTCCGCAGGTACGTGATATCACTCGCCCACACCCGGTCCGGCCCGCCCATCGCGGCCGGCGCGAACACCTGCGCCAGGGTGTTGGGCGCCACCGGCTCGGCATGGCCGCTGTCCGTGGTCCGCACGAACCGGCGGGGGCGCCGCCCCCGCAACCCGTCGGTCCGCATCAACCGGGCGACCCGCTTCCGGCCCACCGGCGTCCCCGTCGCCTGGAGCTCCCGGTGGATCCGGGGCGCCACCTGAACCGGAAAGGTGCTGAGCCCCACGAGGCGCTGCCGGCCTTGGTTCAGCAGGCCTACACCCTGCTCGGCGCTGACTGGCGCGCCGCCAAGCAGGCCTGGGCCGAGGGCGGTCATCCGTCGTCGCCGGTGATGCTGACGGTGTGCAATCGGACCGAGACCGCCGCCCGGGTCGAGCACTACTTCAACGCCGGCAACTCGCCGTGGCCGGAACTCAAAGATCCCGAGCGAACCCTCCGGGTCGATTCCCGGGTGCTCGACAAGGCCGAGATTGGCGAAACGGCGGGGACCGACAAGGACTACGAGGCCCGGCTCCAGGAGATCGTCGCGGCGGCGGCGTTATCGCCGGACCGCAAGGCGCCGCTCGAGGCAATGAAGAAGGAAGAATTGCTGCGGGAGTTGGTGGACACGGTCGGGAAGCGGGGACGGGCGGGCCAGGATCTCCAGAACGTGGTGTCGGTGGCGATGCTGTCGGAAGGCTGGGACGCCAAGAACGTGACCCACATCATGGGACTCCGAGCGTTCACCTCCCAGCTGCTCTGCGAACAGGTGATCGGCCGGGGACTCCGGCGGGTCAGCTACGACACCGAAACCGTGGACGGCGAGGAGCGGTTCCTGCCCGAATACGTCAACGTGTTCGGGGTCCCGCTCTCGGTCTTCCTCAACGTAGGCGACGCCGGCGACCAGGACGACGTACCACCGCCACCCAAGCCGAGCACCCAAATCGACGTAGCGCCGGAGGCGAGCGAGCTGGAGATCCGGTGGCCGAACGGGCTCCGGGTCGATACCGTCACCCGCCCGGCGCTGACGGTCGATTGGACCAAAGTCGAGCCGCTCCGAATCGATCCGTCGACCACACCGCTCCGCGCCGAAGTGGCGCCAGCCATCGGCGGTGCCGCCCATTGGGACCAGGTCTCGGCCATCGATCTGGAGAAGCTGCCCGAGGAGTTCCGGATGCAGCGCCTGGTGTTCAAGGCATCACGGGCGGCGTTTGTGGAAATGCGGGGCCGGTTCAAGGGAAACAGCGAATATCTCGCCATCCAGCTGGTTCGCCTGGTCGAGCAGTTCATCGGGTCCGACCGCCTGGTGATCCCCTCGAAGTTCCATCAGGAGCCCCTTCGCCGCCGGATTCTGCTGATGCTCAACGTCGACCAGATCGTCCAGCACCTGCTCCGCAACGTGGTCGAGCAAAATGCCGAGCGGATCGAACTGGTGTTCGACGAGGAGCACCCGATCGGATCCACGGCCGAGATGCGAACCTGGTACACCACTCGGCGGACCCAACCCACTCACAAATCCCAGATCAGCCACCTCATCGTGGATAGTTCATGGGAAGCCCACGCGGCCAACCTCTTCGAGGCGAGTCCGTTGGTTCAGGCCTATGCCAAGAATGAGCGGCTCGGTCTCCAGATCCACTACCTCTGGGGCGGGTCCCGACGGCGGTTCATTCCGGATTTCCTGGTCCGGCTGGCTAGCGGGCGGATGCTGGTATTGGAAATCAAGGGACAAGATTCTCCTCAAAACACCGCCAAGCGAGACGCGCTGGATCTGTGGGTCCGCGGGGTCAACGCCAA
This sequence comes from Gemmatimonadota bacterium, assembly GCA_031400975.1. Taxonomy (GTDB): domain Bacteria; phylum Gemmatimonadota; class Gemmatimonadetes; order Gemmatimonadales; family GWC2-71-9; genus SHZU01. Next base: position 1,842 of record JANNQX010000314.1, read on the forward strand.
GGGCGGATTTGGGGTGTGGTGCTGGGACGTGGCGTTCGACATGGCAGGCATCCAGGACATCCTTCAGCGGCACGCTGAGTGAACGCCTTGGGATGCGGAAGGACCCGAGGTTTGCGGCGCAGGCGAACCAGCTCGGGCTGTCCGGGGTAGCCCGATGAACGTGATATGGCGTAAAACGAACGTGTGACGTTAGATTTACGAATATGATTGAACGCCTTCTCCTGGCCCGACTGGAGGATCGCCTTCGGGCCATGCCGGCCGTGGTGCTCCTCGGTCCCCGCCAGGTGGGGAAGACGACCCTCGCCCGCGCGGTGGCACGCAAGCGGGGCGACCGGGCGCTCTATCTCGACCTCGAGCGCGAGGCCGACCGCCGCCGCCTCCACGACGCCGACGGATACCTTCGCGCCCAGGCGGGCAAGCTCGTCATCCTCGACGAAATCCACCGGATGCCCGGCCTCTTTGAGCAACTGCGCGGCATCATCGACGACCGGCGCGCGGCCGGCGAGAAGGCCGGGCACTTCCTGCTCGTCGGCTCGGCCTCGCTCGATCTCCAACAGCAGGCCGGTGAATCGCTCGCGGGACGGGTGGCCTACCTCGAGCTCACCCCGGTCCTGGCCCGAGAACTCGCGCCCCGCGGGCCGGGCGTCGAACGTCTCTGGGTCCGCGGCGGCTTTCCGGAAAGCCTGCTGGCCAGAAGCGGAGCCGACAGCCTGGCTTGGCGGCTCGACTTCGTCCGAAGCTATCTCGAGCGCGACGTGCCGATGTTCGCGCCGCGCCTCCCGCCCGCGGTGGTGGGGCGGCTATGGGGCATGCTCGCGCACCTCCACGGTACCCCGCTCAACAAGGCCCGCCTGGCCGCGAGCCTCGAAGTGTCGGCGCCGGCCGTCGGGCGGTACGTGGATCTGCTGGCGGACCTCCTGCTGATCCGGCGGTTGCCGCCCTGGAGTGGAAACCTCGGCAAGCGACTCGTCCGTGTTCCCAAGGTGTACCTCCGCGACAGCGGGATCCTCCACGCCCTGCTCGGGCTCGGGTCGCTCGACGACGTCCTGTCGCATCCGGTCGTTGGTGCGAGCTGGGAGGGCTTCGTGCTCGAGCAGTTGATCGCCGCCGCCGGGCCCGAGCGGATCGCGATGTATTTCCGGACCGAGAAGGGGGCCGAGGCGGATCTCGTACTCGAGGGCGGTGGCCGGGTGGAGGCGGTGGTCGAAATCAAGCGCACGACCGCGCCCGTCGTGTCGAAGGGGTTCCGGATCGCGTGTGAGGACCTCAAGCCGCGGGCCGCCTACGTCGTCCATGGCGGCGAGGCGAGCTGGCCCATGGGAAACGGTGTGACCGCCGTGGCGCTCCCCGATCTCGTGAAACGGCTGGCGGGGCGATGAGCGACGCCACGTTGAGCCACCTCACTGCGGCACTCGCCGGCCGCTACCGACTCGACCGCGAACTCGGCGCGGGCGGCATGGCCACGGTCTACCTGGCGCAGGACCTCAAGCACGACCGCCCGGTCCCGCCGGAGCGTCCGGCCCCCTGAGCTCACGATTTCGCGACCTCGGCCGCGGCCTGGCCCAAACGACGATCGAGCGTCCAGAGGGCTATGCCGGAGAGCGCCGCGGCCGCCAGCAGGTGGACATCGATCCACCCTAATCCACGTCCCGAAAGCTTGCGGGCCTCCAGGAAGTGGAGCACTTCGTCATGGGATAGGGCGGGCGCGGTTGGCAGCCCAGTGAGCATCGCGAGAATCCGGTCCCGGGCCCGGAGCTGGCCACAGGCCAGCTCGCCGATGACGAAGGGATGGGTGGTGACTTCGCCGGCCTCGAGCGACGCCACGAGCGCCGAATTGCCCCGGCGAAAGTGATCCACCCACACCGACGTATCGACCAGGATCACCCGGTCCGCCGGCGCGGCGCCCGGCGACGCGGGGGCACGCGAACCTGTGGTTCGGTGCCGCCAAGCCGGGCGAGACGCCGGGCCTGTTCCCGGGCGATCAACGCCTCCAGGCCCGCGCGGACGAGGGCGGTCTTTTCGGCTATGCAGGTGAGCCGGCTGGCCTCGGCCAGGAGCGCGTCGTCGATATTGAGGGTAGTTTTCATATGTATCAAGATGTATGTCCTGTACATCCGCCGCAACCGACCGCAACCTTGGTAGCGGGTCAGTGATCCCAGCTAAATGAGGCGACTAAAGTGCTGAAAAGTGCTTTTATCGCAACAAACGGCGATTTACAAAGTACGTACTAAGTCCTCTTCTGTGTCGATTATTCTTGCTAATCGTCTATAATTCGCTATATTAGACGACTATGAATAGATATGAAGCCAGCTCGGACTCAGCCATCCTGGCCGATCTGGGGTCCCGGTTGGAACGCCGCCGCCTCGACCTCGGGCTCACCCAGGCAGCGCTTGCGGCGCAAGCCGGAGTCGCCAAGCGGACCGTCGAACGGGTGGAGTCCGGCGGTTCGGCCCAACTCGATACCCTGCTTCGGATCCTCCGAGTCCTCGGCCTCCTCGACCGAGTCGAGGGTTTGGCGCCGGCACCGGTTGTAAGTCCGATTGCCTTGCTCAAGCTTCAGGGCCGGCAACGCAAACGCGCCTCCACCCGGTCCCGCCCGAGTCCGCCGTCGGTTCCGTGGACCTGGGCCCCTGATTCGTGACCACGGTTGCAGAAGTGCGGCTCTGGGGCCGGACGATCGGGGCGGTGTCTCTCGAAGATGGAGCCTCGACCGCCGCGTTCCAGTACGATCCCGCGTTTGCTCGGAGCGGGATTCAGGTTTCGCCGATCGTGGCTCCGCTCGCGACGGAGGTCTATTCCTTTCCGTCGCTGCCGCAGAGGAGTTTCTTTGGCCTCCCGGGTTTGGTGGCCGATTCACTGCCCGACAAGTTCGGCAGTCTTTTGATCGATGCGTGGCTGGCCAGCCGCGGCCGGTTGCCCGAGAGCTTCAATCCGGTGGAGCGGCTCTGTTATGTCGGTGCCCGGGGGATGGGCGCCCTCGAGTTTGCCCCGGCGGTCGGGCCGCGGGTCGGATCGGCAAAACCTCTCCAAGTCGAGGCGCTGGTGGAATTGGCGTCCGCCGTCCTTAGCCATCGGAGCCAGCTCACGGCCTCCTTTGGCGGGCCTGGCGCCGGCAAGGCACTTGCCGACATCCTCCGAGTTGGAACCTCGGCAGCCGGCGCCCGGGCCAAGGCGGTGATTGCCTGGAATCCTGGGACGAACGAAGTCCGTTCTGGCCAGCTCACGGCTGACGCTGGCTTCGAGTATTGGCTCCTTAAGTTCGACGGGGTAACCGGCAACGGCGATCGGGAATTGGCGGACCCCGCCGGGTATGGTGCCGTCGAGTTTGCCTATTCCCTGATGGCGCGCGCCGCTGGGATTGAGATGGCGGACTGCCGGTTGATGGAAGAAAACGGCCGCCGCCATTTCATGACCAGGCGATTTGATCGAATCGCCGGCGGCCGGAAGCTCCACCTCCAATCGCTGGCGGCCTTGGCCCATTTCGATTTCAATGCCGCCGGAGCTCACTCCTACGAGCAAGCTTTCCAAGTGATCCGGCAACTTGGCCTCGGGATGCCGGCCACCGAGGAGCAGTTCCGGCGGATGGTGTTCAACATCCTGGCGCGCAATCAAGACGACCACGTGAAGAACATCGCCTTCCTGATGGATCGTACTGGACAGTGGTCGCTCTCGCCGGCCTTCGACCTGACCTATAGCTACAACCCAGCCGGCGACTGGACCTCGCTCCACCAGATGTCGTGCAATGGAAAGCGGGATGGCTTCAGCCGAGACGATCTGTTCGCGGTTGCTGCGGTGGCGTCGATCACCAAACGGCAGGCGGCCAACGTTTTCGGCGAGGTTCACCGGGCCGTGAGCCGGTGGACCGAGTTCGCGGCCGCCGCCAACGTGGCGCCGGCCTGGCGCCACCAGGTGCATGAAAGCCTTCGGCTCGACCTCTAGACCGGCAGCCGCCGTCGTGGTGCGGATGAAGAAAACGCCGGCCTCCCCCCGTACGGTTTCGATAGTCCTGACAATCAAGGAGGTTCTATCAACGGCCGGTCGATGCTGTTAGTGGCGGTGGTTACTGGGTTCAACGGAGGGCAAAGCCACCCCACCCTGGTTGGGCCGGGGACGATTTCGACCCCAGCGCCGGAGTTTGCGATCACCTTCTCGGCCAAGGGCGACGAAGTCTTCTTCAACCGGGCCACGCCCGATCGCCGGTCGATGGTCATCATGACCGCACGGCTGGTCGACGGCCGGTGGACCTCACCAACGGTGGCGCCGTTTTCGGGCACCTATCTCGACGTGGACCCGTTCATCGCGCCTGACGGACGCCGGCTCTACTTCAGTTCGAATCGGCCCCGGGGCCAGGGGAAAGGTGGTGACTTCAACACCTGGTATGTGGAGCGAACCGGCCAGGGGTGGGGTTCGCCGATCGACCCGGGAGCGCCGCTCAATTCCGACTCGTCCGACATCTTTGTCTCAGAGGCCAGAGACGGTACGATCGCCTTCAGCTCGAGCCGACGGGGCGCGAGTCGAGTCTACCTGGCTCGGCGGACATCAACCGGCTGGACAGTGCCGGAGCCGATCGCTTTCGGAACCTTGCTCGGCGGTGGGAATCCACTCATCGATCCTGATGGCCGATTCATTCTCCTGGTGGCGCCGGGCCCCGACGATCGGGCCGACCTCCACATTAGCTGTCGGACGGGCACTGGCTGGAGCGAGCCCGTCCGGCTTTCGGGGGTCAACTCTCGGTGGGCGGATTTCGCGCCGGCGTTCCGGGGGCCGCGGACCGTCTACTTCACGTCGGAGCGGCCCGGCCTGGTCCCAGCGGTGGCTGACTCGATTCGCCCCCCGGGTGATCTCTATTCGGCCGAGCTTCCGGCTCTTTGTCCGGCCCTGTCCCGATGAGCTCGAGTGAGCCGATTTGCGCCAGGTTGTTGACAAACAACCTCGTTCGCTTGAGCTTCGAAGCAAAGGGTTGGAGTAGGGTCGCAGTCGCCTTAGGAGGCTCCCAGTGAGAAGCAACGGTCGCACCTCGCACCTCATATCGGGTCGCAACGGCGCTAGTTCTTGCGCTCGGCTGCAATGTTCTCGAAGGCCCACCCCAAAGCACCCCGCCCGCCGGACTCCAGACAAGCACCTCCGACGGCCCTGGTGAGTATCTCACCCTCGATCAGGAAATGTTGGAGATCTCGAAGCTCGTGCCGGTGTTTGGCGGGATGAATTTAGACGGGGCCTCAACCGTGGTGATTCTCGCCGGCTCAGTCGACACGGCAACGTTAAGCATGGCCATCGAGGAGCGGGCCGCGCGCGCTGATCCGGAAAGCGATTTGAGGATCTTCGGATTCGGATCGAATCGTAGCTATGAGTTTCGGAATGGCCGGTTCAACTGGGCCGAGCTTTTCGGTTGGAGACGTGACGCCAACGATTCTCTTCCAAACGACATAGTCTACACTGACATCAACGAGCGCGAGAACAGAATCGACATCGGCGTCGCGAATGAGCAAGGCCGTCTCGCCGCCATTCACGTCGTCGAGACGCTCAAGATTCCGCCCGAAGCGATCAGAATAGGGGTTGTCGAGGCTCCGGTGCTCAATGCCATGCTCATCGATAGCTTGGCTGGCTACGTTCGGCCAACGCTAAGCGGCCTTTTGATTACCAGAACCAACATCGGCGTAGGTACCGACAACTGTACCTTGGGTGCGAACGTCAGCCTCACCAGTTCGAGCGACGCTATTTTCCTGACGGCTTCTCATTGCACGAGGACTTGGTTTGGGCTGGACGCAACTAGCCCAGCTTCGATGTTCTACCAGCCGGTCCTGGACTACATTCACCCGGAAATCGCTGCCAAAGACCGGACTGACCCTGCACCGGTCGCTGGTGGAACCTGTCCGGTGGGTAGGTTCTGCCGGTGGAGCGATGCGGCGCTGGCGACGCACACAAATCCGAACGATTGGCTGGGCGGCTTCATTGCCTTCCCCGGGCCCGGCCCAATTGGTTCCCCGTTTCCATTCGCGCTTAGAATTACCATCAATCAACTAACGCCGCCGCCAGTTGGGAGCGCTGTTGCCAAGGTCGGGGTGTCGACCGGTTACAGCACCGGTCAACTTGCTCGCACCTGTGTGAACTTCAACCTGGCTTACTTGCCCGCGCCGTTCAACACCACCCTGCTTTGCCAGAACACTGCGACCGGACAGCTAAGTGCTTCGGGAGACAGCGGCGGTCCCGTCTTTCGTTGGGCCGGCTTCCTGCCCTCAACGGCGCTCTTCATTGGTATCCATTGGGGCGGCTCAAATCCGGGGAGTGACACCACGGTCTACAGTCCAGTTTCAGGGATAAAGAAGGACCTTGGGCTATTGCGTTACGACCTCCAGTAGATCGGGGCACAGGACTTGACTCGAAATCGAGATTGTGGTGTTCGGCGCTTCCCAAGCTGGTTGTTGGTGAGCCTCATTGGATCTGCGGGGTGCCGCCGGCCGGCGGTCGAAGAATCCGAAACGCCCGTGGTGCCCGTGGGCACGGCACAGGTACAGATCCTTCCATCCAGCTTCAGCGAGGGGGCGACTCGAGTAGGCGACACGGTACAGCTATCGGTTGCCACGAACTTCGGCCCCCCTCGCTCGGTCACATGGAGCGTCAGCGATACCTCCCTAGCAGTCGTGTCATCGGGGGGCAGGTTTGTCGGAAGACGCGCGGGCGAAGGAGTGGTCCGCGCGGACGTGGTATCCGACCAGGGCGCGGGAGTTGGCGCGGCATCGTATCGCATCGTGCCTCGTTGAGCACCGATCAGGCGATCTATTCCTGACGGAGTACCACGACCGGGTTGACCCCGGCCGCTCGACGCGCGGGAATCCAAATCGCCAGCATCGCCACCCCGGTGAGTACCGCCGGCACCAGGCTGAACACCAAAGGATCGAGCCCCGTCCCGTACAGAACGCCGCTCATGAGCCGCGCCCCCGCCAAGGCTCCCACCAGGCCAAGGCCGATCCCCGCCCCAACCAGTCTCATCCCGTCGCGCATCAGAAGCCGAACCACCACCGGCGCGCTACCCCCGATGGCTAGCCGAATCCCAATTTCTCGATTCCGTTGTGACACCGCATGCGACATGACGCCGTAGACACCGAGTGATGCGAGCACCAAGCCGAGCAGTCCGAACACGCCCAGCACGGTGGCGGCCAACCGGGCCGGCAGGAACGCCAGGCCCATCCGGTCGTTCATCGTCTGGACATTAGCTAGCGGCAGGTTCGGGTCGAGCGCGGTCACTTCGTGGCGGAGCGCCGGGACCACCGCCATCGGATCGCCGGCGGTTCGGATCAGGATGTTCATGCCGGTCGTCCAGTGTTGGGCCTGGGCCAGGTACATGTAGGCGAGCGGGTCCTCACCAAGTCTCAGGTATTTCCCGGTCCGGGTCAGGCCGATGACGGTGTGCTCACGGCTCCCGACTTGGACGGTGCGACCGATCGGATCTTGGTTGGGCCAGAATCGGTCCGCGAACCGCTGGTTGATCACGATCGATCGGGCCGCGCTGCTGTCGTCCCGCACGGTAAATCCGCGCCCCCGGACGATCGGGGCCCCCATGGCCTCGAAAAACCCCGGGGCCACGATGGCAACGTTGATCGACATGCCCTCGTTCGGGCTTGGGGTGTATCCGGGAATCGTCACGCCCCAATCGCTGTTGCTGAGGGCCAGTGGCAGGTTGTCACCAAAGCCCACGGCCGTAACGTTAGGCAGGGCGGCGAGCCGCTCCTGGAGTTGGCGATAGAACTGTTCGGTGCGAGCCCTGGAATAGCCCTGCAACCCGGGGTCGACGTCGGCCGCAACCAGGTTGTCGCTGTCGAATCCTTTGTCGATGGCGGTGGCCGCCTTGAGGTTTCGAAGAAAAAGGCCGGCCGAGACGAGCAGGATGATGGAAAGGGCCATTTGCGCCACCACGAGGCCGCGGCTCATCCGGGAGCGCGACCCCCCGGCGGGCGCTTCACCT